>NZ_JANQBQ010000001.1:1894344-2525792 GCF_024723825.1 Romboutsia lituseburensis
TTTAATGCTTGTTCAGCAATTAAAGCATGAGTTCCTGTTCCATCAGCTTTTCCATCCCATGCGTAAGATGTGTTTCCTAAAGAAATAAAAATAATTGCACAAGTTGCCATGCTCGCTAATTTTTGTATGGCTTTTTTATTCATATGTATTCCCCCATTTAAATATTTAGTAATATTATACTTTAGTAGTACTACTTGTTTTTACCTTATTCTACATATAAAATCAATATTTATGGACTAAAAGGCTTTATTAGTGCACTAAAATATAATTATATGAAAATTGGGGCTACTATTCCTTCCTTCAACAACTTCATTTATTGATTAAGATATAAGGTCTATATAAGTTTACACATAAAAATAAGCATACTATATAAAATAGTATGCTTACAATATTTTCGATTTAATACCCTCAAAACTGTATATCATTTAGAGATGAAAATTCATTTTATTCATGTCGCCAACGATATTCCTTCGCTCTCGCTTCAGTCATATCCGTTGCTCAAACATTTATTGGTCAAGTCCTCGACCTATTAGTATCGATAAGCTAAATACATTACTGCACTTACACCTTCGACCTATCAACCAGGTAGTCTTCCTGGGGTCTTACCCTTACGGTGGGAAATCTTATCTTGAAGTTGGCTTCGCGCTTAGATGCTTTCAGCGCTTATCCATTCCGTACATAGCTACCCAGCCATGCCCTTGGCAGAACAACTGGTACACCAGAGGTACGTCCATCCCGGTCCTCTCGTACTAAGGACAGGTCTCCTCAAATTTCCTACGCCTGCGACGGATAGGGACCGAACTGTCTCACGACGTTCTGAACCCAGCTCGCGTACCACTTTAATGGGCGAACAGCCCAACCCTTGGGACCTACTACAGCCCCAGGATGTGATGAGCCGACATCGAGGTGCCAAACCTCCCCGTCGATGTGGACTCTTGGGGGAGATAAGCCTGTTATCCCCAGGGTAGCTTTTATCCGTTGAGCGATGGCCCTTCCATGCGGTACCACCGGATCACTAAGTCCGACTTTCGTCCTTGCTCGACCTGTATGTCTTGCAATCAAGCTTCCTTTTGCCTTTGCACTCTTCGCACGATTTCCGACCGTGCTGAGGAAACCTTTGAGCGCCTCCGTTACTTTTTAGGAGGCGACCGCCCCAGTCAAACTGCCCACCTGACGGTGTCCCAAGACCTGATTCAAGGCCTATGGTTAGGATCCCAGTACTACAAGGGTGGTATCCCAAGGATGACTCCACACAAACTGGCGTTCATGCTTCATAGTCTCCCACCTATCCTGTACATGTAGTACCAAGACCCAACGTCAAGCTACAGTAAAGCTCCATGGGGTCTTTCCGTCCTGTCGCAGGTACCCGGCATCTTCACCGGGATTACAATTTCACCGAGTCTATTGTTGAGACAGTGCCCAAATCGTTACGCCTTTCGTGCGGGTCGGAACTTACCCGACAAGGAATTTCGCTACCTTAGGACCGTTATAGTTACGGCCGCCGTTTACTGGGGCTTAAGTTCACTGCTTCGGATTGCTCCTGACAGATCCCCTTAACCTTCCAGCACCGGGCAGGCGTCAGCTCCTATACATCGTCTTGCGACTTAGCAGAAACCTGTGTTTTTGGTAAACAGTCGCTTGGGCCTATTCTCTGCGGCCATCCAAAGGATGGCACCCCTTCTCCCTAAGTTACGGGGTCATTTTGCCGAGTTCCTTAACAATAGTTCTCTCGCTGGCCTTAGGATACTCTCCTCACCCACCTGTGTCGGTTTACGGTACGGGCGCCTTTAAACTCGATAGAGACTTTTCTCGACAGTGTGAAATCAGCTACTTCGCTACTAAATTTCGCTCCCCATCGTACCCCAGCATTATCTAGACGGATTTGCCTATCTAGACTGCCTCAGTACTTAGCCACACATAACCAACAGTGTGGTTAGCTTATCCTACTGTGTCATCCCATTTCTCAAACGCTTATTGGCGGTACAGGAATATCAACCTGTTGTCCATCACCTACGCCTTTCGGCCTCGGCTTAGGTCCCGACTAACCCAGGGCGGACGAACCTTCCCCTGGAAACCTTGGGTTTACGGCCCGTGGGATTCTCACCCACGTCTCGCTACTCATGCCAACATTCTCACTCGTATACTGTCCACATGTCCTTACGGTCATGCTTCAGCCTGCATACGAAGCTCCCCTACCCATCATAATGATGCCGTAGCTTCGGTAGTACGTTTTAGCCCCGGAAATTTTCGGCGCAGGATCACTCGACCAGTGAGCTATTACGCACTCTTTAAATGAGTGGCTGCTTCTAAGCCAACATCCTGGTTGTCTGTGCAATCCCACATCCTTTACCACTTAACGTACATTTAGGGACCTTAGCTGACGATCTGGGCTGTTGCCCTCTTGACTATGAATCTTATCACCCACAGTCTGACTCCCAAGTAAAAGAAAACGGCATTCGGAGTTTGATAGTCTTCGGTAAGTGCAATACCCCCTAGGACATTCAGTGCTCTACCTCCGTTTCTCTACGCTTGAGGCTAGCCCTAAAGCTATTTCGGGGAGAACCAGCTATCTCCGGGCTCGATTGGAATTTCACCGCTATCCACAAGTCATCCCCGAGCTTTTCAACGCTCGTGGGTTCGGTCCTCCACGAAATTTTACTTTCGCTTCAACCTGCTCATGGATAGGTCGCCCGGTTTCGGGTCTACGTCAAGTAACTTAGGTCGCCCATTTAAGACTCGCTTTCGCTACGGCTCCACACCTGAAGTGCTTAACCTTGCTACTTAACGTAACTCGTTGGCCCGTTCTACAAAAAGTACGCGGTCACACAAGAAATGTGCTCCCACAGCTTGTAAGTGCAGGGTTTCAGGTTCTATTTCACTCCCCTCCCGGGGTTCTTTTCACCTTTCCCTCACGGTACTATGCGCTATCGGTCACTAGGTAGTATTTAGGCTTGGAGGATGGTCCCTCCTGCTTCCCACAGGGTTTCACGTGTCCCGTGGTACTCTGGATCATGCTAGTAGCTTTCTCGTTTCAATTACAGGGCTATTACCTTCTATGGCGGAGCTTTCCAACTCTCTTCATTTACGATAGTGCATCCATGTTGCATGTCCGCAACCCCAATGAAGAAAACTTCATTGGTTTGGCCTTATCCGCGTTCGCTCGCCGCTACTTACGGAATCGAATTTCTTTCTTTTCCTCCAGGTACTTAGATGTTTCAGTTCCCCGGGTTCCCCTCATTAAGCTATGTATTCACTTAACAATACTTAGACATTACTCTAAGTGAGTTTCCTCATTCGGAAATCTTCGGATCAAAGTTTACGTGCAACTCCCCGAAGCTTATCGCAGCTTATCGCGTCCTTCATCGGCTCCTAGTGCCAAGGCATCCGCCCTGCACCCTTAATAACTTGACCAGTTATTAAAGTTTGTAATTTTAAAGACTTTTCTTGTCGATGATATTTTTAGAAGTTATCTTCTTCATATATAAAATGATGTCATATCACTAAATGTTATACAGTTTTCAAAGTACTAGTGGTGGAGATGAGGAGGATCGAACTCCTGACCCCTTGCGTGCAAGGCAAGTGCTCTCCCAGCTGAGCTACACCCCCATATTATAGAGTTTTATAAAAACTCTCAAAATTAAACAGTAGGTAATTCTCCTTAGAAAGGAGGTGATCCAGCCGCACCTTCCGATACGGCTACCTTGTTACGACTTCACCCCAGTTATTGGCTTCACCTTCGACGGACGCTTCCAAAAGGTTAGCTATCCGGCTTCGGGCGCCTCCAACTCCCGTGGTGTGACGGGCGGTGTGTACAAGACCCGGGAACGCATTCACCGCAGCATTCTGATCTGCGATTACTAGTAACTCCAGCTTCATGTAGGCGAGTTTCAGCCTACAATCCGAACTGAGAATGGCTTTAAGGGATTAGCTCCGCCTCACGACTTGGCCGCCCTCTGTACCACCCATTGTAGCACGTGTGTAGCCCTAAGCATAAGGGGCATGATGATTTGACGTCATCCCCACCTTCCTCCAGGTTATCCCTGGCAGTCCCTCTAGAGTGCCCAACTTAATGCTGGCAACTAAAGGCAAGGGTTGCGCTCGTTGCGGGACTTAACCCAACATCTCACGACACGAGCTGACGACAACCATGCACCACCTGTCACTTCTGTCCCCGAAGGGAAATCTCCGATTAGGGAGAGGTCAAAAGGATGTCAAGCTTAGGTAAGGTTCTTCGCGTTGCTTCGAATTAAACCACATGCTCCGCTACTTGTGCGGGTCCCCGTCAATTCCTTTGAGTTTCACTCTTGCGAGCGTACTTCCCAGGCGGAGTACTTAATGCGTTAGCTGCGCCACCGAGGGGGGTAACCCCCGACAGCTAGTACTCATCGTTTACGGCGTGGACTACCAGGGTATCTAATCCTGTTTGCTCCCCACGCTTTCGTGCCTCAGTGTCAGTTACAGTCCAGAGAGCCGCCTTCGCAACTGGTATTCCTCCTAATATCTACGCATTTCACCGCTACACTAGGAATTCTACTCTCCTCTCCTGCACTCAAGTCTCTTAGTTTCAAAAGCTTACTACGGTTGAGCCGTAGCCTTTCACTTCTGACTTAAGAAACCACCTACGCACCCTTTACGCCCAGTAATTCCGGATAACGCTAGCCCCCTACGTATTACCGCGGCTGCTGGCACGTAGTTAGCCGGGGCTTCCTCCTCAAGTACCGTCATTATCTTCCTTGAGGACAGAGCTTTACGACCCGAAGGCCTTCATCGCTCACGCGGCGTTGCTGCATCAGGCTTTCGCCCATTGTGCAATATTCCCCACTGCTGCCTCCCGTAGGAGTTTGGACCGTGTCTCAGTTCCAATGTGGCCGATCACCCTCTCAGGTCGGCTACTGATCGTCGCCTTGGTAAGCCGTTACCTTACCAACTAGCTAATCAGACGCGGGTCCATCCTGTACCGCCGGAGCTTTGATACTTCTACCATGCGATAAAAGTATGTTATCCCGTATTAGCATACCTTTCGGTATGTTATCCGTGTGTACAGGGCAGGTTACCCACGCGTTACTCACCCGTCCGCCGCTCTCTTCCGAAGAAGATCGCTCGACTTGCATGTGTTAGGCACGCCGCCAGCGTTCATCCTGAGCCAGGATCAAACTCTCAAATAAAAGTTGTCCATTGCTCAGCTAATCATTATCTGAATATCTGGCTTGGTTTGTGTTTAATTCTATAAAGAATTATGTTTATTTCTATAAATTAACCTACTGTTTAATTTTCAAAGTTCTTTTTTGCCATCCTCTTTTCTTAAGGACAAGTAATACTATATCACCTATAATTAACATGGTCAATACTTTTTAACAAAGTTTTTTATATTTTATTTTCTTAATCATATATTTCCCCATTTTCAAAAAAAAATACAGGAATATTTTAATTTCCTGTATTTTTATATCTAGTCTTAATTTAATTAAGTTATAATATGATTGTTAATTAAATCATAGAATAAATATAGCAACTATAGTTGTTACTACAAGACCTATCATTACAGGTATAAAGTTTCTTTTACCTAACTCTACCGGGCTAACTCCACAGATAGCTGCTACTGCAATAAGTGACCATGGTACTATACATCCTCCGCCTACCCATATAGCAGATATCTGACCTAATGCTGTAAGTGCACCTACATTAATATTTATAGCATTCCCAAATACTGCTGCTAACGACCCAGCTAGAGACATTCCAGAAAATCCAGATCCATCTAATCCAGTTATTCCTCCAACAATAGTTTCAATTCCAGCCGCTGCAACTTTATTAAATGGTACTGCTTGAGATAAAGCAACTCCTATGTCTGATAATAGACCTTGTGATCCTTGCGGTAATACATCTCCAAATACCTTTACTATAGGAGCATCCCCTAAATAAAAAAATGCCGCTATTGGAATAATTACTGCAAATACTTTTATTGCAAATGTAAAACCTTCAATTATATGTTCTGCAACTTTATCCAATGTTGTTTTAGGATTATTCATGGTATTTATTATAATTAATAGTACACCTGCAGTCCCTCCTAACAATGCAGATGCATCGCCACCTTTTAAATTAAATTTATACATTGCTACTATATCTAATATAAATCCTATTGCAACTAAAACTACTGATATTTTTGCTTTAGGGCCTATTTCTTTAACTTCAAAATCCTTAGTTGTTGCCAATTCTTGATCAAATACACCATTTTTTAAATCTCTTCTCAACATATAAAAAGCAACTGATATTGTTACAATCGCCATTATCCAATATAAAATCATACCTTCTTTTATAACTGCTTCTACAGGCACACCCGCAGCTCCAGCAGTTATACTAGGCGCACCTTGAATAATAAAATCTGTAGATAAAGCTAATCCATGTCCAAACAAGTTCATAGCCACAGCTAATCCCATTGCAGGTAGCCCCGATCTCAAAGCTATTGGTAAAAATACAGCTCCTACTAATGCAGATGCTGGAGATGGCCAAAAGAACCAAGACATGAAAAACATTACAAGTCCAGCAACAAAAAATGCGGTTGTAGAGCTTTTTATAGACTTAGAGAATGGTTTTACCATAAAATCAATCGCATTATTTTCTTCCAATGATTTTGATAGTGCAACCATAATACCTATTATTAAAAGAACTGGACCTAACTCTTCTAATGCTACTACAAAGGATGTAAATACTCCTGTTAATGCACCTACCATACTTTTTTTGTAAAACAAACCTAATAAAAATGTTCCTATTATACACGGTATTACACTTTCTTTTCTCATTATCATAGTTACCAATATAATGATCATGAATAAAATATAGATGTAGTGAGCTCCTGTTAATGCCAACTTTATCCCCCCTTAAGTTCTGATACAATCATTATATGCGCTTTAAAGAAACTTGTTCCAGTTACCGTGTCTATGTCATCTACTTAACTTTTTAAATTTGTTCGTAAACAAACTTAATTTATTCATTGTCTATGCTTTAGTAAACATTTTTAAAGTTGAAAAAAGATGAATATATAATTATATCCACCTTTTTTGTGTAAATTTATTTGATTTTAGGATTAATTTTTTAATTTATCTTTTATTCCATTAAATTATATTCTTCATACAATGGATATTTATTAGTTAGACCTATTACTAATTCTTTTGCTTTTTCTTCATTATCATAAGTTAAACATAAATCTATAGCTTCAGCTATAATAATCATATCTTCTTCCTTCATTCCTCTAGTTGTAACTGCTGGTGTCCCTATTCTAACGCCACTTGTTACCATATACCCATTTGGATCATTCGGTATAGAGTTTTTATTTACTGTTATATACACTTCATCTAATCTATATTCAGCTTCTTTTCCTGTTACATTTTTATTTGTTAAATCTAATAATATTAAATGATTATCACTACCTCCACTCAATAATTTAAAGCCTCTCTTTGTAAGTTCTTCAGCTAAAACCTTACAATTTTTAATTACTTGCTTTTGATATTCTTTAAATTCATCGCTTAATGCTTCCTTAAAACAAACAGCTTTAGAAGCAATTATATGTTCAAGCGGCCCACCTTGTATTCCTGGGAATATTGCCTTGTCTATAGCCGAAGCATATTTTTCTTTACAAAGTATAATACCTCCACGAGGACCTCTTAACGTTTTATGAGTTGTACTTGTAACAAAATCTGCCACTTCACATGGATTTTGATGAAGACCTGCAGCTACTAAACCTGCTATATGTGCCATATCTACCATAAGCATAGCCCCTACCTCATCAGCTATTTTTCTAAACTTTTTAAAATCTATTTCTCTAGGATAAGCACTTGCTCCTGCTACTATTAACTTTGGTTTAAATTCATGTGCCACTTTTCTTACTTCTTCATAGTCTATAAGTCCATTTTCTTGGCATATGCCATATTCGTTAAAATTAAAATACTTTCCTGATATATTTGCAGGTGAACCATGAGTTAAATGACCTCCCTGTGACAAATTCATACCAAGTACAGTATCTCCTGGTTTAAGAATTGCAAAGTATACCCCTATATTTGCATTAGCTCCTGAATGTGGTTGGACATTGGCATGCTCTGCATTAAATATTTTTTTCAATCTTTCTATAGCGATAGATTCAATTTCATCTATATGTAGGCATCCACCATAATACCTTTTTTGAGGATAACCTTCAGCGTATTTGTTAGTCAAATGACTTCCCATTGTTTCCATAACAGGTACTGATACTATATTTTCTGAAGCTATAAGCTCTATATTTCTTTGCTGTCTTACTAATTCTTTTTTCATACTCTCATAAATTTCTGGATCTACTTTTTTTAAATTTTCAAACATACTAAATCCTCCTATAATAAAAGTTTATAATTTAGGAAAAATAAATTATAAAATAATAATTCTTTATATAATTTATTCCTAAAAAAATCCCTTTAAAACTTATTTTTTTATATAAATTAAATTTTATAATTTTTCAAAGTATTAAAGGGGAATATATTTATTAATTTAGAATATCTTTATGAGGTGGCTAATTTTAGAATTGTATTTAATTTATAAATATATCAACATATATATATTCAAATTTTGTATAGTTTAATGCATATATTTTTAATTGTTTTGAATAAAGTAAAATTAATATTTTTTGTAATTTTAAACTCTGTAAAATACAGCCTTATGTTAATCTTTATTAATAATCAAAAATAATTTAATTTATTGATAACATATAATGCAAAATTTGATATAATCGTTATATTAATTTTTATTTGGAGGTATTTTGGATGAGTAACGAGTATAATCAAGAATACAAAAAAGATGTACTTCGATTAGCATTATTCCTGGGAGAGCTTATGCTTTCTAATGGTGCAGAAACTTATCGTGTTGAGGATAGCGTTTTGAGAGTTTGTAGGTCAAGAGGTTTTAAACATATAAATGTTTTTACTTCTCCGACTGTAATAATTATTTCTGATGAGAGATTTGATGGGCTTTCTTTTATGAAAACCATAAAAAGTAGATCGATAAACTTAAATAAAATATCATTATTAAACAATTTTTCAAGAGAGTTTGTAACTAATACTGATATTTCAATCAATGATGCTATAAAGCAATTAAAAGACTTGGGAGATGTTAGTTCTTATCCTCCTAATCTAGTATATTTATGTACTGGGCTAGCATCAGCATTCTTTGCCTGCTTATTAGGTGGTAATAACATAGTTAATTTTATATTTACATCTATAACATCCATACTTGCAGTTATTACTTATAAGAAAATAATGAAAATAAGTTCGATACCTGCATTTTCAAGTTTAGTAGCATCATTATTAATAGCATCAGCAGGTGTAATTCTTACTCAACTAGGCATATTAGATACTCCTCGAATGTTAATAGTAGGATCTATTATGCCATTGTTACCCGGAGTATCATTTATAAAAGGTATTCGTGATTTAATATCAGGGGATTTAATGTCTGGTGTCGCTCGAGCTTTTGATGCTGGTATGACAGCAATATCAATTGCTTGTGGTGTCGGACTTATATTAGATATTTGGCTTAGAGTTGGAGGTGTATTCTAATGACAGATATGCCAGTTTATATGCATTTTATTTATGCTGCTTTATCTACAGTTGGATTTTCAGTATTTTTTAATGCCCCAGTAGCATCACTAATTCCAGCAGGAGTTACTGGTGGTGTTGGATGGGCAATCTATTTCTATCTAATGACAACTACATCAAACTCAATACTTTCAAACTTCATTGCTGCATTGGTTGTTTCTTTATTTAGTGAGATCTTAGCGAGAAAATTGAAACATCCAGCAATACTATTTGTAATTCCAGGTATTATACCATTAGTTCCAGGTCTTGGTATGTACAATACAATGTTATATCTAGTCCAAAAAAATTATGATATGGCAATATCTACTGGTGCGGATGTATTATTTGTTGGAGGTGCGATAGCATTAGGAGTTTTAGTCATAACTTCATTAGCTAGAACTATTAGTATTTTTAAAATAAAGAAAAAATTAAATGCACAGTGAATGATTACAATAGTTGAAAAATTAGAATTTATTATGCAAACAAATTCTAATTAAAATTACTGTAAAAAATATTATTTCATAAAAAATAGCCATCTCTATACAATTATATTAGAGTAGGCTATTTTTTATTGCAAATTAGCAATTAATATTTTTCAATCATTATATTATAACTTAATCTCTGATCCACATTTTAGTACTACTTCTGTTACAATAGGTATATATTCTCTACTATCTCTAAATTTTTTATCATTTTTCTTTAAAATTACAAAAGCTAATAACATTAAACTTAACCCAATTATTCCACTAAGCAATTCTACATTACCATTAAATGAAATTGAGTCTAATAGAAAATATGTGGCTATAGTTCCAGCTAATAAAAATATTAGTGGCAATATATATACAATAGCAGCTGCTTTTAATACATTAACAGTTTCCATATTAACTTTAACCCTATCCCCAACTTGTGCTCCTATAGTATTATCTACTTCAACTATAATATCTTTTTTTTCTGAAGTTGTAGCACATTTACCGCAAGACGCGCAAGCGGAATGTCTTTGCATTTTTAATTTAGCTGTTTTCTTGTCCACAATATCTACAATATATCCTTGTTGTTCCAAAAAAATCCCCCCATTTTTTATTTACTTGTATCTTCATATATTTTTTGTAAATAGACTAAGTTTATTTATATATTAATTATAATATTAATTATTTTAATTAATATATAATGCAATTTAATTTTTAAAATTTTTATACTTTACTTAGTAAATTTATTTATAGTGCTCATAAGCTCATCTATCATATTTTCTGTACCTTCTACATCTCCATTTTTTAAACTTTCAGAAACACATCCTTTTATATGATTTTCTAAAATAATAGTTCCAACTTTATTAATAGCAGATCTTATTGCAGATATTTGGATCAATATATCTACACAGTATCTCTCTTCATCCACCATTTTTTGAATTCCTTTAACTTGACCTTCTATTCTCTTAAGCCTTTTCATAAGAGCTTCTTTATCATTTTTTTCTGATAAATGCTTTTCTTCCATAGTTTCACCTCATATTTATCTGATATTAATATTATAACTTATTTTTAAAAAACCTTACATAATAGTTATAATTTTATTTAATCTTGTTATAAATATATTAAATTTTGTTCATTCTAAAAATATAAGCTTTAAAATATTAATTCAGTTACATTAGTATTTATTTAATAAGTATTTTAAAAATTTATTATATTAAAAGGAGATATTTATATGGATAATCAATCTAAAATTAATGCAAAACAAGCTTTAAATAATATGAAAATGGAAATAGCTTATGAATTAGGATATAACTATAATTCAGAAACTAATAAAATAGAAAGTAATGCACCTCAAGGAACATTAGAAGGTGCAGCTAAAAATGTACTTGCTGGTGAAGAAGTAGGCGGTACAACTACTAGAAAACTAGTTGAAATGGGAGAAGAAATATTACTAAACGAATATAATAATAAAAATTAACTTTATTAAAATGTAATAAGTATTTTGTATTATAATTATAGAACAATAAAAACGTGTAGTTTTTATCTACGCGTTTTTATTATATAATCATGCTATTACTTCTCTTCTTCAAAGTATATTTTTTCACTATAAGAAATTAAATCATTATATTCTTCTTTAGAGTATGTATCACTCTTTAATGCAAATTCAGAAAGATTTGTTTCTGTCCAATGCTCATCAGATTCATTCTTAGTTTTTGCTGAAGCATAGAAAGTTCGGCAATCTGGACAAGTAAATATATTGTGAACTAATAATTTTTCAACATTTTTATAAACGGTATAGACAGCAGATACTTTAAGTTGATATAAAACCATTTTTTCACATCTGGGACATACATAATGAGATTTATTATACAAGGATTCATTATATAAAAGACTCGGAAAGCTATCATAATCTAAACGTACTTCTCTGCAACATTCAATACCTCTAATTGTTCCTATCCATTCTATATCTTTTAAGAATAATCTTCTCTGTTTTAATTCCTCAATCCATCTCTGATTTACTCTTTTTATTTCTTCTTCACTGATATTTAATATTATTTCTTTTATGTTTATAATTCGTTTATTTATATTGTTTATAAATTCTTTATAACTACCATCTGTAGTAAATATATTTTCAATCATTTCTAAAGTTATTTTTTCTAAGTCTGAATAAGATATAGGAGATAATGGCCTTAAATCTGATTTAAGTTTAAACATATTTACTTCTCTAGTACTATCTATAATATCTTCTTCACCATATTCAAATCTATAAATATTTTGTATTAGGTTATTATATATTTCATAAAAGCTAAAAATTTCCCTTTTCTTGTTTTTAGCATATGAATCAAATACATTTATATCCACTAATAAGTTTCCATTCGGATAATGGATGTAATTCTTAAAGTTTTCTTTAAATACTTCACTAATAGCTACTAAAGTCATAATCATACTCCACTCATTATCTGAGGTTAACATTATAGGTCTTCTACCTACCATATAAATTAAATCTTTAGCTATTTTAGCATCAGATGTTTTTTCAATATAATTTAAAATTTCTATTTCAACTTCTTTTGTGTATACTTGATTACTTAACTTTATATCAACCTTATTTATATTTATTTTTAGACCAAAACTTACAATTCCTCCACCTAGCATCTCTGTCACTTGACTAGTATAAACATTACCCTTATCTATTTCTATAATTAATTTTTTTGATAATTCGTCTTCAATGTATCCTAATTTATTATTATCTTTATCATAAACTCCAATAGTATCATATGTATGTTTATCATGAGGTTCTTTTATCAATGTAATTACATCACCTTTTTTCATATTAGAAATTAGTTTTTGCCTATCGTCAAATGTAACATCAATGACCTCAGTTATAAATTCATCTGATAAAGATGCAAATAATGAATCTAGTTTAATTTTTTTCTTTTGTGATGGCTTCGGTATTCCTTTAATTATTCTAGCTTGCAAGTCGTTTTGTGAATTTGATGTTTTGGTTATTTCTAAAATTTCTCCATAGTAATTTATTCCTGCATCAATCCTAGGAGCTAGTATATCTGTTACATTCTTATTACATTTTCCTATGTATTCATTATTTTCATTGTAAACCTCTATAATCTCTTTACTTTGATTTTCAATTCTACTTACTAATAATAGTATCTCGTTATTTTTCATTTGATTTATAATTTCAGAAACTTTATTTGATTCGTCTAATTCAATATACGTTATAAGCGAGTCTATATTTTCTAAGTTAGATATATTTGCTTTTTTATTTACATTGTTGTAGGCATTATTTAACTTAGAATTATTGTTCTTATCATGAGAATTTCGTCTTCCTAAGAGTTTTTTTATCATACCCATCAAACATCTTCCCTTCTATCATTATCTATATGTCCTAGTATATCCTATATTCATCCCATATTTTACATATTTTCTAAGATTTGTTATTTGTAATATTATTAGTCTCTTAGATGTAATATTAAAATATTTTCCCTCACTTTTCTTATAAGTAAAAAAATACCTACTATAGTAGTAGGTACTCTTTGTTTGATAAATATTTTATCAAATTATATTAATCTAAAATTATTCTTTGTCTGCTATTTCAACTTTTATACTTAATTCTTCTAATTGAGTATCTTCAGCAACAGCTGGAGCATTTGTCATAGGGCAAACAGCACTTTGGTTTTTAGGGAATGCTATAACATCTTTTATGTTAGTAGTTCCAGCAAGTATCATTACAAGTCTATCAAGACCAAATGCTATACCAGCATGAGGAGGAGTTCCGTACTTGAATGCATCAAGTAAGAATCCAAACTTCTCTTGAGCTTCTTCTTCAGAGAATCCTAAAGCTTTGAACATTTTTTGTTGAACGTCAGCGTTAAATATTCTAACACTTCCTCCACCTACTTCATATCCATTTATAACTATATCATAAGCCTTAGCTCTTAAAGATGCTTTATCATCACCATTTAATCTTTCTATATCTTCATCTAGTGGAGATGTGAATGGGTGATGCTTAGCTATCATTCTTCCTGTTTCTTCATCTTCTTCAAATACAGGGAATTCAGTTACCCATAACATGTTATAAACATTGCTATCTAATAAGTTAAGTCTTCTTGCAACTTCAAGTCTAACTTGTCCTAAAGCATCAAATACTACTGAGTTTTTGTCAGCAACAAATAGTAATAAATCACCAGCGTCAGCATTCATTCTATCAAGTATCACTGTCATCTCTTCTTCATTGAAGAATTTAGCTATAGGAGAAGTAACTTCTCTATTTTCACCTATTCTCATCCAAGCAAGACCTTTAGCTTTATAAGTCTTAGCATGATCTTCTATTTTACTTAATTGTTTCTTGCTTATTGCCTCACTTTGTCCTTTAACATTTATACCTCTAACACTCATACCATCTTTAGTAGCATTAGCAAATACTCCAAATCCACAGTTTGCTACTATATCAGATATATTAGTTAATTCATATCCAAATCTAGTATCAGGCTTATCTGAACCGTATCTCTCCATAGCTTCAGCATATGTCATAACTGGAAGTGGTAATTGAACGTCTACATTTATAGTTTCTTTAAATATAGTTTGAACCATTTTTTCCATTATAGTCATAACATCTTCTTGTTCAACGAAAGACATTTCACAGTCTATTTGAGTAAACTCTGGTTGTCTATCAGCTCTTAAGTCTTCATCTCTAAAACACTTAACTATTTGGAAGTATCTATCCATACCACTTACCATTAATAATTGTTTAAATAATTGTGGTGATTGTGGTAATGCGTAGAATTTACCTTCGTTAACTCTACTTGGTACTAAGTAATCTCTAGCCCCTTCTGGAGTTGGCTTTATTAAGAAAGGTGTTTCTATTTCAAAGAAATTGTTTGAAGATAAGTAATTTCTAACTATGTTAGCAACTCTACTTCTTAACATTAAAGTCTTTTGCATAGATGGTTTTCTTAAATCTAAGTATCTATACTTTAATCTTAATTCTTCTGATACATTATCATCATCTTTTATGTATATTGGTGGTGTTTCCGATTTATTTAATAATCTAAGTTCAGTTGCGAATATTTCTATATCACCAGTTGGCATGTTAGGATTTTTAGAACTTCTTTCTGCAACTTTACCTTTAACAGCTATAACGTATTCTGATCCTAATTTTTCAGCTTTAGCAAAAGCTTCTGCATTAACATCAGTATCGAATATTATTTGACATAATCCACTTCTATCTCTTAAGTCAACGAATACTAATCCACCTAAGTTTCTTTTCTTTTGTACCCATCCCATAAGTACAACTTCTTCATCAATGTTTGATTCTCTTAAGTCCCCACAATAGTGAGTTCTTTTTAATCCGTTTAGAGTTTCCATTATCTACCCTCCAGGTCTTTATTTTAATTCGATTATACACCTATTATTTCTTAATATCAAAAATATGTCAATAAACGAGAAATAATTTATAATCTATCTAAACACAATTTAAAGTTATTTTTACCTATATTAAGTAAAAATAACTTTAAATTTTTTAATTATATATATTTATTATTTAGATTCTTAAACTATAAAATCTAAATTGAATTTATAACTATAATCTATTTTTTAGCTCTTCTACTATCTCACTTAATTTTATAGTAGTTTGTTGTGATGCTGCCATATCTTTAAGAGTTACACTATCATTAGCTAACTCATCATCACCAATAACTATAGTAAATTTAGCATTTATTTTATCAGAATACTTAAATTGAGCTTTCATACTTCTATCTAAGTGATCTGCATCTGCACTTATATGATTAGTTCTTAACTCTTTTAATATTTTAAAGCTCTTTACTTTAGCCATTTCACCTATAGTAGCTATGAATATATCTGTTGATTTAGGGTTGGGTATTTCTATATTATTATTTTCCATTGTTAATAATAATCTTTCAGCGCCTATAGCAAAACCTATACCACTAACACCTTTAGGTCCTCCTAATTGTTCAACAAGACCATCATATCTTCCTCCACCACAAACAGTACTTTGTGATCCTATATCATTAGATATTATTTCAAATGCAGTTTTTTTGTAGTAATCTAATCCTCTAACTATAGTTTTATCAACTACAAAGTTTATCTCCATTTCTTTTAAGTACTCTTGTAACTTTTCAAAGTGATCCTTACAATCATCACATATGTGATCTATCATAAATGGTACATCTTTTAAATTCTCTTGGCAGTTAGGATTTTTACAATCTATAACTCTCATTGGATTTTTATCTTTTCTTTCTAAACAAGTTTCACATAGTACTTCACTCTTAGCATCAAGGTACTCTTTTAGCTTAGCATTATATTCAGCTCTACAAGTTGGGCATCCAACAGAGTTTACACTTACTGCTAAATCTTTAAGACCAACTTCATTGAAAAATTGTACCGCTAAAGCTATTACTTCAGCATCTAATGATGGCTTATCACTACCTAAAGCTTCTATCCCAAATTGATGGAATTGTCTTTGTCTCCCAGCTTGTGGTCTTTCATATCTAAAGCAAGGTGTTATATAAAACAACTTAGTTGGTTGAGTATCAGCATGTAATTTATTTTCTATAAATGCTCTAACTACACCAGCAGTTCCTTCTGGCTTTAAAGTTATATCTCTTTCACCTTTGTCAGTAAATGAGTACATTTCTTTTTGTACTATATCTGTAGTGTCTCCAACACTTCTTTTAAATAACTCAGTATGTTCAAATACTGGAGTTCTCATTTCTTCATATCCAAATAGTGCACAAACTTCTCTAAATTTATTTTCAACATAATTCCATTTGTATGCATCTTTTGGAGTTATATCCTTAGTTCCTCTTGGAGCTTTAGTTAACATTTTGGTAAATCTCCTTTCTCTTTCTTTCAATCATTTCATCTACTCTATCTATATATTGTTCAACGTTCTTTACGTTTTCTACTCTTTCAATTCTATCTTCATCAACATATACAAATTTTGAGATAGACCCTGCACCTAATGCATAGTTGCTTTGTTTTTCTTCCATTATTTGTATGTTATAAATACACTCATATCCTTCTTTAGCATAGCCTATGTTTTCTAAATTGCCTAACATATGCTTTTGACGATACATATAATATGGATTTAACCCCATATTTTTAGCATATTCCATTGATAAATCTATCATTTTTATCATTTCTTCATATCTTGTAAGTTCATATTTATCTAAATTTTCTTTTAATGAAGATGCTCTCTTAACAGCTAATGTATGAACTGTTAAACTCTCTGGAGAAAGCTTTTTAATTTCTTCTAATGTATTTCTAACCATCTCTAAATCTTCATCAACCAAGCCTAATATAAGATCCATATTTATATTATCAAATCCAATTTCTCTTGCCATATTAAAACAATCAACAATATCTGCTACACTATGATCTCTACCTATTTTTTGTAGTGTCTCATCGTTCATAGTCTGAGGATTTATACTTATTCTGCTTACATTATGCTTTTTAAGAACTTCTAATTTTTCCCTAGTTATAGAATCTGGTCTACCAGCCTCTACTGTAAACTCTTTAATAGTACTTAAGTCTAATTCTTTATATAAGGCGTTGATTAAAGTATCTAACTCTTCATGCTCTAGAGCTGTAGGAGTTCCGCCTCCAATATATAAAGTTTCTATTTCTTTATTAGTGTCTTTAAGTATTTTTGCCATACCTTTTATTTCTATTATTAACTTCTCTACGTATTCTTTTCTTAAATGCCCAAATTGCTTTAAAGGATTCGCAGGGAATGAGCAATAATAACATCTAGTTGGACAAAATGGAATTCCTACATATAAAGAAATTTTATTTTTATCTATAGGATAAATAAATATTCTTTCTCTTTTAGCTATTTCTAATGCTAAATCTATTTTTTCATCCATTATAAAATACTTTTCTTTAAGAATTTCTCTTATTTCTTCATCACATTTTTGTTCATCTAATAAAGTGTGAACAATTTTAACTGGTCTAATTCCAGTAAGTATACCCCAAGGAACATAAGTATGTAGTCTATTTTGTAATACCTTAAACATACTTCTTTTGATGCACTCTTTCGTAACTTTTTTTATTTCTTGTTCACTTAAACCATCTATTTTAACATGGTCAGCAAATTCAAATTTTAATTCATAGTTTTCATAGTACTTAGTTTTAGCAATTATATTATCATTGTAAATATAAAGTACATTTTCTAACATCCTACCAAAACTTTTTTCTTCTATAAATTCGAAGGTAGTAGTAAATAATTTTATCAACTCAGCTACTTCATATTTATAATCATGTCCTTTTAAAATTACACCTATCATAATTTTGCTCCTTTTTTATAGTAGTAACATGTTAACTAGGAGCAGTAAGTAATATCTTATATTATCTGCTCATATATGGATTAGTCATTTTTTCTACACCTAGTGTAGAGTGAGGACCATGACCAGGATATATTACTACATTATCTTCATATTTTGATAATTTTTTAAGTGATTTTTCTATTTGCTTATAATCACCGCCATATAAATCCGTTCTTCCTATACTTCCAGCAAATAAAGTATCTCCTGTAAACATTTCATTTCCTACTCTTATACACATACATCCTTTAGTATGACCTGGAGTATGTAGAAATGTTAATTTTAATTTTCCTAATTCTAATTTATCCTTATCTTTAACGTATATATCTGCATCAAGCTCTTGAGGTCCGCAATGCATCATATTACTTAAATTTTTCTTTTTATCTAAAAGTAATTCTTTTTCATCATGATGAGCAATCACTTTTGCATTAGTTTTTTCTTTTATATATTTAACCGCACCTATGTGATCACCATGACCGTGAGTAAGTATTATATATTCTAAAATCAAGTTATTGTTTTTTATATAACTTAAAACTTTTGACTCTACATTTGCACCTAAACCAGGATCTATTACAGCACATTTTTTACTTTCATCGTCACTTAAAACATATATATTCTCACCAAAATTCGGTTCAACAAACTTCTCTATATTCATTTTAAATCCCCCTTAGAAACTTTTATTTGATTCTAACAGTATCGTAACTGGGCCATCATTAGTTAAATCTACCATCATATGAGCACCAAACTCTCCTGTACCCACTACTACATCTTGCTCTTTAGCCTTTTTTATAAATTCTTCATATAAAGGTATAGCTACATCTGGTCTTGCAGCATTTGAGAAACTTGGTCTTTTTCCTTTTCTACAATCACCATATAAAGTAAATTGAGATACTACTAATAGTTCTCCACCTACATCTTTTAAAGATAAATTCATCTTCTCATTATCATCTTCAAAAATTCTTAGATTTAAAATTTTATCTATCATATAATCTACATCTTTAGATGTATCTTCATGAGTTACTCCTAACAAAACAAGTAATCCTTTACTTATTTCTCCAGTTACATTTTCATCTACTGTAACTTTAGAAGAAGATACTCTTTGAACTACTGCTCTCATATCTTACCTCCTAATTTATTACTCTATATATATCTTCTACACCTGGTATAGATTTTATTTTTTTCATTAATAGTGTTAGTTCATCTATGTTGTTAACTTCAACTAATAAATTAACACTTACTATGCTATCTTTTCCTTTTCTAGCATTTATACCATTTAAACTCACCTTGTCTATTGCCACCATATGAGTTATATCATTTATTATACCTTTTCTGTCAACTGCTCTTATTTGAATTTCTGCTTCAAATTTAGACTTATTGGCATCACTCCATGAAACTTCAAGCAATCTATTTTGGAAGAAATCACCATTGCTGTTTGCATTTGGACAATCCGCTCTATGTATAGCAACACCTCTACCTTTAGTAACATATCCAACAATATGATCTCCTGGAAGAGGATTACAACATTTAGCAAATCTAACTAATATATTGTCTAATCCTTTTACAACTATTCCTTGAGAATTATTTTTTCTTTTTTTCTTATACTCTTGATCACTTAAATTATGATTTTTAAAGTCTTCTGGCTGATTTGCTAATTGATCTTTTTGTATTTTTTTAGCTTCTTTTTCATAAAGTTCTCTAACCTTAGAAACTACTTGCGATGCCATTATACCACCATATCCAATTGTAGCAACTAAATCTTCTACGCTTGGTTGATTAAAGGTTTTAGCAATATGTTGCATATATTTATCTATAGACGGATCTTTGGTTGGTAAGCTATATTTCTTAAATTCTCTTTCTAATATTAAGCTTCCACGTTCTATATTTTCTTCTCTTCTCTCTTTTTTAAACCATTGTCTTATTCTACTTTTGGCATTTGGAGTTTTAACTATACTTAACCAGTCTCTACTTGGTCCATTTGAATTAGCTGAAGTCAATATTTCAACTATATTCCCATTTTGAAGTTTATAATCAATAGTTACTATTCTTCCATCAATTTTAGCTCCAACACACTTGTTACCTACATTAGTGTGAACTCTATAAGCAAAATCTATAGGTGTTGCACCTGCAGGAAGTTCTATAACATCTCCCCTTGGAGTAAATACATAAACTTGGCTACTAAATACATCTTCTTTAAGTGCATCTAAAAACTCTTGTGGGTCTTTTAAGTCTTTTTCCCATTCCATCATTTGTCTTAGCCATTTAAGCTTTTCTTCTATATTTTGTTTACTGCCTTCAGCTGATTTACCTTCTTTGTATTTCCAGTGAGCTGCTATTCCGTATTCAGCTATTCTATGCATTTCTTTAGTTCTTATTTGAATTTCTACAGGATCTCCATCTGGACCTATAACCGTTGTATGTAAACTTTGATACATATTTGGTTTAGGCATTGCTATATAGTCTTTAAAACGACCAGGGATAGGCTTCCATAATGTATGTACCATTCCAAGTACGGCATAACAATCTTTTACAGTATCTACTATTATTCTAACTGCAGTTAAGTCATAGATTTCTTCAAAGCTTTTATGCTTATTATTCATCTTGCTATATATACTGTAAAAATGTTTCGGTCTACCATATACATTGTATGAAATATTAACACTTTTTAGCTTTTCATCAAGCATTTTAAGTACATTTTCAATGTATGCTTCTCTCTGACTTCTTTTTTTAGCTACTTTTTCAACTAAATCATAGTATCCTTCTGGATCTATATATCTTAAAGCTAAGTCTTCTAACTCCCACTTTATCATAGATATACCTAATCTATTCGCTATTCCACCATAAATTTCCAGAGTTTCTTTAGCTTTAGCCTTAGCCTTTTCAGGAGGCATAAATTTTAAAGTCCTCATATTATGTAATCTATCTGCTAATTTTATAAGTATAACTCTTATATCCTTAGCCATTGCTAGAAACATTTTTCTTAGATTTTCAGCTTGTGTTTCCTCTTTTGATTGATACTTAATTTGTCCAAGTTTTGTTACCCCATCTACTAAGTTAGCTACTTCTTGTGAGAACTCTCTTTCTATATCTTCATATGTATAATCCGTATCTTCAACAACATCGTGTAAAAGTCCCGCTACTATAGTTTCTATATCAAGTTCCATGTCACTAAGTATATTAGCAACAGCTATTGGATGTATAAAATAAGGTTCCCCTGATTTTCTAAACTGTCCTTCATGAGCACTTTTTCCAAAGTAATAAGCTTTTTCCACTAAACTAACATCTGCATTAGGTGCATAACTTTTTATTTTATCAATTAGTTCTTGTAATTGTTTATCATGCATAATACCACCTATTTTAAGTATGAAATTCGCATTTCTGCGTTAATTATATATCTAAACTTCTCTTTTCGTTATACTAAAATAGTTGGTATGATACCAACTATTTATATATTATTAGTATTTGATTAGAGAATTAACATTATATTGAGTTAATTTATCTCTTCCATTTAAAAACTCTAGCTCTATTAAGAATTGCATAGAAACAACTTCTCCACCTAAATTTTCTATAAGCTTAGCAGCAGCTTCCATAGTTCCACCAGTTGCTAATAAATCATCTACTATCGCAACTCTTTGACCTGGCTTTATAGCATCTTTGTGTATTTCTAGTGTATCAGTTCCATATTCTAATCCGTAGCTATAGCTTTCTACTTCATGAGGTAATTTTCCAGGCTTTCTAACAGGAACAAATCCTATTCCCATTCCATAAGCAACAGGTGTACCCATTAAGAATCCTCTTGCCTCTGGCCCTACTATTACATCTACATTTTTATCTTTTAAATCATTTATAAATTCATCTATTGTAAATTTAAAAGCTTCTCCATCTTGCATTAATGTTGTTATGTCTTTGAAGTTTATACCTTCTTTTGGGAAATTTTCTACTTCTCTTATTACTTTTCTTAAATCCATTTTTTGGACTCCTCCTAATAGCTTTCTTTGTATTCTTTGCTCAACTCTTTCAAGTTTTTAAGTATCTTACTTTCATCTAAGTTTAGCTTTTTATTTGGTTTTGGTAGTATATTTATATAAATAGATTTTGTATTTAATATTTCATCATGTTTAAATCCAAAATCTAGTAATGACAATTCTTTAAATACTTTTATTATTGCAAATAGCTTTAGAGGTATCATATTAAATACCTTTTTTATGTCCTTTAAATTGATTTCTATATTTTTTTGACTTAAAACTATCTTATATACTGAAATGAACTCTTCTCGATCTGAAACTAAGTTATTTACAATATTATTTAAATAAATTAAATCCGTTTGGCTATAATATTTGATAATTGAAGTTTCATTATTCGTGTTCGTGCATAAATACGAATAATCGCCTTTATTATACAAATAATCATAAAGAATAATATTATTATATCTTTTTATGTCTATTTTATCAATATTTGGAGAAAATATAAGTTGTAGTTTATCATTATTACTAGTAAAATTATTATAACTGACTTCAAATTCTCCACAAATTGCCTCATCAACTAATGATATATCTGATAATGCATTATAAAATCCATTAACTGTATTTGCTATAATTAAAGTATTCTTAGTTATATGTTCGAATATATTTATATTTTTATTTCCATTTAAGGCTTCCTCTATATTTGATGCATTCATTTTGTTACAAATAACTTCTTCATTCACATCACTAAATTTGTATAAGTTCTCTATATCAGGGATAATTTTTTCAAATAATTCTATTGAATCCTCATTTAAACTTGTGTTTTTAGGATGTGATAACCTCATATCTTTTAGTAAAAATTGGACACTACGATTGCCCATAAAATTATTTTCATCTAGTTGAAATAGAACATCTACTTTATCACCTGGATTAAATCCACCTTTTAAATATGCCATATTAAATCCTATACAATCATATGATTTTTCTTTTTCTATAGTAAACTTCAGATGCTGTTTGTTTTTACCTATAGCCATTATATTTTTAAGTATTGCATCTCGAACTATAAATCTAGGATTAGGATTACTTAATCCAAATGGTTCTAATTTATGAAGTTCTTCTACTAACTCTAAATTTATTGCATGTTCTTCTAACTCAAACTCAACTTTTATATTTTCAATTAAATCCTCTTCACTTAATTCGTATTGAGCAAACTTATTTACTTGTATTGAAAGTTGTTCTACCTTATCAGAGTCCAATCCTAGGCCTGCAGCTTGCTCATGACCTCCAAATTTATTTAATAAGTCTTTACACCTAACTAGCGCATCAAATATACTAAATCCTTTTATAGATCTTGCTGAACCAGTAGCTTCTCCACCTTCTATAGTTAATAATATTGTTGGCTTATAATACTTTTCTGTTAATTTAGATGCAACGATGCCTATTATTCCATGTTGCCACCCTTCTTTAGCTATAACTAAGACTTTATCATTTTTATATCTTTCATTAGATTCTATGATAGCTTCTGCTTCTTGATACATCTTAGCTTCTATTAATTGTCTTTCATTATTTTTTTCTTCTAGTATATTAGCTATTTCTTTAGCTTTTTCAGGTGATTTTGTGGTAAACAATTCAACCCCTAACTTTGAATAACCTAATCTACCTGATGCATTTATTCTTGGCCCTATAGCAAACCCTATATGCGAAGATCCTATTTTGTCACTTTCTACTCCACAAACTTTTATAAGCTCTTTTAATCCTATATTTTTACCTTCTGACATAAGTTTTAAACCATTTTTTACAATAATTCTATTTTCATCTACTAATGGAACTATATCACAAATTGTAGCTAGCGTTACTATCTCTAGGTAGTTATATAAGCTAGTTTTAAATTCTTCTTTTGGAGTAAGTGCTTGAATAAGTTTGAAAGCTACACCACACCCACATAACATATCAAACGGATAATCACAATCATCTTGTTTTTGATTTATTACAGCATATGCATTAGGTATTTCACTTTGGCATTCATGGTGATCTGTTATTATAACATCAATCCCTAATTGATTTGCTAAGTCAACTTCTTTAACAGATGTAATACCGCAGTCCACGCTTATCATAAGATCGCACCCTTGTGAGTATATGTTTTTTATAGCCTCTTCATTTATTCCATATCCTTCTTCTAATCTATTTGGTATGTAATAATTAATTGGATAGTTTATAGAATCAAAGTATATACATAATATAGATGTTGAAGAAACTCCATCTACGTCATAGTCTCCATATATCCATATTCTTTCTTTATTTTCAATTGCTGTATTTATTCTCTCTACAGATTTTTTCATATCTTTCATTAAGAAAGGATCTCTAAGATAATCTAACGATGGATTCATAAATATTTCGGCATCTTTTTCATTTTCTATTTTTCTATTTTTCAATATTTGACTAATTTCCGGGGAAATTTTTAGCTTATTACTTAGTTCGTCTGTTTTTACATTCCCCATGTGTTTTAATGTCCATTTTTTATTAAATTTCAACTTTTTCACCTCTATTTCTTCCTATACTGCGATCTAAATATCTTAATTACTAACAGTAGTCCTATTATAAAAGATATAAAGAACCCAGATAAAGCTGTAAATCTTATCCAACTGTTTCCATTTATATTTGGCGATGCTATTATTAACGATGAACCTACAACTATAGATGCTAATACCAAACTTAAAGATATTTGAGTAGTTAAATCAGTTATTCTTCTTTCTAATGACTCAAATTTAACATCGTCTATTTGAATTTTGATATTATTTTTTTCTATATTTCTAAGTATACCCCTCATTTGCTTTGGTAAAGTTTTAATATCTAAAATCATTTCTTCTGTAGCATGCTTTGTATTCATGAACACTCTTTGCGGATTAAATTTATTCACATAATAATATTTCATAAATTCTTTTCCTATTGATGAAACTGAAAAAGCCGGATTTAATTCTCTGCCTGTTCCTTCTAGAGTTATTACAGTTTTAGCTAACGTTGCCAATTGAGAAGGAATTGATACTTTATACTTTCTAAAAAATCTAAATACTTCATTCATTATGTCTCCAATACTAATTTTTTCTATCGGAACATCATAATAATAATGCATTAGATATAATAGATCTTGTCTAAGTCCACTTATATCAATTTCTGTGTTTAATGCATCCATTTCCATTAAAATATAAATTACTCGATCTACATTTTTTTCGATAACTGCTATAGCTACTTCATTTAATAAGTTTAAGGTTTTTTTATCTACTATACCTATCATCCCAAAATCAATATATGAGATTTTATTTTCTCCTAATACAAATATATTACCTGGGTGAGGATCTGCATGAAAAAATCCATGTTCGAAAATTTGTTTAAATAAAGATCTTACACCTATATCACTAATGTTTTTGGTATTCCATCCATTACTTCTAATTTTCTTTATATCACTTAATTTAACTCCATTAATCTTTTCCATTACTAATACACGTTTAGTACTATATTTACTGTATATTTCTGGAATGTATACTTCACTGCTATCTCTAAATATTTTTCTGAATTTTATAGCATTTATGGCTTCAAAATTATAGTCAAGCTCTCTAAGTAATTGTGTTTGAAATTCTTCAACTATCTGTAT
This sequence comes from Romboutsia lituseburensis, assembly GCF_024723825.1. Taxonomy (NCBI): domain Bacteria; kingdom Bacillati; phylum Bacillota; class Clostridia; order Peptostreptococcales; family Peptostreptococcaceae; genus Romboutsia; species Romboutsia lituseburensis. Next base: position 1,920,361 of record NZ_JANQBQ010000001.1, read on the forward strand.
TAGGTCAACTTCTATATCCTTATTAAAATCTTTTAATGCTACTGCCATGGTCTTTAGTATTTCTAAATCTGATTTTATTGTTTCTTCAATATTAGGCCTTTGAATTTTTACAATAACTGACTCACCAGTTTGTAACTTAGCTTCATATGCTTGTCCAATTGATGCTGCGGCTAAAGGCTTATCATTAAAATCTACAAATACTTTTTCTATATCTAATCCTACTTCATGCTTAAATATTTCTTTTGCTATATTTGTATCATACGGCTCTACATTATCTCTAAGTTTACTTAATTCATCTATAATATCTTGATCTAATAAATCTTTTCTTGTGCTAAGAATTTGACCTAATTTTATATAAGTAGGTCCTAGTTCTTCTATTGCTCTTCTTATCTTCTCACCTGTTGACATATTCTTTATTTCATCAGATGGATTTGTTATTGGTATTCTATAAGCTACGCCCTCTATGTTTAATTTTTCTACTATAAATGAAAATCCGTATTTTATTAATATATGAACTATCTCTTTATATCTTCTTAAGTCCTTGTAACTTACTCTCATTTTTATCAACTCCGCTTTATGTTATATAAATAAAATTTACAATTTTATATTATTTAAAAAAAGGGCAATATTAAGATTGCCCTTTTAATTTTACTACTATTTATGATTATTTGCAGTTTCTACATATTTTAAAGCAGAATTCACAAGATTTTCTTTTTCTTTTTCATTTAACTCTCTTACTACTTGAGCTGGAGATCCAAAAGCTAATACACCTGATGGTATTTTTTTGCCTGGAGGAACTAAACTTCCCGCACCTAGTAAAGTGTACTCTCCTATTTCAGCTCCATCTAATACTATTGATCCCATACCTATTAAAGTATTATCTCCTATTGTACATCCATGTATTAATGCTTTATGTCCAACAGTTACATTTTTTCCAACTACAGTAGGATGGTCTTTACATATATGAATTACACTTCCATCTTGTATATTTGTATTTTCCCCTATTGTAACAGTATTTTCATCTGCTCTTATAACTACGTTATACCATATATTTGCATTTTTTTCTATTGTAACCTTACCTACAACATCTGCACTTTCTGCTATAAACACAGACTCATCAATTTTCGGTTCTGTACCTTGATACCCTTTTATCATTTTATTCACCTTCTAATAATAATTTTGCTTGTATCATTATTGAACATTCTGTACGTTTCTTTTGCATTTCACAACCAAGTTCATATGGTTTCATTACATCTCCATTAAAATTAGTTGCATTTGCATGACATCCACCAGAACAGTAGAATTTATTCCAACATTTTTTACAGTCTTCTTTACTATACACATGTGCATTTCTGAAGCTTTCTGTTAAGTCTTCTGGGAATACTATCTCTTCATCTAATATATTAGCCATTTTATATTCTTCATTTCCAACAAATTGATGACATGGATATATATCTCCTTCTGGAGTTATTGATAAGTATTCATTACCTGCACCACATCCTGTTATTCTTTTTATTACACATGGACCTTGGTTTAAATCTATCATAAAGTGGAAGAACTTAAAGTCATCCCCTTTTACTTTCATGTCAGCATACTCAACAGCTAGCTTTTCATATTCTTCAAATACTCTAGGCATATCTTCTTCTCTAAGTGCATATGGATTAGATTCTTCACCTACAACTGGCTCTACTGACGTAAGTTTAAATCCTTCGTTTGCAAAATGCATAACATCTTTAGAGAAATCTAGGTTATCTCTTGTAAAAGTACCTCTTATGTAATAATATTTGTCCTTAGGTCTATTTTCTACTAGTTTTTTGAACTTAGGTAATATTATATCATGACTACCTTTATCATTTAATGTTGGTCTCATGTTATCATTTACTTCTTTTCTTCCATCTAAACTTAATACAACATTGTGCATATTTTCATTTATGTACTCTATCTTCTCATCATCTAATAATATTCCATTAGTTGTTATTGTAAATCTTATATTCTTGTTATTTTCCTTTTCTACACTTCTTCCGTACTCAACTAATTGTTTAACAACATCAAAGTTCATTAAAGGCTCTCCACCAAAGAAATCTATTTCTAAGTTTCTTCTGTTTCCTGAGTTAGCTATTAAATAGTCGATAGCTTTTTTACCAACTTCGAAGCTCATTAATTCTTTAGCTCCACCAAAATCTCCTTGAGCAGCAAAGCAGTATTTACATTTTAAATTACAGTCATGAGCTACATGTAGACATAAAGCTTTTACAACTTTTTTTCTATCTACAAAGCTTGGATGAAACTGATAATTATCTTCTGTATATAAAAGACCTTCGTTTTCTAAAGTCTCTATTTCCTCATATGCTTCTGTTATTTGTTCTTTTGAGTATTGTGCTCCTAGTATATTTAATATTTCCTCTTTTGTATTTTCTTTATAGTAATCTACTAAATTATAAGCTACTTCATCAACTACATGAACTGCCCCTCCATTTACATCTAGTACTATATTGTATCCGTTCATTGAAAACTTATGTATCATACTCATATATATGTCCTCCTAATATCAAATTGCTCCATCTATATTGACAATTTTCCCAAATTGTATTTTAACTCTATTCTTCATTATATAACTTTAATAAAGTATAGGCAAATAAAATTAAATAAGGTTGCCAATTAAGGCAACCTTATTTAATTTTATATGTTTTTTTGTATTTCCTTCATTGGTATTTCTATTAATTTTTCTAAACCATTTATTTTTTCACCTGTAAATTCTAATAATGCATCTTTTTTTTCAATAATTAAATTTCCAACTTTATTAAAATCAACTTGCTCAAACATTTCCGTTACATTATTTCCTACTGAAGATACAGCTTCCCCTACTTTGTCCAATTTAACTGAACTTAATATGTCTTTATTATTATCAACTAAGTTGCTAACATTTTGAACTTGTTCTTCTATAAATGAATTAGCATGTAGCATTTTATCTATTTTAAATTTTTCTATAACTATAAGCCCAGCTGATATTAATATAACTGAGCCAAGTATAGTTCCTAACTTAATTTTCATAATATCTCCTCCAAAGTCTTAATATTATCTAGATTATATCATATTTTAAGATAATATACATGACGTTGAATATATTTAATATCTGTATTTTCTAATTAGTTCGTATATATACTAATATTATTACAATTTTATCAATATAGAATTTTTTGATGTCATCAACAAATCAACCTTTTTACTAAAAATAAAATAAGACTCCATAATTATGGAGTCTTACCCTATAGTGTATTAAAATTTTATTATCTTTCACACTCTTGGTTTGCAACTGTACAAGAAGTTTTACAAGCTGATTGGCAAGATGTTTGACATTCTCCACATCCACCTTTTGCAGCACTATTCTTTAAAGTAGCTTTAGATAAAGTTTTAATATGCTTTTTTTCCATTTCAACTACCTCCTACTTAAATTTTCCATATTGATTATATCACAAAAAATCAATATGGAAAACTTCTATTTAAAGTTTACACCTAAAACTCCACCTATACCTCCTGACAGAGATACTAGTAACACTTTATATAGCATGTCAATTTCGAAAGCAAATTGATCTTTAGCTAAAAATACTATTAATATAAGGCATACTATGTACATTAAACCAACTAAAAGTCCGTATATAAGACCTTTTTCTTTTATATGTTTAGAGGCATAAAATCCTCCAAAAGCTGATGATATTGTTGTTATAAATGATGAAGCCATCGCAATACTGCTTCCTGATACACTAGTAAATGTCAATATTAAATTATAAATTAATAGTGTTACTAAAGTTAATATGTATGCATATCCTAGCCCTTTTAGAATATGATTAGATTTTTCCATAAAAACACCTCCCCTTATACAATATATATTCAAGGGGAGGTATCTAAATTCCAAATTCTTATTCTGATTTTTTCTTTGGTTCAACAGTTCCTATAGCCCATTTTTCAAATGGAACTTTATTTCTGTTTGGACCTAATTCTAATACAACATGATCTTCTTCAACTTTTGCAACTGTAGCTATTATTCCACCTATAGTGCTAACTTTATCTCCAACTGATAAAGTCTCTCTCATTTCTTTTAATTGCTTTTCTTTTTTCTTTTGAGGTCTTATTAATAAGAAGTAGAATACAGCAAATACTGCTACCCACATTAATATTCCCATTATCATCTGTTGAGTTGATCCCATGGTTTTCACTCCTTCAAATTATAGTTTATGTATTACACTACGCTATAATCATTATATATTAAAACGATTATAATTAATAGTGTAAGTTGTCTAAATTATTGCTCTAATAAATATTATAAAGTTATTGATTGATTTATTCTATATATTTTGAAAAGGGACCTTAAATTAATTTATTTCTCTAATAAATTTTATTTTTATCAGTCCCTTTTATATTAAATATTACTTTGTGTACCCATAAGCTTTAAAGAACTCTTCTTTAAAATCTAATAACCTATCTTCCATTATAGCTTCTCTTACTTGCTTCATTAAGTTTAATAAGAAGTGTAAGTTATGTGTAGTTATAAGTCTTGATGCTAATATTTCATTAGCTTTTACTAAGTGTCTGATATATGCTCTAGAGTAATTTCTACAACAGTAGCAATCACAATTTGGATCTAATGGACCAAAATCTCTAGCATATGAAGCATTTCTGACTACAATTTTACCAACACTTGTCATAGCTGTACCATTTCTAGCTATACGAGTCGGAAGTACACAGTCAAACATATCTATTCCTCTTATAACACCTTCAAGTAAATCGTCAGGACTTCCTACTCCCATTAAATATCTTGGCTTATTTTCTGGCATTAAAGGCACTGTATAATCTAATACTTCATACATTAACTCCTTAGGCTCACCAACACTAAGTCCACCTACTGCATATCCAGGTAAATCTAATTCTAAGATTTCTTTAGCTGATTGCTCTCTTAAGTCTTTGTACATACCACCTTGTATTATACCAAATAATGCTTGTTTTTCAGTGTTTGTATGTGCTTCTTTGCATCTTTTTAACCATCTAGTAGTTCTTTCTAAAGAGTTTTTAACATATTCTCTATCTGCAGGATATGGAGCACATTCATCAAATGCCATCATTATATCTGATCCTAAAGCATTTTGTATTTCCATAGCTTTTTCTGGACTTATAAAATGTTTAGATCCATCTATATGAGATCTAAAATGTACACCTTCTTCAGTTATTTTTCTAAGTGGCCCTAGACTGAATACTTGGAAACCTCCACTATCTGTAAGTATTGGTTTATCCCAATTCATAAATTTATGAAGTCCGCCAGCTTCTTTAACTAAATCATGCCCCGGTCTCATATATAAGTGATACGTATTACTTAATATTATTTGAGAACCTATTTCCTTAAGTTCTTCTGGAGTCATTGACTTTACTGTTGCTTGAGTCCCAACAGGCATAAATATAGGAGTTTCTATAACTCCATGTGGAGTGTGTAATCTACCTAGTCTAGCTCCACTTTGTTTACATGTTTTTATAAGTTCATATCTTATTGCACTCATGTTTTGTCTCCTTGTTTTTAATGTTTTAATTTTTCTGCTTGTAGTTTTTTCTCTCTACAAGCTTCACATTCTTCACAACTTTGTCCTTCTTCGCATTCTTCATAATGAATGCTCGTGACATTAATATTGCTATTATCGTTACTTACTAAATATTTTCGTATTGCAAATATTCCAGCTATTGCTATTACTCCTATTAAAACATCCGCCATACCTTCGCTTTTTGGAAGCAATAACATTTTTCTTGCTATGGCATATAATAAAACTTCTATTAATGCACCAGGAAGATGAAGAGATAGCATAACAACCAACTCTACACCTATTACTAGCAGTAGTATTTGACCTAATAGGTCATTAAGCTGACTATATTGTACTGGAGTTTGAAACTCGACTATATAAGCTTTCCATATCATCCTTAGGACATCTATAGTCCCTAAAAATACAGCAATTAAAACTACCATTGCTAAAATAGATTCAAATATATACGCTATTCTTAATGATAAATTATTTTTATCTAAATTTTTCATTATTTCCCCCTATTTTATAATCATAGCATCTCCAAAACTGAAAAATCTGTATCTTTCTTGTACTGCAACATCATATGCATTAAGTGTACTTTCTTTTGAACAAAGGGCACTTACTAGCATTATTAATGTAGATTCAGGCAGATGGAAGTTAGTTATAAGTTTATCTACTACTTTAAACTTATATCCTGGATAAATAAATATATTTGTCCAACCACTACATTCATTTATAGATCCATCTTCATTGCTTGCTGATTCTACTGTTCTACAACTAGTAGTACCTACGCATATAACTTTATTTCCATTAGCTTTCGCTTTATTTATTTTTTCACTTGCTTCTTTATCAACCACATAATATTCTGAATGCATTTCATGGTTTAAAACATCGTCAACTTTAACTGGTCTAAAAGTACCTAAACCAACATGTAAAGTTACAAAGGCAATATCAACACCTTTTGCTTTTATTTGATTTAATAACTCTTCTGTAAAGTGTAACCCTGCAGTCGGTGCTGCTGCTGAACCATTATGTTTAGAATATACAGTTTGATATCTTTCTCTTTCTTCTAATCTCTCTGTTATATATGGAGGTAGAGGCATATTTCCTAATTCATCTAAAACTTCTTCAAATATTCCTTCATAATGGAACTTGATTATTCTAGACCCTTCTTCTGCTAATCCAACTACTTCTCCTATAAGCTTTCCATTACCAAATGAAAACTTAGTTCCTATTTTAGCTCTTTTACCTGGCTTAACTAATGCTTGCCAAGTATCTTCTTCTGTTCTTTTTAACAGTAAAAATTCTATCTTTCCTCCAGTATCTAGTTTCTCTCCGATCAATCTAGCTGGTATTACTCTAGTATTATTAAGAACTAAACAGTCTCCTGGATTTAAATAATTTATTACATCTTTGAAAATTTTATGCTCTATTTCTCCTGTTTCCTTGTCTAGTACCATTAATTTAGAACTAGATCTATCTTTTATAGGAACTTGAGCAATTAATTCTTCTGGTAGGTCAAAGTAAAAGTCACTCGTCTTCAATTTTCAACTTCCTTTCCAAAATTTTATACAGTTACCATGATAACAAAAAATAAGTGTTTTTTCTATACAAATATGCTTATTTACATACATAGTTAGAAACTCTTCTTATTTGAATATTATATAAAAACTGGACTTATCTATTTTATTTTATTACTTGCTTGGATACGGTATATTTAAATGTTCATATGCTAATGGCATAGCAATTCTACCTCTAGGTCCTCTGTTTATAAATCCTAATTGTAATAAATATGGTTCATAAACATCTTCTATAGTATTTCTATCTTCACCTATTGAAGCCGCTAGAGTATCTAATCCAACAGGACCACCTCTAAACTTTTCTATGATAGTCATTAATAATTTTTCATCTACATAGTCTAATCCTAAGTTGTCTACACCTAGAAGTTCTAAAGCCTTTTGTGCCACATCATCTGTTATATCTCCATCAGCTCTTACTTGTGCATAATCTCTGACTCTTTTTAACAATCTATTAGCTATCCTTGGTGTTCCTCTAGACCTTCTAGCAATCTCTGTAGCTCCACCTACTTCTATGTTTGCTCCTAGTATCTCTGCAGACCTGATTACTATTTGAGCTAGTTCATCAACTGTATAATAATCTAGCTTGCAAATCACTCCAAATCTATCTCTTAATGGATTTGTAAGCATACCAGCTCTAGTAGTTGCACCTATTAATGTAAACTTAGGTAAATCTAATCTTATACTTCTTGCTGAAGGTCCTTTACCTATTATTATATCCAAACAAAAATCTTCCATAGCTGGATATAAAACTTCTTCTACAGTTCTATTTATACGATGTATTTCATCTATAAATAAAACGTCATTTTCATTTAAATTAGTAAGTATTGCCGCCAGGTCTCCTGCTCTTTCAATAGCAGGCCCTGAAGTAATTCTTAAATTAACACCCATTTCATTAGCTATTATATTTGATAATGTTGTTTTACCAAGTCCTGGAGGACCGTATAAAAGGACATGATCTAATTGTTCATTCCTTGATTTCGCCGCTTCGATAAATATTTTTAATTGTTCTTTAGCTTTTTCTTGTCCTAAGTAATCATCTAGTGATTTAGGTCTTAGACTATTTTCTATATCAACATCTTCGTTTTTCATTGTAGATGTAATTATTCTATTTTCATCTTCAAAATCGAACATCTATGTTCCCCCTTCTATAAGTTTGCATTATTAATTTACCTTAAAGATTTACTCATTATATATGTTAAAGACTTCTTTATTATATCTTCTGTGTTTAATCCATCTTTTTTACACTTATCTACTGCCTCTTTAGCTTCTTGTGAAGAATAACCAAGTGCTAATAAAGCATCTACTGCTTCATCTTTCGATACAGCTATAGGAGCCTGTGTAAGCAGTGTAGGTTCAAATTCAATATTATTTTTATCTATTTTATCTTTTAATTCTAACACTATTCTTTCCGCTGTTTTTTTACCTACACCAGGTGCTTTAGATAACTTAACAATATCTTCACTTAATATGTAAGCACCTAACTGACCTGGAGTACCAAAAGATAAAATTCCTAAGCCTACCTTAGGACCTATTTTTGAAACAGAAGTTAGTAGTTCAAACATTTGCATTTCTTCTTTTGTAGAAAATCCACAAAGGCTCATATCATCTTCTCTAACAATTAACTTAGTATATATTTTTGCCATCTTTCCCATTTGTAAATCTTTAATTGTATTTGATGACGCATTTATTTTATATCCTATATTATTATTTTCTATTACTATACTATCTAAATATATTTCTTCAATAGTTCCTTTTATATAACTATACATATTTACCCCCTATATTTTTAAGAGTTTTCTCTAATTTATTAGCATGAGCATGACATATAGCTACAGCTAGTGCATCTGCTACGTCATCTGGTTTTGGTACTTGCTTTAAATTTAAAAATGATGTTACCATTTGTTGTACTTGAGCTTTTTGAGCTCTACCATAACCTACAACACCCTGCTTTACTTGAAGTGGAGTATACTCATAAACAGGTTTATCGTTATGTGCACATGCAAGCATTGTAACTCCTCTAGCTTGAGCTACTGTTATTGCTGTTTTTACATTTTTATTAAAGAACAGCTCTTCTATTCCGACTTCGTCCACATTGTATTTTTTTATTATAAGATCAATTCCTTTATAAACAAGTTCTAAGCGTTTTAAAATATCCATACCTGCAGGTGTCGTAACTGCACCATAGTCTATTACCCTAAACTTAGAATTCTTATACTCTATTATCCCAAACCCAACTATTGCTATTCCTGGGTCTATGCCTAATATTATCAATTTTATATTCCTCCTGTTAAAACTTTACCGTCCATATAAAACTTATGTTCTAATATATTATATCATAAGATTCTATATACAACAAAAAACAACCTCACCTAAGGGGTTGTTTTAATGTTATTAACTTCCAAACTCTTCTAATCTTGTATACGCTTCATCTTCTGAGTTTAGTATTATTCCTTTTTTAATCTCATCTTGAACTTTCTTAGGTAATGCACCTATACTTATATCTGTTTTCTCTACAAGCTCTTTTTTACCTTCTTTATCATATTTATATAATACTATAAATTCATCTTCTGTCTCTAAAGTGTATTTATTAAACTTAGCTGGATCTAATTTGGTGTCTGCATCATTTGATGACGATGATTCAGACAATATAATTTCATATTTACTTAAACTTTCCACATGTCTCTCTGGGTATTTTTCTTTTAAGTAATCTCTTATTTCTGTTTCACTTTTATTTAGTAACGCTTTATCTATAGTTCCTATCATAATAGGTGCTGTATCTGAATCACTCCCATCTCCATTTTTTTTATGCACCCAAACTTCACAATCCTTACTTAATTGAAATACTTCTTTACTTTCCTTTTCTACAGTTTTTTCAATTTTTTTGTCAGCATTAGCTATCTTATCTCCTGTATCTCTAGTTTTTACTCCTAAGTAAATTCCGCCACTTAAAACAACTACTCCTAGCAATATTAATGCTGGTGCTTTCCAATCAAATGGGTCTTTTCTTTCAAACATAAAAATACCTCCTTCTACATAGACTTTTATCCTTGATAAATTTTTTATAAAATTTAGGAATTTTTTAGTAATTTTTATATTTGGATTTTTATCCCATTTTACAAATTTTATACATATTATATGTTATCATTTAATTTTTTTATTTGGAGGTGATGTAATGAGTGCATATGTTAGATTAATATCCGATAGACTTGACTTCTTAGAGTTTAAACAAAATATACTTCTTTTAAAACAACCTCAACATAAAGCCTCTGTTTTTCATGAGTTAAAATTGGAAGATTTTTTAAAAATTAGAGACTTCTCTGCTGAAATAGAAGAAAAAATTTTATTAGGAAACAAGATAACCATATCAGATTATGAGAAGGAACTTTTTATAATCTGGCCACCTATAAAAATATATCCTTCAGCTTCAACTCTAGTTGCTAAAGCATTAATGAATGAAGAAAACTTTAATACTTTATTTAAATATTTTAATTGATTAATCGTATGCATTTATACTTTAATCCACTGAGAGAATTTATTCTCTCAGTTCTTATGTACATAGCTTATTTTTACAAAGTTTAAATTAATAATTAATTTTTTATAGTAAATATTGATATAAATTTTATTTTTTAGGAGATACTCCTTAAAGAACAAGATATTTGTTAGGAGGTATTTTTTATGTCAAGTATAAACTGTAATGTAATGAACTGTTCTCACAATGATAGTGGGACTTGTTACGCAAATAAAATTTCTATAAATGGTAAAAAATCTCGTACTAGTACTCATACTTGTTGTGGGTCATTTTTAGATGCTGCTAATTACAGCAATCTAACTAATAATACAGAAGGAAATGGACCATGTTCATTTGTTGGATGTAACGTTAAAACTTGTACTCATAATGCTGGTACTGTATGTGCGCTTAACAATATAGCTGTAACTTCTAGTGCCCCAAAAGCCAATCTTTATTCAGAGACATATTGTTCTAGCTTTAAGTGCAAATAGTATATCATTTACATATTTTTAATATTTAATAATGTAATAAAGAGCACCAAGTGTTTTACTTGATGCTCTTTAGAATGTTTAAAATTTAATAACAAACACTACAAGCAGATCTTTTACTTTCTTCAATCGTACCTGAGATAGGATTTTTCATACTTGAACAGGTTGGATCGCTATGATATTTTTTACCTTTAGCACTCCAATACACTTTATCAACATTAGCTATATCTTTTACTTTCTGCTTTTCACTTTCTGTATTTTCCTTACTAATACTCGGAGATACATTTGTTTCTTGAGTTACAACTTTTTCTTTGTTATAAGTAGTATTTTTATTATATTTATAATTCTTCCCTGAATTATAACTACCTTTTTTGCAATCTACTTTTAGTCCATTTCCTGTTGAAGTAAATATTATATCCTTACATTCATCACTTCTATGAACTTCTATAGATTTTTCTTTTAATAAATCCATTGTTTCTTTATGTGGGTGTCCATACTTATTATCTTCACCAACCAGTATAACTGCATATTCTGGATTTGTTTTTTCTATAAACTCTCTAGTCGAACTGCTATGAGAACCATGATGGCCTATTTTTATTAAATCAACATCTCCTGGGCTTAAATTTTTTTCAATATCTGCTTCTGCATCACCCATTAATAAAATTTTATCATTATCATTTGTATATGATAGGACTATAGAATTATTATTAGGGTCATCTGTATTCGCTACCGATAAAACCTTAAATAGTGAATTTCCTAATTTAAATTCACTATTTAATAATGGAACACTCGGTGATAATCCTTTATTAGCAGCAGCTTCTATGAAATCTCTATAACTTTTAGTTTCTACATCTCCATTACTTACATATAAATGATTAACTTTTATAGAATCTACTACTGCGTCTAATCCACCTATATGGTCTGCATGTGGATGCGTTGCAAATACATATTCTAATTCTTTTATACTCTGATTTTTAAGATAATTTACTACTCTTTTTTCATCATCGTTATCGCCACCATCTATCAAAGCTGCTTTATCATTTTTTATAATTAAAATAGCATCTGAATTTCCCGTATCTATAAAATGTATTTGTGCATCATCACTTTTATTTATTGATACATTACGATTTGATGAGTTACTTGAATTACTATCTACAGACTGGCATCCAGTTTGCAAATAACCAAGTGCTATTATTAGCATTATACATAATATATTTTTTAATTTATTGTTCATAGTTTTTTTATAAAGGGTCTTTTCCTCTTTAATGTCCTTTCTCATTAATTTAATATCTTAAGCGTAAAAAATACTGCCTAAAATATAAATCTTAAGACTTATATTTAAAGGCAGCATCTAAGTAAATTATTCGTTTATTTCCCAGTTATGGAAGATATTTTGAACATCATCATCATCTTCAAGCATATCTACTAGTTTATTCATATTCTTTAATTGAGCTTCATCAGTTAATTCGGCAGTTGTTTGAGGGATTAATTTTACATCCGCAGATATAAACTCATATCCTTTAGCTTGTAATGCATCTCTAACTGCACTAAAATCTTCTGGTGTAGTTACTACTTCATATCCATCTTCTTCAGTTATGAAATCTTCCGCTCCTGCTTCTAAAGCTACGTCCATTAATTCTTCTTCTGAAACTTCATCATTAGCCTCTATTAATATTTGTCCTTTATTATCGAACATGAATGATACACATCCACTAGTACCTAGGTTACCACCATTTTTATCGAAGTAGTATCTTACATTTCCAGCAGTTCTATTTTTATTATCAGTTAAAGTTTCAACTATAACTGCAACTCCTCCTGGTCCATATCCTTCATAAACTATAGTTTCGTAATTTTCGTTAGCTCCAGCTCCAGCTCCTTTTGCTATAGCTCTGTCTATGTTGTCATTTGGCATATTATCAGCTTTAGCTTTTTCTATTGCTGTCTTTAAGTTTGCATTGTAATCTGGGTTTCCTCCACCCTCTTTAGCTGCAACTGCTATTGCTCTAGCATGTTTAGTAAATATTTTTGCTCTTTTTGCGTCTTGTTTACCTTTTTTATTGATTATATTTCCTATACGTCCCATAATTCCACTCCTTAATACGTATAATTAGTATATATATTACTTGAGGGTAAACATTTAAAGTATGTACCCATTTGTTTAGTATATATTTAGTAATTTTATTATCACTCGTAAATTTTAGCACAAATAATTAAATTAGTAAATTAGAACTTAGGCGGTTTTGGCGCTATATGTCTTTTATGTTCACTTATTCTATGTAATCTTTCTATAATTTCCTTATCTTTTTGAGGCACTTCGTCTAATCTTCCTTCAACTACTGCATCTATCATATCATAAGTTGTACCCATTTCAATTTCATCAGTTTGGCCTTCCCAAAGTCCTGCTGATGGAGATTTATTTATAACATCTGCGTGTACCCCTAATGCCTTTGCCCATTCATATACATCTCTCTTTGTAAGATTAGCTAGAGGTACTAAATCAACGCCTCCATCTCCATATTTAGTAAAATATCCTGTATGTATTTCAGCTGCATTATCAGTTCCTACTACTAAGTATCCTAAATTATTAGCTACAGTATACACAGTACTCATTCTAACTCTAGCTCTTAAATTTGCATCTGTCATTCTTAAATATTCTTCTTTATATAAGTTCTTTTCTTTTAATTTATCAGTTACTGTATTTAGTACTAAATTTTGAGCTTCTGTTAGATCTAAATCTAAGTATTCTATATCACATCCATTTATAACTTTTAAAGCATCCTCTCTGTCATTTGGATTACTTTTTATACTCATTATTACTCCCATAGAATCTTGAGGAAATGCTTTTTTTATAAGATACGCAACTACTGCTGAATCTATCCCTCCAGATACACCTACTACTAACCCCTTACAATTTGCTTCTTTAACTTTTTCTCTTAGCCAATCAACTGTCTTATCTATTTTCACATTTATATCTATCATATTTTACTCCTCTCTGATTTTACATTTTTTGTATAAATGTATTATATCATATATTTTATACTTCTATAATCTAGGTTTATTTTACCTTTATTTTAAGTATCTAACCTTTATTTTATATAACTTATTTTCATATAAATTTTATTTAAGTTAAGGTAAAAATAATAATATTTGGTTTTATAAATATAATTTGCTATTTAGGTAAAAAATATAATCAGTAGGTGATTAATGTGGAAAATAATAAATTTGGATTTAGCTTAAAAAACACCTTTATTGGCTTATTTACAGGTTTTATTAATGGTGTATTTGGTTCTGGAGGTGGAACTCTTCTAGTTCCAATTTTAAATAATATTGTAAAAGTAGAAGAACATAAATCTCATGCTACTGCTCTCGCTATAATAATATTTTTGACTAGTGCAAGTTCCGTAGTGTATATATCTAAAGGTACTTATGATATAGGAATTACATTTAAAGTAGCGGTCGGAAGTATCATCGGTGGTATTATCGGCGCTAAAATTTTATGTAAAGTTACTGGTAAGTTTTTAAGAATTTCTTTTGGTTTAATTATGATTATTGCTGCGTTAAGGATGGTGTTTTAATGTTATTTGCTATAATTGGTTTTTTTGCTGGGATAATTGGAGGTATGGGAATGGGTGGGGGTACTATTTTAATTCCTGCTCTAATTCTATTTGCAGGAATCGACCCTAAGATAGCTCAAAGTATTAACTTAATATCGTCTATTCCGATGACTATAATAGCACTTATTATACATATAAAAAATAAAAATGTAGTTTTAAAATTAGTAATTCCAATAGCATTATTTGGAGTTTTAAGTGCTCTTTGCGGATCATTCGTTGCTAACTACTTACCTCCTCAAATTTTAAAAAGAGTATTTGGGCTATTTTTACTAGTCGTTGGCCTTATAGAAGTAAAAAAGGGATTTAGTTCGCCTAAAAATAAAAATTGCCCTAAATAAATTTACTATTATAAAAAGTCGCTTCGCTCCTGTCATCAACGACTTCGTCAGTTGCTAAAAATGGTTAGATAAATTTTTAGCTAGCCATTTTAAAAGCAGACGAAGTAGCTGATGTCATTAAGGATAACGTCCAAAAATTTACTTAATCTAAACGAATCTTTATTAATATATCATATCTATTAAATAATTATTTTTCCATCCTGCTCTGATAAATAAAATTCTTCACCTAAAACAATTTCAGCTGTAGCACTTGTCACATCTATCATTTTTGATGTTAAATCATCTACTTCATTAATTCTTGAATATACTATTATTTCTACATTTTCTTCATAAATAGTATCTTTCACAAAATACCCCATATTCATTATTTCATTTTGTATTTTTCCAAGCTGATTATAATCTATCTTTATTTTAACTTCTTGGTACATTACTTTTTCAATTATTTTAGCTGCCTCTAATCCTACTTTTGCTCCTTTAGTATATGTTCTAACTAATCCCCCTGCACCTAATTTTATACCACCAAAGTATCTAGTTACTACAACTACTACATCTCTTAAATCTTCTTTTTTTATAACTTCTAATGTAGGTATACCAGCTGTTCCTTGTGGTTCACCATCATCACTATACCTTTGTATATTCATATTTTTTCCAACTGTATAAGCCCATACATTATGTGTTGCATCTTTATGTTTTTTCTTTATTTCATTTATAAATTCGACTGCTTCTTCTTCTGTTTTTATAGGTTTTGCATAACCTATAAATGTTGATTTTTCTATTATAATTTCATCCGAACCAAAATCATGTAGTGTCTTATATGTACTCATTTTTTCCTCCTAGTATTTCTCTTTAGCTTATTTCTACAATTTATTTTTAATTTAATTTTAATTTAATTTTGTTATTTTATTAAATATATTTATGTTATTAATTATATACTTTATTATATCCAATATAACTATATAAATCAAAAAGAAAGGGCTAAGCCCTTTCCTATTTATCTTCTATTAATTTCTTATACTGTAGCATTACCTTCAACTATTTGCTTTTTTAAGTCTTTATACTTTTTATATGATATATCCACTAATGACTTTTCTTTGCTATGAGTTAACATATCTAATGCCTCTTTCACTTTATAAAATCCACCTTCAGTGAGGTCATTATTTAGTATATATTCTGTAGTTTCTGTTTCCATAATATACCACATTACAGCATTACATATTTCTTGTTGTCTACTTCTTGAGAAAAATTCATACATAGTATCACCAGCTGTTTCTATAACAGTAGCATCTACTCCTGTTTCTTCCTTAACTCTTAGAACTGCACTTTCATGCTGAAGTTCATCTTCAATAATCTTACCTTTAGGAAGTGTCCATTCCCCTCTGTCATTTTTTACTATAAGTACCTTATTTGCATAAAACACTACTCCACCTGCACAACGTCTTACTATCATATTAAATTCCCTCCTAGTAACTAAATTCTTTTTTTTATGTTAACTTCTGGAGATAAACCATAGGTAAAAGTTTATTTTGTTAATTATATGTTATCTATAAAACCTTTATGTTAGATTTTAATTCTTTGATTTTTCTAAAATATCAATAGCTTCTTCATAAGCTCTTAATACATAATCTTTTTCAAATTGTTTCTTACTTTTTAACTGTCTTAACATCTTTAAACTATTAGTATTACCTATTTTTGCAAGAGCCTTAGCACAATATTGTCTAGTCTGTGCGTTGGTGTCATAAAGTCCTCGTTGTAGATATTCTCTACTTTTAGGCGATTCAATTTTTCTTAGTGCTGAATAAGTTATTCTTCTTACATCTGAATGTCTATGTCCTGTTAATGGATGTAGTAGTTGTAAAAATCTATCATCCTTAAGTTCACCAGTTGCCCAGATTAAAATCATTAAGTCTTCAGCATTTCTTTCGGTAAGCATTCTTTTATAAAGTTTTCTCTTAAAATCTACCATCCTTTCTGCATTTAAACTATTCATAAAATCCAGTCTTTCTGATTTATTAAGACCTAGGAATTTATCAATAGTATCTTTAGCAAGTTCAACCTTGTCTTTAAGCATAGCTTTTATTTCAAGTTTTGCTCTTATTAGTTGATCATTGATTTCAGAAGTTGACAAATTTCTAATTTTACTAATTTGAGATACTGTTTTTGATTCTTTATATAGAAGATAAGTTATGTAATAATCTTCTAAGTTGTCTATATTATCCCAACTTATATTCATATTATTACCTACTTTTCTAATATATAGTCTTTATATATATTATAATCTTCTTCCATTAAATTCACATCAAGAGTTATTCCATTTTCCCCATATTCAAAGTTTTCAACATTATACTTTTCTTTCATCTTACTGAATATATCACCTTTATCATAAGGTAATAATAAAGTTACATTATATGTATTTTCCATTAATGCATCTTCTATAATACCTAGTAATTTATCCATATTTATGCCCTTTTTAGCTGATATATAAATTACATCATCATGATTTTTAGGGTATATGTCTAATTCTAGTCTATCTATTTTGTTGTAAACAAGTATTGTTGGTTTAGCATCAGCACCTAACTCTTTTAATACACTTTCAGTAGTCTTTTTTTGTAATTCATAACTAGAATTCGTAGCATCAATTACATGTAATATTAAATCTGCATATTGCACTTCTTCTAGTGTAGCTTTAAATGCTTCTACTAAATCATGGGGAAGTTTACTTACAAATCCAACAGTATCTACTACTAAGAATTCTTTTTTACTTGGTAAAAGAGCTTTTCTTAGAGTTACATCTAATGTTGCAAAAAGCATATCTTTTGCTAATACTTCTTTATCTTGTTCATAATCTTTGTGCGTTTTTATTAGTTCATTTAATAAGGTAGATTTACCTGCATTTGTGTATCCAACTAATGCAACTATTGGTATATTTGATTTTAGACGCTGAGCCCTTTGAGTTTCTCTAGTCTTTTTAACCTCTCTAAGTTCACGTCTAATATCTGCCGCTTTATTAAGTATATTTCTCTTATCTAATTCAAGCTTTTGTTCTCCTGGTCCTCTAGCACCTATACCAGCACCAGTTTTACTAAGCTCTCCACCCATTCCTGTAAGTCTAGGTAATCTATATTTTAATTGAGCTAGCTCAACTTGAAGCTTTCCTTCTTTGCTAAGGGCTCTTTGAGCAAATATATCTAGTATTAATGTTGTTCTATCTATAACTTTAATACCCACTACTTGTTCTATATTTCTTATATGTGCTCCTGATAATTCATCATTAAAAACTACCATTGTAGCTTCTAATGAATCACAATATGCTTTTATTTCTTCAACTTTCCCTTTTCCTACGTAAAATGCAGCATCTCTGCTTTGTTTATTTTGAATTAAACTTCCTACAACTTCAGCACCTGCTGCTTTTGCCAACTCTTTAAGTTCTTCCATTGATTCATTTATGTCTATATCATCAATTTTTCTTGCTGTAGAAGTTATATTAAGTCCTACAAGCAACGCTTTTTCTTTTTTTTCTTCCATCTTAACACCTCATTTTAATACTTATGTAAAATTTTTGTGTACTTTTTATACCTTTATTACTATTTTTTTTATTATACCATTAATGTAAATATTTAGTATAATTATATTAGTTCTATAAAATTAGGAGGTTTTAATATGAGTGAAAATTATAAGTTTTTCAACCATAAAAATTGTGAGTACTTCCCTTGTCATAAAACTAATAAACCAGAAGAATTTAACTGTTTATTTTGCTATTGTCCATTATATGCTTTAGGTAAAAACTGCGGTGGAAATTTTAAATATAGTGAAAAAGGTATTAAAGATTGTTCTAATTGTTTATTACCTCATAATAAAAACAACTATGACTATATTATGAGTAAATTCCAAGATATTATTAAAATAACTTCTAAGGAAGATTAAGGGATAATATTTTTTTATGAATTGTTATTTTAAATATTGAAGTTAAAATCAAAAGGAGAGCTTGTTACTGCACTCCTTTTTTTCTTAATAATCTATATATTATATAAATTAGCATGCTAGATAATAGTATTAGAGTTAATATCATTAGTCCAGCATGAAAGAAAAATATTTCTGGAAGTATAGTTATAACTGGATCCATTTTAGGATCAAAAATCCAATAATCATTGTCAAACATTAATTTATGAAACATTGTAAAGCTATATTGAAAATTTATTATAATCGGTAATGATAGTATCACCGGTATACTAATTAATGAAATAGATGTTGTCTTTAGAAACGAAATTTTTTTATTTTTTATATTTATAATTATTCCAATCAATGAAATAACCAATGTTACATTAAAAATTTTATTTATATTTTGAAATATATCTCTTACTTCTTCAAAATGTATTTTCCCTTGTTGTGATGATGGTATTGTAGGCATTTTGAATTCTTTCTTATCTTTACTTAAATTATAGTCGATTAAATAATCATAATTCAATCTAATTTCATCTTCAGTTAAACCACTTAGTTTTGGTATATCTAATTTAGATATATCATAGTAATAAACTTCTTTAAACCCCACAGTAAATTTTATTACCCCAGTTATTATTAATATGCTAAAGCATACCGAAAATATTATATTTAAAATTTTTTTCATATGTTAAATACCCCTAAATTTGAATTTTGAATTTAACCACCTTAATATGTACTATTTATCTATTTTTTTATATTATGCACAGTATGTTTTTTTATTTAATAATGATATTGATTAATATTTTAACAGCGTAAATATAGTTAATCTCCCTGAAAATATCAGATTTACAGGGAGATTAAAATTTATGATTTATACTATTTTAGTAGTGAAATCTTCTATATTCCACACATCATTAACTATATCCATATAGAATTCAGGTTCATGGCATACTAATAAAACAGTTCCTTTGAACTCTTTTATAGCCTTTTTTAATTCATCCTTTGCTTCTACATCTAAATGGTTTGTCGGCTCATCTAGAACTAGTAAGTTTATATTTTTTAGCATTATTTTACAAATTCTAACTTTAGCAGCTTCTCCACCACTTAAAACTCTCATTTGGCTTGTTATATGTTCATTTGTCAAGCCACACTTAGCAAGGTTTTGTCTTACTTCAAAATTACTAAGACCAGGGAATTCTGCCCATACTTCATCCATAGGAGTGTTGTAATTATCTCTTGAGCTTTCTTGTTCAAAGTAACCAACATCTAAATAGTCCCCTAATTTAACATTTCCTTCAAAAGGCTTTGCTATTCCTAATAAAGTCTTAAGTAATGTTGATTTTCCTATTCCATTCATCCCTTTTAATGCTATCTTTTGATTTCTTTCTAGTGTAAAGTTAAGTGGCTTAGTTAATGCTTCATCATATCCTAAAACTAAATTTTCAGTTTCAAATACGAATCTACTCGATGCTCTAGATTCCTTAAATTCAAATGTAGGCTTTATTTTTTCCTTTGGTCTTTCTAAGATTTCCATTTTATCTAAAATCTTTTGTCTACTGTTTGCCATACCACGAGTAGCAACTCTTGCTTTATTTCTAGCAACGAAATCTTCTAATTTTTTTCTTTCTTCAACTTGCTTTTCATATGCATTTTCTTCTTGACGTTTCTTTATTTCATTAAGTCTAACAAACTCATCATAGTTACCTTTGTATCTATTTAATTCTCCATTTTCCATATGATATATTACATTACATGTATCATTTATGAAAGGTATATCATGAGATACTAATATAAAGCTGTTTTCATATTCTTGAAGATATCTTGTTAACCAAACTATATGTTCTTCATCTAAATAGTTTGTCGGCTCATCTAATATTAATATAGTAGGATTTTCAAGTAGTAACTTTGTTAAAAGCACTTTCGTTCTTTGACCTCCACTTAGGTCAGTAACATCTTTATCTAATCCTATTTCACCTAAACCTAATCCATTGGCAACTTCTTGTATTTTAGCATCTATCATATAGAAACCACTATTTTCTAAAATAGTTTGTATTTCTGCCGTTTCTTCTAGAAGCTTTGTCATTTCTTCATCACTAGCTTCTCCCATTTTATCATACATACCGATCATTTCTTGTTCTAAATCAAACATATTTTTGAATGCATCTCTTAATATATCTCTTATCGTTTTACCTTTTGTTAATACTGTATGCTGATCTAAGTAACCTACAGTCGCCCTAGATGACCATTTTATATCACCTGCATCTGGCATAAGTTTTTTAGTTATTATATTTAAAAAAGTCGATTTACCTTCTCCGTTAGCTCCAACTAGTGATATATGTTCACCTTTTCTTAGTCTAAATGAAACATTTTCTAGTATAGTTCTTGCTCCGAAACCATGACTTACATTTTCAACTACTAGCATTTTTCCACCTCTTTATTATTTTTTGTCTACATATTCTATACTATAATATATTCTTTTTTGACTTAAATCAAGTATTCTACCTAATAAACACAAGCTTAATACTAGAAGATTTTCATATTAGTTAATCAAATTTATTGATCATTGAGATTTTATACTTTTTAAATTTGATTACATAAAAATAGAATTAAACAAATCTATGTATATTTTAATACTCTCTCTGTCTAATTCTATTAATATGTTCATAAATCCAAATTGTATATATCTTAACTTTACATATATATTAAATCTTTAAAAAACATAATCATACACCCTGCTGTAGATTTTTGAGATAAGGTCAATGATTTAACAGCAATTAAATAAAACCTCGTATTTATATCATTTATATTCTTATACATATAATCTACATTTAGAGCATGCATTGAATTATGATCTGCATATGCCTCTATGCTATCCAAGATTAATGGAATATCGCTTGATTTAAATCGTTTTATTTTCTTATAATTTTCTTTTACATACACCTCAAACTGCCTATGATTATCTAATAATCTACCTTTAGCATGTTGAGGTATAGTTAAATCCTGTATTATATGGCATGCAGCTCCAAAGAAAAACATGCTTTTTGAAAAGTTATCTTCTTTAAAATACTTCAAGGCTTTATTATAATAATTAACAGCTACTGTCATGGCATTTTCCTCATAACCATATTTTCCTTTACCTTCTATTGGATTATAAAAATGATGATATGATTTAAAATCTTGATCTGCCCAAACTAGTCCTTGATTCATTTGTGTTAAATATTCTTTAAAAAATCTATATTCATCTTTATAACCAGAATTTTTTAACATATCTAAAGCATTGTTTTGTATAAATAAATGAACTTCACATGTCGTATTTATTATGCTTTTTTTAATTGGATTTACCACCTTAAAAGTTCCTCTTAAGGCTGATGCATATGCACTTTCTATTTTTTTCTTCATTGTCATCACCTAATTTTTTTGTCTTAGATATTCTTCAACTCCATCTGCAACACTTTGCATTAGTTTTCTTTGATAATCTGGATTAGACATCATCTGATCCTCATTATAATTACTTAAAAATCCCATTTCAACTAAAACTACAGGTACTTGTGACCAGTTAAATCCTGTTAAGTCATTACGTTCAAATATCCCATTTACCGATATACCTGCATTAGTCATTTGATTTTTTACTAATTTAGCGCATTGACTACTAGAGCCATATATATTAGATGTATATTTACTTTCCTTAGCTGGTATTAATATCGATGCTCCCGTTTTGCCTGAATTATCTAAACTATCTGCATGAATTCTTATAACCATATCAGCCTTTTTATCATTAGCCAGCCTTGCTCTTTCTGCATTACTTATATTAACGTTATGAGTTTCCCTAGTCATCATAACATCATAACCCTTACCTTCTAGTATATGTTTTAATACTGTAGATGCTTCTAAATTTAACACATATTCTGGGGTTTTTGTTGCTACACCTGTTGCTCCAGATGATACTCTCGCTTTAGTTTGAGACGATCCGGGAGCTATAGGCTCTGGATTAGGGTCTCCCTTTTCTTGATGACCCGGGTCTATACATATTAGAAATTTTTTTTCATTTGTTTTATTATTCTGATTTTTATCATCTTTTTGCTGTATACCTTTGCTAATTAAATTTGTACTTTTATAAAGATTACTAATCGGATTGGATGTTCCTATAATGATAATGCCTATAGCAATTATAGTTGTTACCAATAATCTGTATTTTTTCATAGTGTATACCCCTTTCATAATAAAAATTTCAGTTCATACCAACTAATTAATACGTAGATCAAAATATTATTTTTTACAATTTTCTAACTTCAGCTATTATCTCTATTCATAGCTTGTTTACATGAGTTTGTATAATATAAATTTTTAATTTATAAAAAATAAATACTCATAATATTATTTCCAAAATTTATATTTTTATTTAATTTTATTCTTTAGTTTTTATTTGACAAGTAATACATATATATTTATATAGGAGGTATTATATATATGGGTTGCGATAGTAATAATACAAATTCTAAAAAACAGCCAGTTTTATGTAAATTTGGTTATGTCGATTATATAGTTCTTGCTTCAACTATAGCTATAGCTCTAGCAGAGGATTTTGATAATACTGATTTAAATATATTGGCTACTTTTTTTGCTGTATTGTCTGATGAATTAGCATTAATATCTTCTGTAAAACAATGTCCTTCTTCTGAAGATGGTGATACAACTGAAGAAGTTTTCGTTCCTCCAGTTCCAGATGTCGCTGTAACTTCATCTAAATATAGAGCAAATTTAAAAAATAATAACCCTAAAAAAAGAACTGTCATAAAAAAAATTAAAAGAAAAAAAATCAAAAAAAAAATTAACACTTAATTATCACTATAATTAAGTGTTTTACTTTTATTATTTAAATTTACATAGTTTCCATTTTAATTTTTGCTTCTCTATAAATATTTAATGACTCTCTATATCATTTATATATATATGAACTTTATCAAAATTTTATATTGTATTGTTTATAATATTCTATCATTTTATTCATAATTAATTGATTAATTGTTTATTTTTGAAATCTAAGGTTTTATTGTTTCTGTTTTCCAAGAATCAAAACAGTATTCTTGTGCAACATAATATTAAGCACCAAAACTTATCAAGTATTTGACAGAAAGAAGGTGTTTTATGGGTACAAAAATTTCTACCTCAAAAAAACAAAATTTAATAAAGTTAAAAATTATCTTTATTGCATCTTTTTTATTATATTTTTTCTCAAATAGTTTAATCTATGCACAGTCTAATTTGAAGACAGATTCAGATTATTTAGTTCCAATTGGTAACATCATACAGATTGATGCTGAGTTAAAAAATGTAATAGTTAGAAATTATGTTGAAGGATCTCCTTTTACACTAGGTGATGCTATTATAGCAATTAACAAAACTCCTATTAATGATTATAGTGATTTTTCAAAATTACTATCTAGCATATCTCCTTCAGATAAAGTTTCTGTTTTAGTAGGAAGAGGAACTCATAATTTCACCTTAGAAACTACTAAATCTGAATTAGAAAAAGTAAATATTAATGGTTTACTTTCAGGATTTGCTACTTTAACTTATATTAACCCTGAGGATAATACTTTTGGAGCTATTGCTCATCCAATTAGTGTAGGTACTTCTCGAAAAGTTGATATAAGATTAGGTAATATATCTACAACTTCAGACTTACTTATCCAAAAATCAGTTAAAGGTAGTGTTGGGTCAATAAGTGCTAAAAGGAAAGATACTATTGGTCAATTTACTTCCAATGCTGACTTTG
The DNA here is from genome assembly GCF_024723825.1 of Romboutsia lituseburensis. Lineage (NCBI taxonomy): Bacteria > Bacillati > Bacillota > Clostridia > Peptostreptococcales > Peptostreptococcaceae > Romboutsia > Romboutsia lituseburensis. The sequence goes on from NZ_JANQBQ010000001.1 coordinate 1,945,162, forward strand.
GTATTAAAGGTGATATTGTAGGATTTGATACATCTAATTCAAAATCATATAAAGTTGCTTTTTTAGATGAAGTTCAATTAGGTAAAGCTCAAGTTATCTTGCAAACAACTTCTAATGGTTGTCAGAAATTTGATATACAGATAATAGATATACAAAAACAAAGATCACCACAAGCAAAGACATTAAAGTTTAAAATAGTTGATAAAGATTTATTAGCTCAAACTGGAGGAGTTGTCCAAGGAATGAGTGGTACTCCTATAGTTCAAGGTGATAAAATAATTGGTGCTATATCTCATGCAGTTGAGAATGATCCAAGTTTTGGATATGCAGTTTTTATTCAATGGATGATTGACAATTAATTTTAATATTAGGGAGTAGAGTTTAATCTACTCCCTATTTATCTATATTTTGTATTTTTTTATAATTTATATTCATTTTTTATTATTTTATTTGCTTTTAACATTATTTACATCCACCTTAGGAATAGTATTTATTACTCCATTATCGGGTATATTTACATAGCTATTAGGAACATCTCCTACTATTATAGTTTCGCATATTGGTATTTGTGCTTTTACTTCTTTAGTTGTAGTCGTTAATGGTATTACTACTTTTACTTGCGTTTTAGCTTGTAGATAAATTGAATGCCTTGATTGATTAATTCCTGATGATTCAAAGTTAGTCTTAAAATCTACTGACACTGTTCCTATTGGCTCTATAGATACTTTTAGTTGTGGTCCATATTTTGCAAGTATAGGACTTCCCAAAGCTGTTCCTATTGGTATGTAAGAAGTTGTAGTTTTTACTTGTTTTAGTTCCTCCTGAATTTGTAATGCTACATCTGACGCTATCTTATTCATCATTATTGTATTAGCTTGAATCATTGTTATTTTGCCATCTGAGTCTAGCTTAGTATTCATTAAATCAGAGTAGCTTATTTTATCTTTTACTATTTCTCCAACAGCCTTATTTATTGATCTATTTGCTAATTCTAAGGCCTTAGTTTCTGCAAGTACAGTTATTGTAGGTCTTAAACTTGTATCTACGTATATAAAACTTCCTATAAATACTGATAATACAAATATAGTTGAAAAAATAACTATTATTTTCTTAAAATCGTTACTTTTTGGTTCCATAAGTTTTCTCTTCATATTATTCCCCCTTACATATATTATGTTCTTATTCTTTATTACTTGCTTTTTTATTGATATAATTATATTTTTTTATAAAATCGAAGTATTACATATTTTTGCCTATCTTAGCTAAAAATAAATGGTATTAATATTCTTTTTAATACCATTTATTTTTTAATTTTTTTCATTATTTTTATTCATAAAAAAATGTATACTATTTTTTTTATATTGGCGTATACATAAAGTGTTACATTCTATTCATTTTTATTATGTAATTAGAAAATTATGCATAGATGTGGTATAATATTACATTAAGTAAGGAGGTTAAGCTTAATGAGTAATGATAACAATGAGAATAAAAATAAAATTAGAAGAAAGAAAGTTACTTCATCATCTACACCAAGTAGTTCAAGTGCTTCTCGCAAAAGTGTTAGTAGACCTACAAGGCCAAATAGTAGCTCTTCTTCAAAACCTAGTAGCTCTTCTTCAAGGCCTAGTAACTCTTCTTCTAATAAGAAAAAAAGTACTCTACCAAGTAATAAGAATGACAAGTTTAAATTCTTAAGAGTTGCTGGTATAGTATTTTTAGTTATGTTAGTTGTTGGAACTGCAGCTGGGACAGGTTTAGTGTTTGCTTCACTAAGAAATGTCGAACCAGTTACTAAAGCACTTCTAGATAAGAAGACTTATCAAACAACTACTATTAAATATTCTACAGGAGAAATTTTATCTAATGCACCTAGTGTTAATAAAAAAGAACCTGTACGCTTAGATGATATGAGCGATTATATAAAGAAAGCTGTTATTGCTATAGAGGATGAAAGATTCTATGAGCATGGCGGTGTTGATGTCAAAGGTTTACTTCGTTCTGTTGTTAAGACCTTAACTGGGACTAAGCAAGGTGGTAGTACAATACCAATGCAGGTATCTAAAATGTTATTAACATCTAAAGAGCAAAGTATACCTCGTAAGATTAAAGATATTTACTATGCATATGAAATGAGTAAAACTTTAACTAAAGATGAAATTTTAGAAGTTTATCTAAATAACTTCTTCGTTGGTAAAGGTCTTTCTGGGGCTGAAGCTGGTGCTAGAGGATATTTTGATAAACATGCTAGTCAGCTTACTTTAGCAGAGTCAGCATTACTTGCTGGATCTACTAAAAACCCTACTAAATACTCTGCTTATAGAACTGCCAAATTAGAGGGTACTGAAGGTAAAGAGGATGTAGAAAACAAGTTATTGTTCTTTATAAATACTCCTGATGATCTCCTTGATGATCCTTCTGTAATGGAATTAGAAATGGTAGATAAGTTAGATTCATGGGGACTTATTTCTACAAAAGAAACTTATAAACAATTAAAATCTGGTACTATGGTTGTTAGAAAAGCTGTAAATAACCAAGATGCTAAAATAAGACAAGAAACTGTTTTAGCTAAAATGCTACAAACGGGTTCTATAACTCAAGAGGAACATGATAAAGCTGTTGCTGAAGAAATAAAAATAAAACTTCCTAAACCAAAAGATACTGTAGTATCTTCAGTTGAGGACCTTATTGAATACGAAGTTATAGATGCTTTAGTTGAACAAGGTAATACTAAAGATGAAGCTTATAACCTATTCTACAATGGAGGATTAATAATAAATACAACTATTGATCCAAGTATGCAAAATGTATTAGAAGGTGAGTATGATAAAAAAATAAACTTCCCTGGTACGAGAAATACTAATGGTATACCTCAGCCACAGTCTTCAATGGTAATTTTAGACTATAGAAATGGTCATATAAAGGCTTTAGTTGGTGGTAGACATATAACAGGAAGAAAAGGTATAAATAGAGCTACGTATCCAAAACAACCTGGATCAACTATTAAACCACTATCAGTGTATACTCCTGCTATTGATACATTAAAATTAACTCAATCTACTGCATTTAGCGATGCTAAAGGTGGATATAAATTTAAACAAAATAACAAATGGAATCCTAACACTACTACTGCCGGAAGTGGTACTATGAGTTTACGTAAAGCTCTTGCGTACTCATCTAATACTATAGCTATAAAAACTGCAGAAATGTTAGGTGATAATTATGAAGATACTATTGATGTAATGATAGATTATCTAAGAAACTTCGGAATAAGTACATTAGTTGATAGTAAAACTTCTGACCCTACCCATAATGATAGAACTTATCCAGCTTTAACATTAGGTGGTATGACAAAAGGTATATCTCCACTTGAAATGGCAGCAGCTTATGGTACTTTAGCTAATGGTGGGGTTTATGTAGAACCTATTATATTTACTACCATAACTAGTTATGATGGTCAGCTAATAGTAAAAAATACTCCTGAAGAACACAAGGTAGTAGAGCCTGATGTAGCATATGTTATAACAGATATGCTACAAGCTGTTATAACTGAAGGTATCGGTAAATCTGCATCTCTTCCTAAAGATATGCCAGTTGCAGGTAAGACAGGTACAACTAATAAATCTTTAGATGTTTGGTTTGTTGGTTATACACCTTATTATGTCGGTGCAACTTATATCGGAGATGATGGAGGTATAACCGATCCTAATACAGGTAAAATATTACCTAGACAAGGTGTATCTGGTGGTAGTGGTACTGCTGCTAAATTATGGGCTAAAGTTATGAGACAGATTCATGAAAACTTAGATACTGTTAAATTTAAAGTACCAGAAAATGTGTACTTTACTAAGATAAACTTAATAGATGGTGGTAGATCTTCTGGTGGTTCTAATGCTGCATTTATAGAAGGTACATCTCCTAGCAGATATTCTTCTTATAGAAATCCCGCTCCTAAAGTGGAAAAGAAGCCTGAAGAAGAAACAATTACTACTCCTGAAAACGGAAATGATAACTCTACAAACCCTGATAATGGTGGTGGAACTACTCCAACTCCTCCTGATAACGGTGGTGGAACTACTCCAACCCCTCCTGCCGGTGGCGGCGGAACTACTCCAACTCCTCCTGATAACGGTGGTGGAACTACTCCAACTCCTCCTGCTGGTGGTGGAACTACTCCAACTACTCCTCAAGAACCGACAGAGTAAACGATAAAAATGGACTATCTTAAAAATGATAGTCCATTTTTTATTTATAAATATTTTTGTAAATCATTATTTTTTAATATTATGGTTTAGCTTTTGGAGTAAATACCACTGCCATTATATACCCAAAAACTATAGCAGCTGCTATACCTCCAGCTGTAGCTGTAGTTCCGCCTAAGAATATACCTAAAAATCCATCTGTCTCAATAGACTTCATAACACCTTTTGCTAGAGAGTACCCAAATCCCATAATAGGTACTGTTGCACCTGAACCACCAAATTTTACTATAGGTTCATATAATCCTAAAAATGTTAAAATAACTCCAGCTGTAACATAAGTTACCATTACATATGGTGTTTGCATTTTAAAGTAATCCATAAGTACTTGTGCAATTAAGCAAATGATGCCACCTACAAAAAATACTTTTATATAATCTAATATCATATTTTATCACTCCTCGTTAACTATAACCACAGCATGGGCAACGCAAGGTATAGTTTGTTTTTGTAGTGTACTTGTTGGCGATAATAAAGCACCTGTTGATACCAACATTACTTTATTAAATTCTTTATTTTTTAATTTATTATAAATATAACCTGCGAATATAGATGCTGAACACCCACATCCACTACCACCACAATGAACATCTTGTTCTTCTAAATCAAACACTTCGATTCCACAATCAGTATAAACATTTGAGATATCTATACCTTTTTCTTTTAACAAGTCTTCTGTAATTTGCTTACCTAACTTACCAAGATCTCCTGTTGCTATTAAGTCAAAGCTATTTGGGTTATCTTTAGTATCATTAAAGTAAGAGTATATAGTATCAATGGCTGCTGGGGCCATAGCTGCGCCCATATTATTCCCATCATCAATACCTTTATCTATGACTTTTCCTACAGTTAAAAACTTAACTTTAGGACCATTTCCTTTTGAACTTATAAGTACACTTCCTGCACCTGTAACTGTCCACTGTGCAGTCATCGGTTTTTGATTTCCAAGTTCTAAAGGAAATCTAAATTGTCTTTCAGCTGTACAATAATGACTTGATGTACCAGATAATATAAAATCTGCGAATCCTCCATCTATTAGCATTGAGCTCAAGCACATTCCTTCTGCCATAGTAGAGCATGCACCATATATTCCAAAAAACGGAATTTGAAGTTCTCTGGCTGCAAAAGAAGCTGGAAATAATTGATTTATTAAATCTCCACCTATCAAATAGTTTATATCTTCTAATTTTTTTCCTGCTTTCTCTGCTGCTTTTTTCATAGCAGTTTGGACCATTTTACTTTCCGATAACTCCCATGATTTCTCACCATATAAATCATCATCTAATATTAAATCAAAATATTCTGACTTAGGACCTTTACCTTCTTTTGGCCCTACCACAGATGCCGCAGATATTATAGTTGGTCCATTTTCTAATTTAACAGTTCTATTTCCTATTCTTTTAGTTGACATATATTCACCATCCTACTTTACAAGAGTAAAAATATAATAAAAAAATCCACATAAGATTGATGATCCTATACCATAAACTAATACAGGCCCTGCTACTTTAAATAAATTTGCACCTACACCTAAAACATAGCCTTCTCTTTTATATTCCATTGCTGGAGATACTATAGAGTTTGCAAATCCAGTAATAGGGATAATCGATCCAGCTCCTGCTCTTTTTCCTATAAGATCATAAACACCTAGACCTGTAAGAAATGCTCCTATAAATATCAATGTTATAGATGTTGATGTTGCAGCTGCCATTTTATCAAGTCCTGCTAGGTTCATATATGCATCGTTTATTCCTTGTCCTATAACGCATATAGTTCCTCCTACTAAAAATGCAAGAGTATAGTTTTTCAAGTACTTAGGCTTTGGACTTATTTCATCTACATATTGCTTATAATTTTTTTTATCCATAATTATCCTCCTTGTATTATTTGCCATCCTATGAACGATCCTACTACTTTTCCAATAAGCATAGATATTATTATATATTTTAAACACATTGTAGGGATTTTAAGTCTTCTAGATACTACCGGTATATAATCTAATACTTCTGTAAGACCTGAACTTAAAAAACCAACAAAAACTCCATAGGCTAATCCAAAGACAACTACTCCATTTTTCCCCAAATTGAAATGTATCCTTTGTATAGATATAAATCCACCCAGTAATGTACCTACTACTAATAAACATTCATATATGTTTATATATTCTTTTGTTTTACTAACTTGAGCCATCCTAGGTATAATACCAATTAATATTAATAAGGCAACTACACCTGCTCCTACCATTATTCCTGATGACACTCCAAATAAAATTAAAAATACTTTCACATCATACCTCATTATTTCTTTCTTAGTTGATTTTCTATTTCTTTATTCAAAGAAATCATTTTTAAGTCTAGAGGGCTAGGCTCTCCCTTAGAATACGTAGGTATAAATTTGTTAAAAAATATAGCCACTCCAATACCTATTCCGATTGAATATGGTAACTGAAAATAAGGTAAGTACAATTTAGCATCTTTAGTAATTGCATTTACCATCATAAATTGAGACTGTGCCATATTTACATCTGCATGAAAATTCATTATCCCCATTATAGAACCCATTAATACTACTATTGAAACTATAAACACTCTTAAATATTTTGTCTTATCTATTTTTAAGTCATCAAAAAATATTATTACATCATCTGGTTTTAAAAAATTAAGACGTAAATCTGAGTGCTTATTATTAACAGCTTCTATTATTTCACCTAAATGTATTACATCATACTTAGAAGTATTATTTTTATAATTTCTTAGGGATATTTTTTTCATTTTATTTTCATACTCTTTTGGATATACAGAGTATATATCCTCTAAATAAATACTACTTTTAGTAATATTAAAAGGGGTTATTTTTTTAGGTATTAAGTAAATATCTTCCATTCATAATCCCTCCTTCTTTGTTATTATTTGTTTAATACAAAAAAATAAACCATAAAATTTATTTAGATTTTTACTAAGTAAATTCATGGCTTATTTTAATTTAACTAATATATGATTTTAGTTTTGATAATACTTTTTTCTCTATCCTTGAAACTTGTACTTGAGATATATTTAGTAATTCTCCTATTTCACTTTGAGTTTTATCTTCAAAATATCTCAACATTATTATCTGTCTTTCTCTTTTTTCTAATTTTCCCAATACTTCTTTTAAAAGTAAATTATCAATTACCTTTTCTTCTTCACTTTCGCCCTTCATACTTATTTTATCTATTAAGCATATCGGATTTCCTTCTTCTTCATGTATTACTCCATGTAAGTATTCTACTGAAAAATTTGATTCCATAGCCATTACTAAATCTTCTTTTTCTACATCAAGCTCTTTGGCTAACTCTTCAATACTAGGCTCTCTTCCTAACCTTTTGGTTAGTATTTCACTAGTTGTTTTAGCTTTTATGGCTATTTGCTTTAAAGATCTTGATACTTTAACCATACCATCATCTCTTAGATATCTTTTAATTTCTCCTAAAATCATAGGTACCGCATATGTTGAAAACTTGACATTAAACTTTGGATCAAACTTATATATGGCTTTCATTAAACCTATAGAACCTAATTGGAATAAATCATCTCTATCATAACCTATATTTAAAAATTTTGTAACAACACTTCTAACTAATCCTAAATTATTAGCTATTAAAATTTCTTTAGCCTCTTCATCCCCATGCTGTACCTTATCTATTAATTTAAGTGTCTCTTCATGGCTAAGCAATGCTCTTTTTTCTTCTTTTTTTGCAGTTATCCCCATAATAAAACCTCTATTCTTTTTGGACTTTATTTAGGTAAGTTTATTTTTTTTGTCATTACTATCTTTGTTCCATCATTTTTTATTGAACTTACCGTTACACCATCCATAAAGCTTTCCATAACAGTGAATCCCATACCTGATCTTTCAAGCTCTGGCTTTGATGTATAAAGTGGTTGCATAGCCATTTGAACATCTTCTATACCATTTCCTCTATCTTCTACTACAATTTTTACTTCATCTTCATTTTCATTTATTTCACATCTTAAGTATACAAACTTTGACTCATCTTCATCATATCCATGTATGATGGCATTTGTTACAGCTTCTGATACTGCTGTTTTTATATCTGCTAATTCATCTATTGTTGGGTCTAACTTTGCTGCAAAAGATGCAACTATAACTCTTGCTAAACTTTCATTTTCAGACTTGGCAGAAAACTTCACTTCCATTATATTACTCATAATATATTCCCCCTTACAAAGAACTTACTACTTCTTCATATGTATCATAAATGCCTATTATCTTGTTCATACCTGATAAATTAAATATTTTTTTGACTCTTGCATTTACGTTTACTACTGATACTTTTCCACCTTCGTTGGAAACCTTTTTATATCTTCCTATAATTACACCTATACCTGATGAATCCATAAATTTGATATTTTTAAAATCAAATATTATATTTTTTACTGACTTTGACATCAATATATCATCTATTTCATCTCTAACTTCATTAGTTATATGATGATCTAGTTCTGTAGACATAAATTCTATTACTAGATTTTTGTTATCTAAAGAATATTTTATCATTAGTATGCCCCCTTACTTTATTAAAAGTTATCTTAACTCTCTTATACTTCTAAATGAATTCTAGTAAGCAACATACTTATCCTTCAGTGAAATTTAACTACTTTTGTTTTATTATGTCTACAAAGGTTTCGTTATACACTACTTGTCCCCCCATATCAGATGTTCCACCTTCTATTAAGAAGTTTGGATTACCGTGTTTTTTCCACCATCCTGCATACATTTTTATAATATAATCACCTATACTATTATCTATGTTTATTTCAACGTCTATTTTGGCATATTTGGATCTCAGACTTACAACCTCATTATCTTCTATATTTAACATATTTGCCATTTTATAGTTAATATATGCCTTAGATATACATTTTTTATCCATAAAGTGTTGGCTGAATAATGTTTCCGAAGAATGATTAGTTAAAATTCTAAATCTATTTTCCTGCTTTATACTATAATATTTAGGTATAGGACTTAGTCCATCATTTTTAGCTTCATTAGAATATAATTCAAATTTTTTAGAATCTGTTTCAAATTTTTTATCTTCCCATGCTATAGGATTATGTATAGTTATAAAATCTTCTTTTATTTTTTCTAAGCTTATATTTTTATAAAATTGGCTTAAAGGTTTTATTATTTGGTTTAAATATTCTCTTTTGCTAATATAAGGATATTCTTTAATATTCATTTTTTTTGCTAGTTCTCTAAAGAAATAGTATTCATCCATTAATATGTGTTTAGGTTCAGCTACTTTTTCATTATAGGTTATATATGGATTTGTCATTGAGCTAAATACAATATCTTCACTTTCTAAAGTATTTGTACAAGGTATGAACAAATCACAAGCCTTAGCTGTGTCTGTCATAAACATATCAAAACATACCTTAAATTCAATTCTTGAAATAGCCTTTTCTAATTGATTTAGATTTGGTAATTGATTTAACAAATTACTTTTTGTAATAATAGCCATTTTTAGAGGTATTTTTTGTTCATTATCAATACTATCATTTATAAATTCACTTATTTCACTAACGTAAAACTCTCTATTATCACAATGCTTAGAACTATTATAAGGATCTAAATTTAGTACTTTTGGATATACCATATTAGCATAGTTTATTCCACCTCCGCTAAATCCAATTTGACCTGTTATAGCACCTAATGCATTTATTGACCTTATTGTATTTCCTCCATTTGTATATTTTTGCATTCCTGTACCTATGTGAATACAACTATATTTATTAGTGTATAAATCAACTAATCTTTCTACTATATCTAATGTTACGCCACACTCATCTAATAAGTAATTTATATCTAGTGTATTTAAATATTTTTTATACTCCTCAAACCCATTAACATAGTTTTTTATAAATTTTTTATCAAATAAATTCTTTTCTATTACAATTTTCGCCATAGCCATAGCTAATGCACCATCTGTTCCTGGTTTTATTTGAACGTACAAATCAGCCTTATCTGCTGTAGATGTTTTAATTGGATCTATAACAACTATAATGGATCCATTTTTCTTAGCTTTATTTATCATTTGCATCGTATGTATTGTAGTATATGCTGGGTTTTTGCCCCAAACAAAAATACTTTTGCTATTTAGCATATCTTCTATTGCATGACCTTTAACATACCCAAAATCATATTTTTGAGCTTTTATTCCTGCACTCCAGCATGGTCCACCTTTACCTCTACTACCACCGCCATAAAAGTTAAAAAATATTTCACCTATACTTTTTAGTACTGATCCATTTCCATATTGTTCATAATACATTACAGACTGTGAAGAATAGCTTCGTTTATAGTAATTTAACTTTTCTGCCATTATATTAATTGCTTCTTCAAAACTTATCTCTTTCTATTCTCCATTAACTTTAAGCAGTGGCTTGTATATTCTATCTTTGTGATTTAACCTAGTTACGTGTGCTTTTCCTTTTTTACATATCATCCCCCTTGTATATGGATGATTTTTGTCCCCTTCTATTTTGATGATTTTGTCATCTTCTACATATACGTTAAATTTGCAACAATCAAAACAGTCCAAAGTACATCCATGACTTAGTATTCTCATATGCTGATACCTCCATTATGTAATTATATGTATTATATCAAATTTAATTTGGTCATATGTATACTTTTATTACAATATAATGTCTTAAACATAAAAAATCCGCTTCGCTCAAGCCACTGCGTGGGCGCTACACTTCATGGCGCCAAAGACTTCGTTCGTTGCTCAAAAAAAAGCTATCTCGTATACGAGATAGCTTTTAATTTTACATTATTTCTTTTTTCTATTAGCTTGTTCTATGTTTATTTTGTTACCTTTTATTTTTATATCTTTCATTTTTTCTAGTACTTTCTTAGCATTTTGCTTAGGTACTTCAACAAAAGTATATTTATCATATATATCTATAGTTCCAACTAATTTTCCTGGTATTCCAGCTTCACCAGCTATAGCTCCAACTATATCTTTAGCTTGAACTCTTTGGTTTCTACCAACATTTATGAATAATCTTACCATTCCTTCTTGAGCTCCAGTAGTTCCTTTTGAACGACCTTCTCTTCTTTCTCTAGTACGCTCTCTTGGCTTTTCTTCGATTATTTCTTGTTTTTCTTCACCTAAAGCTAATTTTAGAAGTGCAGCTGCTACGTCCATTGAGCTGTAATCTTCTTCTGCTTCTTGGCAGAAACTTTCTATCCATTGTAATTGCTTAGCTAAATGCCCTTCATCTATAACAGTCTTAACTTCTTTGAAGAATGCACTTACTTTCTTTTCTTCAACGTCTGCTATTGATGGTATATCATGCTTAACTAATTTAGTTTTAGTATACTTTTCTATATCTCTCATCTTTCTCATTTCTTTTCCAAATACGAAACTGAAAGATATACCATTTCTACCTGCTCTACCAGTTCTTCCTATTCTATGAACATAGTATTCTTCATCTTGTGGTAAATCATAGTTAAATACTGCTTCAACATCATCAACATCTATACCTCTAGCTGCAACGTCTGTAGCTACTAGTATATCTATTGTTCCACTTCTAAATTTATCCATTACTATATCTCTTTGAGTCTGCTTTAAATCCCCGTGTAAAGCATCTGCAAAGTATCCTCTAGCTTGTAACTCACTAACTAATTCATCAGATCCTCTCTTAGTGTTGCAGAATACAACAGATAATTTAGGATTGTAAACGTCTACTAATCTACATAATACTTCTAATTTGTTAGCCGATCTTGTTTCTATATAATATTGCTTTATGTTTGGAACTGTAAGTTCTTTTCTAACAACCTTTATATGCTCTGGGTTATTTTGATATGCTCTAGTTAAATCTAATATTCCCTTTGGCATTGTAGCTGAGAAGAATATTGTTTGTCTTTCTTCTGGAGTTTTATCTATTATAGTTTCTATATCTTCTCTGAACCCCATGTCTAACATTTCATCCGCTTCATCTAATATAACCATTTTCACATTATCCATTTTTAATGTTTTACGGTTTATATGGTCTATAACACGTCCAGGTGTACCTATTACTATTTGAACTCCACCTTTTAATGATTTTATTTGTCTATCTATTGGTTGACCACCATATATAGGTAAAGTTTTTATTCCGTGCATATACTTTCCTATTTTTCTTATTTCTTTAGAAACTTGTATTGCAAGTTCTCTTGTAGGACAAAGAACTACCGCTTGTAGGCTCTTGTCTTCTGGATCTACTGTTTCTAATACTGGTATACTGAATGCTGCTGTTTTTCCCGTTCCTGTTTGTGCTTGTCCTATAACATCTTTTCCAGATAATATTACAGGTATTGATTGTGATTGTATTGGAGATGGCTCTTCAAACCCCATATCCGCTATAGCTTTTTTTATATCGTCGTTTATTTGTAAATCTTCAAATTTCATTATATTCATATATTATTTCCTTTCCGTTATCAGTTTATCTTAACTTTTCTATTATATATTTATTTCAGATAATATGCAATTAGTATTTTGTCCCTTATATATAGAGAATATTCACGACGATATAAACTTAAATAATTTTTTATGTAACAATATACATTAAGTACATTGTAGTTATATATGTAAAATAAATAAGTAACATTAATAGCCCTTGCCATCTATAGATTCTATCTTTTTTAATAGTAGGTAATATTAATGTAAGTAATAAAACTATCATAAACGGAAAATCTATTTTCATTGTTTGTGATAATATAGGTATGTTGTTTGGAATAGCAGATATGCCTATTACCGATACAATATTTAATATGTTAGCTCCTAATACATTTCCTACTGATATAGCATGATGCTTCTTTTTTATTGCAGTAATAGATGATACTAGCTCTGGCAAAGATGTTCCTAAAGCTATTACAGTTAAGCTTATAACTCCTTGAGGTATACCTATTACTTGTGCTATTTTAACACCATTATCTACTAATAACCTTGAACCAACTACCATCATTACTAGTCCTAAAACAAAAAATATACCTATATATATAAGCTCAAATATATTTGTATTTTCTTTTTTTCTAGAAGATTTAGATATCTTTTTATTTTCATCTGCTACACTTTTATAATTTGTATACATATATATAGCTAACATTATTAAAAGCATTAAACCATCATTTTTAGTTATCTTTCCATCTAAGCCAAATACAATTAATAAAATTACAGATATTAATAATAAAACTGATTTTGAAAAAAACATATTCTTATCTACTTTAAACGGACTTATAAGTCCTACCAATCCTAGAACCAATCCTGTATTACAAATAATTGATCCTACTGCATTTCCTAAACTCATTGTTGTATGCCCTTCTAAGGACGCAAATAAAGATACTGTTAATTCAGGCAATGTTGTTGCAAAACTTACTATTGTAGCGCCTAATATTAATTCAGATATATTTGTTTTTTTACCTATTATAACAGTATAGTTTATAAATATATCCGCACCTTTAGTTATTAGTATAAAACCAAGTAAAAATAGAAATACTACTATTAACATAAATTCACCCCTTCCTTATATAAATAGATATTCAGAATATGTACATACTATGCTAAGAGTTTTATTTTTAATATTTAATTTTTTTTATTTTATTATGTTTGATATTAGCTATAATTGGGTATTTATGTACTATAAGATATTAAAATAAAAGTCAGTTGTCTAAAAATCGACAATTTCATAACAAATTTTGTATACAAAATACTATTTTTATGTTATGCTTATATTGTTTAAAAAATATCTAGCTAGATTTTATATATAAATTAAAACAAATTAACTTTTTACAAAAACTAAACCTGACTTAACTAAGGAGGCTATTCACATGAATGCATGGCAAGGATTTAAAGAAGGTAGATGGACTAAAGAAATAGATGTTAGAGGGTTCATCCAAGCAAACTACACTCCATACGAAGGAAATGATTCTTTCTTAGCTGGAGCTACAGAAAACACTAAAAAATTATGGGACGAAGCTATGGCTCTTTTCAAAAAAGAAAGAGACAATGGTGGAACTCTAGATGTTGATACAAAAACTGTATCTTTAATAAATGCATATGGACCAGGATACTTAGACAAAGAATTAGAAACAATAGTTGGTTTCCAAACTGATGCTCCATTAAAAAGAGCTGTAATGCCATTCGGTGGTATAAAAATGGTTGAAAACTCTTGTAAAGCTTACGGATACGAATGTGATCCTGAAATAAGCGAAATATTCACTAAGTACAGAAAAACTCATAACCAAGGTGTATTCGATGCTTATACTGCTGAAATGAGAGCTGTTAGAAAATCTGGTATAGTAACTGGATTACCTGATGCTTACGGAAGAGGTAGAATAATAGGAGACTACAGAAGAGTTGCTTTATACGGTGTTGATAAATTAATAGAAGATAAAAACAACCAAAAAGATACTTTAGACGTTTCTACTATGGATGAAGGCGTTATAAGATTAAGAGAAGAAATAGCTGATCAAATAAAAGCTTTAAATGAATTAAAGAAAATGGCTGCTACTTACGGATTCGATATATCTAAGCCAGCTACTAACTCTAAAGAAGCTGTTCAATGGTTATACTTCGGATACTTAGGAGCTATAAAAGATCAAAACGGAGCTGCAATGTCATTAGGTAGAACTTCTACTTTCTTAGATATATACTTCGAAAGAGATTTAGCTGCTGGTACTATAACTGAAGAAGAAGTTCAAGAAATAATGGACCACTTCGTTATGAAGTTAAGAATGGTTAAATTCTTAAGAACTCCAGAATACAATGATTTATTCTCTGGTGACCCAACTTGGGTAACTGAGTCAATCGGTGGTATGGGAATAGATGGTAGAACATTAGTAACTAAGAACTCATTCAGAGTTTTAAATACTCTTTATACTCTTGGACCATCTCCAGAGCCAAACTTAACTGTATTATGGTCTACTCAATTACCAGAAGGATTCAAAAACTTCTGTTCAAAAGTATCTATAGATACAAGTTCAGTTCAATATGAGAACGACGACTTAATGAGACCATACTGGGGAGATGACTACGGTATAGCTTGTTGTGTATCTGCAATGAGAATAGGTAAGCAAATGCAATTCTTCGGAGCTAGAGTAAACATGGCTAAGACTTTATTATACGCTATAAACGGTGGTGTTGATGAAAAATCATTAGCTCAAGTTGGACCTAGATTCGAGCCAATAACTTCAGAATACTTAGACTATGATGAAGTAATGGCTAAGTTTGAACCATTCACTGATTGGTTAGCTAACTTATATGTAAATACATTAAACGTAATCCACTACATGCATGATAAGTACTCTTATGAAGCATTAGAAATGGCATTACATGATAGAGACGTATACAGAACTATGGCTTGTGGTATAGCTGGATTATCAGTATGTGCTGACTCATTATCTGCTATAAAACATGCTAAAGTTAAAGCTATAAGAAATGAACAAGGAGTAGCTGTTGACTTCGAAATCGAAGGGGATTACCCAATGTACGGAAACAACGATGATAGAGTTGACCAAATAGCTTGCGACTTAGTTGAAAACTTCATGAACAAAATAAGAAAGAACAAAACTTACAGAGATTCTGTTCATACTCAATCAATATTAACAATAACTTCTAACGTAGTTTACGGTAAGAAGACTGGTAATACTCCTGATGGTAGAAGAGCTGGACAACCATTTGCTCCAGGTGCTAACCCAATGCACGGAAGAGATAACAGCGGAGCTTTAGCTTCATTATCTTCAGTTGCTAAGTTACCATACGAACATTCTCAAGATGGTATATCTAACACATTCTCTATAGTACCAGGTGCTTTAGGAAAAGATATGACTGAAAGAGTTCAAAACTTATCAGCAATGATGGATGGATACTTCGGAGATGGAGCTCATCACTTAAACGTTAACGTATTTGATAGATCTACTTTAGAAGATGCTATGGAACATCCAGAAAAATACCCTCAATTAACTATAAGAGTTTCAGGATACGCTGTAAACTTCATCAAGTTAACTAGAGAACAACAAATGGACGTTATAAACAGAACATTCCACGGAAAAATGGCTTAATTATAACATCTAATTTCTTACATCGACAGTTTATACAATTGTCACAAATCAAAGTATATAATTTTTCAGAGTGTAAGTCTCATCAACTTACACTCTTTTTTTATAATTAGCTCTCCCCTTTTCTCTTTAAATAAAATTAATTAATGCATTTAAACTATATACACTCCGATATATTGATTATAATCATATTATGTTTTAACATATATTTTCTGGGTATAATATAAATATAGTAAAGATTACATAAACGTTTGTTATAGACTTTAAATATATAATATTCTATAATATATTTATAAAGGATTTTTGTATACAGTATATTACACATAAAAATAAACTTAAATTTAAAATCAACTTATGAGGTGACTATAATGGTTAAAGGAAGAATTCATTCAATAGAAACATTTGGTACAGTAGATGGACCAGGAATAAGATTTATATTATTTATGCAAGGATGTCCATTAAGATGTAAGTATTGTCATAACAGAGATACATGGGATGCTAAAGGCGGAAAAGAATACACTACAGATGAAATAATAAATCAAGCACTTAAGTATTCTTCATATATGAAATTCTCTGGCGGTGGTATAACTGCATCAGGCGGAGAAGCTACACTACAACCAGAATTCTTAACAGAATTATTTGCTAAGGCTAAGAAAAATAATATACACACTTGTTTAGATACATCAGGATTTGTTGATATAGAAACTGTAGATCCTATACTAGATAATACAGATCTTGTTTTACTTGACTTAAAACATATGGTTGAGGAAAAATCAAAAGATTTAGTTGGTGTTGGAATTGAGAAAACATTAAAACTTGCTAAACATTTAGACGAAAGAAATATACCAGTTTGGATAAGACACGTTCTTGTACCTGGAGTTACAGATGATGTTGAAAACTTAGAAAAAATAGGTCAATTCGTTTCAACACTTAACAATGTAGACAGACTAGAGTTATTACCTTACCATACACTAGGTGTTCATAAGTGGGAAAACATGGGTATTGATTATCAATTAAAAGATACTCCAGATGCTACTAGTGAAGATATTGAAAAAGCTAAACAAATAATAGAAAAATTTGGTGTTAAAGTATTTAACAAATAAATTTAATTACGCCCTTTTTAAATTCATTTTGAGTTTTTAATATATAAAATAAAAAAGCCCTAAGGGGCTTTTTTATTTTATATATATATTTAATTAAAATTCCAAGTCTTCTACTTCTATATTATCTATAGCATCTTGTATTAGTTTTTCAACATCTAATTTACGTTCAGACATTTCTATTCTATCTAACTTAGGCTTTGTAACAGGTTTCTTTGGAGAGAATACTGTACAACAATCTTCTTCTGGTAATATAGATGTTTCAAAAGTTCCTATCTTTTGAGCTATATCTACTATTTCAGTTTTATCCATAGCTATAAGTGGTCTAAATACTGGTATGCTTACTGAAGCATTTGTACAAGTTAATCCTTGTATTGTTTGAGAAGCAACTTGTCCTATACTCTCTCCAGTTACTAAAGCATCACAATGTCTTTTTTGAGCAACTCTTTCAGCTATTTGCATCATAAATCTTCTTGATATTATTGTCATCTCTTCTTCTTTACAGCTTAAACCTATAGCTTTTTGTATCTCTAATATATTAACCTTGTGTAGTCTTACTTTACCACAATATTTAGCTAATATTTTACCTAAATCCTTTACTTTTTCTTGTGACTTTTCACTTGTAAACGGATAACTGTGGAAATGTATACACTCTAAATCCATACCTCTTTTAGCTACCATCCAAGATGCTACTGGACTATCAATTCCTCCTGATAAAAGAGACATTGCTCTACCATTAGTTCCTAAAGGTAATCCTCCATATCCAGCTACAGTATCACTATATGCCATTACATGTGTTTGTCTATATTCACATTTTATCTTAACCTCTGGATTTCTAACATCAACAGCTATTCTATCTTTTACCTGAGATACTAAGTATCCACCTATATCTAAACTCATCTCTTGAGAAGTTAGTTCAAGACTTTTATCTCCTCTTCTACTTTCAACCTTAAATGATTTAGCACCTTGCTCTATTTTTTCTTCTAACATTTCAAGTGCTAATTCTTTTAATTTATTATAGTCTTTTTCAGCTCTAACAGCTGGACAAACGCCAACTATACCAAACACTTTTTTAACTTCTTCTATTACCTCTTCATAATCATAATCTTCTAGATCTACATATATTCTTCCGAATTCTTTGTATACCTTAAAATCACCTAAAGGCTTTAATATATTTTTAATATTTTTTATTAATTTATTTTCAAATATATATCTATTTTTTCCTTTAACTCCAATTTCTCCATACTTAACGATTAATGTATTGTACAATTGTCTCACCTCTTGTTTTTATTTTATTTAAATTATTTTTAATCAATTTAACGTCTTCTTATTATCATCCTTAAATCATTTACTGATTCAACTAAAACTGGAATAACAGATTTAACATCTTCTTCAGTATTTAAATCTGATAAACTAAATCTTATAGCTCCTTCTATTTCCACTGGATTTAACTTCATTTCATTTAGTACATGACTTCCTTTTTTCTTTGATGAACATGCAGACCCCGTTGACACATATATACCTTTTTGTTCTAAATAATGAAGTAAAACCTCTCCTTTTACTCCTCTAAAAGATACATTTAATATGTGACAAACTCCATCTTCTGGAGAATTTATTTTTATATCATCTATATTTCTTTCTATCTCATCTTTTAATAAGTTTTTTAATGAATTTATCTTCTCTATAGTAGCATCTAAATCTTCATTTATAATACTTACAGCTTCACCTAGTCCATATATCCCAGGTGTATTTTCTGTGCCTGATCTTACTCCTATCTCTTGACCACCACCTGTTAGTATAGGCTTTAATCTATTATTTTCTTTTATATACATAAATCCAATTCCTTTTGGGCCATGGAACTTGTGCCCACTTACACTCATAAAATCTATATTGTATCTTGATGGTTTGAAATTTATCTTAGAATACGACTGAACTGCATCTACATGTAGATAAACTTTATCATTTAAAGATTTTAAATACTTACCTATTTCCTGAATTGGTTGTATTGAGCCTACTTCATTATTTACATGCATTATACTTACTAAGCATGTAGAAGGTTTTATAGCCTTCTTAAACTCATCTATATCTATTTTTCCAGTAGTATCTACAGGTAAATATGTTACTTCAAATCCATCTTCTTCTAGGTCTTTTAATGTATTTAAAACAGATGGATGTTCTATAACTGTTGATATTATATGATTTTTTCTTTTTTTATGTAAATTTGCAACGCCTCTTATTATAGTATTATTTGCTTCCGTTCCTCCAGATGTAAAGTATATTTCTTTATCCTTTGCACCTAAAGTTTTAGCTATATTTTGTCTTATAACTTTTATATTCTTCTCTACTTCAATACCTTTTCTATGTAATGAAGATGGATTAGCATAATCTGTACTTAATGCGTAAACCATTTTATCTATTACTTCTTCATATGGCTTTGTAGTTGCACTATTATCTAAATATATATCCATATACTTCACCGCTTTCTATTTAATATATAAATTTATATAAATTAATTATCAAATTTTATTCTTTTTTAATAAAATCACTTTTATTTATTGTTTCCAAATTTATATCTTATTTATCAATGATAATAAAATATTTGTTACAAATGAGTGTAAATGTAAGATGAATACTTCTCATAACGTTTATTTTTCAATACTTTAGATTTTAAACTCACATCCTTTTATTATATCACTATTTCTATTTTTTTTTAATATTTAATCCCTAATATTAGGAAATATATATTTTTTTGTAACAAAAAGTCGCTTCACTCCTGTCGCCAAAGACTTCGTACATTGCTTAGAATATAATAATAAAATTTATGAAAACGTTTATTTTATCCTTTTTTGTAGAATTGTAAATTTTTACAATATTTTTTGTAATAATCTATTGATTTTACTGTCGAATTTTGATATTATTTACTTATGGTTATCCCCCTGATAACCTTAGTAAAATCTCTATTCCCAATACCCCTTTAAATGAATATTTTTATTCATTTATAACCTACTTCACGATCGGATATCGAAGTAGGTTTTATTTTTTTGTATAAATTTATAAGTTAATAATATATATAATTCGACTAATATTGATTCTATACGCTAAAAAAAATATTTTAAGATATTTTTTTGAAAACTATTGATTTTTCTGTCGAATTTTGTTATCATTAATACATGGTTATCCCCCTGATAACCTTAATTAAAATCTCTATTCCCAATACCCCTTTTGAACGGATAGACTTTATATCCATTGGTTAAGTTGTCAACGGAAGTCAACTTAACAAAAAAAAGAGCTTCCCCGAGCTCTTTTTTTTATGCATATTTTCAAAAATTTTTCTTAAAATAAATCACTATTTTTTTATTTTAACATTCACATAATAGACCTATATATATTTTTTTTGATATAATCTAATTATAATATATTAAAACGTTTTAAAGGAGGCAGTACATATGGCTAAAAAGAAAAAAGTAGCTATAGTTTTCACAGGTGGAACTATATCTATGACTGTAGATGAAAAAGTTGGTGCAGCTATACCGACATTATCAGGTGAACAAATAATGTCAATGGTTACTAATATCGATAAAGTTGCTGAAGTAGAAGTTCTTAACTTCGATGAAATCCCTGGACCTCACATAACTCCAGCAAGAATGATGGAGTTAAAAGACTATGTAAATAATTTACTTGTAAGAGAAGATATTTCTGGAGTTGTAATAACTCATGGTACAGATAGTTTAGAAGAAACAGCTTACTTCTTAGATTTAACTATAACTAGTATAAAACCCGTAATAGTTACTGGAGCTATGAGAAGTAGCTCAGAACTTGGATATGATGGTCCAAGTAACCTTTCTGCTGCAGTTTGTACTGCAATTTCTGATGATGCTATGGGTAAAGGTGTTTTAGTTGTTTTAAATAACGAAGTAATTTTAGCATCAGAAGCTACAAAAACAAATACTTTATCATTAAATACATTCCAAGCATTAGGATCAGGCCCTCTGGGTATAATAGATTGCAATGAATTAGTATTATCTAAAAATACTGGATCAAGAACTATAATTGATACTTATTCAGTGGAGTCAAAAGTAGCTTTATTAAAATCAGGTGTTGGAATGGATGATGAATTTATAAGATTTGCTACAGATAGCGGTTATAAAGGAATCGTTATAGAAGCTATGGGTAGGGGTAATATACCTCCTCAAATGTACGAAGGAATTAAGTATGCTAGAGAAAACAATATACCCGTTGTTATAGTATCTAGATGTCACTCTGGTAGAGTATTTGATAGCTATGGCTACTTAGGATCTGGTAGAGATTTAAGAAACCTAGGATGTATATTCGGCGGTGACTTACCAGGACAAAAAGCTAGAATAAAATTAATGTTAGCTCTAGGCAAAACAAATAACTTAGATGAGATAAAAGATTTCTTTGAAAAAGGAATTTATTATTAAAATAAAAGGATGGCTAAATAATACTTCTTATTTAGTCATCCTTCTTTTTAATATTATTCTATTTAATTAAAAAACTATCCAACTTAAATTCAGAATTTAAGTTTAACTTTATACTTTCCAAATCATATTTTTTACCATACATACTTTATAATCAAGTACCCTATCTCCATCACCAAATCTTATTTTAATAGAACTCCCGTCCTTTTGTATTATAATACCTTCTTTAAATTTTTTATGATATATTTTGTCTCCAACTGTAATTTGTTCTATCTCTTTTTTAGTAGGTGCTTTTATGTCATCAATAAACCTTGATTTAGATACTTTTTTTCCATACTTATTTATAGGGTAACTTATATATAGGTTTTCTTCTGCCCTAGTTATTGCTACATACATAAGTCTTCTCTCTTCCTCTATTTGTCCTATCTTTTTTTCATCATCTTCTATATCATAAGATTTTTCATGTGGTATAGTTCCCTCATTAGCGCCTATTATATAAACATTTTTAAATTCTAGTCCTTTAGCACTATGCATTGTTGTAAAAATAACACCATCTGTATTTTTATTGTTCTTATTATCTACTAATTCTGATTTAACTCTATCTATATGTTCTAGGTAATCTTTTATAGTTTTAAAATTAGTGGCAGAACTTTCTAATTCATTTAAAATCTCTATTAATCCATTTGTTTTTATTTTTCGGTTTGTGCAATAATCTAATATATATCTATCATAATCTAGACTTGTCCTAATGTAAGATATAGCATTTTTAGGATTTAAGGTTTTTAAATAACTTAAATCGATATCTAAATCATTTATAGTTTTTACTTGCTTAGGATGTAAATTACATTTATTTATTAGTGCATTTATAAAGTCGGCTTCATCCTTTACCATATTTACATTATCCTTAGATATATATCTAAATGGTTTATTGATTATTCTTACCCAGTCTTTGTTATTTTGAGGATTTAATCCTATTCTTAGATATGCTAATATATCTTGAGCTGCCCAGTGGTCATATATAGTTATTATAGAGTCTTTTACTACAAATGGTATTCTCATATCCATAAATACATCTACAAGTGCTCTAGACTGTATATTAGTACGGTATATCACAGCAAAATCCGAATACTCTACATAATCTTTTTTTATTTCTTCTAATATATCTTTAGCTACAAATACGGCTTCTTCTTCTGAGTCCTCTGGTGATACATAATTGATTTGAGCTCCATTACCTTGACCGTACTTTATAATTTTTTCATATCTATTTTCATTTTTTTCTATAAGTCTATTAGCAACATCTATAATTTCTTCCTTTGATCTATAATTGATGTCTAAAACGACTTTATTTGTACCTTCAAAGTATTCTTCAAACTCTAATAAGAAATCAGGCCTTGAACCTCTAAATCCATAAATACTTTGATCTTCATCTCCTACTACAAATATATTATTAATAGGGTTTGCTATTAATTTAAGTACTTCAAATTGCACCTTATTTATATCTTGAAATTCGTCTACAAGAATATACTTATATGCACTACGTACTCTTTGTAATGCTTGATTATTATTCAATAACAACTCATATGTTTTTATTAACATATCATCAAAATCTATTTTATTTGTTTGATTTTTATACTCTTCGTACAGATTATAGGTTTTTATAAATTCATCACTACTAAGTATTTCTGAATCAAAATCATATTTATCCATTAACTCATTTTTCACAAATGATATTTCATTTATTACTTGTCCCACAGTCTCATCATCATCTGCATTTTCTATATTTAAATTTTTCATAATACCTTTTAGCGCTAATCTTTTAGATTTTTCGTCTAATATGCTATCTAAATCATATTTAACAAAAAATCTTAAAATCCTAAAAAATATAGAATGGAATGTTCCATATGTAACTTTATTCATTCTATAATCTTTACTTAAACTTAATGCTCTATTTTTCATTTCTAGTGAAGATGCTTTTGTAAAACTTATTGCTAATATACTTGTAGGCTTTATTTCTTTATTTACTATCATATTAGCAATTCTATATGTTATAACTCTTGTTTTACCTGACCCAGGCCCTGCTAATACCATACAGGGTCCATTTAAATGCTCTACTGCCCGCTTTTGATTTTCATTTAATTTATCTATACTTATCATAATTACCACCTTGAAATATTATTTCCATTCGTTACTTAATACTTTTCTATTTTTCATTATAAACTTTATACTAACTATATATACTAAATATACTTCTAGCTAAAACTATTATAATCTATAATTAAAATAATTCAAATTTTTACTATAATTAAAACCATACTTTATCAGTTCTATTTTATAAATATGAATCCATTCAGGTATAAAAATTACCCTTTCATGTAAAATCTATTGTTTATTAAAATTATAAATGATATCCTTACAATGCAAATCACTACTAAGCATTTAACATTTATAGATTATGTTAATTAAAAAATGAATTTATTATTTTTAACCTCTATTTACTAGATATTATTAAATTTATTTAGTGGTTTAAGCATCATCCTAACTTAGATATTTATATGGCTTGATATAAGTATCTAAGTAGCTTTTTAAATTTAAATCAACATCAGGAGGATTTATGAGAAATTTTTCAGAAATAAAAAGTACATCTAAAGAACAATTACTAGATAATTGGAAATTACCTGTTTTATTTACTTTTTTAACATTAGTTTTATATGGTATTTCTATATATTTCGATGACGATATATCAAATTTCGGTATAGCAGTTACTTTAACCATTAGTATATTAGTTGGTATATTAAGCATTTTCCTTACCAATATTCTATTAAATATAGCAAAGTATAATGAAGTCAAAAGTATAAAGATACCATTAAAGAAATTTTTAAGAATTATAGGAGCAAGCATTGTAGTCTTTATACCAATGTTTGTACTAATATTTTTAATAGTTCTAGGAGCAACATTTGGATTAGTTGGTATCACAGATAGTTTCATGCCTATATTAATTATTATAATTTCAATATATGCATTTTGCTTTATAGCTGGTCTATATTTATCATTCGTAAATTATCTAATCTTAGATGATAATAAGATATTTAAATCAATCAAATATAGTTTTTTATATATGAAAGGTAATTTATTAAAAACAATATGGTTATGTATAACATTCATACCATGGATGTTATTAACAGTAATAACATTAGGTTTAGGATTATTATATGCAGGACCTTATTTACAACTAGTTTATATAAATTACTATTTAGAATTAAAGAATGAATTTAATACTAAGAATGAATAATAAAAAGGTTAAAATCTATTGACTATAGATTTTAACCTTTTTAATTTAGGCATAAATTTTTTCAAATTACCCTCTAGCATTCTCCTAATTTAGTTACTTTTTCTAATACTTCTGATGAACTATTTTGGTCAGTCATAACCGTCAAATAATCACCTGCTATAATCTGAGTAGAGCCTTTCGGTAATATCTCAGTATTACCTCTTGTTATAGCAACTACTAAGCAATTCGTAGGCCATAAAATATCCTTAATACATTTACCATCAAGCTCACTATTCATATGAACTGCCGCTTCTAATAAAGTTTTCTTACCATTTCCTTCATATTTATTTTCTCCCTTAGATAAAAGTCTTTCTAATAAACTTTCATATATAGGATGAACCTTTAATATATCCGATGTAATTTGTGCAATAACAACTACTATAGAAAGTGATAATAAGTGCTCTAAAGAACCTGTCATTTCAGAAATTAATATAATTGCAGTTATAGGTGCTTTTACGGTTGCAGCGAAATGCCCCGCCATTGCTAATACTATAAAGTTTATAATATAACTATCTGGTACACCTAAATAAGATATAGCTATAATTCCAACCACATTTCCAACTAATGCTCCTAATGTAAGTAAAGGGAAAAATATTCCTCCAGGAACTCCTGATCCAAAGCATATAAATGTAAATAAGAATTTAACTACTATAAACACAAATAAAATATTTATAGCAACTCCACCACTTTTTAAACTCATTATAAGCTCATGACCACCACCTAATAATATTGGTGATGTTAAACCTACTATACCTGTCATTATAAAAGGTATTATTGTTTTCATTTCTGTACTTAACTTACTGTTTTTGAAAATACTTTGAGTTTTTAAAATTCCATTATTGAATATAAATCCACTAATACCTATTGTTATACCTAATATTATAAGTACCCAATAGTATTTTAATGGTATTGGTGTCAATGCTCCAAAGTGTAATGATGGTATTAAACCGAAGAATTGTTTTGATACAAAATCAGCAGTTAAAGATGCTATCATTGCTGATAATAATACTAATGGAGAGAAGTTCTTATGAGCTTCTTCTAAAGCAAACATTACACCTGATAATGGCGCATTAAAAGCGGCAGATAAACCTGCACTTGCTCCACTCGTTATTAAATATTTTTCTTCATTTTCTAGTTTTTTTAGATTTTTTGATACGCCTTCTCCTATACAGGCACCCATTTGTACCGATGGTCCTTCCCTACCAACTGATAGTCCAGCACCTAAACAAATAAGACCTCCTATGAATTTATGAATTAAGACTCTAAACCAATTTATTTCTAATCTTCTAGTTAATATACCTTCCACTTGAGGTATACCACTTCCACTTATCATTGGTTCTCTCTTGATTTGTTTTGCTACTATATAGCCTAATATAATTAATACGATAAATATTATTGGTATATATACTAGATTTTCTTTTCCTCTAGAATATACGTCGATAAATACATGACTTAATTTGGATGCAATAAATCTATGTAGTACTATAGTTAAACCTACTAGAATTCCAACTAAAAGAGAATCTCTTACTAGTCTGTATTTAGAATTTTGAGCTCTTTCTAATATATTGTAAGCTCTTTCTCTACTGCTTCTCACGTAGAACATCTCCTTTCAAATTATGGAAAATCCATAAAAAAAAACTACCGATAAATCGATAGTCTTTCACTGGCGGAGAAGGAGGGATTCGAACCCTCGCACCGGTTTAATCCAGCCTAATCCCTTAGCAGGGGATCCTCTTGAGCCACTTGAGTACTTCTCCAAGCTCTGTTCACTTACAAATTAATTATATTATATTATTTAAAATTAGTCAATATAATTTATATATATTTTTTATGTTTTACTACTTTTTTTATTTAAATTATATAAAGCAATAAAAAATACTAGATAGCATCTCTTATTGCTTTATCATTAAATATTATTTTTTTAATTCTGGATATAGCCCTTGAGCAAATGTATTTATACCATCAATAGTTCTTACACCACTACAATACATATCTCCTAACGCTATAGGATTTATTCTTTTATCTTTTACAGCTTTTAGATTTGCTAGTGCTTTGTTATTTAAAATTTTATCAACTTCACCTTGAGCTACATTTTTATCATTTCTATCCATATATACTACAAATATAGAATCTGGATTTAATTTTATTAAATCCTCTTCACCTATATCTCCACCTTCTGGATTTAATAATTCTGCACCTAATTTAGATACCATATCTCCACCTAAAGTTTTAGCTCCATAAGTATAGATCTTTCCATCCATGTATTCAACAATTAGTGTTGTTTGTTTTTCTTGACCTTTTACTTTTTTTACAACATCATCTATACCATTTTTTATTTCATCTGTTATAGCTTTAGCTTTATCTTCAACATCAAATATTTTCCCTACATTTAATATATCTGTTATCTCATTATCTACTGTTTTTTCTTCTGTAGCACCACTGTTTACTGACATATATGTATTTATTCCTTTGTCTTGCCAGTAATTTACTTCACCTAATCTTTTCTCATCAAATATAGACCACCAAGAGAATATAAGATCAGGTTTTTCCATTATTACAGTTTCTTTATCAGGTGTAAACTTATCTGAATAGTTCACTTTACTAAAAGCTTCTTTATATTCGTCTTTAACTTCATGATCTAAACCTGCTGCTAACTTTATTTTATCCTCTAGACCTAATGCTAACATTGTTTCTATAGAGTTTTGATATACTGCTACAACATTTTCTGGTGCTTTATCAAATGTTACCTCTATAGGTTCTTTCTTATAATTATACGTTTGAATAGTTACGGGATAATGAGATGATTTACTTTCTCCTGAAGAAGTCTTATCACTTGAATTATCTACTTTCCTTGAAGCGCAACCAACAAGACCTAAAACTAACACAGTTCCTAACATTAATGCTATGCTCTTTTTTAATTTCATAATTTCCTCCCCATGCTTTATTTTTTATCATATATAAAAATAAATTTCTATGCTTTAGCTAATTAAATTTAAATATTTTAAATAGAATCTTAAAGAGAGTATATCTAAATTTTTAGATCTACTCTCCTATATAATTATTTATTGCAAGCTTCACAAGTACCTGCCCCATTACAAGTACAAGCATTAGACTTACAAACGTCACATGTTCCTTGATTATTACAAGTACATTGATGCTCTTTACAAGTTGCACACATATATTTATCCCCCAATTCTTATTAATGTTTCCTTGCATATTATATCGTACAATTGTGTACTTTTTGTGTCAAAATCATGTCAAACTTAGTTCAATTTACATTTTACGTAAATATAACTTATTTTTTATTATTTTAAACTATTCATAATGTATAGTAAATATAAATCTAGATCCTACTCCTACATTTGATTCAACATAGATTTCTTCATCTAAGTGCCTTATTATTTCTGCAGCTATAGATAATCCAATTCCCGTACCCATAGATTGCCTAGATTTATCAACTTTATAAAATCTATCAAATACAAAAGGTCTATCCTCTTCATCTATTCCAATTCCGGTATCAGATACAACAACATTTAGAAACTCTTTTTCTATAATAGTTTCTAAACTCACAGTTCCTTCTTCTCCTGTAAATTTAAATGCATTATCTAGTAGTATCACCAAAACTTGTATTATTCTATTATAATTAGTAAATACAACAGATTTATCACCTTCAATTTTTTTGACATTTAAATTTATATCTAAGTCATTTGCAATCACTTCAAACTTTTCATATATTTCTTCTAAAATATCATTTAAATCTACTTTATCTTTCTTTACTGATACATTACCTGCTTGAAGATTAGATAACTCTAGCATGTCCTTTATTAATACTTCTAATCTCATCGATTCTCTTAATATCATACTATAATATTTTTTCCTATCTAATTTATCTGAAAATGCATCATCATTTAACATTTCTGCTACTGCTCTTATAGATGTTACTGGAGTCTTTAATTCATGTGAAATGTTAGCTACATAATCTTTTCTCATTTGATCTAATAATCTAGCTTCCTTATCATTTTGTTCTAACCTTAATGTTAGTTCATTAAAAGCTCTAGCTAAATCACCTATCTCATCATCTTGACTTTCTTTTATCCTTACAGAATAATCCCCTTTTGCCATAGACATTGTAGCCTTAGTCATATCATCTAAGGGTTTAAACCATTTTTTACTTGATAAGTATATAGGTATAATAGTAGATGTTAAAACTAAAACTACACTTATCATTAATACAATATAAAATCCTACAAATAAATCTGCAAAATCTTTTGTAAGCTTTATAACAAATATGGCACCAACAATTTTGCCGTCTTGCTTTATAGGCTCTCCTACAATTATGGAGTCTCCCTTTAATCCATAAACTTTAGTTACACCTTTTATTGAATTTCCTCCCAAAACTGTATTTATGTATGGTTCTAATCCTTGTTTTATTTTTATATCATCAATTATAATTCCATCTTCTCTTTTAGGATATATTTTACATATTGATTGTTTAGAATTATCATATCCTTTTATAATAACATCATTTCCTAATATATTTTGAAGTCTATCAGACAATTTACTAGCCACAATATCATATTGATATATTGTATCTTCTACTTTCTGCTGGATTTCTTCTAATTTAATTTTTAAAAAGTATTGTTTCAAAGTTATACTACAAAATAATATCATAACTGAAACAGCAACTATACTAGCAATGCCTATCGTTCTAAATATTTTTTTAAATAGTGAATGATTCATTAAGACACCTCAAATCTATATCCCACACCATATATAGATTTAATTTCCCAATCAGAGTCATATGAACTTATTTTTTTTCTTAATCTTTTAATTTGAGTATCTACTACTCTAGTATCCCCAAAATAATCATATCCCCAAACTTCTGACAATATAAAGTCTCTTGTCAATGTCTTTCCTGGATTTGATGCTAGCATATAAAATATCTTAATTTCTTTAGGTGTAATACTAACTGGATGCTTATTTATATATACTTCGTGACTTTCTAAATTTATTTCAAGGTTTTTATGTTTTATTAAATCACTTTTTTTATACGAATTTGCGCTAGTTACTCGTCTTAAAACGGTTTTTATTCTTATTACTACCTCTCTTGGCGAAAATGGTTTAGTTATATAATCATCTGCCCCCATTTCAAGTCCAGTTATTCGGTCTATAGTCTCACCTTTTGCTGTCAACATAATAATTGGAACATTACTTACTTTTCTAATTTCTTTACATACTTCAGTTCCAAACATCTTTGGCATCATTAAATCTAATAATATAAAATCAGGATTATATTCTTCAAATTTTTTTAACCCATCGATTCCATCGTATGCTGATACATAATCCATACCTTCTAATTTTAAATACTCCCCAACTGTTTCATGTATTGATTCTTGATCATCACATATTAAAATTAAAGTCTTTTTCAAAATTACTCACTCCTTTATCCCCTTGTAGCCATTTAACCTCTTGCTATAAAGATACTAACATAAAAAAT
This sequence comes from Romboutsia lituseburensis, assembly GCF_024723825.1. Taxonomy (NCBI): domain Bacteria; kingdom Bacillati; phylum Bacillota; class Clostridia; order Peptostreptococcales; family Peptostreptococcaceae; genus Romboutsia; species Romboutsia lituseburensis. The sequence continues at coordinate 1,975,890 of NZ_JANQBQ010000001.1, forward strand.
GCTTTAGCAATACAGCTAAAGCATTTTTTATGATTAAATCATTTATTTTATTAAAAATAGGTTAAGGGCAAAATTAAAAGCTCAATCAAACGGGGATGAGCTTAGTATACCTATATAATAAATATTCATATAGTCAGTAAGAACCTTCCTCATCCCCGAAGAAATCCTTTATATATTATAGGTAGATATCCTGGCTTAGCTTCATCCTACTAGTTTACCTTCCCGTGAAATTATCACAGTGGTTTAACAAACGTTCGTCCACATTACAGTAGCGGGTGCTGCAAAGGATTTTAACCTTTTTCCCTATTAATCTCTTTTTAGAGAGCCTATAATAGATTTAATTTTATAATAAAATGCTTTATAATATATATTATACATGCATTTACTTGGCTTTTCTACTACCTAAATAATATCCTATGATTCCAGCTCCTAAAGCTGCCTGAGTAGCAAATAGTAAACTTTCTATTTCTCCACTAGGTGGCTCATATAAACTACTAAACCAAGGCTTATAGTCTGGAGATATTTCTGTTATTGCATCCTCTGCTTGACCATCAGCTCCACCATATTCTGCTCCTGGTTTTAATACTAAAGGAGTCACTATAAGAGCAACTGCTATTAAAAGCATTATAAAGTTGTTTTTATTAGCTTTTTTATTATCTTTATTTTTATTTGCCTGTTTCGCATTTGTACTCATCGTAGTCTACTCCTTCCTCTTCTCTTTGTGTGATCATGTTATATATTATACTTGTTAATATACCTTCACCTATTGCTATAGGTATTTGAGTTAAGAAGAATATTCCTAAGAATTTAACTAAAGATGCCATAACTCCACCAGATGCATCTGGAAACGCTAATGCTAGTTGAGTTGCTGTTACTGTATATGTAGCTAAGCATCCTAATGCAGAAGATATAAATACATTAAATCTAGTATTTACATTAAACTTTTTAAGTAATTTATATAGTCCATATGTAACTAAGGCTCCTACAACTGCCATTGAGAATCCATTAGCTCCTAAAGTTGTTAACCCACCATGTGCTAAAAGTATAGCTTGGAATAAAAGTACTATTGTTCCTAAAACAACCATTACACTTGGTCCAAATAATATAGCTCCTAGTCCTATCCCTGTTGGATGTGAGCAACTTCCTGTTAATGATGGTATTTTTAGCGCTGATAATACGAATACAAATGCACCACATAGCGCTAATAATACTTTCTTTTTAGGATTTTCTTTAAGTATTTTTGTGATATTTTTTAATCCTATTAAAAAACACGGTATAAATATTAAACTCCATGCAATAGACCACTTTGGAGGTAAAAATCCTTCCATTATATGCATGGCGTGTGATTGAACAGGATTAAGTAGTATAAACATGAATGCTGCCATAATCCCTAATCTAAAATTTTTCATTAGTCCATCTCCCCTTATTAAGTTTTTCTAAGTTAATTATACAACTAAATTGTGTCTTTTTTGTGTCATATAATTGTCAAAATTAGTACAAATTTCTTATATTTTTTTATATAACTAATTTAAATTAAACAAATTTTTTATTATAAAAAGCAGTAACTAATTTTTTAATTATAGTTACTGCTAAATGGTTAATATATTTTATTATAGTGCTGCTTGTGTATGCTCATGGTAATGTTCATGTTCACCTGTAAAACCATCTTCATGTACATGATCATGACCGACTCCATTGATATGTTCGTGAGTATGCATAAATGATACCTGTAACTTGTTGTTTATAGGATTTACACCTACGTATGCATTTACCCCAAATACTTCTTTTAGCATCTTAGAAGTTATAACATCCTCTACTTTACCTGCATTTATTATTTTTCCTGATTTCATAACTATTAAATAATCACAATACATAGATGCTAAATTCATATCATGTATTGCTGATAGTGTTGTTATATTAAGACTTTTAACTAAATCCATTAACTGAATTTGATATCCTATATCTAAATGATTTGTAGGTTCATCAAGTACTAAAAAATCAGTATTTTGGACTAATGCTCTTGCTATTAAAGTTCTTTGTTTTTCTCCTCCTGATAGTTGAGAGAAACTTCTATCTGTATAGTTATCTAAACCTACTTTTTTTAGCATATCTTTTACCATATTTAAATCTTCTTTTGAGTAATCTTCAAAAACTGATTTATATGGATATCTTCCCATTTTAACGATTTGCTCTACTGTAAAATCAAAATGTGTATTACTTTCTTGAGCTAGTACAGCTATTTCTTTTGCGCAATCTTTATCCTTCATTGTTGATAAGTCTTTATTATCTAAAAATATACTTCCATTGGTTGGCTTATAAAGTCTATATATATTTTTAAGCAATGTTGATTTTCCTGAACCATTAGGTCCTATAACCCCAACAAATGAACCTTTGGGAACATCAAATGAAATATCTTTTAAAATTTCTTTTTTATCTATATTAAATTTTAAATCTTTAACTTGTATCTTAAACATTACTCTTTTCCTCCAAATGAATAATTTTTCTTAGAAATTAAGTATAAGAAGAATGGACCTCCAACTAATGAAGTTATTATTCCTATTGGTATTTCTATTGGTGGGAAAAGACCTCTTGCAGCAACATCTGATGCTATTAAGAATATAGATCCTATTAATGCTGAAAGTACAGTTAACTTTTTATGATCACTTCCTGCTATTGTTCTACATATATGAGGTACAACTAATCCTATAAATCCAATTGCACCCGTTATTGCAACTAATGCAGATGTTAATAATGTTGCTAATATTAAAATTACAGTTTTTATAAGCTTAATATTTATTCCAAGTATTATTGCGCTATCATCGCCTAAAAGTAAAATATCTAATGATTTAGACATTATTATAGCTATTACAACAACTACTAACAATATAATGAATGGTAATAATAGTACATCCCACTTAGCGCCACCTAAGCTACCTATTGTCCAGAAAAGAGCTGTTTTAGCTTGATTTGAATTTTTAGCTGAATATATTAGTAAATTTGTAAGAGCTGCAAATATAGTTGATATTGCCATACCAGAAAGAACTAATCTTGTTGTAGATGTAGTTTTTCCCATCTGAGTTCCTATTGCAAACACTAACACTCCTGATAATATCGATCCTAAAAATGCTCCTGTTGTTAAACTGTGTATTCCAAATATTCCACCTAATACTAAAACTGCAACTGCCCCACAAGATGCTCCTGATGATATCCCTAATATATATGGATCTGCAATTGGATTTTTAGTTACACATTGCATAAGAACCCCACATATTGCAAGCCCTGCACCACATATTGCACCTAATAAGACTCTTGGGAATCTTATTTCCCATATTATGTTTTGATTCATAACTGTTGATACATCACTAAAAACTGCACCATTTGTTAACTTACTAAGTAATACTTTATATACTTCTCCAGGTTCTATATACGTACTACCTATTGCTATTGCAACAACTGATGTTGCTGCTAGTAGTATTACTAATGCTATTACCCAAAATAAGAAACCTTTCTTTTTAGAAAGGCTCCTTTTTTCTTGTACTGCTACTTGCATTATTTATTTTCTCCAAAGAAATATCCGTACATTTTTTCTATAAGTTTAGGATTTCTAACCCCTGGAGATAAATCAGCTAATCCCACAACGTATATTCTATTATTCTTTATAGCAGGCACATCTTTAAGTGCTGGATGAGATTTTAAGAAGTCTATTTTCTTTTGTACTGGTTCACCTGCCATAAAATCAGTTACTAATATAACTTCTGGATTTTCAGCAACTATACTTTCCCATGAAACATTTATATATGGTTTGTCTGCATTTTTAGCAAATACATTGTCTCCACCTGCATGTTTTATTAAATCATTAGCAAGCCCCTTACCAACTACCATTGCATCATTTTCTCCTGAATCATAAACCATCATTTTTACTCTCTCTTCAGGTTTTATATCTCCAACTTTATCTGTTACAGCTTTTATATCACTTTTCATTTTATCTACAACTTCTTTAGCTTTATCTTCTACTCCAAATATTTTTCCTAATAAATCGAAGTCTTCATATACAGTATCAATTGTTGCATCCGGAGAATACGACTTAGCCATAAAAGGTGCTATACCATTTTTTATAAGTTCGTCTGGAGATCCTGTTGTTTGTTCACTTATAGATGAATCCCATCCACTAACAAAGTCTGCACCTGTAGCTAAGAATCCTTCTTTAGATATAGAGTGACCTTCTCCAACTTTTATTTCAGGTATCTTTTCATATGCTTCTTTATATTCAGGTAGTATTGGATTATCTAAAAGAGCTGTTCCTACCATTCTATCCCCTAAATCTAATGCTAATAACATCTCTGTCATAAATTGAGATAATGTAACTGCTTTTTGTTTTGGTGCATCCACTTTTACATTATAATCTTTAGCACCATCTGAGTACACATACTCTACTGGTTTAAAATTACTTGACTCAACTTTTGTATTAGAACTTTCTTCTTTAGTTTTTTGATTTGATGAGCATCCTACTGCACTCAGTGTTAATCCTGCTATAGCTAGTACAACTAAAAATCTTTTTAAACTTTTGCTTTTTACCATTTTAAATTCTCCCCTTAATATATGTATTTATTTTAATTTTTCAATTTTTTTTGATTTATATTAATAAAAAAACCACGAAGCTATATTAGGGCATGTTAAATAAACCCTATAATATAAACCTTCATGGTTTTAAATTCAATATCGTAATTAAATTTTATTTAATTATTTTATGCATGTGTATGTTCATGATCATTTGTGTGAGCATGCCCATGTTCATGTGTATGTTCGTGACCATGACTATGAGTTCCTGTGAATCCATCTTCATGATTGTGGTCATGTCCTTGTCCATTTACATGGTCGTGATCATGCCCGTGTTCATGTGTATGTGCATGTACATGATCTTCATGTTCATGACTTCCACAGCAATTTTCTCCCCCGTGTCCACAACATCCATTTATATGTGGATTATGATGAAATCTAAAATTATTTCTTAACATAGTAGCCCCTCCGACGTATGATAGTTTTTATAAAAGTACTTCAGTACCCCATTACTAGCTTAGTATACATTACGATATTATATGAGTAAATACCTCCTATATTTTACAGAAAATTTAATTTTATCTATATTTCTATCTTTTTTTATAGTTTTCTTTCTTATTTTTAAATTTTAAATTGTTTTTAAAATGTTTTTTATTTATTATATTCAATTCGACCTTTATAGTCATTTTATGTAAAATTCTATATATTTTTGTTTTATACTTTTACTTGATTGTCGTTGAACTTTATTTTATACTTTAGTTGTAAGTACATAACTAATAGAAATTTAGTATTTGAAAATACTTATAAGAGTCAGAAGACTATGTCTTCTGGCTTTTTTTATTTCTATTACCAAAGTTAACGTTTTTGTTTATATTCTACTTTCCCCAAAAGTAAGAATTGTACATACTTAAAGGATGAGTTTTAATCTCATCCTTCTTTTTTTGTAATTAGCATTTAACTTAATTATACATATATTTATTGTATAAATAAAAAAGTCGCTTGGCTCCTATCGCCAACGACTTCGTACGTTGCTCAAATGTAGCAGTTAGTATTATAACTTATCCACAAACCAGATAATTTATAATACCTTAGTATATAAATAAAGCATAAGTACTCAACCTATGCTTTATTTTATAATTACATGTGTTTTTTAGCTTCTATTAACATTTCATTTGCTTTTTGCATGTACTCTATCGCCTTTTCTATATTATCGGCTGTATCATTTTTTCCGATAGATCTTGCTTTGTCTACCCATTCTCTAAATCCTTCTTCATGAGTTTCATTATGATTTACCCAATGAAGTAATAATATTTTTAAAGTTTTTTCATCTTTATTTTCTGTGCTTTCTCCATGTACGTGTGGATGAACGTGGTCGTGTGCATGTCCATGTTCATGGTCATGATCATCTGCGTGATGGAATCTTACTTTTTCATTATTGAATATCATAATTTATTCCCCCATTTACTTTATATTAAATTCTTTTTTTATTACTTTTATACAATCTTTTATTAATAATGCTAATGGTTTATTTTCTAATCCTACGATTTCAACATCCTCAGGCATTATAGGTAAAAGTACCTTTAGAGCTTCACATTCTGATACTGCTGTACTTATACCACATGTAACCTCTCCCATCATGGAATTCGGCATAACCACAGATACCGGAGCTACTACAATATTAGCCTTTTTAACAGATGTTATTATTGCATTTTCCCCTGTTGCTCCTTTGTTCGCGTGAGATTTCATCATAGAGCTAGTAGCAATTGAATTTGTTCCTAATGCATATATGTCTATGTATGTGGGTAATTCCTCTCTTAAATTTGATACTATTTGGGCTCCGATTCCTCCACCCATTCCGTCTATTACTGCTATTATCATATTACTTCTTCCCCTAGTGTCTAATTTTTGAAATTTATGTACCTCGCATTTTACATATTTTGCTTGAATTATTCTGATATTATTATTTTATGGTCCATTAATTTTATTTCTTTTATTTTACCATCTATTATTTTTTGTTCACCTAATAAATCAGTTAAATAAACTTTTCCTTCAAAAGGATCTACGCTTACTACATTATCCATAACTCTCTCTAATTTATCATTTTTTAATACATATGCTGCTGATTCACACATAATAACCCCTCCATAACTTTAAATTTATTAGTTTAAGCTTCATCTTATTATATTTCTTTGCTTTTTTTATATTTCCTCTAATTAAATTTTATCAGTTTATGCATGTTTAGTAAACGTTTTAATACAAGCAAAAAAAGGTTTCTAAACGTATTTCATAATACATTAAGAAACCTTCATGATTCCATTTTTTAACATTTATTTATATTTTAAGTATAGCACCATTTTTTGTACAAAGTCAATTGAATTATATTGAATTTGATTAGACAGCTATATCTTTAAAATTAAATATATAAATTTAATTCTTTTATAGATTTATTAATTTCCTCTTGATTTAATGATCTTGAATAATTGTAAATAGTACTTCCTGGTCTTTCATTATAATAAGGTCTATTGCAATCTTTACATCCTCTTATCTCAAATGGATATCCTTTATTTATATCCTGCTTTATATTTTCACTTATTTTTATATCTTTCAGATATCCTTTTTCAAATTTAAAATTATCTTGTGAATATCCTCTATCTATCATATATACCATTAATTGAACTCTTCGATAACTTTCAATAGAAGGCTGATCTATTTTTTCCATTTTAGTCCCTTTTACAGGAGTAAATGCAAATAAGCTTACTGTTACTTTATTTTCTATCAGATAATTATACAATTTATAGATATCCTCATGAGATTCACCTAAGCCTACAATTATATGAGTACTTATTTTACCAGGATATTTCATAGCCATGTCTGTTACAAATTCAATTTTTTCATTATAATCATTTCCTTTTATTGATTCATATAAATCTTTATTTGCTGCATCTATCGCTATACCTATTTTATCAACACCGTAGGAAAAGAACTTTTCAATATCATCTTTACTTTCAAGCTTAGCAGATAAAGATATTGGTAAATCAATATCATCTTTAATATACTCTATAAACTCTTTCACAGTTTCATGTGCATCATTACTTGCCATAGATTGAATACATATTCTTTTAATATTTAATCCTTTATAGTTTTTAAATGCGTTTAAAATTTCTTCATTAGAGTGCTCAGGCCATATGACCCTCGAAAGTTTGTCTCTCCTTGTATTACTATCTGTTGATTGAGAACAAAATGCACAATTATTATTACATTTATCTCCTATCATAATATAAGCCGTTGTAGGAGGAATATCACTTTTTTTATTTAAAATTCCTAGTTCAATTGCAGTTCCTAGTGATAGTCTAATCATAATACACAACACTCCTTAGTCTCACATATTGTCATATTCATTTCTAATGCTTTTTCTTTTGCACTTTTAGATGGTAATACTATTTTATTCACTCCACATTCCAAAGCTATATTATCTAGTTCTTTTCTATATGCACCTCTTGGTCTCATACATCCTAAGTTTATTTGAGTGTTAGGCAATTTTATTCTAGCTTCGCATAGTACATCAGATAATTTATTTAAATCTGGAGGACTTACATTTTCATATTCTGTATTTTTAGTTGGTATCAATACTATAAATGTAACTTTTTCAGGAGGATTTTGAGCCAAATAATCTATAATTTCATATTCGCCTTTTATTTCGCCACCTTTTAATCCTATACAAATATGCGGAGCTACATTTGTATATTTTTTTATATTCTCATAAGTTTCTATATAATCTTCTTTATTTTTATCTATTTTATAAACTTCCTTTATCGTTTCTTTGTCAAATACCAAGTCAAATGATACTACATCTATATATTTACATACATTTTCTATACTTTTCTCATCCATAAGACCTAAATGAGCATTTAATTTATAACCTTCTTTTTTTAGCTTCTTTAATGTTTCTACATGACTGTTAATAGGAACATCACCCTCAAAACTACATCCACCACTTAGAAGCATACTACTTATATTTCTAGTTTTTACTTTTTCATTATAGCTATCTATTGGAGTCATATTTTTTAAGTAATGTCCATTACAATGAGCACAGTTTAAATTGCAACTATCATTTGTAGTGCTTATTGCTAATGTCTCATTAGGGTAAGAAAACTCTATTTTATTCCCAAAATTTCTATTTTTTATTTCTATCGCTGATTTCATTTTAGAATATGTATTCATATTTTATTCCCCCAATAATGATTTTACTGTTGGAAATTGTTCTATATTTGTGTGTGGTAAAAAACATGCTGATATAAATTCATCCATATAAGTAGGATAAACACTTAACTCAACATAAGTCATCTCATTGCCTATTTGTTGAAGTTTTTTCTTTGCATCTTTACTTATAAGTGCTAAGTAAGAACCTACTAAAGAACTGTTTCCTATATACTCAAATTTTTCTCTTTCTATGTCAGGAAGAAGTCCTATTAAAATTGAATTTTCTATATTTAAGTTATTTCCTATTCCACCGGCTATATAAACTTTATCTATAATACTGAAGTCCATACCTAAGCTTTCAACAAGCACACTTGCTCCTGAGTATATTGCACCCTTAGCTTTTATGAAGTTATCAATATCTACTTCAGTCACTGTTATATCATTTTCTAAGTTATATTCTTCTTTAAATGCTAATACGTATTCTCCTATTTCATGTTCATTAAATCTTATTCTTTCATTATCTAGATCTCTCTGTAATTTACCTCTCCTATCTACTATTCCTGTAATTAACAACTGACATATTAAATCTATTATTCCAGATCCACATATTCCTATAGGGTCACAATCTCCTATAGTTGTAAGATGTTGTTTTAAAGTTTCTTTATCTATACTAACCTTTTCGACAGCTCCATTAGAAGCCCTCATACCACAGCTTATTCCTCCACCTTCAAAAGCAGGTCCTGCTGAACATGCACAACTCATCATAAAATCTTTATTTCCAAAAACTATCTCTCCATTTGTTCCTAAATCTATAAATAATATATTTTCATCACTAGCCCATATTCCAGCTGATAAAACACCTGCTGTTATATCTCCACCCACATAACTAGCAACAGATGGTGCTAAATATAAATATGCACTTTTATTAACATTTAATCCTATATCATCAGCCATTAACTTTGGTGATTTTAAAAATGGTGGTATAAAAGGTTCTTGTCTTAGGTAATCAACATATACACCTAAGAATAAACTAGACATAGTTGTATTACCTGCTACAACTAGACTTACTACATTATCTTTATCTATTTTATTTTTTATATATATTGATTCTAGTAATGGATTTATAGTTTCTTCTATTACAGCCTTATTTAAATGATCCAATCCATTTTTCTTTGATGAATATATTATTCTATGTATTACATCTGCACCGTATTTTATTTGTGCATTTCCTGATGATGCTTTGTCTATTACTTCTTTAGTATATAAATCAACTAAACAAACTACTACTGAAGTTGTTCCGATATCTATAGCAACACCGTAAAGTCTATCTTCTGTGTTACCTGATTCTATATTTAATATTGTTATTTTATTTTTCTTTTTAACATATGTTATAGTTGCTTTAAAATTATTTTGCCTAAATACAACAGGCATCTTTTTAAGTATATCTAATTTAAAATCTATCTCATCATATCCAAGATTATTTCTTACATGTCTTTCTAATCTATCAGCATCGCTTATATTATCATCTAAAGTTGGTTCATCTAATTCTATATAAGTTTTAACTATATTTGTTTTAAAATCTAGATTATGAGTTTCTATTATATTCTTGGCTCTATCAAAAATTTCCTTGTCCCTCTTTTTATCACTACCTTCTATTTTCATGCCATGCATTGATGATGATAGTTTTGAAGGTACTTCTATTTCTATATCTTCTATTACCTTCGTATTACAAGCTAATATATATCCTTGTTTCCATTCCTCATCTTTTATGTGTAACGTTTTCTCAGTATCGACATTACCTTTTAATAACTTAACTTTACACTTACCGCAAGATACATTTCCATTACATGGAGCATCTATAAAAATATTTGAATTTCTTGCAACTTCTAATAAATTATCCCCTTTGTTGCAATAGACTTCTTTATTGTGTGATGTAAAATTAATCTTTATCATAATCTCTTCCCCCCAATATCTATTTCTACTATAATTTTAACATAAATTGCCTTATAAATCGTGTCATTCATGCCATTATATATGAAATTTAAGATGATATTCGATTCAATATAACTTTAATTCGATCAGTTACTAAAATTTTTTAAGTTTCATAGTTTACTTAAGCATAAAAAAAGGTATAGCAGATTTATATTGTTTATCTACTATACCTTTTAATAATCTTACTCTAATCCAGCTTCATAAGCATCTGAGTTTAATAAGTTTTCTAACTCATCTGTATCAGATAACTTAACTTTTACTATCCATGCATCGTATGCATCTTCATTTATATATTCTGGCTCATCATCTAATTTTTCGTTTATTTCAACTACTTCTCCAGATATCGGAGCTATTAAATCAGATGCAACTTTTGAAGATTCAACTACACCAAATTCGTCTCCTGCAGTTAATTCATCTTCAACTTCTGGCATTTCAACAAATAAAACTTCCCCCAATTGATCTTGAGCAAAATCAGTTATTCCTATATAAGCAAATTCACCTTCAACTTTTACCCAAGTGTGTTTATCTGTGTATTTTAAGCTTGGTATAACTTTCATTAATTTATCCCCCTAATATGCTAAATTAAATTACATTACACATTCCATTCCTAATGCTGGATGACCTTTTTCTTCTAAGAATGCTAATACTCCTTCAGACTCAGTAGCTATAGTTTCATCACATATCATATCTGTAAAGTTTTCTATACCAGTCATTTCTTTAACAGTAGCATTTAATTTTTCAGATACATATTCTTTTAATTCTTTTGGCATCCAAACTATTCTTTCTGGTCCACCTTCTGCATAAGCGAACTTTTTAGAAGATATGAAGAATCTTCCGTGTCCCATGAATCCTGGAGTCTGAACCCCTCCACCTGTCATAGAAGCAAGCTCACCAAATGTCATACCAACTGGAGTTATTCCTGGGAACTCTCTGTTTACTATAACAAATCCGTTAGCTTCTGGCATTATACCACATATACATTCGAAGCATCCACAAGAAGTCATTGGATCTTCAAGTATAGAGTATAATGTAACACTTTCGACAGCACCTTGAGATATTTCACTTACTGTATTATTTACAGATTCCCATACCCCTGTTCTTTCATCTAAACATTCACCTTTAACTATTGGTTGACATGGACCTGTTGGATCTAATTCTTTAGTTGCCTTAGCATCTAACCAGCTAACTGCTCCACAAAGTCCAAGTCTTTCAGGAGTAACAACACAAACATGTGCAGGTGCGAATGATTGACAAAGGTTACAAGAATAGAATTCTTCAACACTTTCATCAACTAATGAAGCTGATCTTTCATCTCTAGCAGCATATCTTATTATAGCTTCTTCTTTTAATTGTGATACTTTCTCAGCATCTGTTATTATAGTAACTTCACACTTATCAACAACTGATTCGAATTCATCTCTCATCTTAGCATATAAAACTTCTCCTATATGCTCTAATCTGAATCCTTTATCATATGCATCTTTAGATATTCTTACCCAAGACATATCTCTTTGACCAACGTGCATTACACCTTCTATATAGTTTAAGAAGTAGTGTAAACGTCTTTCTAGAACTGGTTCAAAGTCATCTTGCATAGCCTTACCAGCTATTTTAACCATTATAGCAAGAGGTAATCTTACAACTCCATCAGCTTCTATTTCATCTATATTAGGACCTACAACTTCTATCTTATGATCTTCAACATCACTTAATTCTTTGTTAACAACTAATTCCCAAGCTTCAGTTTTATTTCCACCGAACTCAGCAAACATGTCGTTCTTTCTTATTCTTTCACCTTCAAATGCTGCTGCAAATGATACTGGTATTGGAATTTCTGTTATTTTTATTTTTATTCCTCTAGCTTCTAATGAAGTAGCTACGAACTTATCATAGTCCTTTTGAGTTAATAAGTTCATTGGAACTTCTAACACAGTTTGATCAGTTATAACTGGGAATCCTAAAGCTATTGCTCCAGCTCCACAAGATACAACTAATTCACTTAATGGTCCAAATGCATTAACGAATGCAGGAACTCTCTTCGCAGTATATTCTAATAATCCAGGTAAATCTCCAGGAGTTAAACCTCCGAATATTAAAGCTGCTCTTATAGCAACTGATACTACGTGTATAACAGATGTTACGTCATATCCTAATGGTATAACTCTTAGTTCAAGACCCATCTTAACTTCAGCTTCTATAGCTTGATCTATTACTTTTCCAACTAAGAATGTTAATAAACCTTTAGATTGGTAGTCTTTTATTATATTAGCAGCAGTTTGAGCATCTGGACACTCTCCAAGTACAACTGCAACCCCTGGTATATCTCCAGTAACTAGAGGTACACCTAGTGATCTTATTATAGGGTCAGTTATATGACCTGCACAAGGCTCACTATATGGAGCATCCATAGTTGAATATTTTATAGCTTCTATTACTTCCGCTGCAAGAGCTGTAGCTAAACCTGAATTTAAAGCATGCTCTAATAAATGAGTTCTATTTATTAAACTTTCAACTACTCCTAAAGCCCCTTCTAAGTCAGCTAAAGATCCCATTTTTTGTCCTGTTGCTGCATATATACAAGGTAATGAATATGCAGTGTCAGGGAATGCAACCTTATGATCTCTTCCGTGTTTTTCTATTGATTCATTTAGTAATCCTTTAGCCGCTGCTAAAGCTTGTTCTGAACCATTAAATATTGTATTATATAAATTCACTCTACTTCCCCCTTTTAAGCTTCTTATATATTTTTATAACACATAGGAAATTATACTTCATGCATAATTTCCTATGTGTTGTCAAAGACTCTATGAATTATGCGTTAAATGCAAATCCACCTTCATTTAATTCTAAGTAAGAATCTGCGTATAAAGAAGCATTTCTTATTATGTCACAAGACTTAACTGTTCTCATTAATTCTTCATCACAAGGATTTACTATAGCTGAACTAAATCCATTTGCCATAGCCATTGCTAACCAAGCACTATCAAGTATTGGTCTTACATGTTTAGGACAACCATTAGATACATTTGATAATCCTCCAGTTGTTAATAATCCCATTTCAGACATCATTCTTATAGACTCTAAAACATCCATTTGTTGATCTTGCATTCCTTTTATAACTAAGCATAATGGGTCAAATAACATATCTTCCGCTTCTAAGCCTGCCATTAATCCTCTTTCTAACATTTCTTGACAATAAGCCATACGCTCATCATTATCTTTAGGTATACCTTCTTTAGCACATAAAGCTATAACTCTAGCTTGATATTCTCCTGCTAAATCTATTAAATCTATTCTTCCACCTGCATCTGCAGAATTTATTATTGCTTTTCCATTTATAGGATTATATACCTTAAGACCTGCTTCTATAGCTTTTCTATTTGCTGTATCTAATGCTAATGGTACATTGTTAAATTCATTTTGAAGTAATTGAACTCCCCAAGTCATTAACTCTTCTCCATCTTTTTCTGCAGGACCTATATTAAAATCTATATAATGAGCTCCAGCTTCTAATTGCTCTTTTGCTCTTTTTAATATTGCTTCAGGATTTCTTTCAGCTAATGCCTTTCTTATTACTGGTGATATGCAGTGTATTCTTTCACCTATAATCATAAATTTTTCCATTATTATTATCCCCCTTTATGGATTTTTAATAGTCTATAAGTTCATTATTCCTAAGCGTTTGCTAAAGCTTCATCTTTTTTAACTTTATATTCTTTTAAGAATTTAGGTATTTCCATAGATTCTTCTGTACCTATTATTACGTTCCATCCTGGTAAACTATCTTCTATATCACCTTTAAGTACTGCAACTTTACCTGGTATTATTAAATCTCTATTCTTAGTCATTTCTTCTACTTTAGATTCTTTTATAAAGTTAGCTATTGAACTTCCGCTAAACTTACCTGCAGACCAAGCTGTTAATACTGAGTATCCTCCAGCATCTGGTATTGCTAACCATACAGGAACTTTAGATCTTTCTACGTCTCCTGATACTATGAAGTAAGTTAATGCAAAGTCAACAGTAACTATTACTGGTGAATTTTCATCTGGGTTATTTATTGGGTAAACTTTTGGCTCAACTCTCATTGGTTTTTGTGGGTCAGTGTATATATTTTGTCTTAATGCAAATAATGATAATGCTTTTGCGTAATCTATGTCATCTATAACTATTATAGATCCATATTTAACTGTAAACATTGAAGATAATGCAACTTCCATCATTGGTTTATCTTCTGATAATTTATTTGCAAATACTATTGATGGGTATCCAAATGTTCTATCTTGTTCTTTTAAAGCTATTCTTCTAACTTGAACTGCATTTGTAAATGTATCTTTTATATTCTCTCCAGTTACATCTAATATTAATTCTCTATATCCTGCAGCTTGTATTGCTTCAACTGTAGTATATAATTCTTCTAAACTAGATGCTTTAACTCCTAGAGCTAATTTATCTTCTTTTACTACATCTATCATAGCTTGATAGTTGTCTTTAGTAGCTCCATAAACTACTGGTTTTTTATCTTTTAATATTTCAACTGCTTCTTTAGCTATAGCTGGATCTTCACAAACTAATATGTAAGATAAATCTAATCCGCTATCTTTAACTTTATTTACTACTCTTAAGAAGCCATCTTTATTTTCAAAGTATTCTATAAGAGCCATTTCTGCTCTCATTTCTTCACCTATTCTTATATAGTCAACAGCTTTCATATTTGCAAGTTTTGCATCAACTTCTTCGTCAGTCATGCACTCACAAAATGCTACTGCATATCTATTTCTATTAACTAATGTTTTTTCATGTCTGAATAATACAGTTTCTCCACCTAATTCATATTCAGATTTTCCTGATCCAACCTTTACAGTTCTCATTAATGGTGCAGTTGCCTCTGATAATTTTGCTAATGATTCATCTGACATATGTGGACATTTACCTATTTCTACAGCTCCTGATGCAACTTTCATACAGAAAGCCATACAAGTTGGAAATCCACAATCCTTACAGTTTTTCTTTGGTGTTAATTTAAATATATCTAAAGCTTTTAGTGCCATGATTTTTTTCCCCCTAACCTTACAATTTAATTAAGCTAATGCGCTAACTAATTCTTTTACAGTTTCTATTGATTCTGGATGACGAAGTATAACTGCGTTCGAACCACCAACTAATGAACTTACAGCTGTTGATATTTCCATAGCTATTCCTCTTTTTTCTACACATCCCCAAGCTGGTTCATCTTCTTCACTTGCTATAGATTCTTTAACATGCCATGTTTCGAAAGAAACTGGAGTTATTATAGGCATTTGTAATGATTTATCATTTTGACCAAATGCAGCAAGTCTAATTCTATCCATAGTTGATGCAACATACTCGTATCCATAACCAACAGCTGAAGCGCCTACGTTCATAACTATATTTTCAGATTTTACTCCTAATTGAGTTAATAAAACGTTTAATTGCTTAGCTAGGTTTATATCAACTGATGATTCAGCTGATACTTTATGATTGTAAGCCATAGTAGTCGCTGCTCCTACAGCTTTATAGTTATCTTCTGTAGCAGATAAGAATAAGCAATTGTTTCCATCTACTGCTTGAGCAACCTTTTCAAATACTTTTCCATCTTTTTCATGGTTTCCACATCCAGATATAACTAAAGGTAAGCTTATTGCATCTACAACTTGCTTAACTATTTCAGCACATTCTTCTGGAGTTTTATCTAATCCATTTGGATCAGCACTTTCAAGCTTTAAGCATATAAAATCTGCTTCTGTATTTTCTTCTACATGCTTAGCCCATTTAACTGGACAGTCACAAACTTCTTTATACATTTCTTTAAATGAATCAGTCCATCCTTCTGGATAAACGTCAGTTATTTCTATTCCTACTTTTTGAGTGTTTACTGCTTCTCCATCAAAGTTATAAAACGGTAATATATTTTCTCCACCTATTTTTATTGCTTTTTCTCCTGTCCCTATTTCCACTTCTGATACTTTACCAGAATACTTTTGAACAGACATCTTAAATGCCATAGTTTTTTCCCCCTTAAGCCTATTTTAATTCTAATTTGGACATTATATCATTTATAGCCATTTTAGCATGTGAATCTTCAGGTAATTTAACCAGTGGTATCCCTGAAGAATCGTACTCATATATCATTTCATCCATAGGAACTACCCCTATAAGATTTAGATTATGCTTTTCTATTTCTTCTTTTATACCTTCGTTTAAAACACCATTAGGTACTTTATTTATTATTAAGTATATGTCTCCTACACTTAACTTAAGTTCTCTTGCTAAGTCTCTTATTCTTGCAACAGCTTGAACACTACGTCTTGCACAGTCACTAACTAATAGTAATTTATCTATATGCTTAGTAGTTTTTCTGCTTAAATGCTCCATTCCAGCTTCATTATCTATAACTAGATAGTCATAAGCATCTGAAAGTTTATCAGTTTGTTCTCTTAATATTCCATTTACATAACAGTAACATCCTTCACCTTCAGATCTACCCATTACCATTAAGTCGTATCCATCACCTTCAGCTAAACAAGTGTTTAATCTGTATTGTAAATATTGAGCTTTTGTCATACCTCCTGGAAAAGCATTCCCTTGTTTTTCCCTTTGGTTAACTTCTTCTCTAATAGCACCTATAGTTGTTTCAACATCGATTCCTAATACTTCATTTATGTTTGCATTAGCATCTGCATCTACAACTAGTACTGGTCCTTTTTTATTTACTGCTAGATAATTAATTAAAAGCCCTGTAAGACTAGTCTTACCAGTTCCACCTTTTCCTGCTACTGCTATATTATATCCCATATCTAAGATTTCCCCCTTTGTTTGTCAAGACAGAGCTTTTAAGCTTACTCTGATCTTTTTTCTTATGCTTTAGCTTTTACTACTTTTGGAGCGGCATGTATACATTCCCCATGTACATCATGTAAAGCTTCCATTAAACCTTCAGATAATGTTGGATGAGCGTGTATTACATCTCCTACTTGCTCTACTGTTAATCCTAAATGTATTGCAAGGGATAATTCTGTTAATAGATCTGTAGCATGAGGGCCTACAATAGATGCCCCTACTATCTTATCTTCACTATCAGCAAGCACTTTTATAAATCCTTGGAAGTGACCTATAGCTTGAGCTTTACCTAATCCTCTAAATTCAAACTTACCTACGTTGTATTCTACACCTTCTGCTTCTAATTGCTTTTCAGTTTTTCCAACTGCTGCTACTTCTGGTTCTGTATATACACATCTTGGTACTGCAGTATAATCAACAACTTTATTTTTTCCAAAAGCGTTTTCTACCGCTACTACACCTTCTTTAGAAGCAACATGTGCTAAGAATGGAGTATCTATTAAATCTCCTATTGCATATATACCTTCTACATTAGTTTGTAAGTTTTTATCTACTACAACCTTACCTCTATTAAGTTCTATACCTATTTCTTCTACCCCAGAACCTACAAGATTTGGCTTTCTACCTATTGCCAGTAATACATATTGTGTTTTTATCTCTTTTCCATTTGAAAGTGTAGTTACTACTTCGTCTCCTACTACTTCACATTTCTCTATTCCACTATCTGTTAACACTTTAATTTTATCCTTTTTGAACTGTCTATGCAACTGTTTTGCAACATCTTTGTCTTCAAAAGCTAATATTTGATCGCCTCTATTAACTATAGTCACTTCAGTTCCTAAAGCTCTTAAAAATTGACCAATTTCACACCCTATAACTCCGCCACCAATTATAAGCATAGACTTAGGTAATTCTTCTAATCCTAGTACTTCATCACTAGTTATTACTCTTTTTTTATCATATGGGAACATAGGAAGCACTACAGGAACAGATCCATTAGCTAATATTATTTTATCAGCATTTATGATTTCTTTTGTCCCATCTTCTTTAGTTACTTCTATAGTATTTTTATCTACTAATTTTCCGAATCCATTAACTAATTTTACGCCTCTTTTTTCAAATAAAAATTCTATTCCACCTATTAACTGACTAACTATCTTATCTTTTCTATCCATTATAGCCTTAAAATTAGGTTTAACTTCGCCTTCTATATCTATTCCAAAGTCTTTAGCTTCGTTTATATTCATTAACATTGAAGAAGATGCTAATAATGCTTTAGTTGGTATACAACCTACATTTAAGCAAGTTCCTCCTACTCTTCTTTTTTCTACAACTGTCACTTCTGCACCAAGCATGGCAGCTTTTATAGCTGCAACGTATCCACCTGGTCCGCCCCCGATAACTGCTATTTTCATATGTTTTTCCCCCATTTGTATGTAATAAAATCTATATCTATCCTATTACTTAAATTAATAAATTTAAGTAATAGGATATTAAAGTCTAAATTGTATTTTAATTTATATTTATATTTTATAATCCTGCTGCATCTAATATAGCAGGAACGTTTTCTTCAGCCCCTATTGCCATTATGTGAACTCCATCACATAAGTCTTCATCTATTAATTGTCTAATAAATTCTCCAGCCATTTTTATACCTTCTGATACCCAGTTTTCTTTTCCTGCAGCTCTAAGTCTTTCTATTTGATCATCTGGAACAAATATACCTGGAACATTTGCAGTCATGAATTTAGCCATTCCTGGAGATTTTAAAGGTACTATACCAGCTAGTATCTTACAGTCCATATCTTTAGTTAATTTTCTAAATTCTCTCATGTGCTCTATATCATAAACAGCTTGAGTTTGGAAGAATTTAGCACCAGCTGCTATTTTCTTTCTCATTTTTAATAATTGTACTTCTATTGGAGCATACTCTGGAGTTACTGATGCTCCTAAGTAAAACTCTGGAGAACCTTTTAATTGATTTCCAACTAAGTCAGTCCCTTTCATTAATGTTTCAGCAGTTTGAAGTATACCAACAACATCTAAGTCAAATACTCCTTTAGCTTGTGGATGGTCTCCAACTACTGTATGGTCACCTGTTAAAGCTAGCATATTATTTATTCCAAATACACCAGCAGATAACATTTCACCTTGTATTGCTATTCTATTTCTATCTCTTCCAGTCATTTGTATAACCGGTTCTAATCCTACATCTTTTAATAACTTGCAAGTAGCAAGTGAAGTTGTTCTCATTACTGCAGATTGGAAGTCTGTTACGTTTGCTGCATGAACTCTCCCTACTAATGGTTTTGCACACTCTATTAAGTGAGATAAGTCAGTTCCTTTTGGAGGTGCCATTTCAGTAGTTACTGCAAATTTTCCGCTTTCTAGTGTTTCTCTTAATAAGCTCATTAAAAAATCCCCCTTTTAACCTTTTATAAGCTTAAGCTTGTGCTGTAGCTTCTTCTTCTTTTTTCTTTGTATTTAAATGTCTTGGATTATTTTGTTTAGAATAATCCTTCATAGGTCTTATTTCTATCATGTTTTCTAATTGATCTATGTCTTTTAATCTTTCATATATCATTATCCATGCACAGTCATTTTCTGGGCTTATTTCACACTTACCATTTTTAGCTCCACCACATGCACCATTTATTAATCCTTTAGCACACATAGTTACTGGACATATTCCTCCTGTCCATCCAAGTTCACATTCTCCACAAGCCTTACAAGACTCTTCGAATTCTCCAACTCTCTTTGTTTCCCCGATAAACATAGTGTTGTTAGCTGGATAAACTGGTAATTTTTTCACATTTTTAACTATTGTTTGTGTTCCATCTCCACAAGCTAAAGATAAAAGAGCATCTGCTTCTTTTAATTCTTCTTTTAAAACTTTTAAGTCTTTTTTAGACTTTAAAAGGTTACATGCTGGGTCTAATAATGTATATCCTAAAACAGTTTTACCTTCTGCTTCTAAAGCTTCTTTCATTTTAAGAACTTCTTCTTCTCCACCACTCTTACAAGTAGCAGCACATTGATTACAACCAACTAAAACAACTTTCTCAGCATCTTTTAAAAATCCTAAGATTTCTTGCATTGGTTTATTTTCAGAAATTATCATCCCTATTCCCCCCTAAAACTTTATCTCTTATTTGTTGTTTTGTAACTTACAAGCTTTAACTACATGTTTAGCAAGTATAGATGTAGTTACAGAACCTACGCCTGCAGGAACTGGAGTTATCATAGATACTTTATCAAGTACTGCATCAGTATCAACGTCTCCACATAATTTCCCTTCTTCATCTACATTTATACCAACATCTATAACAACTGCTCCTTCTTTTACGAAGTCTTCTTTAACCATTTTAGCTCTACCTACTGCCGCTACTAAAACATCAGCTTCAGATGTTACCTTAGCTAAATCTTTAGTTCTAGAGTGACATATAGTTACTGTAGCATTTTCATTTAATAAAAGCATCGCTGCTGGTTTTCCAACTACCATACTTCTTCCAAGTACAGCTACTTTAGATCCACTTAATGCTACATTATAGTGTTTTAATATTTCAACTACTGCAGTTGGTGTACATGGAGGGAATCCTGTTTTATCACCTTCCATAACTTTAGCAGAGTTTATTGGGCTGAAACTATCTACGTCTTTTTCTGGTGCTATTATATATTTTATAGCTTCTTCATCTAATTGCTTTGGAAGAGGTCTAAAGCATAATATACCATTAACATTAGTATCTTCATTTAATCCTTTTAATGTTTTAACGTACTCTTCTTGAGTTACATCTTCTGGTAATTCTACAACTTGTGTTTGTATTCCTGTACTTTCGCATCTCTTTAATGCTCCTCTTTCATAAGCTAAGTCACTTCCATTAGCTCCAACTCTTAATATAGCTAATTTAGGATTTATTCCCTCTTTAACTAATTCATTAACTTCTTTTATTAAAGTTTCGCTTATTTGATCTGCTACTGGTTTTCCTTTTATTATTTGTCCTTTAGTTGCAGTTACTTCCATTGTTTCAACGCCCCCTAAAAATTATTTTTATTTATAAAAAATTTATATAATATATACCTAAAAGGTATTTGTTTTCTTCGTTAATATAACTTACTAAAATATTACTTACCTAAAGCTTTTTCAACTTTAGCATAAACTTCATCACAGATTTTAACACCTTCTTCTACTAGACTGTCTATTTCTGTTTTTACTTTATTAACATACTCTTGATCTTTTATAGAATTTATATTGATAACAACATTTAATTGTCCACTAAGTATAGCTGCCCTTAAACATTGAACTCCAACACCTACATCACTTATAGCTAACTTCGAACCTTTATCTACTAAGTCCTCATGTAGCTTTATTGCATCATAGCAAACTCTTACTATGTTTATAGGTACTTCACAAGCTACCTTTAATGCATTTTCCATAGTTTCCTCTTTTGTCTTCTTTTCTTCCTCTGTTGATGTTGGAAGACCATAAGCTTTTGAAAGAGGTAGGAAATTTTCTGCATCTTCGTCTATCATATTTAATAATTTTTCTTCTATCTTTCCTGCCTTAGCAAGTATTTCTTTTACGCTTTCTTCATATTCAGCGTATTTTTTCTTTCCTATAGTTAAGTTGCATACCATACTGCCTAAAGCCATACCTATAGATCCAACTAGAGCTGCTGCTCCACCGCCACCAGGTACTGCTGCTTTTGAAGCTAATACTTCTACAAACTCAACACAAGTTTTTTGAGATATCTTCATTATTTTTCCCCCTTGGATAATCTGAAGGTATTATATTATGTATACAGTAGGGTATAGATATATCTACACTCTACTGTTTTTTAATTTATTTATTAGAATAATCCTGAAATTACTCCATTTTCATCTACATCTATTTTTTCAGCTGCTGGAACTTTTGGAAGTCCTGGCATCTTCATTATTTCTCCAGTAAGAGCAACTATAAATCCAGCACCAGCTGAAACAGTTAATTGTCTTACTGTTATTCTAAATCCTGTTGGTCTTCCTAATTTAGTTTGATCATCAGTTAAAGAATATTGAGTCTTAGCCATACATATTGGCATATTTCCAAATCCTAAACCTTCTAATCTATCTAATTCTTTTTTAGCTTGTGGAGTAAAGTCTACACCATCAGCTCCGTATATCTTAGTAGCTATAGCATTTATTTTTTCTGCTATAGTTAAATCATCTTCGTAGCAGAATTGGAATTCATTTGGTTGGCTAGTTAATCTCACGATTTCCTTAGCTACTTCAATTCCACCTTCTCCACCTTTTGCCCAAACTTGAGATAATGCAACATTAACCCCTAGTTCTTGACATTTTTGTCTTACTAAGTTAACTTCTGCTTCAGTATCAGTTGGGAATTCATTTATAGCAACTACTGCTGGTAATTTATATACTTGAGTTATATTTTCAACATGCTTTAATAAGTTTGGAAGTCCAGCTTCTAAAGCTTCTAAGTTTTCATTATTTAATTGATCTTTTGGTACTCCACCATTGTATTTTAATGCTCTTACAGTAGCAACTATTATAACAGCATCTGGCTTTAAGTCTGCCATTCTACATTTTATATCTAGGAATTTTTCTGCACCAAGATCTGCACCAAATCCACCTTCTGTTACTACATAGTCAGCAAAATGCATTGCCATTCTTGTAGCTATAACTGAGTTGCAACCATGAGCTATATTTGCAAATGGTCCACCATGAACAAATGCTGGTGTTCCTTCTAATGTTTGAACTAAATTTGGTTTTAAAGCATCTTTTAATAATGCTGCCATAGCTCCATTAGCTTTTAATTGCTCTGCAGTTACAGGCTCTCCTTGGAAGTTGTATCCAACTATTATTCTTCCTAATCTAGCTTTTAAATCAGTTATATCACTTGCTAAACAGAAAGCAGCCATTACTTCTGATGCAACTGTTATATCAAATCCATCTTCTCTAACTACACCATCTGCTCTTGCGCCTAAGCCATCAACAACATTTCTTAGTTGTCTATCGTTCATATCAACGCATCTTCTCCAAGTTATAGTTCTAGAATCTATTCCTAATGTATTTCCTTGGTGTATATGGTTATCAAGCATAGCAGCTAATAAGTTATTAGCAGCTCCTATAGCATGGAAGTCTCCTGTAAAGTGTAAGTTTATATCTTCCATAGGAACAACTTGTGCATACCCTCCACCAGCTGCTCCACCTTTAACACCAAATACAGGTCCTAAAGAAGGTTCTCTTAGTGCAACTAATACATTTTCTCCTAACTTAGATAATCCATCAGCTACACCTATAGTAGTAGTAGTTTTTCCTTCTCCTGCTGGAGTTGGGTTTATTGCTGTAGTTAATATTAACTTAGCTTTTTTACCACCATTATCTCTTTTTAATAGGTTGTAATCAACTTTAGCTTTATATTTTCCATATAACTCTATGTCATCTTCACCTAAACCTAGCTTTTTAGCTATCTCTCTTATATCTTGAGGTTGAGCCTCTTGTGCTATTTCTATATCAGATTTGAATCCCATACTTGAATCTCCTCCTAAAAATTAAATATTTAAATAAATTTATATGACACTATGTATATCTATTATATTTTTGGAAATACTTGATATGTAATAGTGTTTATTAAGCCAACCATCAAGGTTAGTTGATGGTCAGCTTATTAACTTTTAATTACAAGTTTTGCAATTGCATTAATTTTTGCTGAATTGACTTAACTTGCCCTCTTGTTTCTTCACTTGTGTCATATGGAGATTTGTTCGCTCTGTCTGAATTTATAACATCCTGGTTGTAATAAATAAAACCTAATGATTCTCCATCTTCTAGATTAGAGATTATAAATTCTTCATCCTCTTTATTTCTAATTTTATTACCTACAACAAATACTTTTTTGACACCTATATCATTCCCTAGCTTTTTAACTTTTCTATAAGTTTGTAG
This sequence comes from Romboutsia lituseburensis, assembly GCF_024723825.1. NCBI lineage: Bacteria > Bacillati > Bacillota > Clostridia > Peptostreptococcales > Peptostreptococcaceae > Romboutsia > Romboutsia lituseburensis. Next base: position 2,000,439 of record NZ_JANQBQ010000001.1, read on the forward strand.
ACTTCTTTCACCTGGCTCAACAACTACTATAAATGCATCTACACCTGAAGCAGTTCCTCTACCTAAGTGTTCAATTCCTGCTTCCATATCCATAACAACTACATCTTTATTTTGTAGTATTAGGTGAGAGCATAATCTTTTTAATAATACGTGTTCTGGGCAAACACACCCAGATCCACCTGAATCTACTGTTCCTAAAGTAAGTAGTCTGACACCATTATATTCTTTACAATAATTTTCTGGAATATCATCTACTTTTGGATTCATTTTGAACATTTTCCCAAATGATCCCACTGATGCAGCAGTTCTATCAGATACTAATTTTTTCATTTCTGATATTGGAACTATTGAATCATATACCTCTCTAGGGAAACCTAGTGCTAAAGCTAAATTTGCATCAGGATCGGCGTCTACAGCAACAACTCTATACCCGTCTTCAGCAAACATTCTAGATAACATTGAAGAAAAAGTCGTTTTACCTACTCCGCCTTTACCAGTTATTGCTATTTTCATATTATACCACCTTTTGTCATCTTCAACCGTATTAAAGTTGATTATTTTTATGTTTTGCCTTATTTTTTTATCTTTTTTGTTTATATTTAAGCATTCTACTTTAAACTGTTAAATTTTTGTTTTTTTATACGCAAATAAAACTATAGTTAGTTCTTCTGGAACTCATTTTGTTCAATACTAACTTTTCAAAGTAGTATGCATAGTTTACTTAATTTCTATTTAATTTCTAAGCTTCTGCATCAGCCATCATTTTTTCTTCTACTAATTTTTCAAAGTGAACACGTTTTTTCTCTATGTCGCTTATTATAGTAGCTGCTAATTCATGACAGTTTTCATTAACTGTAAATTTAGCTCCAACTTTTTCTTCTAGCTCTCCACATAGTATTTCAACTGCTCTTGATGACCCTGTTACTGGAGGCATTATACCTAAGTATGTATCTATACCAGATGCAACAACATAACAACCTATAGCTACTGCCTTTTCAGACATCCACTCTGGAGCTATACCAACTGCTGGTATATCACACATATCCATATCTAAATAATTAGCTACTGCTGCAACAGTTTCTAATATACGGCTTATATCAACACAAGATCCCATGTGTAAAACTGGTGGAATACCAACTAATTGACAAACTGTTGCTAAGCCTTTACCAGCATATTTTTGAGCTGCATCTTCATCCATTAATCCAAATTTAGCTGCTGCTTGAGCTCCACATCCTGTAGAAACAACTATGATATCATTTTTAATTAATTCTTTCATTATAGTTACATGAGCTTCATTTGAAACACCTTTAGCATTGTTACATCCAACAACTGCTGCTGCTCCTCTTAATACTCCTGATTTTAAACAGTCTACTAATGGCTTAACTGTTCCTGCAGGATCTATTTGAGAGTTTACAACATTATCTAGTTTATTGATTACTGCTTCAACACTAAATCCAACTGTAGCTGCTGATTTTAGTTCTGGTATAAGAACTTTTTCTTTATTTCTATTTTTAAAGTTTAATACTGCTTCTTTTACTATTTTCTTAGCATCTTCATATGCATTTTCTTCTGTAAATTCTATATATGTTGATCCTGTTATTTTTGCTTTTGGAGAAGTTGTTACGAATTTTGTATGGTAGCAATCAGCAACTTTTGCTAATGCTGGGAATATACATTGAACATCAACTATCATAGCTTCAACAGCGCCAGTTACTAAAGCAAGTTCTTGTTGGTGGAAATCTCCTGCGATTTTAACACCATGTCTCATAGTAACCTCGTTACCTGTACAGCACATACCAGCTAAGTTTATACCGTCAGCTCCTACCTCTTTAGCTAACTCTAATAACTCTGAATCTTCTGCTGCTAAAACTATCATTTCTGATAATGAAGGCTCATGTCCATGTAGTAATATATTTACTTTACTTTCCTCTAATACAGCTAGGTTAGCTTCTGTTCTTCTTGGTGTTGGAGTTCCAAATAGGATATCACTTAAACGTGTTCCCATCATAGATCCACACCATCCATCAGCTAATGATGTTCTTAATGATAAGTGAATTAAACTGTCTATGTCAGCCGTACACCCTATATGAGTTGAATGCATTATTGTAGCTATTTCTCTATCTATAGCTCTAGGTTCTATTGCGTATTGTTTCCAAACTTCTTGTCTCTTTTTAGGAGCATATTTTAAAAATCTTGATACGCCATGTGGTTTACCAAACTCCATTAATGCTATATCAGCAACTTCATGAGCTATATCATAGATATCTCTATCTTCTGTTTCTACATCCCAATCCTTTGCTAATGCTATTAATTTTGCTTCGTCTCTTATTTTATAGTTACCATCTCTACTTGATAGTGCTAATGTATGAGCTATATCCCTTGCATGGTCAGAGTGAGCTGCTGTTCCTCCAGCAACCATTCTCGCAAAGTTTCTACCTACTATAACATGCTCGTCTGCTCCACATAACCCTCTAGGAGTTTTTGGACTTATTCTACATGGCCCCATTCCACATATTCTACAGCAGTTACCTTGAAGACCAAATCCACACTGAGACTTGAATCCCAATTTTCTATCATACATTGTCTCTACGCCATCTTTTTCAGCCTTATCTAACAAGACACGGCTATTTAAATCGATAGTTAACATTTTTTTATCCATATTCCTATCCCCTTTTTTTCTTGATTTTTAAGTCCTCAGGTGATAAAAAATTATGTCCATTGTAAAACCTCTTTTTATGAATTGCCTAATTTGATTATATACTAAATTTTGTTAAATTGGTATTGATTTCAGTATTTTTTTAACAAAATTAGTTCATAAAATATAATTTATTTGTAATATAAAATATATTTAAATTTTAATTAAATACCTAAATAATAACACTTCTTTGTTATTTTTTTATCATTTATATTTGTCATTAAATATCGTAATTATTTTAACTTTGTAAGTTCGTTTAAAACATCGTCAAAACGTTTACCCTATTCAATTTTAATTATAGTATTAATTTTTCAATTTGTATATATGATTTTTAAACTAACCCATTATTTCATACTTTTTGCTACCAATGCGCCATATGCAATTGAATATAATTTTGATTCATGGCTATCTGCTCTTGATACTAAAACAATTGGTGCCTTTGCTCCCATTATTATTCCAGCAGATTTTGCTTTAGCCATATATGTAAATGATTTACCTATACCATTGCCAACTTCAATAGTTGGAACTACTAATATATCAGCCTCTCCACTTACTTCACTTTTAAACCCTTTTATTTCACTTGCTTCTTTAGATATCGCTAAGTCAAATGCTAAAGGTCCTTCTACTAATACATTTTCACCAAATTTACCATCTTTACAAGCTTTTTGTAATAAATCTGCATCAACTGTAGCTTGCATCTTTGGATTTACTTTTTCTTTTGCTGCTAAACATGCAACCTTTACTGTTTCCATCCCTAAAGATTTTGCAGCTTGAATAGAGTTTTTAACTATTTTTTCTTTTTGATCATAGTCTGGAGATATGTTCATTCCTCCATCCGTCAATAATAATAACTTGTGATAGCTTTCAAGCTCATATATCATAACATGACTTAATAGACTATCAGTTCTAAGACCATAGTCTTTATTTAGCACTGACTTTAAAAGTACTGATGTATCTAATAATCCTTTCATAACAAAGTCAGCTTTTTTGCTTGATACTAACTCAACAGCTATTTTAGCACTTTCCTCTATCGACTCAGCATTAATTATTTCTATTTCGTCTAAAATAAATCCTATTTCTTTAGATATAGCTTTTATTTTATCAGCTTGTCCAACTAATATAGGTTTTATTATTTCTTTTTCTACTGCATCTTTTATTGCAATTAAAACTTCTTTATCTTCTGCTGCAGCCACTGATAATATTACTTTGTCATTTCCCTTAAGCTTAGTTAACATGTCTTGTAAATTCTTTATCATATTAATGCCCCCCTTTTATATCTATTTAAATAATAGCATATTTATAACAAAAAAAGACTTCTAAATTTAGAAGTCTTTTTAATAATGTATATTTCTATTATTTAAATTATCTATAGTTGTCTAATTCTTTTAAACAAGCTACGGTTATTTCATCCTCAGGATTTAATTCATAAGCTCTTTCTATATAATAAATAGCATCATCTAAATTGCCATTATTTAAATATGCCATTCCTAAATTACAAAGTATCTCTGAATCTTCTTTTATTTTTGCAGCTGTTTCAAAATGTTCTATAGCTTTTTCCATATTAAATGTAGCAGCTTCACATAGACCTAATTCTACTATTGCATCAACTTGATGTGGCTTTATTATTAATATTTTTTCAAAATATTTTTTAGCCTCTTCTACTTCATTCATTTCTTTATATGCTAGTCCTATCATGAATAGTAAGTTCCACCAATCAGGATGATCTTCTTCTAAAGGTAGTAATTTTTCTAATCCTTGTTCAGGTTTTCCTTGGAATATTAAATTATATCCTTCTTCATACTGAACTTTAAAATCCATTTTTCCTATATTGTCTTGAACTTCAGCACATAAATCGGCATCTAGACCTAACTTTAAAGCTTCTTCCCATATTACTTTAGATTTAAGATATTGACCTTGATTGTAATAATGGTATCCTAAATGATAATAAGCAGGTGCAAATCCATCTTCTAATTGAACAACTTTTTCTAATTTTTCTAAAGCATCTAATAAGAATTTATTCATTGCATTATTATCCATGTCTTTTTGATATTGCTTAGCTACTTCCTGACATACTATAGCATAATGATATAATCCATCTATATCATCTGGATACATAGTTATTAGGGCTTTTAAGTATATTAATGAATCTGTATACTCACCTATATCAAAATATTTTTTAGACATATATCCCATATATGATTTTAAATCTAAATCTATTTTTTTACAAAATGCATCTAAAAACTTTTTGTATTCATCATTATTTTTAAATTGACTATCTATACCAATTATAAATACCATTGCATCAGCTATCGACATTGCATTTATATTATCTTGAGCTGTTTTTTCTTTTATACCTTTTACTAACACTTCATTTTTTATAGGTACATCTAGTCCACCTTTTGGAATATCATATCCATCAACTTTAAATTCTCCGTCATGCTTTATTTTTATAAAAGCTAATTCTTCAGCTTTTTTTAATATATATTTTTCTATTTTGAATTTCATACTAAATCTCCTTTTATATTTCAACTGTATAAGCTTTCGATTTTTCAAATACTTTTTTATTATCATACACAAATAATATTACATTATCAACTTTTTCAACTTTACAATTTATGTCTGCCTTTAATTTTAATATATCAAAATTAAACGGCTCAAAGTGTACATGTTTTATTATCTGCTTAGCAGGTGTATTTTCAAATTGTGGTAAATACTTAATCGTATTTTCTTCACTTTGTAAAAATACATGGCATCTATTTTTAAAATCTTCCATCTCTAGCTTGTTAAAGAAGTTAGGCATATTTGATGTTTTTCCAAGTGATATATAATCATATTTTAATATATCATTAAATAACTCTATATCCTTATTTATAACATCATTATAAAAATCTAATAGTATTTTATATAGTTGGTTTTTTCCTTGTGCCATGTCAAAGTATCCATTTTTATCAAAGTAAGTTGCAAAATCTTCAAAGAATTTAAACGGACTTTCTTTATAATAATTAAAAATTATATATCTCATCGATAGTACAAAGTTTTTCGAATTATAGTATTTTTCTAATATTTCTTCGATATCTTTTAACTTTAGTATCTCAGCGTAACTTATATAATCATTATATAAAACTTCATATGGTGGATAATCCTTATATCTGTATCCATGCTGATTAGCTGTATTCCTTATACCTGTGCCTTTTATCATCTTTAAAAATCCTAATTGCAGATGTTCTATTCCTAGATTAAATACATCGTTAAATGATTTTTCAAAGCTTGCATAATCCTCATATGGTAATCCTGCTATAAGATCCAAATGTTGATGTATATTTCTATATGTTGCTACCTTTTGAACTACATAAGATAATTTTTTAAAATCATCTCTTCTACCTACAGCATCTAGTACTTTTTGATTAGTAGTTTGCACACCTATTTCAAATTGGAATAAACCTTCTTTACAATCAGATAAAAAATCTAACATATCATCGTCTAATAAATGAGCGGTTACTTCAAAATGATATGTTGTGTAATCATTGTCATTCTCCATTAAGAAGTTCATAATTTCTTTAGCAAATTGTTTATTTGCATTAAATGTTCTATCTATAAACTTTATTTGAGAAACCCTTGCATCAATTAAAGCTTTTAAATCTTTTTTTACTCTATCTATACTGAAATATCTTAGTCCCTTTAGCGTAGATGATAAACAGTACTGGCAATTAAAAGGACATCCTCTAGATGTTTCATAATAAACTATTCTGTTTTCATACTCTTTAGGATCTAAATTTTCGTATGGACTAGGAATTTCATCTAAATTTTGTAATAGTTCTTTAGGTCTGTTTGTAATTATTTCATTTCCGTCTCTATAAACAATACCTTCTACATCATTAATTTTTTTAGTTCCTTGTAAATACATTACTAAGTCTTTAAAAACTAATTCACCTTCACCACATAATATATAATCTACAAATTTATATTTTTGCATAGCGGCTTTACTATCATATGTTACTTCTGGTCCACCTAAAGCTATTTTTGTATTTGGTTTTATTTTTTTTATATTATCGCATAACTTAACTATATCGTTAATGTTCCATATGTATGTAGAAAATAATATCATATCATAATCATTTTTATGTATATCTTTTAGTATATAATCTAAATCATTATTAATAGTATATTCTTTTAAATCTACATCAACTAAGTCCTTAACAAACTCTTTTAAATATCTGATGGCTAAATTTGTATGAATAAACTTTGAATTTAGAGTTGTTAATAGTATCTTCAATTTTTTCACCTCTTTTTTAAATATTAGTATATATTTTTTGCCTAATCTTAGGTTAAAATAGTATATGTAATATCCTATCAAAATTTTCTTTAATAGAAGGTATTTACATATATTTTGTAGAATATAATAGCATTATAAGTTTATCTGAGTTTAGAAAGGAAGTTATTATGGAATTAATTGATCACGTATCTATCAACGCTTTATCAAAAAGAGATTTATTACTTATAGTAAAGGCCCTAGAGTATACAAATGAAAACACTGGCCTTAACGATTTTATCGATCTTAGAAATAGTATAATAAAAGAATTATGTTTCTTAACTAATACTACTGAAGATCAATTTGTTGAGTATCTAGAAACTAATAATTAGATTATTATGATTTTCTAAATTTCAATTCATATATACCAGACTTAGCTTTTATAGTCATATTAAGTATATTATTATTAAAATTCTTTGATACTATTGTTATTTGATTAAATATAGGGTCTAGTGCAGATTCTCCAGTTTCAATCTTTATTAAACTTCGTGGGTCTGCTTTTTTATCATATATTTTTTTATTGATTTTATATTTTCTCAGTTTGATAATGTATTCAGACATCGACAACACAAAATCTATATTGTCTATATTAAGGTTTTCTTCTTCTCCTAATATAGATAGTATAGATTTTTTTATGCTTATAACTCCATCATTTTCTATGTCTCTATTTTCTATATAAATATCATATAGTATGTTTAAAATACTACATAATATTTTTTCTTCATCATAATTCTCTATTTTTAAATCTATATACTTATCTATATCTTGTATTGCTTTTATTCTTGCCATTTGAAACTTTATAGTATTTATTTTATCTAATTCAATAGAAAATCCAATTATTCTTTGCTTTGAATCTTGAAGTAACTCTTCGTATTTTATGTTTTTATCTTCTATTATTTTATGAATAACATTATTATATACCACTGCACTTAATATATATTCAAATAAATAATCTTCTTTCTTTAGGTATTTAACATACTTATTTACCATATCTATAATTACTTCTTCACTTTTTAATATATTAGTATTAGATAGTATGATTGGCAATAATATATTTAGTATATTGTTGTATATAGGTTTTTCTCCATAATAATTATAATAAATCAATTCATCTTTTAATCTATTATTATCTATATAAACATATCTTTGTGTGGCATCATCAACTAAACATTTTGTATTTATTATAAGTAAGTCTTTGAGTCCATTATCATTGATATCAAATGCACTTATATATGCTTTTTTGATTATATCATCTTTCATCATATTACCTTCCTTATGTAATACTCTATAATAATTATTTTTATCTTCTATTGTACTTAATATACTTTTTTAAGACTTTCTAAAAAAAAAGAGACAGCTTACAAGCTGCCGTTTATACAGGGGGATAGTAGTTCACAAAAAGATTATGTTTTCTACTATCTACTTTAATTATACGATACTCCATTTTTAGATGTAAAGCATCACTTTTCGACATCCCTGTATTATTTTATATTATTACATTCTTTCTGGTGCATGCATTCCTAATAACTTAAGACCATTTTCTATAGATTGTCTAGTAGCTGCAACTAAAGCAAGTCTTGCTTTTCTTAATTCAGCATCTTCAACTAATATAGAATTGTCATGATAGAACTTATTAAATGCTTGAGCTAAATCTAAAACAAATCTAGTTATTACATGTGGTTCATTCTTTCTTAAACCGGCTACTATACACTTATTGAATGACGCTATAACTTTTAATACTTCCGCACTATCAACATCATTTAATAATTCATAATTTATATCTGTAGTAACCTCTTCATTAGCTTTTCTTAAAACTGCACAACATCTTGCATGAGTATATTGTACATATGGTCCTGTTTCACCATCAAAGCTTAATGTTCTATCCCATGAAAATGTATAATCTTTGATTCTACTGTTAGATAATTCTTGGAATACTACTGCTCCAACACCTACTTGCTTAGCTATTTCATCTACATTTAAAGCATTAGGGTTTTTAGCAAGCATTGTTTCTTTAGTTTTTTCTATTGCTTGATTTAAAACATCCTCTAAGAATACAACTCTACCTTTTCTTGTTGACATAGTTCCATTTTCTAATGCAACCATACCGAATCCTACATGAACTAAATTTTTAGCCCATTCAAATCCCATAAGTTCTATAACTTTAAACCATTGTTCAAAGTGTAAGTTTTGTTGAGAACCAACTACATAAACACACTTATCAAAGTTATAAGTTTCATGTCTATATATAGCAGCAGCTAAGTCTCTTGTCATGTAAAGTGTTGAACCATCATTCTTAGTTATAAGTGCTGGTGGCATTTTGTAATCTTCTAAGTCTACTATTCTAGCACCTTTAGATTCTTTTAAAAGGCCTTTTTCATTTAACATATCTATTACTCTTGGCATTTTATCTGAGTAGAAACTTTCACCTGCTAAAGAATCAAATTCTATGTCTAATAAGTCATAAACTCTGTTGAATTCTTTTAAACTTTCATCTCTGAACCATTGCCATAAAGCAGTTGCTTCTTCGTCACCATTTTCTAACTTAGTAAACCATGCTCTTGCTTCATCTTCCATTTCTGGATGTGCTTCAGCTTCATCATGGAATTGTATGTATAATTTTAATAATTCTGGTATTGGATTTGTCTCTACAGCTTCTTTATCTCCCCACTTTTTGAAGGCAACTATTAATTTACCGAACTGTGTTCCATAGTCTCCTAAGTGGTTTATTCTTGTTGTATTATATCCTTGAGACTCATACATTTTGTATAAAGCATTACCTATAACAGTAGTTCTTATATGTCCTATGTGGAAAGGCTTAGCAATGTTTGGAGATGAGAATTCTACTATAACATTTTGTCCTTTTCCTATATCGCTACGTCCATAGTTTTCTTTTTGTGTTAATACATCTTTTATAACATTTTCTGCTAATTGAGATTTGTTAACAAAGAAGTTAACATATCCACCCATTGGCATTACCTTAGCTATACTACCTTTAGCTTCTATTGATTCAGATAATTCAGCTGCTATCATGTTAGGAGCTTTTCTAAATACTTTTGCTAATTTGAAACAAGGGAATGCAAAATCTCCCATGTCTTTATTTGGTGGTACTTCTATTAATCCAACTATTTCTTCAAAAGATAAGTCCTCTATCTTTTCTTTTAAGCATTCTGCTATTGATAATTTAAAATCTTGCATGCATTTTCTCCTCTCTCTTCCTCTTATTACTTTATGGTAAATCAATTTCTGAGTTTTTTCAAGTTATTTACTACATTTCATGACTATATTTTCTTATATTTCCTTTTCACTTATTACTTTTATTCCATTATGTTTTAATAAGGATGTAGTAACACCGATTCCATCTCTTTTTTTACCTGTAAATGATCCATCATATATATAGTTAGAACCACATGATGGACTTCCTTCTTTCAATATTGCTTCTGTACAATTATACAGTTTAGCTATCTTTAAAGTTTCGTTAGCACCTAACTTAAATTTTCTGGTTACATCTAATCTTTTATTAGTTATTACACTTGTTTCTCCATTAATAACTGCATCACCATCTAATCTTATTATTTCAGATGGATCTCTAGGGGTACTCATACCGCCTAACTGCTCTGGACATACAATTATAAATTCTTTATCCTTTAAATATTCTAATACCTTCAAATCTTTATTATTGTCGCCATTATACTTGCAATTTATTCCAAGTAAGCATGCTGATACTAGTATCATCTTTTTTCCACCTTATTTAATTTATTATAATATCCTTATGTAGTAACTTAATAGTATTTAACATTATTTAAGTTATAGCAGTAAAATTCTTTTTTAATTTTACCACTATAACTTAGTATTTATAAATAGCTTATTTTAATGTAACTATGGTTACTCCAGCTCCACCTTCACCATATTGACCACCTCTTTGAGATTTTACATGTCTGTTACGCTTTAAAATATCTTGTAAACCTGACTTTAACACTCCAGTACCAATTCCATGTATTACTGTAACTGATTCTAATCCTGCTACATATGCATCATCTAAATACTTTTCTACTTCCATAATTGCTTCTTCTAGATTCATACCTCTTAAATCTACTTCACTCTTAACTCTTCCTGATTTAGATTTAATTATATTCCTTGTTGATTTTGTAACTGTAGTTTTAACATCTTTCTTAATTCTCTTTAAAGATTTAAATGGTAAGTTCATTTTCATTATACCAATTTGTACTACAGCTTCTTTTTTGTTTTTATCCACAGACACTACAGTACCTTGTTGATTTAATGTTATAACTTTTACTTCTTCTCCTGCTTTTAAATCTTTTATTTCTTTATTAGCAACCTTAGGCACTATCATACTTTTTACAGTTGGTTGTAAACTTCCCATAGAACTTGATAGTTCTTTTCTAAGAGCTTCTATTTTTTGATTCTTTTCTTTAGATGCTTTCTCTTCTTCTAATGCTCTAAGTTCTTTTATTATGTTATCAACTTCTTCTTTAGCTTGTCTAGTTACTCTAAATGCCTCTTGTCTTGCTTGTTCCATTATTTTTTCTTTTTGAGTTGTTATTTTAGAAATTTTTTCATCATATTCATTTTTAAGTCTCTCAATTTCTAATTTTAGCTTTTCAGCTTCTTCTCTTTCTTCTATTGCTTTAATTCTATTTTTCTCAACATTTTGAAGGACGTCTTCTAGTGCTATGTTATCAGTATTTATAAACTCTTTAGCTCTTGTTATTACATAATCACTTAATCCTAGTTTTTGAGATATTTCAAATGCATTAGACTTACCAGGTACACCTATAAGTAATCTATATGTTGGGCTTAAAGTATCTAAATCAAATTCAACAGCAGCATTTTCTACTCCATCTTTTGTAAGAGCATAGTTTTTAATCTCACTATAATGTGTAGTTGCTATACATTTACCGCCTGCCATATGAACATCTTCAAGTATAGCTATAGCTAATGCTGCACCTTCTATAGGATCAGTTCCTGCTCCCAATTCATCAAATATAACTAATGAATCTTCAGTAACATCTTTTAATATAGAAACTATATTTGTCATATGAGATGAGAATGTTGATAAACTTTGCTCTATACTTTGTTCATCACCGATATCTGCAAATATATTATCATAAACACACATACTACTTCCAAAATCAGCTGGTATATGTAATCCACTTTGAGTCATAAGTGCAAATAATCCAACAGTTTTAATTGTTACAGTTTTACCACCTGTATTTGGACCTGTTATTACTAATGTATGGAATTCCCTACCAAGATATACAGTATTAGGGACAACCTTATCTTTTTCAAGCAATGGATGTCTTCCATTTTTTATATTTATATATTTATCTTCATTTAATGTAGGCTCTACAGCCTTCATTTGAATAGATAGTTTCCCTTTAGCAAAAGCGAAATCTAACCTACCTAATATCTCTTGATTTGAAAGTAATTCCTCACAAATTTCACCAACCATAGCAGATAATTCTGCTAAAATTCTTTCTATTTCTTCTTGTTCTTGTAATCTTAATTGTCTTAATTCATTATTCATATCAACTATACTCATTGGCTCTATAAATAATGTAGCTCCTGAAGAAGATTGATCATGAACTATACCTGAAACTTGTGATCTATATTCAGCTTTTACAGGTACAACAAATCTATCTCCTCTAACTGAAATTATTGCATCTTGTAAATATTTCTGATATGTAGTAGATGATATTATTGAATTTAATTTCGATCTTATTGATTGATTTTTTTGAACTATTCTTCTTCTAACATCTCTAAGTGTGCTAGATGCATTGTCTGATATTTCTACTTCACTTATAATTGCATTGAATATGGCATCTTCAATATCTCTATAAGTATATAAAGAATTTGATAATGACTGAATTATTGGAAAATTAAAATCCTCTTCTTCAGAAGAAGATAAGTTATTTTTTAATATTCTAGCAACTCTTAAAGTATCTGCAATCATTATTAAACTACCTGGATCTAATGAAGACCCTACATTAGCTCTTTTAGCTTTATCTTCTATATCATATATGCCTTGTAAACCAATTCCACCTCTTTTTATAAGGATAGCCTGAGCTTCACTAGTTTCTTCTAATGAAGATTTAACTTCATTATAGTCTGAACTTGGTGTTAGCTTTTCTATATATCTCATACCTAATGAAGATGAGGCTTTGCTCTTCAATAGATCTATTATTTTGTTGAATTCTAAAACTCTTAATGCTTTCGGATTCATGATTCCTCCTTTTAAATATCTATTTGTTATTATGATGTGTTTTTTGAGTATATTTGTATTATACTATTTATGTAGCTATTTATATATTATACATAATCATAGTTTGTTTGTACTATAAAAACTTCTCTAAATTTTAACAAACTTGTTCTTGTATATTATTATAAAAATAGTATACTAATAATAAAATACATCATAAATTAGTAATATGTATTTTTTGTATATTATGCACTTAAAATAGTTGTCTTAATCTACTTTAATCATTAATAAAAGGAGTTGTATTTATGGAAAACGTATTAAAAGGCTTAAAACCAGAACTTGTATTAAATTACTTTGAGGAAATATCTCAAATACCTCGTGGTTCTGGAAATGAAAAAGCTATAAGCGATTATTTAAAATCATTTGGAGAAAAGTTAGGTTTAGAAACAATCCAAGATGATGCCCTAAATATAGTAATAAGAAAACCTGCTACTAAAGGTTATGAAAATTGCCCTGGAGTAATACTTCAAGGACATATGGATATGGTATGTGAAAAAAATAAAGACACTCAACATGATTTCACTAAAGATCCTATAAAATTAAGAGTAGATGGCGATATGATATATGCAACAGGAACAACTCTTGGTGCTGACAATGGTATAGCAGTTGCTATGGGTATGGCAGTATTTGCATCTACTGATGTAGAACATCCTGCTTTAGAACTTTTAGTTACTACTGATGAAGAAGCTGGTATGACTGGAGCTATGGCTCTTGATGGTTCTATACTTAAAGGAAAATACATAATAAATCTTGATTCAGAAGAAGAAGGATTTTTACTTGTAAGTTGTGCTGGTGGAGTTACTGGCTGGACTAAATTAAATGCTGAATTTACTAATGCAGATGCTAATAAGCAAGCTTTATTAATTGAGGTAAAAGGTTTACTTGGTGGACATTCAGGTATGGATATAATAAAACAAAGAGCTAACTCTAATAGATTAATAGGTAGACTTTTAAATTTATTATGTGTTGACTTTGACTTAGCTAAAGTTGAAGGTGGATCTAAAAACAATGCAATCCCTCGTGAATCTGAAGCTGTTATATTAGTTGATAAAAATGATGTAAGCAGAGTTAAAGAATGTGTAGAAAAAATATCAGCTGAGTTCAAACATGAATTTAGTACTTCTGATCCAGGATTAGTTGTAGAATGTTTAGAAACTACTGCTGATAAAGTACTTACTAAAGAATCTAAAGATAATTATATAAAAGCAATAAATTTAATACCAAATGGAATTCAAACTATGAGTATGGATATAGAAGATCTTGTTGAAAGTTCTACTAACGTAGGTGTTGTTAGAACTACTGACAACGAAATCACTTTTGAATGTGCTGTTAGAAGTTCTGTTGGTACTTTAAAAGAAGATATAACTAATAAAATGAACTTATTAGCAACTACTTTAGGTGGTAAATTCGAATTAGAAAGTGATTATCCAGCTTGGGAATACTGCAAAGGTTCTAAGCTAGAAGATATATGTGTTGATACTTACGAAAAATTAACTGGTAAAAAACCTGTTATAAAAGCTTTACATGCAGGACTTGAATGTGGATTATTATTAGACAAGATGCCTCATGCTCAAGCTATATCTCTTGGACCTAACATGTATGAAGTTCATACACCTAATGAGCACTTAAGTATTTCTTCTACTGAAAATACTTGGAACTACTTAGTTGCTATATTAAAATCTATGAATCAACATTAATATTTAATGTTTGTTGTGAAACATTTTGAACAAAAAATAGTAAGGAATATTCCTTACTATTTTTTATTTTAAATTAATTTAATTTTTATGTTTTATACTTATAGATTGATCATTAAATTTTTTAGTATGATTAAATTTTTTACCCCAGTCCTCTATTACTGGTATTATCTTTATGTCTTTTATATTGCTACTTAACTCACCTTCAGCATATATAGATTCACGATTAGAATTTAAATCCACACAACTTTTAATTTCTATATTTTCACCATTTTCCCCTTTTACTATGAACTCTAAAAACTTAGGGTCGTGTCCTCCATCTTTATTTATATTTTTATTAACCTTGAAACTATGTTTAATTTTTATTTTAGTAGGAGATACCCTCACTTCTTCTATAAATACATCTATATCAGTATATCTATCTTTTATTTTTAGCTTTTTATTAACATTATAAATTTCAATATCATCAACTAATTTTTTAGTATTTATAGTAGTTTCAAAACTCCAATTCCCTATTATATTTATATTTTTAGTTTCAAAATACTCACCTGTATCTGTATTTACACCTCCACCGTGAACATTACTTTTCTCTACATATTCTGGAATATTTTCCAACTTAGCATCTTTATTTAATGCATATTCAATCTTATCTATATTGATTTTTATATCATAGTTTTTATTTATATCTAGATTACTTATTAAATCAAAATTCTCTATATCTGTTTCTCCATAATTATTTTTATCTAGATTATCTAATTTACAAGTTAATAACATGTTTTTAGAATTATCATCATTAGCTTCTCCACTCATAGCTCCACCAGTATTCGTAAATACTAAATCTCCTATTTGAACTTTCGGCTGATATAAATGAGGCCATGCATCTTCAGAATTATCTATACCTAGATATACCTTGTCTAGTTTACTATCGTCAACTTTTAAGCTTAACAATAGCTCTCCATCTCCAAGCATTATTTCTTTTAATTCTATTTCTATACCTTTGTCCTCAACTACTTGATTCAATCCTACTTTATATCCGTTAAATGTGTTCTCTTCTCTATTAAAGAAATATTCTATCTGCTTTCCTATATTTCTTATATATGCTAAACTTGGTTCACTTACAATAATCATAGAGCCTACTAATACCCCAATACTAGCTACTGCCATTTTCTTTTTATTGCTAGATAGTTTATTTTCTCTTATTTTATTTCTCATTTTATTTTTAAATTCATCATTGTTATCAAACTTTATTTCATCATATTCATCTGTATCTATTTTTATATCATTGAAAATATCAAATTTATTTTTCATATATATCACCATCCTTATTTAGATATACTCTCTCTAATTTTCTTTCGACCTCTAGATAGTCTATTATACAAATTAGATACTTTTGTATTATTTTTAATAGCTATCTCTTCTAGGTCTTCTCCTTCTAAGTAATGTTTTATAAACAATTCTTTATCTCTTGCATTTAAATGACTTAGTATTTCTTTTATTTCTTCATCTATCTCTGATTTAATTAACTCTTTATCTATGTAACATATATCTTCACTTATATCTACAGTTTCTAGCTTAGATAAATATTTTCTTTTATAATCTATTGATTTATATTTTGAAATTGCACAAACCCAATTCTTAAATGAATTTTTATTTTTATCAAAAGTTTTTATATTGTTCCATACGGATAAAAATACATCACTTATACACTCTTCCTCATAATTTTTTAATACTCCTAAATGTTTCCTAACTACTGCCGTTATAAGCCCCCTATACTTATCTATAAGCATTTCCATTCCAACTTCTTTTTTCTTTTTTATATATTTGATTATTAATTCATCCTCCAAAACCGTTCCTCCTTATCTTGTAAAAGCTTTTACATTAACTAATACGTACCTTTTATATAAATCCTATCAATAATTTTATAATTTTTTATAGTTATATTTATGCTCAAAAAAACAGAGTCTCAGTATATAAAACTCTGTTTTTGTATTTACAATTTTATAATTTACCCCAGTGACCCATAACATGGCTTATTTCAAAACCTCTTTTTTGATACATCTTGTATGCTACTTGATTTTGTTCTATTACAATTAATGAAATTTCTTGAGCTTTATTATCTACTAAAAACTGAATTGCAGTTTCCAATAATCTTTTACCATATCCTTTTTTTCTATATTCCTTACATAACCCTATATCAAATATGCCTCTTTCATTTTCAATTGTGGCTTCCATAAATCCTATTTCTAAATCATCGTCACATACAATAAATTTATATTCTAATTTATTACCTTCTTTACAGCCACTTAAAAAGTTATTAATAACCTCTATATTAGCAATAGTCCCATGAGGCATATCAGAAAAAGATTTATTATATATCTCAATGTATCTATTTTTATTATCTTTATCTAATGACTTTATATCTAATATTTCATGTATTTTATCAACTTCATTTAATTTCATTTCTAAAGATCTATATTCCATTTTTAAATTTAGCCTTTCTGCCATCTTGATAGTTTCTCCATCACTTATCCCAATTCTAATATCCTCAGCTTCATAATTTTTTGCTACCGATGATGCATATTTTATCAATTGTTCTAATATAGTCTCTATGTTTCGAATTTCTTTATTTATACTTACCTTGTGTATATATGCTGTCTTTAATTTTTTAGCAACTTCAAGTACTATGAACAAACTTGCTACTACTTCAGTTTCTATAAAATAAAATAATACTCCTTTTCCATAATCATATATATTCTCATTAAACATTCCATTCATTTGATCAATTGAATTTATTAAGTTTGTTTCTAGTTTCATAAATTCATATACCTTTTTTATTTCTTGCTCATTTAAATTGCTGTATGATTTTATCACTTCTATTCTCCCCTTTATAAAAAATCCCCTATACTATATTCATTAAATTATAGCATAAGGGAATTTATTATAGTATTTATTTACTTTTATCTTAATTTATTATATATAATCCTTCTAATTTCATATCTTTGTTATAAGTTATTTTAAACTGAGCTTTACCTTTTTCACATTTTATAATCTCTACTACAGTAGCCATTTCTTGATTATCATCATTGTTTCCTACAACACCCTCTTTATTAACAGAATCAAACTTTCCTATTGTATTTTGTATTGGTTCCCATACTTCTTTTAACTGACCTGCCGTAATTTTAGCTTTCAGTTTATCACTCATCTTATCTACTACACTTTCATACTCATTATTACAAAACATCTGAACTATACTTTGAGCATCAGTCTTTAATGCTGCTTCATCAAAATCCTCACTTATCTTAGAACTACTGCAACCTACTAATATGACCCCTACTAAAAATGCTAATAAAAATACTTTTAATTTTTTCATATTTGCTCCCCCTTTATTTATCTCCCTTTTTTATTATCAAATTAAAAATTAATTTCCTTTTTATATAATTTTTTAGAGTATAATATAAACACTCCTAGCACTAGTGCACAAATAAAAATATATATTTCTAATCCTATTGTCCCTACGTTAAATAATTGAGGTAATATTACTATAGGTGCATTGACTAATGTGTGTATTAATATGGCAACCAACAAATATATAATTTTTCTATTTCTAACTCCATATAAAACAATTAAAGAAAGTCCAATGTGTATTATCATTGCAAATATTCTTTCTATACCTCCTAGTAATGCTGATGTCGATGTTAAATTAATACATTGATTATATAAAGTTTGACCTGTTACTGTACTAGATGAACTTATTAAAGCATCAAAGCTTCCATTATTTATCATAATACAAGCTACTAAAAGATTTAAACATGATATCCCTGTTATTAATAATGCTTCTATTCCTCCATGACCAAATCCATAAGAAATACCATCTATCCATCGATTATTTTTCTTTAAAATATATTTAAACGCTATAAATCTCCCAACTTCTTCAAATATGCCTGCTGTTAATCCTAAAAAAATGCCATATAAATATGGATTATTTGATAGCTTTATAAACCAAATCATATTAGGAAGTATATATGTTAATATTGGAATTCTAATTAAAATTTGTGATATAAAAAATACTAAAGATCCTACAATAAATGACTTTGGTACTTTCTTATCTTTTATTGTAAAATATATAAAGCTTCCTATTGGAACTAAAAAACATATCGCTATACTAATTGATAAACTTATTATTATATCTTGTGATATCATAACCTACCTCCAATTTATATTGGTATTACAATATTTACTTTAAACTCATCCTCTTTATAGTCTATCATCATTGTTCCATCATATTTTTCTAATGATTTTTTTATATTCTCAATACCTAATCCGTTATGATTTTCTTTAGTCGATTTAAATTTTTTGTTTTTATATATAGGTTTATTAATTATAGAATTAGATATATTTATTACTAAAAGTTCATTGAATTTATTTATATCTAGCTTAATATAAGCATTTTTATCTATTTCTAATGTAGCCTCAATGGCATTATCTAATAAATTTGCAAATATTGTAGTTATATCTATATCTCTTATAAAACTTAAGTCTACATCACCTATTCTACAAATTATATCTATATCTTTTTCTTTTATATAATCAAATTTATCATTTAAAATAATATTTAAAACTTTATTACTTGTATAATATCTTTGATTTAACTCATTTAACATTTTGTGTATATCATTTGTATATTCTTTTGCTGAGTTTGTATCATTTATTTTATACAATTCTTCTATTGTATATAAATGGTTTCTTATATCATGAGCAAGTTTTCTTGATCCTTGATATTTTTTCTCTAAGTTATCATAATATTTATACTGAAGTTCTGATTGTTGTTTATATAAATTAACTTCATTCTCTAGTATATTTTTTTTAGAAATGCTATCAAACATATAAGTAATATACACATTGATAATAAGTATCAATAGTACATTAATATTCAGTATAATCGTATCTTCTATTCTAGAAAATATTTGTATGTAGCTAAATAAACTAAACATATATATGAGACTAAATAATTGTATGATTATAAATCCTAATGTTTGCATTATCGTTAATTTACTTGCATTTCTTCTATTTATAAATAATACAGCTAGTTTACAATATATAAATTCAATTAATCTTATTGAAATTACTAACACAATTTGATAATATGCTATATTTTGAATGTGTATATTTAATAAAGATATTACTATTGTGATTATTCCTGTCGCAAGTATATCGCATATAAACAAACACACAGAAAATGCAATATAATATATTTTATATTTTCTGGAGTTATTATAGTAATAGCTACCTACTAAAATAGTACCTATTGTTATTGTTAATAAATTTAACAATCCATTCCCTAATAAGGATACAGCTGAAACTATTATTGTAAAAATTAAATATACTAAAATATAAGCGCTTTTCTTTTTATAAATATTTTTTTCTACTTTTCCCATAAAATAAAAACATATATATGTAAAAAATATATTACCTAACATAGGTAACAAAACAAATGCAATTGTATTTATATAATTCTCTATATTCATCTACCCCCTTTTGCTTTTTTCTATCTTATTGCTGAGATAACTATTTAAATTTTGTCTAAATTGAGTAGATTTTTTCTGTGATAGCGGAATCATACTACCATCCATCATATGCACATCATATCCTTTTACTGATTTCACATTATAAAGACTTATAACAAAACTTTTATGAGGTATTGTAAAATCATACTCTTCCATCCTATTTGCAATATCTGATATTTTTTGTTTTATTGTATATGTATAATCTTTTGTCTTCATTAGTACTTTTCTTAGCTTATATTCAAAATAATATATATCTTTTAAATTAACTCTAACTATACCTTCTGTAGTATTGAATTCTAAAACTTCATCTATTTCCTCATACATATATGATATTGCTTCATTTATCTGATGGTGTATATCTTTTTCCTCAAACGGCTTTAATATATATCCAAATGCATGTACTCCAAATGCTGAAGATGTATAGTCAGTATAATTAGTCACATATATTATTTTTACAAGTTTATCTTTTGCTCGTATTATTTTAGCTGTTTCTATTCCATTAATTCCTTTCATATCAATATCTAAAAATAATATGTCTAATTTAGAATAGTTTTCTATCAATGCCTCTCCACTACAATATGTTTCTATAGTAATTTCTTTATTCTTGTAATTTTCTATTATCTCTTTTGCTTTATTTAATACATTTATTTCATCGTCACATATAGCTATTTTTAACATTTATATTTTCCTTTTTTAGTAAATTTACTTAATTTTATTATATATTTAATAAGTTGGAGTATCAATAAACATGTGTAAAGTACAGCAAACTAGACATAACTTACAGTTTATATAATATTTAATTTTGACTTAAGCATAAAAATATAAAAAAACCACTTCATTTAAAATAAAGTGGTTTTTTATATTATTTTTTCTTTTTAAAGTTTACTTTTGTTACATTATCCCTTTTTGAACTATTTTTTGGAGATAACATTTTATCTTTTAGCCCAAGTAAATTTTCTATATCATCTGGATATAGATTTAATCCACAATTAGCTAAGTTATCCACTACTTCAGTTCCACTCATTATGTTATTATCTATTAACATTTCCACAGATTTTTTAAGTAATGCAGGATTTGTAGCTTTTATATTCTCATCTAAAGGTTCTTTCTTTAACCATCCTTGCTTTTCCATTTCTCTCATTAAATACATGTACTTCTTATAGTTTATCACTTCTAATTGATATGCTCTTAATATCATTGCTGATATAGGAACTATCCATTTCTTTTTAAGCTCAACATAGTCTTCTAATTCATGTGCTTTACCTAAGTCCTCAAAGAAAGTTTCTTTAGGTAATAAGAATGCACATGCAAATTCTTCTTTAGAAAATCTTTTAGCTGATATACCCGCTTCAACAGAAACTATATAAGCTAATTCATATGCTAGGTCAAAGTTTCTTATTGTAGCAGACTTTCTATCATTCCCTAAACAAACTAAATATCTAGAGTTTCTGTCTATACTTTGTTTTTGAGTAAATGATACTGCTCCTCTTTTTTCTACATTCATAGATGATATAGATATACCATTAACCTCTAATAAAGTTACCATATTTCCTATAGGTCCATCACTTAATCCCCAATGTCTTCTCATTTTAGTTGCTAAAGTATCCATGTCATCATTTTTACCTAAATTATCTGGTAAGTTCATTGCTGGGAACTGTATATAACTTTCTATAAAAGATATTATTTTATGAGTCATAACAATCTTTTCTTTGTATGATATTTCTTCAACTCTTGGTATTGGTGACTCCGGTCTTATATGTGTATTTTCAACTACTACTTTTATACTATCATTTTGGAAGAAATAATCTCTTGGGAATTTTAATGCATTTGATAATTTCATTTCATTCTCTGGCACTGGTTTATATTTTTCTTCCTCAAATGCAATTATATCTTTTTTATTTATTTTAGTTTCACCAGCTAATTGATCTATTGTTTTCCCTCTAAACATTCTAGCTGCTTTTAATCTTTTTCCGTTGAATATTTTTTTTCTACTCATATTATCAATCTCGCTTTCAAATTTATAGTGTCCGTTGCTTAAAATTCACTTTGTTCAAGCCACTACGTAGGCGCTATACTTCACATCGCCAACGATAGAATCCTTGCTATCGATTCGGTTATATCCGTTGCTCAAAATTAAAATGCTCTGGATATATTGTACCCAGAGCATTATTTAGCTTTTATTTATGCGAATAATAATATCATATTTAATTAATCTAGTCAATTATAGACCTAGTATGTCACTAATTCCTTGCATTGCCTCTAAAGATAATTGAGCAAACTCAGAAAAAGGAATTCCTAAATCTTCGATACTTCTCATTGCATCTCTATTAGCTCCAGCAGCAAATTTTAGTTCTTTCATTCGTTTTGTAACAGACTTAACTTTAACACTTGCTAATTTTTTATCTGGATATACAAGAGCTATTGCAGTTATAAACCCAGTTATAGGATCTGCTGCATAAATTGCTTTATCCATTACACTTTCTCTTTTAATTCCATTTTCATCTTCATTATGAGCTTTTATTGCTTGATATATGTATTCATTTCCGAAATTTTCATTTTTTAAAATTTCTACTGTTTTTATTCCATGTAATTTTGATTCTTCTGCATTATTTTTATAGTCTAATAAATCTGAATCTAAATCATGTAATAATCCAGCTATAGCCCATTCATCAGTTTTTTGCGGTTCTAATTTTTCTCCTAATGCTTTCATTACAGCTTCTACTGCATAAGAATGTTTAATTAGATGCTCACTTTGCAAGTATTTATCTACTAGTTTAACAGCTTGATCTCTCATTGTTCCCAATACCTCCTGAATATACTTATATTTTTATTCTACACCTTTATAATAATGTCCTGCTGTTACACCTATTTTGTCTAACTCATTATAAAGTTTAGTAGCTTTAACACCTAATCTATATTCATTTTTTAATACTTCTTGATATGCTTCTATCACTGACTTAACTTGATCTTTTTCTTCTAATGTAAAGTCTAATCTGAATATGTTTATTCCTATCTCATTTAGTTCCTGTAAATTATCTAACATACATGTTACCTTTGAGTTATATATAGTACTTCTACAGAATATATCTTGTGAAATTCTATATTGTTCTTCTTTAAAGTCTTTTAAAGCATATGTGCTTTGCTTACATATAGCAGCTCTTTTATCCTTTTTACAATCACGAACTATAACACCCATTGGACAGTATTCTGTTATCATAAGTGGAGCATATCCATAAACTACAGCTTCTATATTCATATCTGTATATTTTAATGTTTCTTTTATCTCATATATATTTAGCTCTTGAGATATACATAAGTTTTTAGCACCAATCTCTTTAAAATAATTTATAGTTTCACTATTAAATGCGTTTAAATAATAGTCTATATTTAATTCTTTATTTTTAAAATAATCTAAAGCTCCCCATATTCCAACTTGAACAGCTCCTAATCCAAGATCATTTGCTTTTTCTAATTGTTTATATTCTTTGTGTCTAATTATTCTAGGAGCTGAGTAAATAACATTAGCATTAAACTTCATACCTAACTTTAATGCTTCTTCTAATGTTATTACATCTTCATAATAAATAGTATCTATTCCACATTCTAGGGCACCTTCTAATTGCTCTAGATTTTTAACTTTAGCTGATATTTTTTCAGATTGTTCCCTTTTGACTTTAATTGGACTATATTTTAATTTTTTATTTTTGTGGTTTCTATTTTTTATTTTTACTCTTTTTATACTTAATAATTCTATACAGTCTCTTCTCATTTGATTTAGTATACTTATTGGTAAACTAACATTATCATCTAATATAATATCAGTATTTCTAAGCACATATGGTGTATTTCCAAGTTTTTGAATTTGTTGCTCTATTTTTTCTTTGTTTAAAGCAACTTTCATAGCTTCTTCTACTATTTTATCTCCTTCAATAGTTGCAGAATTACCTTTCTCATCACTTAATGTAAGAATTGGATTTTGACCTAATTTTATAGTTACTTGAGCATCAATTATACTTTTAACAAGTTCTTTATCTTGCTTAAATGTTGATTGAACTCTGTCCATTAGCTCGCTATCAGATGTTTTAAATACTATTTGTCCTCTTTTTGCTTCTCCAACAAAGTCTAATTCTATTAGTTCCCCTTTGTATCCTATATTGTGAGGTTCTCCATTTTTTAGTATTCTTCCTATTGTTCCTCCACCTAGATTTATTCCATCACCTTTTTTAAGAGTATTTTCAAGCATTATTTTTAATCTTTTAGTTCTTTTATTATGATCTAATACTTTTCCTATGTATAAACCTTGGTTATTTGGTATTTCAGAATTCATTACATCTTTTCCTACTTCTCCAAGCAATAGCCCTTTAGTAAACTTTCGATTGAATATAGTATATAAATCACTCATTGTTTCATCTGAAACATTTAATTTATTCGTCTCTAAATACTCATCAATAGAGTTTCTGTAACTTCCTATTACAGTTGCTACATATTCTGGTCTTTTCATTCTTCCTTCTATTTTTAAAGAATGTACCCCAGCATCTATTACCTTATCTATTTCTTGAATTGTATTCAAATCTCTTGGACTTAATAAATAATCTCCATTGCTATTTATTACTTCTCCATTATAAACATCTATTAACTCATATTTTTGTCTACAAGGTTGAGCACATCTACCTCTATTTCCTGACCTATTTCCTATCATAGAACTCATTAAACATTGTCCTGAGTAACACACACATAGTGCACCATGTACAAATACTTCTATGTCTGCTTTACAATTATCACATATATATTTAATTTCATCTATCTTAACTTCTCTTGCTAAAACTACTCTATCAAATCCTACTGATTCTAAGTACTTAACATCTTCTAAAGAATGAGCTACCATCTGAGTACTGGCATGTATCTCAAAATCAGGTAATTCTGATTTTATAAGCTTAGCCATTCCTATATCTTGAAGTATTATTGCATCTATATCTATGTCATATAAAAACTTAGCGTACTCAATAAAATCATATATTTCATTTTGTTTTATTAAAGTATTTGCAGTTACAAATACCTGTACATCTCTTATATGTGCATACTTTACAGCTTCTCTTAATTCATCTCTATCAAAATTGTTTGCTGATGCTCTAGCACTAAAATCCTTACCACCTAAATAAACAGCATTTGCTCCATTTTGTACAGCAGCTTTTAATGCCTCAAACGACCCAACGGGTGCCAATAATTCTACGTCTCTCATTTTATCCTCCTTAAGGAATATTTATCCTATATTTATAATATCCTTAAATATTAAAATTAAAACCTTCAGGTTCCCCTGAAGGCTTAATTTTTTATTATTTCATTGCTCTAAGGTATTTAACCTCATTTTCAAGCTCAATTTTTTCTAACTGAATCTTATATGCATCATTTTGGAACTTAGATGATAGTTTTTGAGCAACTTCTGCTTTTTCTTCAGATGCTGTAAGTTGTTCTTTAAGCTCTTCTATTTGAGTCTTATAGTTTTCAACTTCACCATTAGAAGAACCAACTTTGTTTCCTAATTCTTCTATTTGCTTCTTCTGTTCTTCTATCACCTTATTTAAGTCCTCTATTTGTGCTTGGTAATCTTGTTCTTCTTTGTCTTTACTTTGAAGAGCAGCTTGTAAATTTCTCATTTCTATCTTAAGCTCTTCATCTGAATTTCCAACTTTTCTTTTTAACTCTTCATTTTCTTTTATTATATCT
The DNA here is from genome assembly GCF_024723825.1 of Romboutsia lituseburensis. NCBI lineage: Bacteria > Bacillati > Bacillota > Clostridia > Peptostreptococcales > Peptostreptococcaceae > Romboutsia > Romboutsia lituseburensis. The sequence continues at coordinate 2,026,702 of NZ_JANQBQ010000001.1, forward strand.
TCATTTTCTGTAGAGCATTCAAAGAATATATCAGCTATATTTATTGCTGATAATATAGCTGCCATTGATGCACTTAGCTTAGGATTTGCTTCCTTAACCCTAGTCATTTCTTTATCAACATATGATGCAACACTTAACATATGTTTTTCTGATTTTTCGCCCACCATCGGATATTCATTACCGTTGATTTTTACCATAACCTTATTCATACTAACACACACCCCTTACGTTAGCTAGTTTTATCTTAAGTTTGCGTTTAGTTTTTCACTTAACTCACTTAATATCTTATCGTGTACTTTTGCTACATCTTCATCTGTTAAAGTTTTTTCAGCACTTCTATATGTTATAGAGTAAGCTATAGACTTGTGTCCTTCTTCTATTTGAGAACCTTTATAAACGTCAAATAACTTGTAACTTTCTAATATATCAGATGCATTAGCCTTTATTATATCTTCTATTTGCTTAACAAATACTTCATCTTTAACTATTAATGCTATATCTCTAGATGTAGATGGGTATTTTGGTAATGCGCTATATCTCTTAACTAAAGTTATGTTTTCAAATACTAGATCTGCATTTATTTCTGCAACATAAACCCTTTGACCTAAGTTATAATTTTCTATAACGTCTGGATGTAATTCACCAAAAGTACCTACACATATATTATTATACACTACTTTTGCACATCTTCCAGGATGGAATGTCGAGTTTGTAGTTTCTGATTCAATTTCATATCCTTTTAAGCCTACATTGTTTAATATAGTTTCAACAATACCTTTTAATGAGAAGAAATCAACTTCTTTTCCATACATTCCTACGCAATATTTTTTAGTCTCTACTGGTAATCCATTTTGAGGAGTGAACGTATTTCCACATTCAAAAGCATAAGCTTCCTCTACTTTATGAGATACATTTGTAGATAATACATTTAACATATTAGGAATTAATGTAGTTCTCATTACAGAAGTTTCTTCTCCTAGTGGATTCATTATTTTTACAAAACTTCTTTTCTCATCATTTTCTGGTAAGTTTATTTTATCTACACCTCTAGGACTTACAAATGAATATGTTAATATTTCATTTAATCCACATGCTATAGAGTTTTCTTTTACTTTATCCATGAATTTTTGATTTTCAGTTTTTACACCAGCTGTAGCATTTCCTTCTAAGTCTGCTGCTGGTATATTTTCATATCCATATATTCTAGCTATTTCTTCTAATATATCTGCATCTTCAGTTATATCTAATCTAAAGCTCGGTACTTCTAATTCTAGTTTATCAGAGCTTATTAAATTACATTTAAACTCTAATCTTTCTAATATGTTTATAAATTGATCCATAGGTACATTAACACCTAATAATTTATTTATTCTTTGTGGGTTAACTGTTACCTTTTGAACTTCTTCTTTAGTTGGATAGTAATCTAGCATTCCATTTAATACTGTACCACATCCTAATTCTTCAATTAACTGACAAGCTCTATTTACAGCCATTTCTGTTAAATTAACATCTATTCCTTTTTCAAATCTAGAAGATGCTTCAGTTCTTAATCCTAACTTCTTAGATGTAGCTCTTATATTTTCCTTAGCAAAGCTTGCTCCTTCTAAGAATATCGATATTGTTTCATCTTTTATTTCTGAGTTTTCTCCACCCATTATACCAGCTAAGTCTAATGTCTTATCTTGGTTTCCTATTACTAGCATATCTGATGTTAATGTTCTTTCAACACCATCTAATGTAGTAAACTTTTCACCTTCTTGAGCTAATTTAACTATCATTTTATTGTATTTTATATCATCTAAATCAAATGCATGAAGAGGTTGACCAAGTTCTAACATAACATAATTTGTTATATCCACTATATTATTTATAGGTCTCATACCTGCTTCTATAAGTCTTCTTTGCATCCAGTATGGAGATGGTCCAACTTTAACATCTTTTACAACTTTACCGCAGTATCTCTTACATAAGTCAGTTTGAATATCTATCTCAAATTGCATTTCTTCATTTGATCCATCAACTTTTATCTCTGGGAATTTTAAATCTGTTCCTAAAGTAACAGCAGCTTCTCTAGCTATACCTATTATTGATCTACAATCTGGTCTGTTTGAAGTTATTTCAAATTCTATTAATGCATCGTTGATACCTAATACATCTCTAACATCCATCCCTAATTCAAATGAATCTTGATGATCTAATATATATATACCATCTTTTTTATGATCTTCAACATATTGATCTGGTATAGTTAATTCTTCTGCACCACAGAACATTCCTTCTGATAATACTCCTCTTAACTTACCTTTCTTTATTTTGAAGTCTCCTGGAAGTACTGCGCCTATTCTAGCAACAGGAACATAATCTCCAACTTTTATATTAGTTGCATTCGTTACTATTTGAAGCACTTCACCATTTGCTACTTCTACCTTTGTAACTTTTAATCTATCTGCATCTGGATGTTGTTCTATTTCTAGTATTTTACATACTTCAACTCCATTTGTTTCTTTTCCGTAGAATTCTACTGCTTCAACTTTTGATCCTGTCATAGTCATCATATCAGCAAATTCTTGTGTTTCTTTATCTATATTTACATAGTCTCTAAGCCATTTTACAGGTACTAACATATTAAACTCCTCCTAATTAAAATTGATCTAAAAATCTCATATCATTTTCGAATAATAATCTTATATCATCTATTTCATATTTAAGCATTGTTATTCTGTCTAATCCCATACCGAATGCAAATCCGCTATAAACTTCTGGGTCTATACCACAATTTCTAAGTACATTTGGATGTACCATACCTGCACCTAATATTTCTATCCATCCTTCACCTTTACACATAGAACATCCTGCACCTTCACATTTGAAACAAGTAACATCTACTTCTGCACTTGGTTCTGTGAATGGGAAGTTGTGGGGTCTAAATTTAGTTTTTGTATGTTCTCCGAATAACTTTTTAACGAACATATTTAATGTTCCTTTTAATTGAGCCATTGTTACATCTTTTCCTACAACTAATCCTTCTATTTGATGGAACATTGGTGAATGTGTAGCATCTGGTGCATCAAATCTGAAACATCTACCTGGAGATATTATTTTTATTGGTAATTCTTGACTCTTCATAGTTCTAACTTGAACTGGAGAAGTTTGAGTTCTAAGTAATAACTCACTATTGATGTAGAATGTATCACTCATATCTCTTGATGGATGGTCTTTAGGAGCATTTAATGAATCAAAGTTATTCTCAACCGTTTCAACTTCTGGTCCTTCTGCTATACTGAATCCCATTCCCATAAATATTTCATTTACTTCATCTGTTATTTGAGATATTGGATGTTTTTTACCTACTTTAACAGCTTTAGCTGGCATAGTAACATCTATAATTTCTTCAGCTAATTTCTTTTGCTTTTCTATAGATTTTAATTCTTCTTTTTTAGAAGATATGCTTCCTTCTATAGATTCTCTCACCTTATTAGCAACTTGACCTATAACTGGTCTTTCTTCAGCTGATAGTTTACCCATTTCTTTAAGTATTGCTGTTATTTCACCTTTTTTACCTAAATATTTAACTCTTAGGCTTTCTACAACTTCTATACTTGAAGTTTCTTTAATTTCATTTAAAGCAGCTTCTTGTAAATTAAGTAATTTTTCTTGCACTATTTTTCACCCTTTCATTTTTTATATTAAAAAAAGCCCTTCATCCCTATCTAGGGACGAAAGACTATAGTTTCGCGGTACCACCCTAGTAGCTTAATAATAAAAAATTATTAAACCACCTCGAATAAACTTAACGCGTTTTGACGTTAAAGCCTACTGAAAGTTTCAGCTTTAATACTCCAGAGGGAACTTCTTTTGAATTCTTAGAAAGTACTTTCAGCCTAGGTACTTATCTCTGAGCTAAGTTAAATCAAAATACTTTTCTCTTTCATAGTATGTAAAAATATGTTTTTCATATAATTATACCATACATAATACAATTTTTACAATATACTAAACTAGGTATTTCTTTATTTCATACATAAGAATTGCAGAACTTATTGCCGCATTTAAAGATTCTGCTTTTCCGTATATAGGTATTTTAACCAGTACATCTGATTTTGATACTAGTTCCTCATTTATACCATTTGCTTCATTTCCTATAACTAATGCTGTTTTATAATTGTACTCTACAGTATTATAATAGTTATTTGTATCTAAATAACTTGATACTATATCGAAATTCTTTAATTTAAGAACTCTTAGTGCTTCATCTTGAGTTGTATGTATTATATTCATATCAAATATTGAACCCATAGTTGATCTTATAACTTTAGGATTGTATACATCAACACACCCTTTTAAAGCCACTATTGCATCTACTCCCGCTGCATCTGCAGTTCTTATTATGGTTCCCATATTACCAGGATCTTGTATTCTATCTAATATAAGAACAAATCTATTTTCATCAGTTAAGTTTTCTTCTAGAGTTTTAGGCTTGAATTTAACTACACCTAAAATACCTTGCGTATTTTCCGTATCTATTAAGTCATCAAATATCTTATTTGTAGTTTTATATGTTTTTATATTTTTCGATTTTAATATGTCTAAAAAACTCACATGTTCTTCTTTTTTTTCAAAATCTTCATTTATAAAAACATATTCTAAATTTGCATTACATTCTATAGCAAGAGTCAGAATTCTATATCCCTCTATTATAAACTTTGATTCTTTATTTCTATTTTTTGTTTTCAATAATGATTTTGTATATTTTACTCTTTCATTATCTTTAGCTGTTATCATTATAGACATTGCTACTTTCTCCTAATTAAATCTTTATTTTCTGAGGCAATACTGCTTATCTTCCCATTTTGCCCAATTACAACTAAAATACTACCAGATTTTAATTCCTCATCTGGAGCTGGAGTAACATTTATGCTTTTTCCTGTCTTTATTGCTAAAACTGTTATTTCATATCTAGCTCTTAATTCTAATTCTACTAGCGTTTTTCCTACCCAACTTGTAGGTGTTACGATTTCTACTATTGAATATTCTGGGTCTAGTTCTATATGATCTAATATATTATCTGAAACTAAGTTGTGAGCAACCCTAACTCCCATATCTCTTTCAGGAAATACGACTCTATCTGCGCCTATTTTATAAAGAACTTTAGCTTGTAGCTCATCTTTGGCTTTACATACAATTTGAGATACGCCCATCTCTTTAGCTATTAAAGTAGCCATTATCGATGCTCTAATATCTGAACCTATCGCAACTATTGCAACATCAAAATTTCCTAATCCCAGTGATCTTAGTGACTGTTCGTCTGTAACGTCAACTATCGCTGCATGAGTAACTTTATCAGCTATATTTTGAATTATCTCTTCACCTTTATCTATTGCCATAACTTGATGTCCTAAAAGATGCATAGTTGTTGCTACTGATGCTCCAAATCTACCGCATCCTATGACTATATATTGTTTCATTTCTTTCTTCCTCTCCATCTAAAAATTTATCTCCAATATTACAAATTATATATTTTTCTGATTATCCAACTATTATCTTTCCTTCTGGATATCTTATTGGTGGATTTTTCTTTATTCCTCTAGATGATAGTGCCATAAATATAGTTAATGATCCAACTCTTCCCATAAACATAAACAGTATTATGAACATCTTTCCTGGTATACTTAATGTTGGGCTTCCACCTATACTTGATCCGACTGTAGCAAATGCTGAAACAACTTCAAACCCAGCTTCAACTAGTGTAAAGTTTGGAGATGTAACAGTTATAATCAATGTTCCAAATACAACAACTACTATACCTATAAAGAATATACCTAATGATTTTCTTACTGTTGATGTACCTAATCTTCTTTCATGTACTTCTATATCTTCTTTTCCAAGTATAAAAGATTTAACAGTAATAAGCAGTGTTGCTAAAGTAGTTGTCTTGATTCCTCCTCCAGTTGATGCTGGAGATGCTCCTATAAACATCAGTATTATAAAAACAAATATACTACTTTGATGCAGAAGTGCTAAGTCCACTGTATTAAATCCAGCAGTTCTCGTTGTTACTGATTGGAATAGCGATGCTAATAATTTTCCACCCATTCCTAATGGTCCTAATGTTTTGGGATTATTATATTCTAAAGCTAATATAAATAACATTCCTCCAAATACTAATAAAGCAGTTGTAAATATTACTACTCTTGAATGTAGGTTCAATTTAGAAAGTTTTTTATTTTTAATAACATCTAATATAACAGGGAAACCTAGTCCACCAAATATTATTAAACCTGATATAGTAAGAGTAATAGTATAATTATTTACATAGCTCGTAAGTGATGTAAATGGCCCTGAAACATTTCCCATTAAATCAAATCCAGCATTACAAAATGCTGATATTGCATGAAATATACTGTACCAAAGGCCTCTTGCTAATCCAAATTGTGGTATAAATACTGTAGATAAAAGAACTGCACCTATACCTTCTATTGTAAAAGTCATTAATAAAACGTATCTAGTTAGCCTTACTAATCCAGATAAATCTATTTGATTTAATGACTCCTGTATTAAAAGTCTTTCCCTTAAATTTATTCTTTTTTTAGTTATTAAGGCAAATAAGGTAGTTATAGTCATAAATCCAAGTCCACCAATTTGTATTAATGTAATTATAACTAACTGCCCAAATCCATTCCAGTACGTGGCGGTATCTACCATGACTAATCCAGTAACACAGACCGCTGATGTAGATGTGAATAATGCATCTAAGAATCCTATACTTTCTCCACTTTGAGTTGATATTGGTAAGCTTAATAAAACAGCACCTATAAATATAACCATGGCAAATCCCATGACCATTATTTGTGTAGGTTGCCTTTTATGTATGAAACTACCAAAATTTTTAAATATAGTCCCCATCTAACCTTAGGCCTCCTTCATAATTTATGAAATTTTAATTGTTTGTTTTGTTATTTAATGAGTCTTTATAACATTATTATATTATATTCCAAAAGCTATTTAAAAACAATAAGGTGAGTAAGTTATTTAGTTAAATTTGTGTTAGAAATCAGTCTTAATCTTATACAAAATATTATTTACCCAAATGCAAATTTAAATTCTGCTGTGTTTAATTTAGTTATTTTATAGTATTCTACTTTATAGTTAATGCAATTTATAATATAAAAATTATTTTTGAATTAAATTACTCTTTAAAATTGATAACAAAAAAAGCCTTTGAATTTTCATTCAAAGACTTTAATATATCAGTTTATAATTAAGCTAATTTTGACTTAGCAACTTCTACTAATTTAGCGAAACCTTGTGGATCGTTTATAGCCATTTCAGATAACATTTTTCTGTTAACTTCAACACCTGCTAATTTTAATCCGTTCATGAATCTTGAGTATGATAATCCATGAGTTCTAGTTCCAGCGTTTATTCTTTGTATCCAAAGTTTTCTGAAGTCTCTCTTCTTTAACTTTCTACCTATATATGCGTTCTTTAACGCCTTCATTACGAATGTATTAGCTGGTCTATATAATTTGCTTCTTGATCCTCTGTATCCTTTTGCAAGTTTTAACACTTTTTTATGTTTCTTACGAGCGTTCATAGCTTTTTTAACTCTTGCCATCGTTATGACCTCCTTTGTTTTCCTCTTTAATGTTATTTATTTTAATCCGATTTTTAGTATGGTAATAATTGTGCTATTCTTCTAGCATCTCCTGCAGTAACTATTCCAGATTTTCTTAATTGCATCTTAGTTTTAGCATCCTTCTTAGTTAATATGTGTCTTCTGAAAGCTTTTGATCTCTTTAACTTTCCAGTTCCTGTCTTCTTGAATCTTTTAGCAGCACCTCTATGAGTTTTCATTTTAGGCATGTTAAGTTCCTCCTCTCAGTTAATCATCTATTTTTTTGGATCTATCATTACAACCATGCTATTACCCTCAAATGCAGGGGCTTTTGTTGGTTCACCAAACTCTTTTACTATATCTATAAACTTAAGCATTACTTCTTTACCAATGTCTTTATGTCCTAATTCTCTACCTCTGAATCTAAGCTCAACTTTAACTTTATCTCCTTTTTTAAGGAATTTTATAGCATTGTTAGCCTTAGTATTTAAGTCATTAGATTCTATACCTGGTCTAAGTCTAACTTCTTTAATAGTTACAGTTTTTTGATTCTTTCTAGCTTCTTTTTCTTTTCTAGATTGTTCATACTTATGCTTTCCATAATCCATTATTTTACATACTGGTGGAGCAGCATTAGGTGATATCATTACTAAATCTAAATTTTTATTGTTAGCCATTATTTGAGCTTCTTTAGCGGCCATTATTCCTAGCTGTTCACCGCTATCTGAGATAACTCTTATTTCTTTATCTCTTATTTGATCATTGATTGCTAATTCTTTGCTAATAGTAGGACACCTCCAAATTTTTTTATATATACAAAAAGCGAATGATATAAATCATCCGCCATATAAGTTAACAAATTCAACAAGCTTAATATAAAAATCATATCAAAGCTTTAACTTATATTTACCCGACAACCTAGATCGTAAGGTGAGAAGCGGACTTCTTCTTGTTTTCTCATCAGTTACTCTATATACTATATCATTATTTAATTATATATGCAACTATTTTTTCATTTTATTTTTAATTTTTTTATTTACTTATATTATTGCACCTTTATTTTATCAAAATTTTAATATCAGTAATTATTTAGCTAATTCTGGTTATACTTAAAGATGTTACATATTCTATGGTTTGTTTATGGAAAAATTTAAATAATAAATATTAGCAACTATGGAAATTATAAAATAAATAAACAATTTTTATTATTGAGGTGTATGGCTATGAAAATGTTAGACAATTTTTTAAAGAAACTTAACAAACCAGTGCCTGTATTTGCTCAAACTAAGATGGAAAAGGAAAATCCAACAGACGATGCTGCATCAACTAAACCTAAAACTACATTTGAAGATGTTGCAGGATTAGAGGAAATAAAAGAGGAGTTATTTGAAATAGTAGATTTTATGAAGTGTCCTGATAAGTACAAAAAAATGGGCGCTAAAATACCTAAAGGTGTACTATTTTATGGTCCTCCTGGTACAGGTAAAACATTACTTGCATCTGCTGTTGCTGGAGAAACTAACTCTTCTTTCTTCAACGTTACTGGTTCTGAGTTTGTTGAGAAATACGTTGGTGTAGGTGCCAAACGTGTTAGAACTTTGTTTGAAAAGGCAAGAAAAGAAGCTCCTAGCATAATCTTTATAGATGAGATTGATGCTATAGGCGCTAAAAGACATTTAGAAAGTAATAATGAAAAAGATCAAACATTAAATCAACTTTTAGTTGAAATGGATGGATTTACAAAAGATTCAAATGTAATAATAGTAGGAGCTACTAATAGACTAGACTTACTTGATGAAGCCTTATTAAGACCAGGGAGATTTGATAGACATATTCATATAGGTTCTCCTAACTATCATACTAGATATGAAATTTTAAAAGTTCATACTAACAATAAACCGATTGATTCATCTGTAGACTTAGAAGTTTTAGCTAAAAAAACACATGGATTTAATGGAGCACATCTTTCTAACATAGCAAATGAGGCAGCAATTTTTGCAGTTAGAGATAATAGTGAAGTGATTACATCTGTTCATTTTGATAGGGCACTTGAAAGAGTTATAGCTGGACTAGAATCTAAAAATTCAGTTCTTATAGAAAAAGAAAAGAAAATAGTTTCTTATCATGAAGCAGGTCATGCACTTGTTAGTAACTTAGTAGGATTATGCCCTATACAAAAAATCTCTATAGTTCCAAGAGGTCAGGCTTTAGGATATGTACTTCAATTACCTGATGAAGATAGATATATTTATACTAAAGATGAATTAGTGGGCAAAATGAAAATTTTATTAGCTGGTAAAGCATCTGAAGAAATAATCTTTAATCATAAATCTACTGGTGCTAAAGATGACTTGAAAAAAGTTACAGATATTGCAAATCAAATGGTTTGTGAATATGGTATGAGTAATTTAGGATTTATGACCATAGACGGGAATGTAAAAAGTTTCATGTCTGAAAAGATTCAAAAAGAAGCTAATGATATAGTACAAAGTTGTTACAATGAAACACTTGAACTATTAAAAAATAATATAAATGATTTACATGTAGTGTCTAAGTACTTATTTGATAAGGAAACTATGACTCATGAAGAACTAAAAAGCTTAATTACAAAAGAATGCGTAAATTAATTTATATATCAATAGTACAAAATATAAAAAGAGCTAATCTATTTTAGATTAGCTCTTTTTATATAGATTAAGTTTATTAATATATAAAAAGCGTATTAAGTAAATTACTTAATACGCTCTAATTTTAATTTATATTATGCTTGTATTACATTAGTTCTTTCTTCAACTTCTTTTAAAACAGTTGCTATAAACTCATTTAAGTCTAAGCTTCCTATTTCTCCATTGTCTCTAGATCTTACAGATATCTTATTTTCAGCAGCTTCTTTTTCACCTACTACTAACATGTATGGTATTTTTTGAAGTTGTGCTTCTCTTATTTTAAATCCTGTTTTCTCTGCTCTATCATCTATTTCAACTCTTATACCTTTTGCAAATAAAGCTTTCTTAACTTCTTTAGCATAATCATTGTATTTATCTGATATTGGAAGTATTCTTACTTGTGTTGGAGCTAACCACACTGGGAATTTACCAGCATAATGCTCTATTAATATTCCTATAAATCTTTCTATACTTCCGAATGCAACTCTGTGTATCATAACTGGTCTATGTTTTTCACCATCTTGACCTATATAGTTTATATCAAATCTTTGAGGTAACTGCATATCTAATTGTATAGTTCCACATTGCCAAGTTCTTCCTAAGCAATCTCTTAAATGGAAGTCTATCTTAGGTCCATAGAATGCTCCATCACCTTCATTTAATATATATGGTAAGTTTAAGTCTTCTAAAGCTTCTCTTAATCCATTTTCTGCAGTTTCCCATTCTTCATCTGTTCCCATAGAATCATCTGGTCTAGTAGATAATTCTAAGTGATATTCAAATCCAAAAGTCTTGTAAACACTATCTATTAATTTTACAACACCTTTTATCTCATCTTTTATTTGCTCTGGTAACATGAATATATGTGCATCATCTTGAGTGAAAGCTCTAACTCTCATCAATCCATGTAATGCTCCTGATAATTCATGTCTATGAACTCTACCTAATTCAGCAACTCTCATAGGGAAGTCTCTGTATGAATGTGGCTTAGCTTTGTAGAATAACATACCACCTGGACAGTTCATTGGCTTTATAGCAAAATCTTGTTCATCTATTTGTACAGTGTACATATTTTCTTTGTAGTGATACCAGTGTCCTGAAGTTTCCCATAATTTTTGGTTTAATATTATTGGAGTTTCTATTTCAACATATTCATCTGCTCTGTGTATTTCTCTCCAGAATTTTAATAATTCATTTTTAAGCTCCATACCTTTTGGTAAGAATAATGGGAACCCTGGACCTTCTTCTGGTATAAAGAATAAGTCTAATTCTTTTCCTAATTTTCTATGGTCTCTCTTTTTAGCTTCTTCTAACATGTGTAGGTATTCTTCTAATTCTTTGTTCTTTTCAAAAGTAATACCATATATTCTTTGAAGCATCTTGTTCTTTTCATCACCTCTCCAGTAAGCACCAGCTACACTTAATAACTTGATAGCCTTAACTTTTTTAGTTGAAGGTAAGTGTGGTCCTCTACATAAATCAGTGAAATCACCTTGTTTATAGAAAGATATTATTTCTCCTTCTGGTAATTCTTCTATTAATTCAACTTTGTATATTTCTTCATTTTCTTTAGCCCAAGCTAAAGCCTCTTCTTTTGGTAATTCATATCTTTCAACTGCTAAATCTTCTTTAGCTATTTTTTTCATTTCTTTTTCTATCTTTTCTAAATCTTCTATAGTTAATCTATGATCTAAATCTATATCATAGTAGAATCCATTTTCTATACTTGGCCCTATAGCAAACTTAGCTTGTGGGTATAATCTCTTTATAGCTTGAGCTAACATATGAGCTGATGTATGTCTAAATACATCTTTACCTTCTACATCTTCAAATTTAAATAAATTTAATTCACAGTCTTTTTCTACCTTGAAATCTAATCCTACTACTTCCCCATCTACAGATGCTGCAACTATAGCTCTTGCTAAACCTTCACTTATAGATTTAGCTATATCCATTACTGAAACTTCATTTTCAAATTCTCTTACTGAACCATCTTTTAAAGTAACTTTTATCATCTTTGTTTACCTCCTTATATTTTATGTATAATAAACCTACGTAACTTAAATAACGTTTTACAACTATATTAAAATTAGTGGTTGGAATTTATAAATTAATTCCTAATAATATAAAAAAACTCGGCCCAAATAAAATATTTGGGACGAGTTATTAATTCGCGGTTCCACCCAAGTTGGCGTATATATACTGCCCTCTTGATGACTATAAGGTAGTCAACCGAATCTTTTCACACACTAGTAATGCTACTAAATTCCGCTCCAAGGTAGTTTTCAAATAGTCATATTTAGATAAGCTTTCAGCCCACGACTTATCATCTCTGAAAATTGTTTCTATTTTACTCTTCCTCTTCTTAGCTTGTTAATACTGTTTTTGTAATAAATTTAGTATAATTATAACAGATAGTTCCAATGCTATCAACCATAATTTTTACATAAATATAATTATTAATCCTTGAACAATTCCTATAATAAAACCTAGTGCAAATCCTAGGATTTCTATATGTTTTAATTCTTGCTTGGCTATTCTAAGTATTATTTCCTCTAATTCATATAAATCTAATTCATTTATTTTAGTTTCTACCATTTGTTGTATATTTATACGTTTATTTGCTTTAATTATTATTTCTTCCGCTAAATCATCTATACTTTGTCTAATTTCTGCTTCTATTGCATCAGATACATAACCTTGTATTATACTTTTTAAAGGGCCAGGAGCAAAAGCCATTTTTTCATTAACTATAAGTTTTATTTTTGTTTTTATATATTCTATTACATTTTCTTTATCTTCTTTTGTAATTAAATTTTCTAATATTTCGTCAAGTGAAAGAAATTCATCTTGAATTACTTCGCCTATATTCGCAGCTATCTCAGCTTTTCTTTTTGGTATTAGCCCTATTATTTCTTTATTTATTATAGGTATTTTAATAGGTTCTATCGGTCTAAAGATCAACTTTATAGCAACTACATTTGTTATATAACCTATTACACCGCCTATACAAGCTAATATTAATATCTTTAGTGCATTATCCATAAAATAACTCTCCTCATCTCAATATAATTGTATATATAATTTGCTTTCTAATTATTATATAATATTTTTATACTATATTGATATGAGTTTTTTATTAATTTTGGTAAATAAGATTTACTTTATTTCCAAATATAGACTTTATAGTTTCAACGATTTCTTTAGAGGAGTTATTTTTTAATGTATCTAGTATCTCTATTTTACCAGGACATAAGGTCAACAATGTACTTATTAGGTAATCTTCATAATTCAAATTTTCTTGTATTACCATATTGATTATTTCTTCATTGTCTATATTATCTATTTTATTTCCATTCTTATCATACAAAACAAAAGAATTATCTTTTAGTATATGTACTTTAAGTATGTCTATTTTTTCTTCTTGTATTTCAATAAAATACTTTAATACATTTATAAACTCATCTTGATCTTTTTTTATTATGTACTCTTCAACTGCAATGTCACCTATCGTAGATATATATCTCATAAACTCCTTCATTCTAAAGTTTACAAATCCCTCTATATTTATATAATCATTAGTAAGTATATAATTGTTTACCTTATTCCTTATAGAATCTTTTATAAAAGGCTCTTTTGATTTAAATATTTCTAATGAGTATGTATAAATTTTTTCTTCTTCATTCGAATAGGTTTCATGGTACTGCTTCCAAATGTATTCTTTCAATAATTTATATTTCATTATATTTAATATCAATGTTGTTATTTCTTCTGTCATAGATTCAACATCTATATTCGCTTTATTGGTTTCGCTTATCTCAATTTCAATAAGACCATTATTATGTCTCAATTCTTTATTTAAATTACTATTATTGAAAAATCTCAAAGCATACATTTTATCTTGCTGTGATAAACTTAGATGAATATGTTTTGTTGTCAAATCAATCGCTCCTTTCTTAATGATAAGAGGAACTGTATTAGTTATCATATTATATTAAATTTTATTTAGAATAGCTTTTTATTTAACTTAAAATTTAATATTATTCTTATGTCCTATAACTTTTATTATAACTATATTTAATGTATTTAATTCATTTTACTTAACTATAATTACCTTTTATATAATATTTTATTTATTATTTTTCTAAGCTTTTTTAGATATCTTAATACAGTTATTATATTTTTATTTCTATTATTATTTTTATGATATTTTCAAATAAAAAAAATGATAGCTTAAAGCTATCATTTTTTTATCTTTCACCTTTTTTGTATGGGTTACCAAGAGCTGCTGGAGCCTTAGAACTTTTAACGAATAGAACTAGTACTACTAGAGTTACTATATATGGTATCATTGATAATAAGTTTTCATTTATACTAAATGGTAATTCTGGATTTCCAAAGTAAACTGATAATGCTGTTGAGAATCCAAATAATAAACATGCTACCATTGACCATTGAGGTCTCCATTTACCAAATATAACTGCTGCTATAGCTATATACCCTTGACCAGATATTAATGTCGGTCTAAATGAAGAAACAACAGCTAAACTCATTGATGCCCCTCCAAGTCCTGCTAATATACCTGATAATATAACTGCTTTATATCTAGTTTTAGCAACATTTATACCTAGTGTATCTGCTGCACCAGGATGCTCTCCTACTGCTCTTACTCTAAGTCCGAACTTAGTTTTATATAATACATAATATACAACTGCAACTAATATAAATGCTAAAAAGACTGTTGCATATGCATTAAATATTGTATCTAATATACTTCCAGATGGGAAAACACCATTTAATGGTCTTGGTATTTTGTTTTCCATTGGTATTGTTGGTGTCATAGTTGCACCATCAAACATTATTTTAGATGTAAATAATGCTACACCTGGAGCTAATAAGTTTATTGCAACCCCTGATATTGTATGGTCTGCATTGAAACTTACAGTTGCTATTGCATGAATTAAAGCAAATAAACCACCTGCTAATCCACCCATTAAAAATGCTATCCAAGGATTTCCTACCATATATCCAGCAGCCGCTCCTGCGAATGCTCCTATAGTCATCATTCCCTCTATACCTATATTAACTATACCTGAATTCTCTGAGAATACTCCACCTAATGCTGCAAATATAAGGGGTGTAGAGTACATCAGAGTAGTACTAATAATTAAAGCTATATCTTCCATTATGCATTACCCCCTTTTTTCTTTTTATCTCTCATTTTTACGTATAACATTCTTAAAACACTACTTAAAGCTATAAAGTAAACTATTGATCCTATAACTATATTAACTACCTCTGAAGGAGCTCCGACAGCTTGCATCTTAGTTCCTCCATATTTAAATGCACCGAATAATAATCCTGAGAATATAACTCCAATCGGATTACTATTTGCTATTAATGCAACAGCTATACCATCAAAACCATAGCCTTCTTGAGCAGCAAGTATTGTTATATTGTTAGATACACCCATAACTTGTATAGCTCCTGCTATACCTGCTAATAAACCTGCTATTGCCATAGATTTAAATATTGATGAACTAACATTTATTCCACCATATTCAGCACCAAATTTGTTATATCCAACGCCTCTTAATTCAAATCCTAAAGTAGTTTTAAATAATACAAATGCTATTATAAGTACTAATATTATAGATATTACTATCCCCCAGTTAACTTTAGTCGCAGGTCCTACTAGTCCTGTTAACCAATCTATTCCTATTGAAGCTGAATCATGTATGCTTATTGATGCTTCACTATTTGGTCTTGCTAACCAAGTACTCTTTATCATAAAGTTACTTAAATAGAACGCTATCCAGTTAAGCATTATGGTTGCTATAACCTCATTTATTCCAAACTTAGATTTTAACCATCCTGCAAATCCACCCCATATAGCTCCAGCTAATGCTGCTACTAATAATGTAAGTGGTAT
This sequence comes from Romboutsia lituseburensis, assembly GCF_024723825.1. NCBI lineage: Bacteria > Bacillati > Bacillota > Clostridia > Peptostreptococcales > Peptostreptococcaceae > Romboutsia > Romboutsia lituseburensis. The sequence continues at coordinate 2,042,915 of NZ_JANQBQ010000001.1, forward strand.
ATGTATAATTGCAGGAAGTTCTATTCCAGCTCCTACCATAGTTGCAACTAATGCACCTACTATAAATTGTCCTTCAGCTCCTATATTAAATAAACCAGTCTTAAATGCAAACGCTATAGAAAGACCTGTTAATATAAGAGGTGTTGATCTTATTATTGTCCACGCTATGAATTTAGGTTTTCCAAATACACCTTCTATCATAGCTGAATATGCTACTATTGGATCTTCTCCAGCTAAAACTAACGCTATCGCTCCTACAATAAGTCCTAATACTATAGATATTAAAGAGAATAATATCGCATTGTCAGCTAGGGAAAAATTCTTTTTCTTTTTAATATTATCAACCATTCTATTTACCTCCAGCCATCATAAATCCTAGTGTATTCTCATCTGCATCTTTTGCATCAACAATTCCCACTATTTTTCCTTCATAGATTACAGCTATTCTATCTGAAACATTCATAACCTCATCTAATTCTAGAGATACTAAAAGTACCGCATTTCCTTCATCCCTTTGCTTAACTAAAGCTTGATGAACGAACTCTATAGCACCAACATCTAGACCTCTTGTTGGTTGAGTAGCTATTAATAATTGTGCTTCTCCTGTTGCCTCTCTAGCCACCTCTATATTATCAACTTCTCTACCTATTATAACCTTTTGTTGGTTACCTCCAGATAAAGCTCTTGCTTTTGTTGTATGGTCTGTTGGTCTTACATCAAATCTATTTACTATTTCTTCAGCATATTTATCAATAGCTTCTTTATTTAAGACACCATTTTTAGAGAATCTTGGATCTTTATAGTTTTGCAAAACTGTATTTTCAGCTACAGAGAAGTCTAATATTAACCCTCTCTTATGTCTATCTTCAGGTATATTCTTTATACCACTAGTAAACATATCTTTAGGATTTTTATTTAAAAGTTCTTTACCATTTACTTTTATACTTCCTGATTCAGCTTTTCTAAGTCCAGTTAAAGCCTCTACTAATTCAGATTGTCCATTTCCATCTATACCAGCTATACCTAATATTTCTCCTGCCTTAACTTCTAAAGATAAACCATCTACTACAGATATCTTTCTATTATCTTTTACTGTTAAATCCTTTACTTCTAATACTATTTGTTCTGGCTTAGCTTCTGCTTTATCAACTTTAAAGTTTACTTCTCTACCAACCATCATAGCTGCTAAATCATCTTCTGTTACTTCAGAAACTTTTACTGTGTCAATATATTTCCCCCTTCTGATTATAGTACAGTGATCTGCTGCAGCTTTAATTTCTTTTAATTTATGAGTTATTATTATTACTGATTTACCCTCTTTTGTTAAGTTTCTTATAATTTGTATAAGCTCTTGTATTTCTTGAGGTGTAAGAACAGCTGTTGGCTCATCTAGTATTAATATCTCAGCTCCTCTATATAAGGCTTTTAATATTTCTACCCTTTGTTGCATACCAACTGTTATATCCTCAATTTTAGCATTTGGATCAACATATAATCCATATTTTTCAGATATTTCTTTTACATCTTCTATTGCTTTTTTTAGGTCTACAGCCCCAAGACCTTTTGTTGGTTCAGTCCCAAGTATTATGTTTTGAGCTACTGTAAACGGTTGAACTAACATGAAATGTTGGTGAACCATCCCTATTCCATTGGCAATGGCAACATTTGGATTATCCATATTTACTGATTTTCCATTTATAAGAATATCTCCTGATGTAGGTTGATATAAACCATATAATATGTTCATCAGAGTAGATTTTCCTGCTCCATTCTCACCTAAAAGAGCATGTACTTCTCCTTTATGCACAGTCAAATCTATGTTTTCGTTTGCAACGAAATTCCCGAACTTTTTAGTTATCTGTTTCATTTCTACAACTTTTTGACTGTAGTCGACATTACTATTCTTCATCGCTCTTTATTACCCTCCTTAATTTAATATTCAGCATTTTTATTATACTAAAATACATTGTACATAACAAACAATTTTACTAATTTTTTCGAAAAAGTTGATTTTTGTCGTTTTTTGTCTGGTGTTTTTCGAAACTTAGATATTATTACCTAGTCTATTTTATATTTTCTCTGATAAATATTATTCTTACCAAAAGAATCTAAAATATTTTATTCTATGGTATTAAAAAGTTTATTCTCAATTTGATTTCATTAATCACTCTTATTTTCTAACATAGGATATATATTTAAACTATTGTTTATCATTAGGAGTATTTTTTGAATTTTGGGCCACTATCATATATAATTTAAAAAACTACCCCTTAATAAGGGTAGTTTTTTTGAATACTATTTCTTTAATTGATCGTATTCAGCTTTATTTTGAGGAACTTTTATTTCTCCTGATTTTATCTTTTCAGCTTCTTGCTCAACGTATTTTAACATTTCTTCTTTAACATGTTTATCACTAGTTGGAGCTATACCAACTCCACCCATTTCTAATGTATTAACTACAACTTTTCCAGCTTCATATTTACCTTCTATTAAAGACTTAACCATGTTATAGACAGCTACATCTATATTCTTCATTGCTGAAGTTATTACGTTGTCTGGAGCTAACTTATTTTGATCTTGGTCAACACCTATAGCTTTTTTGTTATTTTCTTTAGCTGCTTCTATAGCACCTATACCAACAGCACCAGCTGCTGAGAATATTATATCAGCATTTTTTTGATGCATTTGGTTAGCTATAGATTTTCCTAAAGCTGCATCTGAGAAGCTATTTGCATATTGTACAAGTACATCTGCATCTGGATTAGCAGCTTCAACACCTGCTCTAAATCCATAATCAAATCTATCTATAACTTCACCTTCTATACCACCTATAAATCCAACTTTATTAGTTTCAGTCATTTTTCCTGCTACTAATCCTGTTAAATATGCTGATACATTATCTTCAAATAATAATGAAGTTACATTCTTTGGTTGTTTTTCATAAGCTGCATCTATAAGAGCAAATTGATTCTCTGGATAATGTTCTGATGCCTCTTGTATAGCATCTGATAACTTAAATCCAACTCCTATTATTAAGTCCATATCCTCATCAATAAATGTTTCTAAGTTTGGAACATAGTCTGCATCTTGCTTAGATTCTAGATACTTAACAACTACTTTATCTTTTCCATATTCTTTTTCTATTTTTTCTAGACCTTTCCAAGCAGATTGGTTAAATGATTCATCATTTACTCCACCTACATCTGTAACCATCCCTATTTTAAAAACTTTATCTTCCTCTTTACCAGCAGATTCGCCTTCCGATTTATTTCCTGAGCTACATCCTACTAGCATACTAGCACTCATAACAACTGCTAGACCTAATGATAATAACTTTTTAAGTTTCATAGATTCCTCCCTAAAATATAAATATTATGTACTATTAATTATATAGTACACCATTTTGAAAACTTTTTCTATATAAAAAAAAAATTTTATAGCTATTTAATGTATATTTTTTGTATTATAATGTAACTTATTTTTTTAAATTAGTATGTAATTATTATTTTTACACAATTTTCCAAAAATTAAGTTTGCATCCTTACTTTTTATTGATATTTTAACGTTTTTAAAGTATTTTTTTTATATTTATTTTATTTTTAATTTACTTTTTTATATTATTGATAAAATAAAAAGCCCTCTTACGAGGACTTTACTAATTATGACATACTATTTATTTTTTAGACATATAATTCCAGTTAAACCAGGTCCTGCATGAGATCCTACACAAGTTCCGATTTGGAAATATAATATATCTTTTGGGTTAAATTGTTCTCTAACTACTTCCGTCAATCTTTCTCTTTCTTTAAAATCATCACTATATCCTATGCAAATAACTTGATTTGTTAAATCTGTTCCACAATTTTCTTTTATTAATTCAATCATTTTAGATATTACATTCTTCTTGCCTCTAACTTGACATACAGGAGCAACTAACCCATCTCTCATATCTAATATCGGCTTTATATTTAATATACTACCTATTGCAGCCTTAGTAGAAGATATTCTTCCACCTTTTTGTAAATACTCTAATGTATCTACCGAGAATAAAACATATGTCTTTTCTCTTAGTATTTTAACTGCTTCTAATATTTCATCTATATCTTTACCTTCTTGAGCAAGTTTAGCTGCTTCAACAACTAATATACCTATAACATAAGAAAATGCTAATGAGTCATATGTATAAATCTCTCCATCTATATCATTTTTAGCCATGACAGCACTTTGATATGTTCCTGTTGCTACCGATGATCCTGCTATGTAAAGTATTTTTCTACCCTCATTAACGTATCTTTCAAATGTTTCTTTAAATTGAGCATATGTTGCTTGCGATGTTTTTGGATATGCATTTTGTTCTCTAAGTGTTTTATAAAATTCATCATTCGATATATCTACACCATCTTTGTATTCTTTTCCGTCTAATATTACAGTTAACGGTACAACTTCTATATCATATTTTTCTATTAACTCTTTGGGTATATCCGATAAACTATCGCAAATTACTTTTATATTTTTCATTTTAATTACCCCCTCCTAAACTCTCTTAGATTGATTAGGATTATCTCATATTAGGATAACCTAATTGTCTTAATGCCTCGTACACTACTATCGCAACTGAGTTTGATAAGTTTAGTGATCTTGCCTTTTCTACATTTATCATTGGTATTCTCATACAAGTCTCTAAATTTGATTTAATCAAATCTTCTGGCAATCCTTTTGTTTCTTTACCAAATACTACAAATGAATTTTCAACAAATTCCATATCAGAATGTGATTGATTAACTTTTGTTGTTGAGAAGAAAAACTTTCCTTCTGGATTTTTTTCAACAACTTCTTCAAAGCTATCATAGTACTGTATATTTGCTAAATCCCAGTAATCTAATCCGCTTCTTTTTAAATATTTATCTTCTAAAGAAAAACCTAATGGTCTAACTAAATGCAATGTTGTACCTGTTGCAGCACATGTTCTTATTATATTTCCAGTATTTTGAGGTATCTCAGGTTCTACTAATACTACGTTTAATGACATATAAAATCCTCCTTTTTTACGATTATTAAATTTACATTATGTATTTATAAATTTAAATTACTATATATATTTTTTTAAACTTGATATTTCTCAAATATAATTATAACAGAAAATTTCTTTATCTCAATGATTGCTTTATTAAGTTATTTTTATGAATATTAAATATTAAAATCTCCCATTTAAAATTTAAATGGGAGATTTTAATATTTAGATAACTTCACCATTAAGGTTATTATTTTGTATTTTTTTCTTAGTTCCATATATAACTATCTTGTCCATAGGAGGGTAATAGTTTTCCTTTATAAGTTCTTTAACTACATCTCCATTTCCTTTATATATTCTAAAGGTATTTACCGTATATCCTTTTCGACCTTTTTGATAAATACTTTGTTGACCTTCATATAATTTATCACTTTGTTGACATTTTATTTTATATGGTAAAGATTTTACAATCTCAGTAATTATTTCTATATCTTTTTTATTTGTTTCATTTCCATAAATAGTTGATACAATTTTATTGTCATATACTTTGTGAATAATAAATATAGGAGTTTCAAAATTATTTTTAAATTTTAAATCAATATCACCTGTTGATATAGTTGCATCTCTTCCTTTTGATATATATGAACTTGGTATACTATGATTTTTAACATTTGTTATCTCAAGTCCTGCATAAAGCGCTGCATTATATAAAGTAGAAGATACTTGACATAAACCACCACCAGAACCTTCTTTTAATTTTCCATTTATAATTACAGGCGCTTTTTTAAATTGCCCTTTTATATCTGGAGACTGTATATAAGAATTAAATGAAAATTCTTCAGTTGGATTTAGTATAATATTGCTTGTGGCTTTAGCTCCTACTCTTATATTATTAACTCTATTGTATATATTAGGATTAAAATATGTTTCATAAGTCCCAAGTACTGAATTTATTTTACATATATCATCATATAAATATTTAGGTTTTATGGTAACTGTAGGAATTTCTTCTTTTTCATAATCCATCTTGTTTATTTTACTAATTATTATCCTTTTAAATTTACCTGTATCTAATCCTATCCCATAAGTTTCTTTTTCATAAACTAAATTTTCATCTTCTAATCTTATACTTGCATTAATAGGCGAAATTCTTATACCTTTTTCAATTTTTTCTATAAAAGATTGCATTTTTTCATTATTATATGATTTATTCAAATTTATATTTACAGCCTCACCCAACTCTAAATTAACTTTAGTTTTTATATTAGATATTACATTTTTATCTCTGCCTATATTATAGGCTTCTTGAACACAATCTCTTACATTATAATTAACTTCTATATCACTTATATTTAAAACAAATTTATTATCTCCATTAGAAAATACAATTTGATTATGTTCTTTAATAAAATTTTCTATCTTATTTTGAGCTTCTTGTCTAGTTAATTCAGAAACATCTATATTTTCTATATATATATTTTTGTAAATTTTTTCTTCATTATTTTTAGCCTGTGCTACGTTTATACTTCCTAAAAAAAAGATTACTACTGCTGTTAATACTGTTATTATTTTAAGTCGTTTCACATCAGTCATTCCCTTCTTTATAATAACTACAATCATTTTTTATAGGACAAATTTCACATTCTGGTTTTCTTGCTTTACAAATCCTCCTTCCGTGAAAGATTAAAAGATGATGAGAATGGGACCATCTTTTTTTAGGTATAACTTCCATAAGTTCAAACTCTGTTTTCTCTGGAGTCTGAGTTTGAACCAATCCAATCCTATTTGCTACTCTAAACACATGTGTATCAACTGCCATAGCCGCTTGGCTAAAAGCATTACTTAAAACAACATTTGCTGTTTTTCTTCCTACTCCTGGCAGTTCAACTAATTCTTCTAGAGTATTTGGAACTTGTCCATCATATAGCTCACATATCATTTCAGATGTAGCTTTTATCTTTTGTGATTTACTTTTATATAAACCACAACTTTTTATTTCTTCACTTATCTCCTCAATACTTAGTTTTGAAAATTCTTTAGCTGTATTATGTTTTTTAAATAATACTTCTGTTACTTTATTAACTCTGACATCTGTACATTGAGCAGATAGTATTGTTGCTATTAATAATTCAAAAGGAGTTGTATAATTCAACTCGCACTTAGCATCTGGATAAGTTTCTTCTAATACATCCAATATTTTATTAACATCCTTCATTTAAAAATCTCCCCTTTTTATTTAATTACTTATTAATATATTATTTATCATCTTCAGCAATATATAACAAATTAGTCTACTATTATATATGTAAGTTTTTCACATAAGCACTTACATTTACCTTATACTAAAAATTATACTATTTATTTTTAAAATTTAAAAAGAAAGCAAAACTTTCTAAGTAATGCTTTCTTTTCATTTATTCCCATTTAATTTTTTATAAGAACATTATTTTGATTCATTTTTTATTTTGCTAAACTCTCTGAGCTTATCAACTGTTAGTTTCTTAATATAATCGAAACTCATATCTGTTAATATTTCCAGTGCTTGTTCTACCCTTTCTACTTGATATATTTTAAATATTCCTTTTTCTATAGCCTCATTTAATTCATCTGATAATACTAAATTTCTGCTATTATTTTTAGGTATTATAACCCCTTGATTTCCAATCAAACCTTTTCTCTTACATGTAGAATAGAATCCTTCCACCTTTTCAGCGATACCTCCAACTACTTGTATATCTCCTTTTTGATTCATAGATCCAGTTACCGCAATATTTTGCTTCAATGGTATTTTACTTAATGATGAAATTAGTGCATATAATTCAGCTCCTGTTGCACTATCGCCATCAATACCACCATAGTTTTGCTCAAAACAAATATATGCATTTATAGATAACGGAAATTCTTGAGCAAAGTTCTCAGCTAAATATCCACCTAATATAAGTACTCCTTTATTGTGTATTGGTCCGCTCATATTTACTTCTCTTTCAATGTTTACTATTCCCTTGTTTCCAGGGCTAGTTGTTACAGTTATCCTAGAAGGTCTTCCAAATGAGTATTCTCCCATATTAAGAACTGATAATCCATTTATAACACCTATTTTTTTACCTTCTGTTTCCATAAGCGTAAATCCATTTTCTAATGATTCATCCATTTTACTTTCTATTCTGCTGAGTCTTTTTCTTCTTTCATTTATAGCTATCTTAACGTCCTCTTTATCAACATATTCAACACCTCGAATTGTTGCATATGCATCTCCTTCTATGATAATTTCTAGTATCTTATTAAACTCTGTTGAAAGTTTACTATTATCACCAGACACCCTAGTACTAAATTTTATAACTTCTTGCACTGCATCGTAAGTAAAATGTTTTAGTTTATTTTTATTACATTGCAATGCTATAAATCTAGTTATACCATCTTTATTAGTATCATTTTTATCCATCTCATTGTCAAAATCAACGAATATTTTGAAATACTTACTAAAATCTGCATCATAGTTATAAAGTAAATTATACATATAATTATTTCCTATTAATACAACTTTCATATCTATAGGTATGCTTTCGGGTTTTATAGAAGTTTGAGTATCTACTCCTATTTTTCTTGACTGTATAGTTCTTTTTAACATATCCCAAGATAGTCCATATCTCAATAATTGATCTGTATATAATACTAGATATCCTCCGTTAGCTTTATGGACAGCACCTGGAATCAATTTCGTAAAATCTGTTTTTACTCCACCATTATAATAGTCATACTCTGCCTTACCAAATAAATTCGATGGACTAGGATTCATTTCTACTATCACAGGAGCAGAAGAGCTTTTTTTATCACTTCCATTATCAACAAATAAATTTACTTTATATTTTGTAAAGTGTTCTTTATCATATTTATCTTTTAATTCTTCTTCATCCATATAAAATAAGTACACATACTCTAAAATATCTTTTCTCATATTAACTAAGTATTTTTTTACCTTATCATACCCTTTATATTTTTCAGTTAAAAGTTCTATATGCGGGTCTATTACAAATTTAGCTACCTCTTCTTCTAAGTCTAGTAATGCTTCTTTTGCAGCATCCTCTAAGTCCCTTATTTTATATACAACTTGAATTGCCATATTTTCTAATTCTCTTTTAACTTTATAAAATTCTTCATCTGCTTTTTTTTCTTCTTCATCACTTTTTTCTTTTTCTTTTTCTTCTTCTTCTTTTTCATCTTTTATAGGTATAAATACCATACCAACTTTACTATTTTTTAATTTAAAACCTTTTTCTTCTCCATATTTTTTAATTTTTTTAAGAAGTGTATCTTTCTCTATCTCATACTCTTCTATTAATTGGTTTTTACCTATTTCAAAATCTTCACTTTCAAATGCATCTACTAATTCATCTAATAACGTTTCTATAAGCTTTTCTATATCTTTTTTGAATACTTTCCCAAGTCCTTTTTCAAGTCCTATAGCAACAGGTTCTCTAGGGTGCTCAAAGTTATATACATAACACCAATCTTTATGATTATCTTTTTGTGATGCATATTTATCCAATGCTTTCATAGCATATGTTGTTTTCCCCGTTCCAGATTCACCAGCTATATATATATTGTAAGCAGGGTTATTTATTTTTAACCCTATCTCCATAGCATCAATTGCTCTTTTTTGACCTAATATACTTTCTAGAGGTTCTATTTCGGATGTATTATTATATGTTAGCATAAACCCTCCCCCTTCTTTTCTTTTATACATTCTATGTATTATAGCTTGTAAATGTTGAGTTAATTTTAATATTTATTAGAAGTCTAAAAATTATATTTTTATTGCATAAAAAAAGAGCATCTTTTATTAAGATTGCTCTAAGTCATTTACTATTTCTAAATTTCTTTTAATTAAATTTTTACCTCTCCAACTAAAAGCCCTATCACCATATGTTCGCTTAAACTCTTTATTAGACATTGAATTTATATTTTCATACTCTAAGTTATATATTAAGTCTTTCATGAAACCTTCAATATCACTTTTAGAAATATTTTTGTTATGAGGGCATACATCTTGACATATATCACATCCAAAAACTTTACCGTTATTTTTTATTGTTTCCTTTTCCTCATCTGATAAATACTCTTTCTTTTGAGTTAAATAAGATATACATCTTTTAGGATTCATCTCATAATTTCCTAAAAGAGCATTTCCCGGACAATATTTTACACAAGCACCACAATTTATACATGTTTTTGGTAGTGGTTCATCTGGATAAAACTCATAATTATTTATAATATATCCTATAAACACATAAGAACCATATTCATCGGTTATTATGTTATTATTTATTCCAAAGTATCCAACTCCTGAAATTTGAGCTAAATGTCTATCAACTAACGGGCCATTGTCTACAAAAATTTTATATTCAAAACCTTTTATCTTTTCTTCTAAACAATTACAAATTTTTTGAAGAAATTCTTTTGCTATTATATGGTAATCTTTACCCCTGCAATATTTCGATAAATTAGAATCGATATCGTCTCCTACGTAATATGGAAAAGCGCATACTATTATTGATTTTGCATTTTCCATAGTTAACTTAGGATTTATTCTTTTTTCTAAGATAGGCTCTTCCATCCCTGTAGTATGTCCATTAGACAATCTATGTTTTATTATTTTTTCTAAAGTATCATAAGGACCTACTCCTGCTATTCCTACACATTTTAATCCTAGTGATGCACAAAATTCTTTTAATTCTTTTTTATTCATAGAATATCCTTTCATTAATTTATTATTAGTCTTATAATAACTAAAGTATAAGGATGGTGATAATTTGATAAAATTAACAATCCCAGGTAGACCTATAAGTAAATCTAATTTTAAACTTCACAATGTTCATGGTCAAGCATGGATGCCATCAAAAGGTAAACATTCTAAGTACCTTGCATATGAAAACATGATTGCAGGTTTCATAAATCAACAGTATCAAGGTGAAACTATAGAGGAAGAATTAATTACCGTATTAAAACTATATTTTCCAAATAAGCGTATGGGTGATTTACACAACTACCCTAAAAGTATTTGTGATGGAATCGAAAAAAGTGGTATCATAAAAAATGATAAACAACTTAAGCCAGTGCTTTTATTTGACTTTATAGATAAAGAAAACCCACGTGTTGAAATAGAACTTTATCCTGCATCTAAGTTTGATATTTCTTATAAAATTATAGAAAAATAGATATTTTATTACTTAATTAATTAGTCTACTACATTTTATATAGTTTATAATAATGAAAGAGAACTTAAATTCACAAAATAAGCACTTTAGTAAATTTAAGTTCTCTTTATTATTCTCTATTTTAAAATTTATAAACGTATATTATCCTAGTTTATTAACAACATCCTTTAGCATATCTCTTATAGGTAAGTCGTATGGACATTTTGTTTCACAAAGTCCACAGTTTACACATTCACTTGCTTTACCATTTGTAGCTTCATATCTTTGTATTGCCCAATCCTTTAAATTATATCTAGTATAATATCCTTCTAGTAAAAAATTGGCTGGAATATTTACTCCTACTGGACATGGAAGACAATATTCACACCTTCTACAGAATCTACTTCCTAGACTTTTTCTTATTTCTTCGATTTTTTCATTATCGTCTTGTGTTAATTCCAGATTTTTAAGCACATTTGTATTTTGTCTAACTTGTTCAACACTGTCCATTCCAGGTATAGCTACATCTATATAGTTTTTAGATAATATATATTTTATAGCTAGTGTTGCATCATCAAGTGCACCTCCAGCTAAAGGTTTCATTACAATTATTCCAATTCCTTTTTCATTAGCCTTTTTAAATACATCATCAGCTTGGTCTTCTACTATATTATATGGAAATTGTATTGTTTCAAATTTACCATCTTCAACTACCGTCTCCATAGTTTCTAAGCTATGACTTGTAATTCCAATATGCTTTATCTTCCCTTGTGATTTAGCTTCTAACAAAGCTCTATATGCCTTATCTTCATTAAATATATCTTCATATTCTTCACTTTTAAGATTATGTATTTGATACAAGTCAATATAATTAGTCTTAAGGTTTTTTAAACTTATCTCAATGTCATTTTTCATAGATTCATAGTCTCTAGACATACTTTTTGTAGCAATAAAAAACTTTTCTCTTCTACCCTCTAATGAATTACCTATATATTCCTCACTTATAGTATATCCTCTTGCTGTATCTATAAAATTTATTCCCTGTTTTTCTAATTCATCAATTACATCATTAGTATCTTTTTGAGATATTCTCTGTATAGGTATTCCTCCAAATCCTACCCTTTTTATTTTCATACTTGTAGTTCCTAACAACCTCATGCTCTTACCCACCTAACTATGTAAAATATTATATTACTTACCCTCTAGTATATCTTTTATCATTTTTATTTCTTTTTTGTGACCTTCATCCTCTAATGGAGTTTCTAAAAAAAATGGCAAGTGACTTAATCTTGGATTAGTCATAAAATCCATTATAGCATCTAAGCCTATTTTACCTTCTCCTATTACTTCATGTCTATCCTTTTTGTCCCCAAATGGCATCATGCTATCATTTAAATGTACTGCTTTTAATTTTTCTAGTCCTATAATATTATCAAACTCATCTAGTACTTTATCTAATTCATTTACAATATCATATCCAGCCGAAAAAACATGACATGTATCTAAGCAAACACCTAATTTTTCACTATGAGTAACTTTATCCATAATTTGCTTTATCTGTTCAAACCTAAACCCAATTTCTGTTCCTTTACCAGACATAGTTTCTAAAAGTATTGTTATTTTTTCATCACCTGTTATAGCTTCATTTAAAGCATTTGATATTTTTTCTATACCAGATTCCTCCCCTGAACCTACATGACTTCCTGGATGAAAACACATATATTCTATACCTAAGTAATCCATCCTCTCAATATCTTCTTTTATTACTTTTCTCCCAAATTCATATACATCTTCTTTAGCAGCAGCCAAGTTCATAGTATATGGTGCATGAGCTAATAGTGGGCCAAAATTCTGATCTTTTCTTATTTTTTGAAACTTAGCTATATCCTTTTCATCAAATACCTTAGCATTTCCTCCCCTCGGATTTCTACTAAAAAATTGAAATGTATTTGCACCTATTTCTACTGCGATTTCCGCTGCCTTACCATAACCTTTTGCTATAGATATATGTGGTCCTATTACTAACATATAAATCCTCCTTATTGTCATTCACTAATTGCTATTATAATATTTTATATTTTAAGTATACCCAAAAAAATAAGTATCAACAAATGTTGATACTTATTATATATTAAATGATTCGCTTTCTGATATAGGTATTGTTAGCAATGCTATATCAAACATTTCATCCATTTCAGTATTATCTCTCGACTTTAGAATTTCATCTAACTTCAATTTTATTGCATTATTTAACTCATTTATTTCACTTTGAGTTAAACCTACATTATTATATTCAATTACACTTTTATCTAAAAGTCGTTCTTCCTCTGCTGCATTATAGAATAGCTCGCTCATATTCTCAAACTTCGATATACTAAGCTCTTTTTGCTCTTCTTCTGTATGCAAAGAAAAATTAAGTACTTTTTTCCCTACAACTATATTTTTAGCTTTCGGGTAATAATATTTTTCTACTATACCTGATTTTATTTTTTCTTCTACCAATTCTAAAATTCCTACTTTATATAACGTTTTTATATGATAGTTTATTTTAGCATGAGGCTCATCCAGTAATTGCGATAATTGTTTAGCTGATAAAGGCGCTTTATCAAACGTTTTTAAAATATCGATTCTACGAGGATGTGCAATAGCTTTTATACATTCCAGGTCCCTTAAAACAAGTACTTCTTTCATTCCCCCCACCCCTATAAAAAAATTATTTTATTTTTAATTTAATTATATAGTAAGTGTTAACAGTTGTCAAAAAATTCTATAATTTAAAAAATATTTAAATTCATCTTTTGCGATAAGTCTTGTAAAACTTTTACCCCTGCTATACTATTTCCTTTTTTATCTAGTGCCGGTCCATAAACACCTATCCCCATTTTATTTGGAACAGATGCCATTATTCCCCCTCCAACACCTGATTTTGCAGGAATTCCAACCTTTATAGCAAACTCTCCTGATGCATCATACATACCACAAGTAATCATAAAAGTCTTTACCATTCTTGATACGCTTTCACTGATTATTCTTTCACCATTTGCTATATCAACACCATAAGATGCAAGATTTACTCCTATTCTCGCCAAATCTACTGCATCAATTTCAATTGAACATTGTTTGAAATACAACTCCAGTACTTCCTCTACATCTCCATCTATAAATCCATCGTTCTTAAGAAGATACGCCATAGCTCTATTTCTATCTCCGGTCATTTTTTCAGATTTATATACTTCATAGTTTATACCTATGTTTTCATTTCTTGCCATTCTTCTAAAGAATTTTAACATTCTTTTTTCTTTTTCCTCTAACGTTGATCCCTTTATTAAAGATGTTGTTACTATAGCTCCCGCATTAATCATAGGATTACATGGTTTTTTCGTATCATTTGTTTCTAGTTTCATTATAGAGTTAAATGGGTCACCACTCGGTTCCATACCTACCTTTGAAAAAACATATTGCCATTCATTATCCATAAGTGCCATTGCAAGTACTATTGTTTTAGATACACTCTGTATCGTAAACTTTGTATCACAACTACCTGCCTTATACACATTATTATCCTTATCTATTATGCATATACCTAAGTCATCACGCTTAGCTTTTTTTAATTCTGGTATATAGCTTGCAACCTGACCATAATTTGTATATTTTCTATTTGAATCTAGTACTTCTTGAATAATTTTTTCCATATTTACCTCCTTATTTAGTTTTATTTCGAAATATTATTTATATATATAATACAGAAAGTCCTGACATTCTGTCAATATCAGGACTTTTCTATAAAATCAATCTACTATTTTACTACCACCTATAAATTCTCTAAGTATTGATGTTGAAGGTATATCTGATGTATCTTTCAATTCTATAAAATATTGAAGGAATTTCAATAGTCTATTAGCTTCTATATATGATGGATTTGACCTATCTATTTCTTCTAGTAATGGTTTTGCGTATTTTTTTAAGATAGCAAGCTCATATACACAAGCTGAATTAAAGATTACATCTGCTTCTTCTTGATAAGGAAATATATTTTTCTTTTCTCCTCTTCTAACAGAATCCCATTGCATTATAGTTTTTTCTGCGCTATATCCTCTAAAATTATAATCTCTTACCATTCTTCTTATTAATCTTAAATCCGTTGTTGGTATTCTATTATGATCATCTAAATTTATTTGAGTTAAAGCACTTATATAAATTTTAAATTTATCTTCATCTGGTATTGCTGATGTTAACATTGGATTTAATCCATGTATACCTTCTAATATTATAGGCTGATTTTCATCTATCTTTAATTTTTTACCTGTTTCTTCTCTTATTCCTAACTTAAAGTTAAACTTTGGAAGACTTATTTCTTTTCCATCTAATAAATCTTTTAGATCTTTATTAAATCTTTCTAAGTCTATAGCATATATAGATTCAAAGTCAAAATTTCCAAATTCATCTAAAGGAGTATCCTCTCTATTAACAAAATAATCATCTAAAGATATAGATACCGGCTTTAAACTGTTAACTCTAAGATGTATTGATAATCTATGTGCAAAACTAGTTTTACCTGATGAAGATGGAGCAGCTATTAAAATAACTCTTTTTTCTTGATCTTTTATCATATCAGCAATTTGAGAAAGTTTTTTTTCATGTAACGCTTCAACAGTTCTTATTACTTCTGAATAGTCATTGCTCTCTATTATTTTATTTAGTGTTGTTACTTTATCCACACCTATTAATTTTGACCATAATTCAGCTTCTTGATAAACACTTGCCAACTTTGGTTGTGGCTTAAATTCTACCGGTTTTGTTTTATCATTTTCACTTGGACCTAACACTATGATTCCTTTTTGATAAAGTTTTAAATCAAAAGTTTTTATATATCCAGTAGAAGGTAGCATGTATCCATAAAAATGATCTATATAATTATTGCACTTATATATTTTTACATCATCATATTCCTTATATTTTAATAATTGTGCTTTTTCATACATTCCGTAACTTTCAAAAATTTGTATACCTTCTTCTCTATTAGTTGATATTTTTTCTATTTTATAGTCATTATTTATTATTGACATCATTTTCTCTTTTATAGCTTCAACATCTTTTTCTTCTAATTCTCTGTCTAAATGAACTTCACAATATAATCCATTAGATAAAGAATGTTCTATCACTACTCTACTATCTTTGTAAAGTTCATTACATGCCATTATAAAAACAAATGAAACGGTTCTTGAGTATACTCTTAAACCATCTGCACTAGATGTGTCTAAAAATTTAACTTCACAATCATTATCTACACTATAACTTAGCTCTCTTAATTTATTATTTATATCCGCTAAAGCTATATATCCCTTATAATCATCTTCTATGTTTTTGGCTATATCTTCTAAAACTATCCCTGAACATCCTTTTGGTATTTGATATTGCCTTTCTTCCCCATTTATTTTAATATTAACATTCCTCATATTATTTCTCCTTTCTCCTATATATAGGAAAAAGAGGTTTTTATGCCTCTTTTACAATAGTTTCTAATATTTTTATACTTTCTTCAATGTACTCATATCCAATTTCTAATACTAAAAATTCAGGTTTATCTTTTACAACTTTTCTTATATCTTCTATTGATAGTATTCCTTTTCCTATGCCAATATGTATATCGTCTATACCATCATTGTCGCTTAAATGAACTAATCTTATTTTATCCTTAAGCTTCCTTAAATACTCACCTGAATTTATTAAGTTATGACCTGTATCATAACAAAAACCTAATCTTTCATTTTTTATCTTATTAAATATATATTCAAAATCATAATCCATGTTACCTATATTAGAAAAATCACCTTGTTTTGAATATACATTCTCTATAAATATATTTTCTTTTATAATTCCAGTTATTTCACTCAAAAATTTACTACTAATTTCTAAGTATTTTTCTCTGTTTTTTTTCAATCTATTAGACATAGCATATCCAAGATGAAGATTAAAGTAACTTATTTCTAATAAATTTAGTTCTTGTTTTATTTCTAATATAAATGACTTCCAAGATTCTCTTATAAATTTAATATTTTCACAAGTATTTAATTCCATAGGTAAATGAATACCTACTGATAAATTTAAATCCTTAAATTTTGACTTGTATTTCATTAAATCTTTACATTCTTCTATATTATCAATTCCCACTTCTATATGTTTTATATCTTTTATTCTTTCACATATGTTTAATGCTTCATCTAAATTAAATAATAATGCTGAAATTCCTATTTTCATATAATACCTCTAATCAACAGTTCCTATATGGTCAAATGGGAATAATCTTATCATAACTTTTCCCATTATATCTTTCTCATTAACTAATCCTACATCTTCATATCTACTATCTAAGCTTTTTTCTCTGTTATCTCCCATAGCAAATAATTTATCTTTAGGTATAACCATGTCTATATTTCCATCTGTATAGTTATTATGAATATATGGTTCATCCACTAGTTTATCATTAACATAAACCTTTGAATCTTCTATTTTAATATGATCCCCTTCAACAGCAATAACTCTTTTAACTAAGTCTTTAGGATTTCCATCTTCTTGTAATAACTCTGTACTAAATACTATTATATCTCCTTGCTTTGGCTCACCTATTTTGTATGCCATCCTATTAATTATTAAATAGTCATTTTCCTCTAATGTAGGATACATTGATTCCCCTCTTACTAATGTGGGTCTCACAAATTGAGTTATTATAAAGGCAAACACAAGAGCTGTAATAATTATCTTCATCCACTCTATCGCTTCTTTCTTTATTTTTTCATTCATCCACACCATCTCCTCTAAAACTAAGCTTACTCTATCTAATGGTTACTATAGCTCCCTATCATGTGTATAGCCATTTCATTGATATTATCATACTTATTCATTTTTATGCCCAAATCCAAAAGTTCACATGCTTTTACTAAATCTTGTACAACTTCCATTGGATTTCCATAGATTCGTTCGATATCTTCACTACTAACACCTTTAAATCCATGACCAACCGGACTTTCATTTCTAAGCTTAATTAAATTTTCAAGCCTTTCTCCATTTAGTATCTCTAATACTTTATCCATTCTTTTAGTTTTTTTCACGTGTCTATTTGTATATTGAGTTACCCCATGGATTAAATTTCCATTATATATATTATACTTCTTTTTCAAAGTATATAGTATATTTTTCTTAGACAACATATACCCATGCATCGACACTTTATACCCTTTAGATTCTTTCGTGCTTACGAAGATATACTTAAATAAAGCTTCTTTCAATCTGTATAATCGTCCTAAAAAATCTATATATTCTTCATTCACAATTTGAATCTTTATATTTTCTATTAATTCAGATAGCATGTCCTCAGGTTCTCCCTTTATTAAGTTGTCTAAATTACTCATTAATTTTTGAACTTCTCTTCTGCTTTGCATCTCTTCACTCATATTTTTTATACTTGATAATGCTTTTTTGAAATCAAAATTTACGGCATATTTAGATGACTCCATTAATAAATATAAATCTCCTTCTATGATTCCTGCTTCATCTAATATATCTAGTACTGCATCGTAATCATATCTTTGCAAAAACTTAGATATGACATACTCCTGACTTTTATCTAATGAGCCCATTATATACCTCCTCTATTTTAACTATAATAAATCCTTAAAACTTCCTTTCTTTATTATTAAACTAGATTATATCTAAATATACATTTTCCCCAACTTTATATATTTCAATTCTAAATTTATTTATATAAAAAATTTTAATAGTATTATTAAATAAACTTCATAAAAAAAGAGCTATCTTTTAAGATAGCTCTTTTTTTAATATGTTATTCTCAATCCCTTTGGATAATGATTTTTTAAAACTCCATTAGATTCTTTTCCCCAACCTAAAGGAACACCTTCTACAGATACTAAAACCCAACCTCTACTTTTTCCTGTGTTTAGAGTATTCCCTCTTAAATATGCTAAAACTTGATTATTATCTATTTTTAAATTCTCAACATGTTTTACATCATCTATATTTAAATAATGGGAAAGTGCATGAGATGGTTCAAATCTATTTTTCTTCAATGTACCTAAGTGCAATCCATATCTTAAAACCTTAAGCTTTTTTGTATCAGGAGATTCTTGCGGTATTAAATATAAGTTTTCTCCTCTTATATCAAATTTATTATCCATAGATACATTTAAAAATTTCTTTTCAAAGTATTTATAATCTTTAATTTCTTTTTCTAATTTTTTTATTTTAATTTGTTTAGCACTACAATCTTCATCTTCTAACTTTTGAATTTTAGCTACAAAGTGACCTTCGCCTTCTACTTTATGTGGCCATAGTCTTTCTGTTTTTATTAATTTAGCATTAGGATGCTCTTCAATAAATTCATTTATTACTGTTTCATTTTCTTCTGTAGCAAATGTACATGTTGAATAAACTAATATTCCTCCATTTGTTAACATGTCATATCCATCTCTAATTATTTCTCTTTGTATAGATTGACATTCCAGAACCTTTGCGTAACTCCAGTCTTTAATTGCTATTTCATCTTTTCTAAACATCCCTTGTCCAGAACAAGGCGCATCTATTACTATTTTATCAAAATATCCTGTAAATATTTTTCTTAGATTTTTAGAATCAGTATTAGTTATTATACAGTTTTTAGCCCCAAATCGCTCTAAATTCTCACCTAACGCTCTAATTCTAGTAGGATTTATTTCATTTGAAACTAATAATCCTGTATCGTTTAGTTTCGAAAGTATATATGTAGATTTTCCACCTGGTGCTGCACACATATCTAATACTTTATCATTTTCATTTATTTCTAACTTAGGCACAACACTCATTGCAGATGGCTCTTGTAAATAATATGCACCAGCTTCATGCAATGCATTCTTTCCTGGCCTATCTACCGTTTCATCATAATAAAATCCTTCATTTGCCCAAGTAATTTGTTTTAGTTTAAATAAATCTAAATTTAATATTTCTTCTTTACTCATCTTTAAAGTATTAACCCTTAAACCTGTAGTCTTAGGTTTTTTATAACTATTTATAAAATCCTCATACTCATCTTTAAGTATTTCCTTCATGTCATCTAAAAATTTTTGAGGTAATGTGTTCAATTCTTCTCGTTCCTTTCTTTATGCTTTTTCTTTCTAAAAAATCTTTTTTTAGAGTTTCTTGTATAATTATCTAATTTATCTAAATTTATTTTCCATAAAAATACGATATAAGCTATAAACAATATAATAGACCATCTATATTCTATCATCAATATAAAATCAAAAACTCCATGTAATAATATGGGAACTATCAACGACAATAATAAGTATTTTCTTTTTTTACTTTTACTTCCACTATATTTGTATTTAGATATGTAATATCCCATAGTTATTGCAAACATCATATGTGCAGGTATTGATATTACAGCTCTAACCATTCCTAATTGAATTGCTGTGCTTGAATCTTCATACATTAAATAAACAATATTCTCAATAGTAGCAAATCCTAAAGATAAAAATATTGAATATATTATTCCATCTAATTTTTCGTTAAAATGTTTCTCTTTTAATAAATTTGGTGTTAAGGCTATCCATTTTACACCTTCTTCAACAACACCAGCAACTATAAAGGATATGTATATTAAGTTTAAATACCCTGTAAACACATTAAATTTTAGTAATATAAATTCTAACATTATAGCTATAATACTTATAAAAACTCCTAATACAAAAAATCGTCCTAGCACCATTATTGGCTCTTTATCATATTTATCTTTTAAATATATCCATAGTATAACTCCTATTGTCGGAGCAATAGCTAATGCTAATAGTTCAAATTTCATTTAAACACATCCCTTATTTATATTTTCATATATATTATTTCCAATTCCCTTAACAAAATAAGAACTATCTTCATACTATAATATACAGGATATTATCAATGTCTCTAAAGAAAGGGTGATTATATGCAAGATGGTTTTCTAACGGTAAGTGTTTTAGATAATCTTACTAATAGACCTATTGAAGGTGCTACTGTAAATATCTACTCAACTCCAGAATCAGGGGAGCGTTCATCCATTGTATATCAAAATTTAACAACAAATTCATCTGGTCAAGTCACTGGTCTGAAATTAGATGCTCCGGACATTATTTATTCTCAACAACCTTCTGATGTAAGACCATATAGTCAATATACAGTTGAAGTACAAATAGATGGATATGAGACAGTACTTGTTGACGGAACTCAAGTTTTTGCAACTGTAGAATCTAGACAGAATGTTCCTCTTCTATCTAAAGAAAGATGTAGAAGTTCTTATTCTAGACAAAATGAAGAAGTTTATAATATAGGAGATAATACACTATACGGAACTTATCCTCCTAAAATACCAGAAAGTGATTTAAAACCATTGCCACCGCCAACAGGATTTGTAGTTTTAGATAATCCAGTTGTACCAGAATTTATAGTAGTTCATGATGGTCTTCCTGAAAATAATTCAGCTCAAAACTATTGGATTCCATTCAAAGAATACATTAAGAATGTTGCATCGTCTGAGATATATTCAACTTGGCCTGAGCAAACTATTTATTCTAACGTAATAGCAATTGTTTCATTTACTTTAAATAGAGTATTTACTGAATGGTATAGGAATAAAGGATATAGTTTCACGATAACATCTACTACAGCTTATGATCATAAATTTATATATAATAGAAATCTATTTGATACTATAAATGTTGTTGTTGATGATATATTCAATACTTTTATCAAACGACCTCCTACATCTAGACAGCCATTACTTGCTCAATATTGTGATGGTAAAAAATCTCAATGCCCTAACCAAATGACACAATGGGGTAGCAAAGATTTGGGAGATCAAGGAAAAGACTATGAAGCTATACTTAGATATTTTTATGGTGATGAAATAGTCTTTGAAAAAGCACCTGTTGTTAGTGGTGTTCCTGTATCATTCCCTGGTGAAACTCTTCAAGTTGGTTATAGTGGAAAATATGTTAAAACTATACAAAACCAGCTAAATGCAATATCCAAATCTTACCCAGCCATACCTAAAGTTAAAGAAGACGGTATTTATGGAGAATCTACTGCTGAATCGGTAAAAACATTCCAACAAATTTTTGGATTACCTCAATCTGGGGTTGTTGATTTTAAAACTTGGTACGAAATATCTAGAGTATATGTTGCAGTTACCAAAATAGCATCTTTAAATCCAACTATATAGCAAATACACCCTATAAGTACTTATAGGGTGTATTTTTATTTAAATATATTAACATACTGATCTTTTAATATATGATTTATAACATTTGAATTTATAAAAAATTCAGGCTGACCTGCTGCGTAAGGTGCTATTTCATATAAATCAAAATAAATAACTATATTATCATCTTGTATATAAAATTTATTATTTGGCTTTATACCTTCAAATTGATATACATCTTTATATTCTTTATCATTTTTTATAATACTTTCTATTTGCTTCCTAATTTCTGAATCAATTACTTTTTTGTATCCAGAGTTTTGTTTAAATAAGTCATTTAATTGCAATAACTTTCCGTTTATCATGTCTAGATTATATGAAACATCTTCATAATAACCATGAGCTCCACCGCTATACTTATAATATCTAACGATTATACTAAGTACATTATCACTATTTTTCTTTACTTCATAATTTACATTTGCTACAAATTTTTCATCTTTACTTGGTATTTTACCTAAATATTCTTTTGCTTCTTGTTGAGCTTGATTATAAAAATTCATTATATCATTTCTTATTTTATCATTTATATACTTTTCTATATCCTTATTAGAAGTTATGATTATAGGTATATTTATTATACTATTTATATAGTCTGTATTTTTCGTAAGTGTTTGTGTGTCTACATTAGCAACGATTCTATTTGTCCCCACTGTCCTTATCTTATTTTTAAATATTTCAATAGGTACTTTAAATTCATATATTTCATTGGTTTTACTAGATCGATAAGGATTAAAATATATTATTATACCTCCATCAGATATTATATAATTTGTATTTTTATTTATCTTTATTTTACTCTTATCTACCTTTAGATTATGCTTTTTAATATAATCATAAATATATTTGCTCAAAACCTCTTGATAGTCTTTATTATCTTTTAAGAAATGGTCTAAATATATTCTTTGTCCTGTTTTTAAATCAAATATATAACTTTCCTTTTCTAATCTAAAATCTTTTTTTCCAACATTAGTATTTTTATAAATAATAACATTTAATAAGTTGCCATCTTCAAATGCCACACCATAGTTTATTGATACATCTATATTTTCCTTAGAATCTTTTAATTCCATATTTTGTCTTTGTGTATTAATAAACTCATTTATATTCTTTCTTATATAAGAATTTATATATCTTTGAACTTCTTCATCCTGACAGTGAATCTCTGGCATTTTTATACTTATAGATAATTTTCTATCATCTATCTTTATCTTCTCTTCTGTTATTTTTACTGTCCTCAACCCTTGAGATATATTAGCTTGAATTATATCTTTAATTTTTAAATTACTACTTGAACTTATTGATATTATTAAAAATGCTAAAGCTATTGTAAGTATTATATATCCTATATTTTTTGTGCTTTTCATAGTCAATTCCTCCAAAATATAATTCAATTATTATTCTTAGGAAAAGTAGCTTTTTTATTCTCAATAAAATATTTTTAATTATAAAAATTATCTTTGCTTAAGCTACTACGTGGCCGCTGGACTTTATGTCGACAACGACTTCATTAGTTGCAAAAATATATTTTCATGCTAGCCACAATCTCTTACATTTCTAAGTTACAGTAATTATCGACAGATTTTAAAACGTAAAAATTCGTTTCGCTTATAATAACCTTAAGTATAAAAAAAGCTATAGGAAAAACCCTACAGCTTTATAATATGATTATTTCAATTTTATTATCTAACTTTAGTTAATTTAACTACGGTTTCAGTATGAGGTGTATTAGGGAACATATCCATACACTTAACTTTATCAACTTCATATCCGTAGTTTCTAAATTCGACTAAATCAAGAACTAATGTCTTAGGATTACAAGATATATAAATTATTTCCTTAGATCTAAACTTAGATATATCTCTTACTGCATCCTTGTGTATACCTGGTCTTGGTGGATCCACTATTATTAGATCTGGTTTATGCTTTAAGTTCTTAACAGTTTTAGCAACATCTCCAGCTATAAATTCGCAATTAGTTAATCCATTTAATTTAGCATTTTGATTTGCAGCTACTACAGCTTCTTCTATTATTTCTATACCATAAACCTTTTTAGCAGCTCCTGCCATAACTTGACCTATAGTACCAGTTCCACTATATAAGTCAAATACTACCTTATCTTCATGGTCTCCAACAAACTCTCTAGCTATAGTATATAACTTTTCTGCACCTTTAGTATTTGTTTGGAAGAACGAGAATGGAGATATTTTAAATTTAAGTCCTAATATTTCTTCTTGTATATAATCTCTTCCATGTAACACTCTTAATTCATCACAATTAACAGCATCCGCAAGTCCATCATTTATAGTATGTAATATACTAACTATTTCTGATTCTGTCTCAAGATTTAATAACATATTTTTGTATTCTGTCATATCAAAATCAACTTGAGAAGATGTAACTATATTTACCATAAGTTCTTTAGTATTAACGCCTTTTCTAACTACAAGGTTTCTTAAATATCCCTTGTGATTTATTCCTCTATAATAAGGAAGTTGTTTTTCATTGAAATATTCTACTGTTGAAGTTAATACTTTTATAAAGTCTTGATCTACTAATACGCATCCGTCAACTGTTACTATATCTATATGCCTTCCTTTTTTGTGCATACCTAATGTTAATGGTCCATCTTTCATTTCATCTCCAAAAGTATATTCCATTTTATTTCTGTATAATTTAGTTTCAGGACTTCCTTCTATTCCCATAAATTCAAATCCAAATAAATCTTGCTTTAAGAATAAATCCATAACTTGTTTTTCTTTTATTTCAAGCTGAGTTTCATAAGGAATAGATAATATGCTGCATCCTCCACATTGGTTAAAATGAGGACAAGTCTCTTCTGTTTCCATTGGTGATTTTTCTAGTAGCTCTACCATTTTAACATCAGCTTTTCCACTTCTAGTTTTTTTTACTGCTGCCTTTATTTTTTGTCCAGTTATTCCACCTTTCATATGTATCTCTCTATTTCCTAACATACTTACTGATGTTCCACCAAACTCCATTTTATCTACTTCAAATTCTATAATGTCTTTTTTCTTCACTAAATTTACCTCCGTTAGCATTTATATCTATCTTTCTTCAATTAATTTGATTTCTTCTTCCGTTAACTCTCTATATTCTCCTAAGGCTAGGTTTTCATCTAGCTTTAATTTACCCATAGAAAGTCTTTTTAAGTATACTACTTTTTTATCTACGCTCTCAAACATTCTTTTTACTTGGTGAAATTTACCTTCATGTATAGTAAGCTCTATCTCTGATATTTCATCACTTTTTAATATTTTTAACTGTGATGGCATAGTTTCATATCCATCATCAAGAGTTACTCCTTTTTCAAATGCAATTATATCTTCATCTGTTACAATTCCTTCTATTTTTGCATAATAAGTTTTAGGTACATGCTTTTTAGGAGATAAAACTCTATGAGAAAGTTGTCCATCATTAGTTAAAACTAATAATCCTTCTGTATCTTTGTCTAGTCTTCCTACTGGAAATGGTCCAAATACTAAATATGAAGGATCTATTAAGTCTAGCACTATTGGATCATGTCTATCAAAAGTAGCTGATATATATCCATCTGGCTTATTTAACATTATGTACACAAATTCTCTATAATTAACCTTCTCTCCATCAAATATTATTTCATCATTTTGTGGATCTACTTGAAGTCCTGGATTATTTACAATTTTTCCATTTACACTTATTATTCCATATTTACAGTATTTTTTTATTTCAGCTCTACTACCACATCCTATATTTGAAAGTATCTTATCTATACGTAATTTTTTAGCCATTAAAAATGTTCTCCATTCTCATAGTATTTTTCTTTTTCAAATACCGTAAATGCTAAATCCATACTTTCTATATTTAGATTTTTTCTTATATTCTCAGTTATTATTTTTGCTACTATATCTTGTACTTCTTGTCCTCTATCAAACCATGCTACTTCTACAAATGGATAAACATCCGCTATTTTACCATCTCTTATAGCAACTGATTTTATACATTCAATTTCAAAGTAGTCTCTAGGGCATTTTACTGCTTCTACTAGCTCATCTACCATTTTCTCGCTTATTTTACATATGTCATTTTCATTTATTCCTCTTACTTTTATCTGTGGCATAATAACCTTCCTTTCTATTTACTTAAATTTTAATTATAAGTATTAATTTTATAGATTTATTTTATAATAAATTTCAACTATATTTTTGCATTAAAATTTAATATTTTATTAGATATCATCTGATTTTCCTCAATTTTTTTCAAATTTATACTTATTTATAGATATTATTATACTTTTAATTTAATGTTATTACAATTTACTATGTACTTTTTTTAAAGAAACGTTATAATATTAAGTGATGGGTAAATTTTAAATTTGATGATTTTTTAACAAATTAATTATATGGAGGTTGCATTATGTTAGTTTCAGCTAAAGAAATGTTAAATAAAGCGAGAGAAGGAAAATATGCAGTAGGTCAATTCAACATCAATAACTTAGAATGGACAAAGGCGGTTTTATTAACTGCTCAGGAAAACAATTCGCCAGTTATCTTAGGTGTATCTGAAGGTGCTGGTAAGTACATGGGTGGTTACAAAACTATAGTTGGTATGGTTAACGGACTTTTAGAAGAATTAAACATAACTGTTCCAGTAGCTCTACACTTAGATCACGGTAGTTATGATGGAGCTTTAAAAGTAATAGAAGCAGGATTCTCTTCTGTTATGTTTGATGGATCTCACTACGCTATAGAAGAAAATATAGCTAAAACTAAAGAAATAGTTGAAATAGCTCATGCTAAGGGAATATCTGTAGAAGCAGAAGTTGGTTCTATAGGTGGAGAAGAAGATGGTGTTGTTGGAACTGGTGAAGTTGCAGATCCAGCTGAATGTAAGTTAATAGCAGATTTAGGTGTTGATATGTTAGCTGCTGGTATAGGTAACATACATGGTCAATATCCAGAAAACTGGGCAGGATTAAGCTTCGATGCTTTAGAAGCTATAAACAACACTACAGGAACTATGCCATTAGTATTACACGGAGGAACTGGTATACCTGCTGATATGATACAAAAAGCTATATCTTTAGGTGTTTCTAAAATAAACGTTAATACTGAGTGCCAATTAGCTTTCGCCGCTGCAACTCGTGGATACGTAGAAGCTGGTAAAGACTTACAAGGTAAAGGATTTGACCCTCGTAAACTTTTAGCTCCAGGATTTGAAGCTATAAAAGCTACAGTTAAAGAAAAAATGGAATTATTCGGTTCTGTAAATAAAGCTTAATTTGTAAATCGATCATAAGAATGTAATTCTATATAAATTTAAAATTTATATTTAAAATGATAAAAAGAGAGTATCTTTAATTTATTAAAGATACTCTCTTTATTTTAATTTATATTAACTATAAAATTTCGAAGCGCCTACTAGTTGTCTCTTACCTACTAGTTTAGCTAAATTAGTAAGAGATGCAATTTTAATTTCTTTAAAACTTACTAAAAATACAAATTTAAAGTCTGTAAATGTTTCATCTATATTATATACATCAAAGAAGCATCTTACATTATCAAATGAGTACTTATCTTGTATTTCCTCTTCAATCTCGTCTGTAGCATCTTTTATATATGCTCTTATATCCTCAAATAGTACATTGAAATAAGATTCATCTATTTCTTCTCCTAGCTCTTCAAGGACTTCTTCTAATTCAGCCATTTCAAATATATCTCCAGATAACTGACAATCAAAAGCCATTATATTTTCTTGATTAATGCTATTAGAAATATCTTGTATATACTCAAAATCTGGACGTAATTCTATAATATCCTTTACTTCTTGACTATTAACTTGGATATTACCTTTTTTATTTTGTATACTTAACTCTACCACAAGATCACCTCCCCCAAATTAAATGATACTTAACTATATGACTCTATAATCTCATTTATATCATTCCAATTTTCAACTCTCGTTATGTTTTCATGTTCAACAGATTTATTGTAATTAGTATCTATTAATAATACTGTCATACCCTCATTCGCTAATTGTAATGCATTAGCAGGATTATCTTCTATGAAGATATTACATTCTAATTCTTTAGCTTTACTTATTTTATTATCACTTCCTAATAAGTACACATCTATTGATGAAAATCCTTTATCATTTAGCCAGTTTGTTGTAACGTCTGTTAAAGATTTATTTCGAGCCGTTACAAAATAAAGATTATGCTTATTAAATAAATTAGATATTATCTCCTTAGCTCCTTCTACAACTTCAGCTTCACCATAAGAGTGTATATAAGTAGTATGGAAGTCATGTAATATTGTATCCATATCAACTCCATATAGTTCTTGCCAATCATAAGTATAGCATCCATCCTCTGTTATTTCCTTATTATATAGTTCATTTAAATAAGGAATAAAGTGGTATGGGTTTGTTATTGTTCCGTCTATATCAATACATATATTTAGTTTATTCATATTGTCCTCCCTAATTACCTATTGAACTTTCTAATCGAAAATTATATCATATGTTAAATTATAAATCAAAGCTCGTACTTTAATTATATGTATATAATACCAAAAAGCTTACCTTTTTAGGTAAGCTTTATAGTAATTTACATAAACTTGAATTTTTATTCTTCTATTTTTTTATTTAAGTCTGATATTCTATCTTTAAAGCTAGCTATTTGATTATCTGATAGCTTTAAGTATTCTGTTATTTTTCCTACATATTTTGGATTTTTAGTATCTACAAGTTTTACAGAATACTCCATAGCTTTTTCTCTTAATTCATATGCTTTTTGAACATCATTTTTAGCATTTTCTAAAACTGTTGTATACTCTTCTTTAGATAGTATTGGTACTTCAAGTTTTTCATAAGTTTTAATTACCTCACTACATTGTTTTTGAGCATACTCTAAATCTTCCTTTATATTAGATAAATTTTTTATATTTTCCGCAATATTTTTAGTATATGGCATACAATCTCTCATTGGTATAAGAGCAATTGTTTCTATATCATAGATTTGTTTTTTAAAATTAAATATAATATCTTTATCTGTCTTTTCTTTTGACTGTATTTCTTCTATAGGCTTCATTTCTTGGCTTTGCTTTTCTTTATTATCTTCGTTTAATTGTGATTGTTCCTTTTTAATGTCTTTACTATTTTCCTTTGATTGATCTTCTTTTATGCTAGCTACATCTTTATCTTTATTGTTATTTGAGTATTCTTCATTTACATTTTTATCAAAATTAGAAGCGTATCTATCATCATACTTTCCATCATTTAAATAATTTTGATAGTACATAGCCTCTTTTATTTTATTCAATCCGCTCATGTAAATATTTGTTGTGACTATGCTTGTTACTAATACTACGTAAATACTACTATATATGCAAGATCTTTTGAAATTGCTATAATTCCTAAATAACATTACTAAGGGAATAAGGTATAAAAATAAGAACACTAATACCCATCTCATTTATAAACATCTCCTTCTTTTGTATATTGAAACAAAAATCCCCCAATATACCTATTTTAACCATTTAGTTTATAGTATTTACAATTTTGTGTTTTATTAATCTAAAATTTTAATTAAATTAAAATCAGTATAATCACAAGATGCTAGTATGTACTCTACTCCATTTTTATCACCTTTAAGTCCCATTTTAAATGATTCTTTACCATGTAGATGACCATATATTACTTTTTCTACATTATACTCCTCAAAAAGCTTGGTAAATATAGAATCTTCCAATTTATCATTAGTAGGAGGATAATGAGTAATCACTATTAATTTTTTATATCCTTTTTTACAAGCAGCTTCAAGAGATAGTCTAAGTCTATTTTCTTCTCGTTTATATATTTTTAAGTCATTTTCATCAAACTTAACATCATTTGGACACATCCATCCTCTACCACCACATATAGCATAATCTCCATATTCATAGAAATTAGTTTGTAAGAAATTCATATTTTCATATAACTTATTTAGACCTGTAACAGTAGTCCACCAATAATCATGATTTCCTTTAATAAACACTTTGTTTCCTGGTAAGCTATTTATTATATCTAAATCGGATTTTGCTTCATTTAAGTTTATACCCCAAGAAGTATCTCCTAGGACTAATACTAAGTCGTCTTCCTTTACACTATTTTCCCAACTATCTATTATTTTCTGCTCATGTCCAGCCCAATTTTTACCAAATACATCCATCGGTTTATCTACTGATGTTGAAAAGTGCAAATCTCCTATTGCATATAAACTCATATCTATTTTCCTTTCTGATTATATCTTTATTTCTATATTATTTCCTAATTATTTATAATTTAAAAAAGAAAGTTATCCAATAATATGGATAACTACTTAATCACTTTTATTGTTACTATTATATTTTTCTAATAGATAATCTATTTCTTTTTTAAGATGTAATATTTCTGCTATATCTCTTTCAGTATCTATTTTATCTAATCTTCTTTGATATACAAGAGCTTTATGGGTATCACCTAAGTTATATAACTCTTGAATCTTATTTAAGACATCTCTCACTGTAATAGATTTAACTTGGCACATTACTTGGGCCTTCATTATATCTTCTCTTATTTCACTCATTTCTTGGTCTAATAAGAATGCAGCATCTGCAGCACGTCTTAATCTGATTGCTAGATTTTCTGGTATATAGTGTTCATATTTATACTTTAAAGAGTGTTCTATTGTTGCCCAGAAATTCATAGCTAAAGTTCTTATTTGTATTTCACACAATATCTCTTTTGAACCTGCTATAGAGTTTATAGGATACTTTATTATTACATGGTAACTTCTATATCCACTATCTTTAAAATTTTCTATATAGTCTTTAGTGTAAACTACAGTCATATCACTTCTACTTTGAATTAGATCTACTATAGTATATATATCTTCAACAAACTGGCACATTATTCTTATACCAGCTATATCTTCCATTTCACTTTCTATATCTTCAAGGTTAAGTCTATTAGCCTTTGAGATTATAGATCCAATTTTTTTAGTTCTACCTGTAACAAACTCTATTGGGGAATATTCTCCCTTTGTTAAGAATTCTTTTCTTATATTTTTAAACTTTACTTTTAACTCTTCAACAGCATGGTCATAAGGAGCTAATACTTCATCCCATCTTTCGTATTCCATCTCACTCACCCCTTGTTCTATTTTTGCAGCTATATCTATTTTATCATAATTTATTTTCTTTTGGTATAATAATACAATTCTCCATTATCTAATGTATAGTCTATTTTTTCTAACTCTGCCAAATAACTAATTACAGAAATTAACGAAGATCTAAAGAAATGATATTCTTTATAATTATTTTTTAAATCATTCTTTAATATTATATTTTTTAACAAGTTATCTATACCCATAGGTACTTTTAACTCTTCTGTTATTTGATTTATATACTTATTTATTGCATTTATATGTTCATTTATCAATTCTTCACTATTATCTTTTGATATTACTGTTTTACTATGTCCTAAAACTAAATAATCATATTCTATATATTTTAATTTATTTAAAGAATCTAAATAAGCTTGCGTATCAGACATAAATAAGAAATCAAATTTAGAAAACATATCTGAACCTATTAATAAATCACCTACAAAAAGTACTTTATCAGGTGTCAGTATACCTATACATCCAGGTGTATGTCCACTAAAATCTATTATATTAAAATTTACTCCATTTATAGATAGTATTCCTTCTTTAACAACTTTATTAATTTCAATTTTTTCTGAAGATCCTTTACGTTTTAATCTACTATCCATAAATAAATTATTTTTTCCACCAAGTATATAACTCGAAAACAATTCTTGATTTTCTATAAATGCCTTTGCATACTCTGATGATATTATTTCTAAAGCTTTATAATGACTTTTAAACTGGTTACAAGAAGCATAATGATCATTATGTTCATGAGTGTTAATTATCGCCCTTAAATCAGTATTTTGTGAATCTAATATATTTATTATTTTTTTAGGCCTTAAACCACCTAAACCTGGATCTATAATTAAAGCACTATTATCTTTAAAAATATATACACCTGTATTCGTACCTCCCTTTATATAAAAGGTACTTCCATTTACTTTAGTTAACTCCATCTAATCACCCATTTTATAATAATATCTTTTTTAATCTATTTATAGCTATTTGTCTTACACTTTCATCTTTTGAAACTCTTATCTTTATATTGTAAGCAGTATCTTCATTTAACATTGAATCTATAAAATACTCTACAACCCCTCTATCCTTAAACTCTATATCTATTATTCCCTTAGAATAAATATTAGAGTCAAGTATCATCAATTCATCCGCAAAACTTAATCTTGTTGACTTATCCATATATTCATTTTGTGGAACAAATTCATCACAATATTTTATTTTATAATTCACAACTTCATCATTTATATCAAAACCGTATTTAGATTTTATTACTTTATTGTAATCTATATTCCTTTGAGTTACATTTGCTAAGTTTTTATTATAATCGTCTTTCTTCCAATGACCAAATAACCTACAATTTAATGGTCTTACTTCATATATAAGGCATCTATTATCTTTATCTTTAAAAGGGCATGAACTTTTTTGAACAAATTCTAAAAAATAATAATCTAAAACTTTGCTTAAACATTTCTTTCTTAGTTTATCATTACTTTTTAAATGCTCAAATATATTTATAAACTCTATCAAATTTATACCTACAGACTCCATGCAACAATTACCACATCCTGTACAGTTTCCACTTGGTAAAGTAGCATAAATGTTATTTAGTCTATCAAACATTTTGTTTTTTTTACAATAATCTATACAATTTAAAATATCATTCTTTTTTATACTAGTCATTATTATTACTCCTTGTTATAATTATTAAGTTAATACAAACAATTATTATAACACATTTTTTAAGACTTATTATAGGAGGCAATTTTATGAATAGATATACTAAGATAATAAATATGATGGATAGTTACTTCACTAAGGATTACGAAAAAACTAAGAAAAACATAACAAAGGTAAGAGAAGTAAGAGAAGAGACAGTTAGAAAATTTTTCTTACAAGGTGATTGTGAAGTTTTAGTAGTATTCGAGGAGACTGGAAGAGAAATACTTATAGATGATTTCTCTCCTGAAGATGAAATAAGAAAATACCTAGGACCTAAATTTATACCTAAAAAAAGATAATAAAATGGATGCATATGCATCCATTTTTTATGCTTAAGGGTATTATGATACTTGATTTCATGTTGATAACTCATGAAAGTAAGTTATATCAACAAATTGGTTTTAGGCATAAAAAAACATTTTGAGCAACGGACGAAGTCGTTGGCGACATGAGTGAAGCGAATTTTTTATTTTTGATTTTTATGTATAAACTAAATATATATGTCCATACTAGTAATATAAAATTAAATATTTAACTCAATCTCCCCCAATTTTGAGCTTTCGTTCCCCCAACGAAAGCTCTTTTATTTATTAAAACTAGTTAATAATTAATTTATAAGATATAATGTTTCTAATATGAATTTAGAAATGAGGTATAAACATGATAACTGTCGCAAACTTAAACTTAGATACAGACTTTGAATATAGAGTTATAAGAGAAGAAGATAATGATATAGATTTATTTGTAGATTTGAATTACCGTAGCCTAGATATAGATAATAATGGTTCCGATTTATTCGGTTCTAGAATTCAATTTCCCTTTGTAAGGTCTATAATACTTAGACTAAATAAAAATACTCATGATATGACTGTTCATCTTATGAGGGATATAGATCTATTCTCTGCTTTTGCTAATTTTGAAGTAAATTATGAAGGTTCTGTTATTAACATAAAAAATAATTTTGAAAAAGTATCTATGTTTAAATCTGATATATAGATATTTTATTATAACCACAAAAAGGGGGCCTTAATAGGCCCCTCTTATTGTGTTATGTTTATTTAGTTACATTGTATTACGTTTTAATTGCATAGTCAATGTAATTTTTCTGAATTTTTATAAAATTAATTTATTTCTTTCTGTATCTGATTATTTTTTTTCATTTAACTTAGTTTTGCATGATGGATATATTGTTTTATATATATCAACTAACTCAGTAACTAATGGTAATCTTGGGTTAGCTGGAGTACATTGATCATCAAATGCGTCTAAAGCTAATTTTTCTATTGCATCAAGATATGCTTTTTCTTCTATTCCACATTCTTGGATAGACATTGGCATATTTACTTCTTTCATTAAGTTTCTAACAGCTTCTACTAAGCTCTTAACACCTTCTTCTGTAGTGTTAGCTTTTAATCCTAACATCTTAGCTATTTCTGCATATTTTTTATCTGCTACAAATGACTTATATCTTGGGAATGCAGCAAACTTAGTTGGCATAGCTGCATTGTATTCTATTACGTGTGGTAATAATATAGCATTTGCTCTACCATGTGGTATATGGAATTCTGATCCTAACTTATGAGCTAACGAGTGGTTTACTCCTAAGAAAGCATTCGCAAACGCCATACCTGCCATACAAGATGCATTGTGCATTTTTTCTCTAGCTTCTTTACCTTCTGCAGTGTTAGCTCCTTTGTATGATTTTGGTAAGTAATCAAATACCATTTGTATAGCTTTCATAGCTAAAGCATCTGTATAATCAGTTGCCATTATAGATACATAAGCTTCTATAGCATGAGTTAATACGTCTAAACCTGTATCTGCAGTAACAGCTGCTGGTACTGACATTACGAAAGCAGGGTCTATTATAGCTACATCTGGAGTTAATTCATAATCAGCTAAAGGATACTTAACGTTGTTTACTTTATCAGTTATAACTGCGAAAGAAGTTACTTCTGAACCTGTTCCTGAAGTAGTTGGTATAGCTACCATTTTAGCTTGTCTTCCTAATTTAGGGAACTTGTATATTCTCTTTCTTATATCCATGAACTTAAGTCTTAAATCTTCAAAATCTGCTTCTGGGTTTTCGTAGAATAACCACATACCTTTAGCAGCATCCATTGCAGATCCTCCACCTAAAGCTATTATTGTATCTGGCTTGAACTTTCTCATTGCTTCAGCACCATTTAATACTGTATCTACAGATGGATCTGGTTCTACATCAGCAAATACTTCTATCATAACTGGATTTCTTCTTTTTCTTAAGTTGTATTCTAATTTATCAACATATCCTAATTGAACCATCATTCTATCAGTAACTATCATTACTCTTTCAACATTTGGTAATTTTTCTAAGTATTGTATTGAACCAACTTCATGATATATTCTTTCAGGAACCTTGAACCATTGCATATTTACTCTCCTCTTAGTAACTTTCTTAACGTTTATTAAGTTTACAGCAGATACGTTGTCTGTTGTAGAGTTATTACCCATTGATCCACATCCTAAAGTTAATGATGGAGTATTTACATTGTATATATCTCCTATAGCTCCATGAGTAGATGGTGCATTTACTAATAATCTTCCTGTTCTTACTCTATTTCCAAACTCTAATATTACATCATCATTATTTGAATGTATAACTGCTGAATGTCCTAATCCTCCAAATTCAGTCATATCTACACATCTTTGGATTCCTTCTTTAGCATCTTTAGCTTTTATACAAGCCAATACTGGACTTAATTTTTCTTTTGATAATGGATGATCCATTCCTACTCCACCTATTTCAGCTACTAACATTTTAGCATCTTTAGGTACTTCAAATCCTGCCATTTTAGCTATTGTGTATGGACTTTGTCCAACTATATTAGGGTTTAATGATTTTGTTTCTGGATTTATAACAGTTTTTTCTAATAATTCTTTTTCTTTTGCATTTACAAAGTAGCAGTTATAAGATTTCATTAATCCTACTACTTCATCATATATACATTCTTCTACTATAACAGCTTGCTCAGATGCACATATCATACCGTTATCGAATGTTTTAGATAATATTAAATCATTTACTGCTTGTTTAACATCTGCACTCTTTTCTATGAAACAAGGTACGTTTCCTGCTCCAACTCCTAGTGCTGGCTTTCCTGAAGAGTAAGCTGACTTAACCATTCCAGGTCCTCCAGTTGCTAGTATTAAAGATACTCCATTATGCTTCATTAATGCACTTGATGCCTCTAATGATGGAACTTCTATCCATTGTACACAATTTTCAGGTGCTCCAGCTTCTATAGCTGCATCTCTTAATATTCTAGCTGCTTCTGCTGAACATTTTTGAGCTGATGGATGGAAACTGAATATTATTGGATTTCTTCCCTTCATAGCTATTAATGTTTTGAACATTGTAGTTGAAGTTGGATTTGTAACAGGAGTAACTCCAGCTACTACACCTATTGGCTCTGCAACCATCATGTATCCTTCTTCATCGTTTTCTTCTATTACCCCAACCGTTTTCTTATACTTTATACTATTATAAACGTATTCTGTTGCGAATATGTTTTTAGTTACTTTATCTTCAAATATACCTCTTTGAGTTTCTTCAACTGCCATTTGAGCAAGTTCTATATGCTTATCTAGACCTGCCTTAGCCATAGCTGCTACTATTTTATCAACCGCTTCTTGGTCTAACTTTAACATAGCTTCTTTTGCTACGTTAGCTTTTTCTACTAAATCGTTTATCATGTTTTCTACACTGAATTCTTGCTTTACTTCTTTAGCTTTTTTAACTTCTTTACTCATCCTGTTGGTCCTCCCAAATGATAATTTATATTAAACTGCGTTAGTTATTTAACAAACTTGCTATATTTAGATAATACATTAACACCCTAAATGTGTCAATATTTTTTGTTATTTTTTTATCTTTTCAAATAATTGAAAACGTTTTTATTTTAATTCACTAGTAAATTACTTCTTTTTCTAACCTTTTAATATACTTTTAAATACTGTTTTTATAAATATTTTATTTTTGTTAAGTATTAGTTAAATTTTAATCAATATTTTATGATATCTTTTCTTCATAAAATTTTTATATCTTTTTTATTATTTATATAGTGTTAAAAAATTATTCTTATTTTTTTCTTATACTATTTATATATTTTTTAATATTTTACCAATAAAAAAATGATAAAATTTAAAATTTAGATTTTATCATTTTTATACTCATTTATATTTAATATTTTATTTAAACTCAACTACAACATTTTTATATCCTATATTTTTAAGCATATTTTGTATACTAGTTTTTGTGCTTCTTTTAATTTCTTCCATTAAACCTTCCTTTAATGCTTTTTCTTCATATTCTTTTTTATACTTATTTATATCATCTAATACTTCTTGAATTTCCAACTTATTAAACAAAGAACTTTTAACATCATATACATATATATTATCACTATCTATATAATGATCTAATATTTCACATTTATCTATTTGTATTTGTATAGACTCTCCATTATTTTTTACTATCTTTATATCTTCTGGTTTTACCCCTCCATTAATTATTCCATTGTATTTTATTATAAATGATTTTTCTGTAAATGGTATTTTCATCTCATTTATACTTTTATCCTTTTTAACAGTTATTACATTAGTATAATTATACTTTACTGTACTTAAATCTAACACTTGGCTTATGGTATTCATAACTCTATCAGTATCTTTATATATATTTTGATTGCTTTTAAATTTATGTATAAAATATGAACCTGTTATTACCAGTATTAAAATGGGTAATAATATAAGTACTTTCTCAATTTTTTTCGATTTTCGTAACACATCGTTTCCTCCTTTTGATATAATATTTTTGTTATTAACAAATATATTTATAAAGGCTACAAAAATATTACATATTAAAATTTTATTGATTAATATTTTGTTAATTTAAATTATACATTTTTAGCATATTATCAAATCGTATATATGTTACGTTATGAAAGGAGTATTTAATATGACATTATCAGTTTTCGGACATAAGAATCCAGATACAGATTCTATATGTTCTTCAATTTCATTAGCTCACTTAAAAAATGAATTAGGTGAAAAAGCTATACCTTACACTCTAGGAGAGGTAAGAAAAGAAGCTTTATATGCTTTAGATTACTTTAAAGTAGAAGCTCCTCAAATTTTAAAAAATGTAAAAATAGAAGTTAAAGATTTAAGCTATGATAAAGTAGAAGCTTTATCATTATCATCATCTATACTAGAAGCTTATAATCTTATGGAAAGTACTCAAGTTAAAACTTTACCTATAGTATCTAATGACGGTGAGTTCATAGGATTAGTTACTATGCAAGAAATAGCTAAGAGTTTACTTCACCAACATTTCAATACTATACATACATCTTTATCTAATATATGCAAGAATCTTGATGGTTCAGTACTTGTAAATTGTAATGAAGACATAAAAGGTAGAGTAGTTACTTTATCTTTTGGTATGGACAGTGTTATGGACATATTAAAAGAAGGAGATATAGCTCTAGTAGGAGATAGATACGATATAATAGAATATGCTATAGATGCTAAAGTTAAACTTTTAGTTTTAGCTGGCTCAACTACTATCTCTGATGATTTATTAAGCTTAGCTAAGCAAAACGGAGTTTCTGTTGTATCTGTAAAATCTGATACATACAAAACATCTAATGTAATAAATCAATGTAACTTCTTAAGCGATATTGTTTTAACTGAAAACTTAGTTATTTTCAATGAAAATGATTATGCAGATGATATAAAAAATACAATGTTAAATACAAACTTTAGAGCTTATCCTGTTATTAACAATGATAAGAAATTCTTAGGGCTAGTATCTAGAAAACATCTTCTAAATCCAACTAAGAAAAATGTTGTATTAGTTGACCATAATGAATATGCTCAAAGTGCAGATGGTATAGAGCAAGCTAATATAGTTGAAATAGTTGACCATCATAAAATAGGAGGAATAGCTACTGATGTTCCTATGTCATTCAGAGTTATGCCTGTTGGATGTACTTGTACTATTGTTTATCAAATGTACAAAGAAAATAATGTTGAAGTACCTAAGCATATAGCTGGTCTTTTATTATCAGCTATATTATCAGATACCTTATTATTTAAATCTCCAACTACTACAGATATGGATAAAAAAGCTTGCGAAGAATTAAGTAAAATAGCTGATGTAGATATGGAAAGCTATGCTATGGAAATGTTCAAAGCAGGGACTTCATTAGATGAATATAGCATAGAAGAAATAGTAAACATGGACTTCAAAGAGTTTAGTATGAGCGGAAAAAGAGTTGGTATAGGTCAAGTATTCACTTTAGATATAGACTCTATATTTGCTAAAAAAGATGAATTCTTATCTTATATAAACTCTACTGATTATGATATGTTAGTTTTAGCTATAACTGATATAATAAAAGAAGGTTCTTACTTAATATACAAAGCTAATGATAGCGTAATATCTGAAGCCTTTAATGTAGATGCCAATCAAGGAGTATTTGCTGAAGGTGTTGTTTCTAGAAAGAAACAAT
The DNA here is from genome assembly GCF_024723825.1 of Romboutsia lituseburensis. NCBI lineage: Bacteria > Bacillati > Bacillota > Clostridia > Peptostreptococcales > Peptostreptococcaceae > Romboutsia > Romboutsia lituseburensis. The sequence goes on from NZ_JANQBQ010000001.1 coordinate 2,082,870, forward strand.
TAGTTCCTAACTTAACTAGCGCTGTAAATAATATGTAATTATATACATTTTAATTAAGGTACTGACAATGTCAGTACCTTTTTATTTTTATTAAAATAAAAACACCCTCCAAATTGAGGGTGTTTTAGAAATACATAAAGGAAGGATATATCCTTCCTTACTTTAAATTAAGTCTAACCTTACTAATCAACAGTAGTGTAGGTTAAGTATTTCGGTCTAAGTTTTTGTGTTTTTAGGATTTATTTCTATAATATTTTAAAACAAAGTAGTTAGATTGTAAATAGTTTGTTTTAAAATATAATTGGAAATTATTACATTTTTTCTACGTCAGAGTAATCTTCACCAAATGTTTCAACTGTTACAGACTTCATAACTTGTGGAGTTTTAGGTCTATCAGCTCTATCTGTAGCTGTTGTAGCTATTTCATTTACAACATCCATGCCTTCTATTACTCTACCAAATCCAGCATATTGCCCATCTAAATGTGGAGAGTTTTTGTGCATTATAAAGAATTGAGAACCAGCTGAGTTTGGTGCCATAGTTCTAGCCATTGATAATACTCCTGGCTCATGCTTTAAGTTATTAGTAAATCCATTACCTCTAAATTCTCCTTTTATAGCATGTCCTGGTCCACCCATACCATTTCCATCTGGGCATCCACCTTGTATCATAAATCCTTCTATTACTCTGTGGAATCCTACTCCATTGTAGAATCCTTGATTAATTAATGTTACAAAGTTCTTTACTGTGTTAGGAGCTATATGTGGGTATAACTCTGCTACTATTTTATTTCCATTTTCCATTTCTATAGTTACTATTGGGTTTTTATTTTCCATATTCATCTTCCTTTCATTATTAAAACTTTTATATGTAATCTTACTCTATTATTATATACTAACTTCTAGAAAAATCTCACAAAATTTTTAATTTAAATTTTTTATATAAAATTATTAAATTTAAAATTTCACGTTATCGTGAAAATATAATTATTGATTTAGATCATCTATTATTATTTATTGTTCTCTAGCAATTTTGTTTTACCATCCACTATTGATATTATCCTATCTGCATTTTGAGCTACACTATCATTATGAGTTATCATTATCAAGGTTTGGTTATACTTTTTTATAGACTTCTTAAGTAAATTCATAACTTCTGTTGTTGTTTTAGTGTCTAAATTTCCAGTAGGTTCATCAGCAAGTATTATAGCAGGTTTCGCTGCTAATGCTCTAGCTATAGCCACTCTTTGTTGTTGACCTCCTGATAATTGATTTGGTAAATGTTTTTGCCTTTCAGTCAAGCCTAAAAACTCCATCAAATCATCTATGTATGCTCTATCTATGTTAGCTTTATCTAACATTAAAGGCATTTCTATATTTTCTCTAACAGTAAGTACTGGTATTAAATTATACTGTTGAAATATAAATCCTATCTTTTTTCTTCTATATTGTGCTAGTTTATTTTCTGATAGTTTATATATATCTTGATTTTCTATTTTTACAGTTCCTTTTGTTGGTCTTTCAAGTCCTCCTAGTAAATGAAGCATTGTAGATTTTCCACTTCCACTTGGCCCTATTATTGCAACAAACTCCCCTTTTTCAATATATATATTAGCATTATCAAGTGCATTTACTTGAGTTTCATCTTTTCCATAAATTTTTGTAAGATTTATAGTTTCTAGTATTTTCATTTAAATATTTCCCCTTTATATAAATTCTTTTTAATATTTTATTTAAACCATTATTAGTATTTTAGGTCTTTCCTAATCCAACGCACTAATAGTTTCAACTATTGATAAATCTTTTATTTTCTTTGACGGTAAATAAGTTGCTATAAATCCTATTAATATATTTATAAATATCACTAATACATAACTTTGCCATTGAATTGTAAATTTAGGACTTATAAGTAATGGATTTATGTATTTAAATAATATTACTTGTCCTAATAATCCAAATATAATAGACAAAATACTCGCAATCACGCCATATGTAACTCCCTCAAATTTTATCATCTTTTTAAATTCTTTGTTAGTTATTCCAATAGCTCTTATCATACCAAATTCATTTGTTCTTGATATTAAGCTATAACTTACATTGTTCATTATATTAAATAAACTTATAACAAATAAAACCACCATAATTGAGTAAATGAATATTAATTTATTTTTTTGTAATAAGTCTATTTCTCCTCTTTCTTGACCTAAATCTCTTACAGTACTTCCTTGTACTTTATTAGATATTTTAAATATTTCATCACTTAGTTTTTTAGAATCTGCACCTTGTTTTTTATCAACATTTACTATTTGATAATTATCAAATCCTATAGTTGAGTTAAATTGACTCGATGGCATAATCACATCAACACTATCATGCCCAGTATAATAATCCGACGTGTCTATAAGTTCATCAACTATTCCTCCAACTACAAACTCCTTTGTCACATATTTTCCATCTTTTAAGTTCATTTTTAAACCATCTTCACCTAAATAAAAATTTTCTTTATATGTAACTTTAATTTTATCTCCAACTTTTAAATCAACAACATTCGGTCCAAGTGGATGTGGTATTGTTATTAATACTGTATTTTCTTTTTTCATTTTATCTATATTTATTTCACCATCTAATAAATACTTCCCTAAACCTTTTAATAAATTATCATCATATCCATAAACAGAATTTTTAAGCATAGCTTTTTTAGATTCTTTATCTTCAGTTAACAATCCATTTAATACTTTTTCCACATATGGAAAAGAATTTGCTTGTTCAAAATATAAAGGCTCTGCTATTTGAGATTTTTCTAAAGGCATTATTGAGTATAAAACTTTAACTCCATTGACAGATTGTACTCCCTTTAAATTTTTTATTTCTCTTATATCATCATTAGATAATCCCTTGTTCATATAATTTAAAGGTATCATACTTATTTTATAATCAGTATTTACATTTGAAGTTTCTGCTTCTTTTTTGCCTTGAATATTTGCTAAATGTGCATAAAAACTTGAAACTACAAAAATAGCACTTCCTAAACTCATTGATAAAACTATCATTATAAAACTTTTTTTATTTCTAAATATATTCTTAAATGAAATAGCTTTTTGAAATGATATAAATTTAATTAAAAATGAAATTGATAAAAATTGTCTTCTTCCTATTTTTTTAGAAGATATATCTTTTCTTATAGCATCCATTGGTGAAATTTTTCTTACATTTTTAAATGTTAAAAATGAGATTATTAATACTATAATTAATAAAACTATAATTGAAAATGCTAATATGTCTAATGGAATAACAAGTTTTGTAATTTCTACAGTTCCCTCTGTAAATAATCCTCCAGCTATTGAACTAAAACATTTAGCACCTATTATCCCTACTCCTATACCTATAGGAATACTTATGCCTAATAATATTAATAATTCACATAAAACTAACTTGAAAATCTGTAACGAATCTGAACCTATTGCTCTTATTACACCATATTCTGAAGTTCTTTGAAGTATTGATATATTAAATACTCCATGTATAACAATACCTGACACTATAGCTACTATAATCCCTATAGCTATAACATTATAATTAATTTCACCACTTTCTCCTAACGACTCAAGTAACATACCATTTCTATCTACATTGTCTTTATTTATATTTGCTTGTTTAGATATTTTATTTATATTTTTATTTATATCTGACTTTTCATCAAATGATACATAAGCATCTATTTTAGGTGTATTATTATTCAATGCTAAAAATCCTTCCATAACACCTATTGATTTTTCTTTTGTTCTGTCTTTTAATATACCTACTAATTTAAATGTTTCTTTTTGTTTTTTAAAAAATAAATCTATGGTTACATTTTCTCCAACTTTAGGTTTTACTCCTAAGTTTTTTAAAACCCATTCTTCTAATGCAATTTCTTTTTCTTTTGTTGGTAATTTACCATCTATTATTTTAGAATTTCCCAATTTTATATATTCTTCATTTGCTTTTTTTAGATTTATTAAAATCTCATCATTATTACTATTGGAGTCATAGTATGATGTTAAACCTACTTGCTGTATATCTTTGTTTTCCTTTATAATTTTTAATTGCTCACTATTTAAGTCCTTATATTTTACATGATAATTCCCACATTCATACTTCATTTTTGCTACATTAGCTTCTTTTGCACTTTTGGATAGTGTTCCTACTCCAATTATTAAAGCTATACTAAGAATCATACTTAAACATATTGCAAAAGTTCTGCTCTTATATTTTTTTATGTATGATGTTATTATTTTAAAATTATTTTTCATACTCTACTCCCTTCAATAAAAATATTTTTATATTACAGGTTTAAATTAACATTTAATATTTTTCCTTTCAACAAATCATGTTTTAATGGTTGTTTTTTACGTTTAAATGGTAAAATTTATTTAAATATAATAATTCAATATTTTAATTATTTATTATTCACTGTATAGTGATATTTCAAATTTTATACTTTTAATAAAAAAAGAAATGATTTATTAATGAACTTAATCATCAACAAATCATTTCTTCTTTATTTTTAAAATCTTCATTTAAAGGTATCATTATTTTTAAAATAAATTTTTCTTCACTATGCTCTATAACTACTTCTCCTAAATATTTCTTTACTACATTTTTTACATTTTTCAATCCAATTCCATGTATGAATTTATCTTTTTTAGTAGTAATTAAATTATTATTTTTATGTTTTACTTGATTTGTTTTAGTGTTTTCAATTACTATAACACAAAAATTTTCTATATACTTACTTTCTATTCTTATTTTTTTATTTAAATCATCTGTTTGTATCTTTATACAAGCTTCTATCGCATTGTCTATTATATTTGAAAATATAATACATATATCTGTCATCTGCATATAATCATTTTTAGAAAAATCTACATCTACATCAAAACCTATTGATTTTTCTTCACACAATATCTTTTTATTGTTTAATATAGAGTCAACTATCATATTTCCTGTATTAAAATTTTGATTATAATTTGTATAGTTTTTCAATCCTACTTCTATATTACCTATATAGTTTTTAGCATTTTCAATTTCATTATTTTTACACATATCTTTCATACATATCATATGGTTTTTAATATCATGATATATCTCTTTTACCTTTTCTTGCTCTTTATTCATCTTTAAATAGTAATTATACTCTTTTAAAATATTATCTGTTAATATTTTATTTTCATGTTTTATATTTTGACTCTCTATAATAGTTTTTAATATAATATAAAAAGCTATATTAGATATAATTATCATAAAAGTAATAAGTACTAATTCACTATTTAAATTATCAGTAAATGCTTTGTACCTAAATAAAGTTAATAAAGTTAAAATATTTGTTATTATAGGAATGAACACAGATAATGTAAATAATTTTTTTAATTTAATACACTTTTTTATGTATATATATATTAAATAAATTATTATACTTATTATTATTTTAATTACTAGATGTTCAGTATAACTTATAACTATGTCTACAGTTTTTATTTCTTTATATATTCCTTCATAATTAATTATCTCAATTATATTTTCCATAAAGTTTTCTAAAAAATTATATATTATTCCCCAATAAAGTATATTATGAATAATTGACTTAAAAATACCTACTTCATAACTGATTTTATAAAATATAATACAAAAAATCATATACATAAAACCATTTCTAAAAAATACAAAAAAAGCAATTAATGATAATAAAAATAATGATATGTAATTCATTTTATTAGAGGTTCTTTTTTTCTCAGAGTAATCTACTAAAAATTTAAACAATACAAAATACACAAACATATTTGTAAAATTAAATATATACCAAAATGTAGAATTATCTTGATGTACAATTCTTTCTAACATAAACATTCCCCTAATTTGCTTGTTAATTTTAATTTTAATTTTTTCATTTTATATCTACTAACTAATATTTCATTTTCTCTTATTATTAAACTATTTTGTTTTATATTTTTTACTTTATTGATGTTGATTAGATATGACCTATGACATCTATAAAAATCACTATTATTTAAGTCTTTTTCTAATTTATTAAGAGTACTATTAACTTTATATATTTTATTATCTGTATGAATTAATACTACTCTAGAATCTGTTTCCATATATAATATAGAACTCGTTGATATTCTAATAATTTCACTTAAATCAATATCTTTAAAAGCTAAGTAATTAATATTTTTTTCTTTGACTTCTTCTATACATTCTAAAATATGTTTTGAAAACTCGTCATATTTTATTGGTTTTAATAAATACCTAAAAGCTTTTACTTCATATCCTTGCTGCATAAAATCTATAATTGCAGTTGTAAAGATTATATTTACATTTGTATCAAATTTTCTTATTTTTCTAGCTGTTTCGAGACCATTTATATTTTTCATTTGTACATCTAGCAATAAAATATCTATATGCTCTGGATAATCTTTTAATATCTCTTCCCCACTTGAAAATTCAATCAATCTATATTTATCTTTATCTAAAATCTTGCTTAAATAAGTTCTTAAAATTTTTCTGTGAACTTCTTCATCTTCACAAATACCAACAGATAAAATCATTTTTTCCTCCCCCTCTTGCTTAATACTAACCTCATAATTACTTCGGTTTCATTATATCAAACTTTTTATACTTAAACTATAATCTAAACTTTATCTTTTTCATTCAAAATTAATCATTTAACCTATAATATATTTTTAGCATTATTGATTTACTACTCTTTCATATCGTAAGTTCATAATATTTTACTATAAAAAAAAGCTACTAAATTAATAGTAGCTTATTTTTCTTCATTTAATTGTGGTGTTTCTTGATAATCAATATTTAATAATTCTAATATTTGCTTAGCTCTCTCTTTAGTAGAACCTTTAACTTCTACAAAGTTAACATTTTCCGCTTTTAAGAAACTTAGTATAGCATCATCTATCTGAATTGCTATATCTTCATCTTGCCATCTAACTCCATCTTGTACATATCCAAATTCTCTTGGAACATATACTACCATATCGTAATTTTGCATATCTTCTATTGCTAAGCAATATAAGTCTTTAAGTATTTGTATTTCTTTTTTAGATCTATCTCTGTTACCTAACATAAATCTTCCGTATATGTAAGGTACAAAAGTAGCATAATCTGTAAGGGCATAATCAAATGTAGATAATTCATCTTCTATTTTCTTTTGACCTAAGTAGATTCCATACTGCTCTGCTATAGTCTCTATCATACCTTTATCTTTTAAATATTCTGTTGAATACTCTAAAGCATAACCTACATCTAATCCTGCTATTTTCATCTCAACATATAAATGTTGTATTAATGTAGTTTTACCACATCTAGGACCACCTAAAACTGCTATTCTCTTAGTTGCCATATTTATATCAACTCCATATATTTTTTTCTAATTTAAAGAACCTTTATATTATACTAACATTTAGCAGTTTATTCAATAAAATTCGCTACAATTCTATTTATTTACATAAAAGCGTTCATATTTTTACACTTATATAAGACAATAATATGTTAGACTTCTATATTTAATTTTAAGTTTTTTCCTATTTCATATCCCTTATTATACATTTGTGTACAGAAATTTTTTTCAAATTTTAATGTATCCCCTTTTTCAAAAGCAGTTTCAGGTCTTATTATAATTATATTATCTGCATTGTACTCATTTTTTATTTCATCGGGTAAAACATAATCATGTGCTGTGGATATAACTATAATTTTATCCACAGTTTTTTCCACTAATGGTTCTATTAAAGTATTATTTAATAATCCTCCATCAAGCTTAAACCCATCATATAATCCTTCACTTACATCTTTTACAAATTGTTGTTTTAAAGGTAAATTTGCTTTTGGATTACAAGGTAATAAAGAGCTGTATTTTACTGCGCTTAAGGCTTCTTTATGTCCTAGTATTTTTATATTTTCTACCTTTTCCCTAACATTTTTATTATAAATCTCTATATAGTTCACATAGAAATCCATTTCCTGTTTATTTTCGGTATTAAGGGCCTTAAGGGTATCGATAACATACGAATTATCCACAGTGTTATCCACTATTTTAATATCGTTTTCAGGATTTGTTTCTATACTTGTCCACATTTTTTCTAAGTTTTCAACATTTCCTGTGAATATGTAATATCCATTTATTGCACCTATAGATGTTCCTGATATAGCATCAAATTTATTTATTCCTCTATCATAAAGTGCTTTTATTACACCTGCTTGATATGATCCCTTAGCTCCTCCACCAGAGAGACATAGTCCTATTCTCATGGTATTTCATCTCCTTACTTATATCTCATAGAATTTATTAATTGTCTTATATATATTGTAGTGATCTTCTACATTTCCTAACTCTCTTATAGAGTGCATTGCAAGTATTGGACTACCAACATCCACTGATGGTATATCTAAATGCGTAGATGATATAGGCCCTATAGTACTTCCACCTCTTTCATCTGATCTATTTACAAATTCCTGATAATTAACCCCAGCTTCTTTGCATATAGATTTATATACAGATATAGATTGAGCATCACTTGTGTATGCTTGATTAGCATTTATTTTTATAACAGGCCCTTTGCCCATAACTGGTCTACTTGTTGGATCATGCTTGTCTACCATATTAGGATGAACTGCATGTGCTAAATCTGCTGATATTATAAATGATGAATATATTGTACTAAAGAATTCTTCTCTTGATTTTTGTAAAGATAGGCATATTCTTTCCAATATATTTATTAACATATTTGAATCGGCACCTTGCTTAGTAGAACTTCCTACTTCTTCATTATCAAATATAGCAACTACATTTACACCTTTACTACCATTTGCATCTATAAGTGCATGTAAACTTGAGTGTGCCATAGATAGGTTGTCTAATCTTCCTGTTGATATAAACTCTTCATTAGGGCCTATTAAACTACCTTTTTCAAATTCATATAAAAATAAGTCAAAATCAATGATTTCTTCTAACTCTACATCTAATTCTTTAGCTAATTGCTTCAATAAGAAATTATCTTTTTCTAAATTTTCATTTATTAAACCTACTAGTGGTAACATGTCTTTTTGTTTATTTAATGCATATCCTTCATTTACTGTTCTATTCATATGTATAGCTACATTTGGTATTATACATACTGGCTTTTTAATATTAACCATCTTTTCAACAGGTCTTAATGCATTTTCACCTTTTAAAACAACTCTTCCTGCTATAGCTAATGGTCTATCTAACCAAGTATTTAGTATTGGTCCACCATAGCATTCTGTATTTAATTTTAAATATGTACCTTCTACTAACATTTCTGCTTTAGGTTTAATTCTAAATGTTGGAGAATCTGAATGAGAACCTACTATTCTAAACCCTTCTTTTTCTACATCTTGTGAATTAACTGTAAAAGCCACTAGTGCAGAAGAGTTTTTAGTTACATAGTATCTTCCATTTACTTCAACATTCCACTTTTCATTTAATATTAGCTCTCTAAATCCATTTTTTTGTAACAACTTTTTAGATGTTTCTACAGCTTGAAAAGCCGTTGGACTTTCATATATAAAGTCTACTAAATCTTGCGCAAATTTTTTTTGTTCCATTGGTATAGCCTCCCTGATTAACAAAATTTATTTAAATAACTGTGCATAATTATGGTTTATTAACATAATTTATGCACAGTTTATTTTTAACAAGTTATTTAATTTATTTTTTATAATACATCTAGTGTTGTATATTCCTTATTTATCTTCTTAATTCCTTGTTTTTCAAATGCTATAGTTACATCAGACCCCATCATACCCACAACAGTACCTACTCCAAATTTAGGATGGTGTACTTTTGCACCAGGCTTTATATCATCTAAGTTCGATTCTTTAGTTGTATCTTTAATTGTAGCATTAACTTTTGTTGCAACAGCTGACTTATTAACATTTGTCATATATTTTTGTTTGTACTTATCTAATACATTGTAATTTGCCTTTGAGTAAGAAGTAATTTGATTTTCTTCTTTGTTTAACTTTTCTATACACTCTTTAGGTAATTCTTCCATAAATCTAGATGCAATTGATGGGTTTGTTTTTCCATATAAAGTTCTTTTTTGAGTTAATGTCATATATAGGGTTTCTTTTGCTCTTGTTATACCAACATAACAAAGTCTTCTTTCTTCTTCTATATCAGACTCTGCCATAGACCTTACAGCTCTTGATATAGGGAATAGACCTTCTTCCATTCCTATTAAGAATACAACAGGGAATTCTAATCCTTTTGATGTATGAATAGTCATAAGAGATACTTTATCAATTTCTTCCTCTTCATTGCTTTCAGATGTAAGTGCAACACCTGTTAAGAATTCTTCTAGACTCTGATCTTCACTACTTTGCTCAAATTCTATTGCTATAGATATAAATTCTTTTAAGTTATCTTTTCTATCTTTAGCTTCTTCTGTATCTCCTTTATATAAGTCATCTATATATTCATAGTAGTCTGTTGTCTCTAATACTTTTTCTATTAATTTACTTACAGGATAAACTTCCTTTATAGTTCTTAGTGTACCTATTGTATCTACAAATGCGCTTATACTATTTCTTGCTTTAGTAGATATGTCTGAATTTGACTCTATATCTATAAGAACTGAATACATACTTTCTTGCTTTAAGCTAGCTCTATCTTCTATTTTCTCTATCGTTCTAAGCCCTATACCTCTTCTAGGTACATTTATAATCCTTTTGATTGATATATCATCTTGAGGATTTTGTATAACTCTTAAATATGCAATTAAATCTTTGATTTCTTTTCTTTCATAGAATTTAGTTCCTCCATATATGTTATATGGTATTTGACTTCTATTTAAAGCATCTTCAACTGGACGTGCTTGAGCATTAGCTCTATATAAAACAGCAAAATCTTTGTAAGATCTATTTTGTTCCCTTGCTATTTTAGCTATCATATCAGATACAAAATCAGATTCTTCAACTTCATTTTCTGCTACTTGAATTTTTATTAATTCGCCTTCTTTTTTTTCACTCCAAAGTTTCTTTCTTTTTCTTTCTATATTATTAGAAATTACTGTATTTGCTGCATCTAGTATTATTTGAGTTGATCTATAATTTTGCTCTAATTTAACTACATGAACATCATCATAGTCCTTTTCAAACTCTAATATATTCCTTATATCAGCGCCTCTCCATCCATATATACTTTGATCATCGTCCCCAACAACACATATATTTTGATGTTCTTTTGCTAACATTTTTATTAATTCATATTGAGCTTTACTTGTATCTTGATACTCATCTACCATTATATATTTGAATCTACTTCTGTAAAATTCTAGCACTTCACTATCAGTTCTTAATAACTCTACTGTTTTGTAAATTAAATCATCAAAGTCTAGTGCACTATTTCTTTTTAAACGATCTTGATAAAGTGCATAAATATCTGCAATTTTGCTCATTCTAGCATCTGACATATGCATCTGTTTAAACTCTTTAGGGCTATGTAGCTTGTCTTTAGCCCCTGATATAGTACTTATAACTACTTTAGGTTCAAATGCCTTATCACTTAAATTTAACTCTTTTAAACAGTCTTTAACTAATGTTACCTGGTCAGCACTATCGTATATTATAAAACTTCTATTGTATCCAATTCTATTTATATCTTTTCTAAGTATACGTACACAACAAGAATGGAAAGTACTTATCCACATTTCCTTAGTATCTGAACCTAATGTTTCTTCTACTCTCTCCCTCATTTCATTGGCTGCTTTGTTTGTAAATGTTATAGCTAATATATTTGGGGCTTGTACACCTTTGTTCTCTATAAGGTGAGCAATTCTAGTTGTTAAAACTCTAGTCTTACCCGAACCTGCTCCAGCTAGTATAAGGACAGGGCCTTCTGTCTTTTCTACAGCTTCTCTCTGTGCAGGATTTAATGTATCTAAATTCATATGCTTCCTCCTGTTAACAGTTATATAACTCTATTTTAATCTAAAACTTATTTTTGTTCAAATTTAAAGAATATCAACACCTTGATTCTCTCCAATATATTAAACTTTAAATCTATATCTATAAATTTATGACTCCTTTAAGTATATAACTAATTCTTCATTAAAAAAAGCATAGGTTCATGAATTTATAAGCTATCGTACTTTTTTATAGTTATAAAATAAAGAAAAAAACCCTAGACGGCTTAAATCTAGGGTTTACTTTATAGAAAAGCATATTATTAAAATCTATTTATATTAAAATAGGTTTAGGGCAAATTAATGATTTGATATAAGCACAGAATCATTCCAATACTTATACAAATCTTCTTCACATTTAAATAAAGGTATATTCATATTTTTATGTAGTTTTACAAGCCAAGGAAGTTCTAATCCAGCTTCAATAACTTTATTCTCTTTTACAAATACTTCCTCAATACTTCCATCTTCTATCACTTCGCCTTTACTTAAAACATATGCATAATCGCATATTTCATATATTAAATTCATATCATGACTTGATATCACTATCTTAACACCTTTTTGTTTAAGGTTTTTTATAATATCTACTATTAATCTAGTACTTACTGGGTCTAAGCCAGCTGTCGGCTCATCTAATAAAACTATTTCATTTTCCATTGCTATAACAGAAGCTATTGCTACCCTCTTTTTTTGGCCATAGCTTAAAAAATGTACTGGTTTGTTTATAAAATCTATTCCATTAACAGCAACTAGTGCATCTCTAACTCTCATATTTATTATTTCTTCATCTATTCCAATATTTCTTAAAGAAAATGCTATATCATCATATACCCTTGAATAGAATATTTGTTTTTCTGGATCCTGAAATACTATACCTACTTGTTTTCTTAAATTATATAGGCCTTTTTTTGTATAGTTTATTTCCTGATCCTTGAATAAAATTTTTCCTGATGTGGGCTTAAGTATGCCCATTAAATTCATAAAAAATGTAGATTTACCAGATCCATTTGATCCTATTATCCCTATCACATCACCTTTTGAAAAGTCCATATTAACTTTTTTTAGTGCATGTGAGTTTTTTTCGTATTTATAATTTAAGTCATTTATTTTAAACATTTTCATCCCCTACTATGTGAAATTTGCTATCATATAATTTTATGTCTAAAGATATACACATTTCATCATACCTTTTCATCATTCTCTTAAATAACATATTTCCTAGAATTCCAACTGAATTATAAGATGTTTTTAAATTAATATATCCAAATCTTAATTGTTGTGATTTTCTTATATCTGATACTTCTTCTAAAAATATAAATATAAATCTATAAACTAACATAGATAGCTCTATTACCGTATCTGATATATGTAGCTTTTTTAATAAAAATATTATCTGATTAAATGGTGTTGTTAATATAAAAAAGTATATACATGTTAAACAAGCAATAGCTCTAAACAATATATGTATAGATGTAATTATTGACTTATTTGATATACCTATATTTAAAGACATTATATTAAAACTATAAATTAGTCCTTTTGAATCAAATGATATATTTATAAGGTTTATTAGAACTCCCATTATTAAAAAATACATTGGTATTTTTACAAGCTTTAAATAACTTTTTAAGTCTATTTTAGCTAAAAAAACTATAAGAGAACTCATAAAAGTTATAATACTAATCAAGCAAAAAATATTTTTAAATGCCATAGAAATTATTAAAAATATTAAGCCTATGCTTCCTTTTATCTTTGGATTTATTTCTGTTAAACTGTTTGTATATGCGTATTTATCTATTAAAAGCATACTTAATTCTCCTTACAATATAAAAAGCCTAACCAAAGGGTTAGACTTTCTTTTTCAATACTAATTTTATACACAAGTATTTTAAGAAACTTTCTCCCACCCCGAAGAAATTACTTTAATATTACTAGGCAGGTCTCCTGGCTTAGCTTCATCCTACTCTTTTACCTTCCCATGAATAATAAATCATAGTGGTTAAAATAAATTTCGTCAGCTTTACAGTAGCGGGGGCTGCAGAGGAATTACACCTCTTTCCCTATTAATCTTTTATCAAGAACCTAAAATATATATTTAATATTTATTTTACTAACTTTTGTAACATGATAAATTATACTCTAGATGTAAAAAAATTTTGATAAATTGCCTTACTTATATTGTATTCTACATAAATACTAATATTCCTTTTTTATTTTGAAAAAAATTTTTAAAATTTAATTTCTAATTATTTTTTTCAAATACATAGACACTATATCTGAAAATCTTTCTATATCTTTAGTATATACGAAGTCCCTACCATATATCAACCTTTGTGCTTCTAAATCATTTTCTTTTCCTGTAAATACTCCTAATACTAAAATATTTTGTTGCCTAGCTCTTCTTACTTCATTGGCAGTGTCTTTTATTCCTATCATACCTCTATATGACATTTCGCCTCTTATACTACGCTCTCTATCTTTTCCAATTTTTATATCATTGGGTTTTCCATCACTTAAAACTATCAATATTTTATTTTCTTCATTTCGATTTAATAAACCATCACAAGTTGATTTAATTGCTAGTCCATCTCTATTATTTCCTGCACAAAAATATTCAAATATATTTTCAATTTCTTCTATTTTATCTTCATAATCTTTAAATCTTTTTAATATAGTGTAATCCATAAAGCTAGAAAATCCCATAACTCTGTTAGGAATACCTACCATGGTTAGAGCATTAGCTATTATATATGCTTGTGTAGCAACATTTGCTTGATTCCTGCTCTGAGACCCACTTCCATCTAGTAATATGTCAATTACATATTTCCCCTTCTCATTTTCAATATCTTTATAAAATATTTTGTTATTACTACTTTTTGTAGCTCTCCATGCTCTATTTGCATGTATAGTCCCACAATCTGAATAAACTCTACTAGTTTCACTTTCCTCTATAAGAATTCTTGATAAGCTATCCTTTAATTTTATTATATTCCTTTTATGTATCTTAGCTTTATCTCTAAACTTACCTATATTATTTTCTTTTTGTCTTGTAACATATTTAATTTGAGCTACATTACTACATTCACTTCTCAATACTCCATCTGTAAAATGTATTCTACAACCTTCGTGTACATTTCTGCAATTTTTAGTTTCAATTTTTTTCAATTCATTTTTATTTAGATATGATTTTCCATAATAATGTTCCATTTTATTATAGATTTTATCTAATGTCTTTTCATCTACATATAAAACTCTTTCTTTAGTATTTTTAGAGATATCTATATCAATTTCTCCAACACTTTCAATTAACATAGATGAGGATATATTACTTATTTCACTTTCAATCATCTCATTCTGTTCATCTTCATAAAGCTCTTCATACATAAAATCTGAAAATGTATCAAAGTCTATATCTGTATCATTTTTATATTCTATAGAATTTTCTTTTATATCTTGAGATTTTATAACTTTTCCTTCAAAAAATTTAATGTAAATATTATCAATTTCTTTTAAAATTTCTATTATCGGTAAATTTATATCAATCTTCCTAATACAATTTAAAATTCTTCTACTTAGACCATCTACTGAAGGATGTTTACCCATATTTTCTAATACTATTACATATTTAATTTTTTGTATTACATCATCTTTATATATTTTTGTAAATCCATCTAGCATATCTTTATATGCTTTTTTTCTTATATCTTTTATTCCTGGTCTTTCTTGTATTACTCTATCTTCTACTATTATATTTAGAACTACTTGAACTAAACCTAATAGTATATTAGAATCATATCCTTGTTTTATCCTATTGTATAAATATTTTTTAACTATATTCCATTCTATATATTTATGTCTTGCACCTGTCATAATAGCAAAATATAACGCTACATCCTTTGATGTATAGTCTTGTTCTGATGCACTTATATCTTCATTATATTTACCTGAAATAGTCCAAGATAAATTATTTATTCTATTTTCAAATTCATAATTATTATATATCCATTTCATAATTTTCCCCTAATTATATAGTGTTTGTATACAAATAAAATCTATAGTTAATTTTGTAAAACATTAATAGCCTAAAAACTTGATTCTAATTGACCATTTAGATTATTATGTGGAAATACATCCTTAGATTCCCAAATACTTGAAATTCTTGTTTTTATAATATCCCCTACTATTTCCTTTTCATATTCATCAAAAGTCTTACCTGTTATACCCATATTTATTGCTAATTTAGGACTAAGACCTCTTTTTATTGTTTTTAATGAACCTATAAGCCCTCTTAAATCTATTGATTTACTTGAAATTTCTCCATTTTGTGATTTCAATTGCAAATCAAGGAATATTCCTGCAAACTGAAGTAACTTTTCTCTATCTGCATCAGGAAATTCATTATTCAATATAAGCATAAGTTTATCTTCTTCTATTGACGGTATATCAATAACCATAAACCTAGATACTAGTGCCTCATTTAATTCCTTTGTACCTGCATATTCATAGTTCATCGTTCCTATAAATCTAGTTGCCGGATGTAAATTTATTCGTTCATAACCAGGCACATCGATTATTCTCCTATGATCTAATGCAGAATGCAGTACTGCAATAGCATCATTTTTAGCCATATTTATTTCATCGAATATACCAAATCCACCATGAATTGCACATTCATATACAGATCCACGTCTTAACTTTACCTCATTATCTATAAAAGTATCTGTTCCTATTAATGTTGTACTATCTGTATTTATATGAAAAGAAGTATTCCACTGAGGTCTTCCAAATAGCTCAGATAAGTTATCTGCAAGTAGGTTTTTACCTGTTGCCTTAGGCCCTGATAAAAGTATATTTTCACCTTCAAGTATAGCAGATATACACATATCCCATATTTCTTTCCCATAAAAATAGCTATTTGATTGTGATATTCTATGTTGAAGAGAATCCTCTAATTTATAATATTTTTTAAAGTACAAAGCATCTTCTATTAATTTTTCATTTACATTTTGTTGTTTTAAGTTATCTATTATCCCCATTTTATGATCCCCTTTATTAGAAAGTTTATTTAGTTATAATTTTAGCATATATATTTAAATAAAAACAGAAAAAGCCTAGAAGCAACAATATGTGCTTCTAGGCTTTTATTAAAATAAAAAAGATTACGTGGCTACGTCTTACTCTCCCAGGGGGTCGCCCCCCAAGTACCATCAGCGCTAAAGAGCTTAACTTCTGTGTTCGGAATGGGAACAGGTGTATCCTCTTTGCTATAATAACCACATAATCTTTATTTTTAGAGTTAATACTCTGAAAACTGTATATCATTTTGAGTGAATCATTTTGTTGGTCAAGTCCTCGACCTATTAGTATCGATAAGCTAAATACATTACTGCACTTACACCTTCGACCTATCAACCAGGTAGTCTTCCTGGGGTCTTACCCTTACGGTGGGAAATCTTATCTTGAAGTTGGCTTCGCGCTTAGATGCTTTCAGCGCTTATCCATTCCGTACATAGCTACCCAGCCATGCCCTTGGCAGAACAACTGGTACACCAGAGGTACGTCCATCCCGGTCCTCTCGTACTAAGGACAGGTCTCCTCAAATTTCCTACGCCTGCGACGGATAGGGACCGAACTGTCTCACGACGTTCTGAACCCAGCTCGCGTACCACTTTAATGGGCGAACAGCCCAACCCTTGGGACCTACTACAGCCCCAGGATGTGATGAGCCGACATCGAGGTGCCAAACCTCCCCGTCGATGTGGACTCTTGGGGGAGATAAGCCTGTTATCCCCAGGGTAGCTTTTATCCGTTGAGCGATGGCCCTTCCATGCGGTACCACCGGATCACTAAGTCCGACTTTCGTCCTTGCTCGACCTGTATGTCTTGCAATCAAGCTTCCTTTTGCCTTTGCACTCTTCGCACGATTTCCGACCGTGCTGAGGAAACCTTTGAGCGCCTCCGTTACTTTTTAGGAGGCGACCGCCCCAGTCAAACTGCCCACCTGACGGTGTCCCAAGACCTGATTCAAGGCCTATGGTTAGGATCCCAGTACTACAAGGGTGGTATCCCAAGGATGACTCCACACAAACTGGCGTTCATGCTTCATAGTCTCCCACCTATCCTGTACATGTAGTACCAAGACCCAACGTCAAGCTACAGTAAAGCTCCATGGGGTCTTTCCGTCCTGTCGCAGGTACCCGGCATCTTCACCGGGATTACAATTTCACCGAGTCTATTGTTGAGACAGTGCCCAAATCGTTACGCCTTTCGTGCGGGTCGGAACTTACCCGACAAGGAATTTCGCTACCTTAGGACCGTTATAGTTACGGCCGCCGTTTACTGGGGCTTAAGTTCACTGCTTCGGATTGCTCCTGACAGATCCCCTTAACCTTCCAGCACCGGGCAGGCGTCAGCTCCTATACATCGTCTTGCGACTTAGCAGAAACCTGTGTTTTTGGTAAACAGTCGCTTGGGCCTATTCTCTGCGGCCATCCAAAGGATGGCACCCCTTCTCCCTAAGTTACGGGGTCATTTTGCCGAGTTCCTTAACAATAGTTCTCTCGCTGGCCTTAGGATACTCTCCTCACCCACCTGTGTCGGTTTACGGTACGGGCGCCTTTAAACTCGATAGAGACTTTTCTCGACAGTGTGAAATCAGCTACTTCGCTACTAAATTTCGCTCCCCATCGTACCCCAGCATTATCTAGACGGATTTGCCTATCTAGACTGCCTCAGTACTTAGCCACACATAACCAACAGTGTGGTTAGCTTATCCTACTGTGTCATCCCATTTCTCAAACGCTTATTGGCGGTACAGGAATATCAACCTGTTGTCCATCACCTACGCCTTTCGGCCTCGGCTTAGGTCCCGACTAACCCAGGGCGGACGAACCTTCCCCTGGAAACCTTGGGTTTACGGCCCGTGGGATTCTCACCCACGTCTCGCTACTCATGCCAACATTCTCACTCGTATACTGTCCACATGTCCTTACGGTCATGCTTCAGCCTGCATACGAAGCTCCCCTACCCATCATAATGATGCCGTAGCTTCGGTAGTACGTTTTAGCCCCGGAAATTTTCGGCGCAGGATCACTCGACCAGTGAGCTATTACGCACTCTTTAAATGAGTGGCTGCTTCTAAGCCAACATCCTGGTTGTCTGTGCAATCCCACATCCTTTACCACTTAACGTACATTTAGGGACCTTAGCTGACGATCTGGGCTGTTGCCCTCTTGACTATGAATCTTATCACCCACAGTCTGACTCCCAAGTAAAAGAAAACGGCATTCGGAGTTTGATAGTCTTCGGTAAGTGCAATACCCCCTAGGACATTCAGTGCTCTACCTCCGTTTCTCTACGCTTGAGGCTAGCCCTAAAGCTATTTCGGGGAGAACCAGCTATCTCCGGGCTCGATTGGAATTTCACCGCTATCCACAAGTCATCCCCGAGCTTTTCAACGCTCGTGGGTTCGGTCCTCCACGAAATTTTACTTTCGCTTCAACCTGCTCATGGATAGGTCGCCCGGTTTCGGGTCTACGTCAAGTAACTTAGGTCGCCCATTTAAGACTCGCTTTCGCTACGGCTCCACACCTGAAGTGCTTAACCTTGCTACTTAACGTAACTCGTTGGCCCGTTCTACAAAAAGTACGCGGTCACACAAGAAATGTGCTCCCACAGCTTGTAAGTGCAGGGTTTCAGGTTCTATTTCACTCCCCTCCCGGGGTTCTTTTCACCTTTCCCTCACGGTACTATGCGCTATCGGTCACTAGGTAGTATTTAGGCTTGGAGGATGGTCCCTCCTGCTTCCCACAGGGTTTCACGTGTCCCGTGGTACTCTGGATCATGCTAGTAGCTTTCTCGTTTCAATTACAGGGCTATTACCTTCTATGGCGGAGCTTTCCAACTCTCTTCATTTACGATAGTGCATCCATGTTGCATGTCCGCAACCCCAATGAAGAAAACTTCATTGGTTTGGCCTTATCCGCGTTCGCTCGCCGCTACTTACGGAATCGAATTTCTTTCTTTTCCTCCAGGTACTTAGATGTTTCAGTTCCCCGGGTTCCCCTCATTAAGCTATGTATTCACTTAACAATACTTAGACATTACTCTAAGTGAGTTTCCTCATTCGGAAATCTTCGGATCAAAGTTTACGTGCAACTCCCCGAAGCTTATCGCAGCTTATCGCGTCCTTCATCGGCTCCTAGTGCCAAGGCATCCGCCCTGCACCCTTAATAACTTGACCAGTTATTAAAAGTTATCGCTACTGAACAAACTTCGTATTCACTCAGTTTATTCCAGTGCTTAAAGTTTGTAATTTTAAAGACTTTTCTTGTCGATGATATTTTTAGAAGTTATCTTCTTCATATATAAAATGATGTCATATCACTAAATGTTATACAGTTTTCAAAGTACTAAAGTACAATTAAGTACTAATTTTGAGGAATGAACCCTCAAAATTAAACAGTAGGTAATTCTCCTTAGAAAGGAGGTGATCCAGCCGCACCTTCCGATACGGCTACCTTGTTACGACTTCACCCCAGTTATTGGCTTCACCTTCGACGGACGCTTCCAAAAGGTTAGCTATCCGGCTTCGGGCGCCTCCAACTCCCGTGGTGTGACGGGCGGTGTGTACAAGACCCGGGAACGCATTCACCGCAGCATTCTGATCTGCGATTACTAGTAACTCCAGCTTCATGTAGGCGAGTTTCAGCCTACAATCCGAACTGAGAATGGCTTTAAGGGATTAGCTCCGCCTCACGACTTGGCCGCCCTCTGTACCACCCATTGTAGCACGTGTGTAGCCCTAAGCATAAGGGGCATGATGATTTGACGTCATCCCCACCTTCCTCCAGGTTATCCCTGGCAGTCCCTCTAGAGTGCCCAACTTAATGCTGGCAACTAAAGGCAAGGGTTGCGCTCGTTGCGGGACTTAACCCAACATCTCACGACACGAGCTGACGACAACCATGCACCACCTGTCACTTCTGTCCCCGAAGGGAAATCTCCGATTAGGGAGAGGTCAAAAGGATGTCAAGCTTAGGTAAGGTTCTTCGCGTTGCTTCGAATTAAACCACATGCTCCGCTACTTGTGCGGGTCCCCGTCAATTCCTTTGAGTTTCACTCTTGCGAGCGTACTTCCCAGGCGGAGTACTTAATGCGTTAGCTGCGCCACCGAGGGGGGTAACCCCCGACAGCTAGTACTCATCGTTTACGGCGTGGACTACCAGGGTATCTAATCCTGTTTGCTCCCCACGCTTTCGTGCCTCAGTGTCAGTTACAGTCCAGAGAGCCGCCTTCGCAACTGGTATTCCTCCTAATATCTACGCATTTCACCGCTACACTAGGAATTCTACTCTCCTCTCCTGCACTCAAGTCTCTTAGTTTCAAAAGCTTACTACGGTTGAGCCGTAGCCTTTCACTTCTGACTTAAGAAACCACCTACGCACCCTTTACGCCCAGTAATTCCGGATAACGCTAGCCCCCTACGTATTACCGCGGCTGCTGGCACGTAGTTAGCCGGGGCTTCCTCCTCAAGTACCGTCATTATCTTCCTTGAGGACAGAGCTTTACGACCCGAAGGCCTTCATCGCTCACGCGGCGTTGCTGCATCAGGCTTTCGCCCATTGTGCAATATTCCCCACTGCTGCCTCCCGTAGGAGTTTGGACCGTGTCTCAGTTCCAATGTGGCCGATCACCCTCTCAGGTCGGCTACTGATCGTCGCCTTGGTAAGCCGTTACCTTACCAACTAGCTAATCAGACGCGGGTCCATCCTGTACCGCCGGAGCTTTGATACTTCTACCATGCGATAAAAGTATGTTATCCCGTATTAGCATACCTTTCGGTATGTTATCCGTGTGTACAGGGCAGGTTACCCACGCGTTACTCACCCGTCCGCCGCTCTCTTCCGAAGAAGATCGCTCGACTTGCATGTGTTAGGCACGCCGCCAGCGTTCATCCTGAGCCAGGATCAAACTCTCAAATAAAAGTTGTCCATTGCTCAGCTAATCATTATCTGAATATCTGGCTTGGTTGTTTGTGTTTAATTCTATAAAGAATTATGTTTGTTTCTATAAATTAACCTACTGTTTAATTTTCAAAGTTCATTTTTTCAACTTCTTAAGTTTAACAAAGTGTTTTTTCTTTGTCAACCTTTTTATTTAAGTTGTTTTGTCTTTCATGTTTGCCCTTTTCTTAAGGACAAGTATAACTATACCACCATAAATTTATATCGTCAATACTTTTTCTTAACTTTTTTTAGTTATTTTTTATTTTAATTTATTTTATTAAGTTTATCCACATATCCTTTTTATTTTATTAACATTATATACAACCTATACCTATGCTATATGCCTATTCCTTATTTTTTATCCACATTTTCACATAAAAACTCTTTTATATACTATTTAATAAAAAAACCATAAGGTATATAAAGTTCTTATGGTTTTTTTACATTCTATAAGTTGTATTTTTCTAATATTTCATCTAAAAATTTTCCATTTTCATAGAAAAGTTCACCATCTGCATATATCTTTCCATTAGATCTCATATCACAAAGCATATCCCAATGTAAAGATGATTTATTTTTCCCTCCTGCTTCTGGCATAGAATCTCCTATAGCCATATGTATTGTTCCACCTATTTTTTCATCAAATAACATATTTGATGTAAAATCTTTTATGCCATAATTAGTTCCAATAGCAACTTCACCAAAAAATTTCGAACCTTTATCTGTTTCTAGAAGCTCTTTTAATAGTTCTTCACCTTTTTCAGCTGATGCCTTTATTATTTTTCCATCTTTAACTTCTAATTTAATACCTTCTATTTGTTTTCCCATAAATATTCCAGGAAACGAAAATTTTATATATCCATTAATATCATTCTCTATAGGAGACGTAAATATCTCTCCATCAGGAAAATTCTCTTTACCATCACAATTTATCCATTTTCTACCTTTTATTCCAACCCTTATATCCGTATCCTCAGATATTATATGAAGATCGCTTTTAGTATTTAAATATTTAACCCATCTCTCTTGTTCTTTACTTATTTTTTGCCATTCCTTAATTGGATCCTCTTTATCTAACAATCCTGCCTCGTATACGAAATCTTCATACTCGCTTATGCTCATACATGCTTCTTGTGCATCAGAATATGTAGGGTATTGAGTTCCACACCATCTTAAACTACCATCTCCACAACGTTGTGAATATATAGATCTCCATTTTGATGACCCTTGCTGTGATAGCTTTATTTTTTTAGGATCTACTTTTGATAATGATCTTGTATTTCTACCTCCCCATGCTGTAAGCCATACATCGGCATTTTCTAATAAAGTCTCATATATTAAATTTCCTTGTTTTAACTGTTCTTCACTTGCATATTTTAATTTAACTTCTGATACTTCTTCTGATTCCAATCTATACTCTACATGCGCTCCTGACTTTATAGCCTCTTTAGCAACTTCAATTACCCACGGTGTAGCAACTTCATCTGCACATATAAATACAATATCATCTTTTTTTATTCCTGTTGAATAATTCACTAGTAACTTAGCTAGTTTACTTAATCTTTCATCTGCCATTAGAGTCCTCCCTGAATTAATTTATAGTTTTATAAGTTGCTATAAATTGTAGTTATAAAATGCAAAAAAGTCTAGAATATAAAATTCTAGACTTTAATTAAAATAAAAAACATTACGTGGCTACGTCTTACTCTCCCAGGGGGTCGCCCCCCAAGTACCATCAGCGCTAAAGAGCTTAACTTCTGTGTTCGGAATGGGAACAGGTGTATCCTCTTTGCTATAATAACCACATAATCTTTATTTGGAGCGGGTGAAGGGGATCGAACCCTCACAGCCGGCTTGGAAGGCCGGAACTCTACCATTGAGCTACACCCGCATGTTTTTAGAGTTAATACTCTGAAAACTGTATATCATTTAGAATGAATCATTTTGTTGGTCAAGTCCTCGACCTATTAGTATCGATAAGCTAAATACATTACTGCACTTACACCTTCGACCTATCAACCAGGTAGTCTTCCTGGGGTCTTACCCTTACGGTGGGAAATCTTATCTTGAAGTTGGCTTCGCGCTTAGATGCTTTCAGCGCTTATCCATTCCGTACATAGCTACCCAGCCATGCCCTTGGCAGAACAACTGGTACACCAGAGGTACGTCCATCCCGGTCCTCTCGTACTAAGGACAGGTCTCCTCAAATTTCCTACGCCTGCGACGGATAGGGACCGAACTGTCTCACGACGTTCTGAACCCAGCTCGCGTACCACTTTAATGGGCGAACAGCCCAACCCTTGGGACCTACTACAGCCCCAGGATGTGATGAGCCGACATCGAGGTGCCAAACCTCCCCGTCGATGTGGACTCTTGGGGGAGATAAGCCTGTTATCCCCAGGGTAGCTTTTATCCGTTGAGCGATGGCCCTTCCATGCGGTACCACCGGATCACTAAGTCCGACTTTCGTCCTTGCTCGACCTGTATGTCTTGCAATCAAGCTTCCTTTTGCCTTTGCACTCTTCGCACGATTTCCGACCGTGCTGAGGAAACCTTTGAGCGCCTCCGTTACTTTTTAGGAGGCGACCGCCCCAGTCAAACTGCCCACCTGACGGTGTCCCAAGACCTGATTCAAGGCCTATGGTTAGGATCCCAGTACTACAAGGGTGGTATCCCAAGGATGACTCCACACAAACTGGCGTTCATGCTTCATAGTCTCCCACCTATCCTGTACATGTAGTACCAAGACCCAACGTCAAGCTACAGTAAAGCTCCATGGGGTCTTTCCGTCCTGTCGCAGGTACCCGGCATCTTCACCGGGATTACAATTTCACCGAGTCTATTGTTGAGACAGTGCCCAAATCGTTACGCCTTTCGTGCGGGTCGGAACTTACCCGACAAGGAATTTCGCTACCTTAGGACCGTTATAGTTACGGCCGCCGTTTACTGGGGCTTAAGTTCACTGCTTCGGATTGCTCCTGACAGATCCCCTTAACCTTCCAGCACCGGGCAGGCGTCAGCTCCTATACATCGTCTTGCGACTTAGCAGAAACCTGTGTTTTTGGTAAACAGTCGCTTGGGCCTATTCTCTGCGGCCATCCAAAGGATGGCACCCCTTCTCCCTAAGTTACGGGGTCATTTTGCCGAGTTCCTTAACAATAGTTCTCTCGCTGGCCTTAGGATACTCTCCTCACCCACCTGTGTCGGTTTACGGTACGGGCGCCTTTAAACTCGATAGAGACTTTTCTCGACAGTGTGAAATCAGCTACTTCGCTACTAAATTTCGCTCCCCATCGTACCCCAGCATTATCTAGACGGATTTGCCTATCTAGACTGCCTCAGTACTTAGCCACACATAACCAACAGTGTGGTTAGCTTATCCTACTGTGTCATCCCATTTCTCAAACGCTTATTGGCGGTACAGGAATATCAACCTGTTGTCCATCACCTACGCCTTTCGGCCTCGGCTTAGGTCCCGACTAACCCAGGGCGGACGAACCTTCCCCTGGAAACCTTGGGTTTACGGCCCGTGGGATTCTCACCCACGTCTCGCTACTCATGCCAACATTCTCACTCGTATACTGTCCACATGTCCTTACGGTCATGCTTCAGCCTGCATACGAAGCTCCCCTACCCATCATAATGATGCCGTAGCTTCGGTAGTACGTTTTAGCCCCGGAAATTTTCGGCGCAGGATCACTCGACCAGTGAGCTATTACGCACTCTTTAAATGAGTGGCTGCTTCTAAGCCAACATCCTGGTTGTCTGTGCAATCCCACATCCTTTACCACTTAACGTACATTTAGGGACCTTAGCTGACGATCTGGGCTGTTGCCCTCTTGACTATGAATCTTATCACCCACAGTCTGACTCCCAAGTAAAAGAAAACGGCATTCGGAGTTTGATAGTCTTCGGTAAGTGCAATACCCCCTAGGACATTCAGTGCTCTACCTCCGTTTCTCTACGCTTGAGGCTAGCCCTAAAGCTATTTCGGGGAGAACCAGCTATCTCCGGGCTCGATTGGAATTTCACCGCTATCCACAAGTCATCCCCGAGCTTTTCAACGCTCGTGGGTTCGGTCCTCCACGAAATTTTACTTTCGCTTCAACCTGCTCATGGATAGGTCGCCCGGTTTCGGGTCTACGTCAAGTAACTTAGGTCGCCCATTTAAGACTCGCTTTCGCTACGGCTCCACACCTGAAGTGCTTAACCTTGCTACTTAACGTAACTCGTTGGCCCGTTCTACAAAAAGTACGCGGTCACACAAGAAATGTGCTCCCACAGCTTGTAAGTGCAGGGTTTCAGGTTCTATTTCACTCCCCTCCCGGGGTTCTTTTCACCTTTCCCTCACGGTACTATGCGCTATCGGTCACTAGGTAGTATTTAGGCTTGGAGGATGGTCCCTCCTGCTTCCCACAGGGTTTCACGTGTCCCGTGGTACTCTGGATCATGCTAGTAGCTTTCTCGTTTCAATTACAGGGCTATTACCTTCTATGGCGGAGCTTTCCAACTCTCTTCATTTACGATAGTGCATCCATGTTGCATGTCCGCAACCCCAATGAAGAAAACTTCATTGGTTTGGCCTTATCCGCGTTCGCTCGCCGCTACTTACGGAATCGAATTTCTTTCTTTTCCTCCAGGTACTTAGATGTTTCAGTTCCCCGGGTTCCCCTCATTAAGCTATGTATTCACTTAACAATACTTAGACATTACTCTAAGTGAGTTTCCTCATTCGGAAATCTTCGGATCAAAGTTTACGTGCAACTCCCCGAAGCTTATCGCAGCTTATCGCGTCCTTCATCGGCTCCTAGTGCCAAGGCATCCGCCCTGCACCCTTAATAACTTGACCAGTTATTAAAAGTTATCGCTACTGAACAAACTTCGTATTCACTCAGTTTATTCCAGTGCTTAAAGTTTGTAATTTTAAAGACTTTTCTTGTCGATGATATTTTTAGAAGTTATCTTCTTCATATATAAAATGATGTCATATCACTAAATGTTATACAGTTTTCAAAGTACTAAAGTACAATTAAGTACTAATTTTGAGGAATGAACCCTCAAAATTAAACAGTAGGTAATTCTCCTTAGAAAGGAGGTGATCCAGCCGCACCTTCCGATACGGCTACCTTGTTACGACTTCACCCCAGTTATTGGCTTCACCTTCGACGGACGCTTCCAAAAGGTTAGCTATCCGGCTTCGGGCGCCTCCAACTCCCGTGGTGTGACGGGCGGTGTGTACAAGACCCGGGAACGCATTCACCGCAGCATTCTGATCTGCGATTACTAGTAACTCCAGCTTCATGTAGGCGAGTTTCAGCCTACAATCCGAACTGAGAATGGCTTTAAGGGATTAGCTCCGCCTCACGACTTGGCCGCCCTCTGTACCACCCATTGTAGCACGTGTGTAGCCCTAAGCATAAGGGGCATGATGATTTGACGTCATCCCCACCTTCCTCCAGGTTATCCCTGGCAGTCCCTCTAGAGTGCCCAACTTAATGCTGGCAACTAAAGGCAAGGGTTGCGCTCGTTGCGGGACTTAACCCAACATCTCACGACACGAGCTGACGACAACCATGCACCACCTGTCACTTCTGTCCCCGAAGGGAAATCTCCGATTAGGGAGAGGTCAAAAGGATGTCAAGCTTAGGTAAGGTTCTTCGCGTTGCTTCGAATTAAACCACATGCTCCGCTACTTGTGCGGGTCCCCGTCAATTCCTTTGAGTTTCACTCTTGCGAGCGTACTTCCCAGGCGGAGTACTTAATGCGTTAGCTGCGCCACCGAGGGGGGTAACCCCCGACAGCTAGTACTCATCGTTTACGGCGTGGACTACCAGGGTATCTAATCCTGTTTGCTCCCCACGCTTTCGTGCCTCAGTGTCAGTTACAGTCCAGAGAGCCGCCTTCGCAACTGGTATTCCTCCTAATATCTACGCATTTCACCGCTACACTAGGAATTCTACTCTCCTCTCCTGCACTCAAGTCTCTTAGTTTCAAAAGCTTACTACGGTTGAGCCGTAGCCTTTCACTTCTGACTTAAGAAACCACCTACGCACCCTTTACGCCCAGTAATTCCGGATAACGCTAGCCCCCTACGTATTACCGCGGCTGCTGGCACGTAGTTAGCCGGGGCTTCCTCCTCAAGTACCGTCATTATCTTCCTTGAGGACAGAGCTTTACGACCCGAAGGCCTTCATCGCTCACGCGGCGTTGCTGCATCAGGCTTTCGCCCATTGTGCAATATTCCCCACTGCTGCCTCCCGTAGGAGTTTGGACCGTGTCTCAGTTCCAATGTGGCCGATCACCCTCTCAGGTCGGCTACTGATCGTCGCCTTGGTAAGCCGTTACCTTACCAACTAGCTAATCAGACGCGGGTCCATCCTGTACCGCCGGAGCTTTGATACTTCTACCATGCGATAAAAGTATGTTATCCCGTATTAGCATACCTTTCGGTATGTTATCCGTGTGTACAGGGCAGGTTACCCACGCGTTACTCACCCGTCCGCCGCTCTCTTCCGAAGAAGATCGCTCGACTTGCATGTGTTAGGCACGCCGCCAGCGTTCATCCTGAGCCAGGATCAAACTCTCAAATAAAAGTTGTCCATTGCTCAGCTAATCATTATCTGAATATCTGGCTTGGTTGTTTGTGTTTAATTCTATAAAGAATTATGTTTGTTTCTATAAATTAACCTACTGTTTAATTTTCAAAGTTCATTTTTTCAACTTCTTAAGTTTAACAAAGTGTTTTTTCTTTGTCAACCTTTTTATTTAAGTTGTTTTGTCTTTCATGTTTGCCCTTTTCTTAAGGACAAGTATAACTATACCATCATAAGTTTATATCGTCAATACCTTTTTTTAACTTTTTTTAACTTTTTTTAATAATATATAATATTTTTTTCTTATCATTTATGTAATCCACAAGCTAGGTATAGCATATTTTAATGTTTTACAATAGTTATACACATTTTAATATTTTTGTTTTTATTTTTCATTAATCAACTAATATAAATTATATATGCTTATTGCTTTCTACTAAAAAATACTCAAAATATATTTGAGTATTTTAAAAACAAACTAAGTGACTAAACCCATAAACAAAGTAATTTTTTTATTTTGTGTATGCAATTTTCCAACTACATGTTATATATATTTGATTCTTTATTATATAAGCATCAATATCACCTTGCATTTTTTCTATCAGCGTCTTTGTTATTGATAAACCAAGCCCACTACTTTTGCTGCTATTTCTAGAAATATCTTGTTTATAAAATCTATTGAATAACAATTTTACATCTTCTTCATTTAAATTTTCAACTTTATTGGATATAATCAACATAACTTTATCGTCTACTTTTTTCAATTCAATATGTTCATTTCCTTTAGAGTACTTAATTAAATTTGTCATTAGATTTTCAATTATTCTAACAATATCTGTTTTGTTACCCAGTACAATTAAATTTTCCTCTTTTATATCTATATTTAAATCGATTCCCTTACTCTTAAATTCATCATAAAATGAAGCTATTAATTCATATAAGATATTATTCAGATTTATATATTCCATTTCAATAGTATATTCTGGTGATTCTACAATAGAAAATATAAAAAATTTTTCTAATATTTTTTTTAAGTTATTAGCTTTCCTTTCAGCTGTATTTATACACTCTAATTGTTTTTCATATGATGTGCCCTCTCTTTTTGACATTTGTATATATCCTAATATAGACGTTAACGGCGTCCTTATATCATGAGATATATTAGCAATAGCCCTCTTTAGCTCATTCTCCGTATTTTTTTGTTTAATAACAGCATTTATGCTTATATTTATATGATCATTTATAACTCTCGATAAATTTTCTATATCTCTATCAAATAAACTTATATCTACTTTCTTTCTTGTGCATCCTCTATTATATTCATTTAATTGCTTAGCTATATTTTTTATTTCTTTTTTTATAAAATATAAATAGGTAAGTAAAATAATGATTGCTATACTTAAAATTATTATTACACCTATTTTACTCACCTCTTTCTTTTATTTTATATCTTGATTCTTAAATACATAAATACCTAGTATATTAAATACTACTGTTGTTACTATGGAGCTTATTATTATCCTATTAATAGTATCTAATTCTGGCGATTGTGAACATATATCCATCAACATAAATATTGGATGATATTCTAATATTTCAAATGGGATCATATTAGTCAAAAACATTGGAGATATTAAAAAAGCTATTCCTATAGTTACTATAAGTGCTTTATTTTTTATTATAGTGGCTAGTAGCATAAATAAGCTTGCTATACTCATAAATATAACTATAATTAAACTTAGAGTTTTAACCATATGTACAACAACATTAATTGTCAAAGATATTCCAAATCCATGCATTATAGTACCTATGAATAATGTAATTATGGGTACTGCACATATTAGTATAGATATGCCTATAAATACACTAAATAATTTTGCAATATATACATTACTTCTTTCATGACCATACGTTAATAAGTTTTTATATGTTCCTATACTATATTCATCACATGTAATAAAACTTATTAAATACATTACTCCCACAACTAATATAGGGGTCCATCCTAATCCAGACATAAAAAACTCTATGCCTTTTAAACTACGAGGATTCGTAAATGTATTTATTATAAATCCATATGATCTATTATTAAAAGTTCCAGACATAAGTTCTAAGTGAACCGTATCTGAATTAATAGATACTATTATCGTCATAAGTACGCACCATAAAGAAAATATTATTAAACCTTTGTAAGTTTTTCCATATCTTAACTTATATAGTTCTGATTTAACTAAATTATACATTTTTACACCCTCCTATTAAATTTACATAGTAATCCTCTAAATCTTCTCCACTAGTCATAATTTGTTGAATTTCTATGTTATTTTTTGAAAGGACAGATGAAACTTTTCCTGGTTGATTTATATAATCAAATAACTTTATAGTGTTATCATTTACAACCTTAAAGTTGTTTGTATTTAACTGATCTTCTATAATAATTGCAGCTCGGTTTATATCATCTACCTTTATATCTAAACTTAACTTACATCTTTCTTCTAAATCTTGAGAACTAAATTCATCTATTAATTTACCATTACTTATCACTCCATACGTAGTAGCTAATTGATTTAACTCTTTTAATATGTGGCTTGATATTAATATTGTAGTATCTTTTTCTTTATTAATTTTTTTTAATAGTTCTCTTATCTCTACTATAGATACTGGATCTAACCCATTTATAGGCTCATCAAGAATTAAAAATTCAGGATCTCCTAAAAGGGCTATTGCTATAGCTAATTTTTGTTTCATTCCTAAAGAAAAGTTTTTGACTTTTTTATTTTTAGTGTTTTTTAAATTTACTAAATCAAGAACTCTATCTATCTCCTCTTTTCCTGAAATACCCCTTTGTAATCTTATAGCTTCTAGATTTTGATATGCTGTCATTTCATGATACAATGCAGGGCTTTCTATCAATGATCCTATTCTTTTTCTTTGAGTTTTGATATTTTCATCTCTATCACTATTGAATAAAATTATATTTCCTGAAGTAATTTTTACCAATCCAGTTATAAGTCTAATCACACTCGTCTTACCCGCTCCATTCTCACCTATAAATCCGTAAATATCACCCCTTCTTATATTCATGTTAACATTATCTACAATTAGCTTATCCTTATATTTCTTGCTTAAATTTACGGTCCTTAATATGTACTCTTCCATAATTATCCCCCTTCTTATTGATTTACTTTTATTATATATAGTAATTAATAATAAACATTAAAGAAATCATTAAGAAAGTCTTAAGTTTTACACTTCTAGTTTATATCCAATTCCCCATATAGTTTGTATATACTCATTTTCAGCATACTTAGATATTTTATTTCTCAAATTGCTTATATGTACATTTATAGTATTATCATCACCCATATAATTTTCCTGCCATACACTCTCAAATATATTAGACTTTGTAAATACCTTTTTGGGGTTATATATAAATAAATGTAATATATCAAACTCTCTAGATGTAAGACATATATCTTTTCCGTTTATCTTAATTTCTCTTGTATCTATATTTAAATTTATCTCTCTAAAAATTATTTCATTAGTTTTACAGTATATATTTTTTTCACTATTATACCTTCTAAGGTTACTTTCTACTCTTGCAAGTACTTCATCTACATCAAAAGGTTTAGATATAAAATCATCTGCACCATTCTTGAGCATATCAATTTTTGTATGCTTATCATCTTTTGCAGATATTATTATAACTGGCATATTTTTATTTTGTCTTATCTTTAAAAGCAATTCTTCTCCGCTTAAACCAGGAATCATTAGGTCTAATAATACTGCATCGAAATTTTGCATTTCTAAATAAATAAGAGCTTCTGTACCTGAATATGCAGATTTAGTTATATATCCATTACTATTCATTATCTCATTAAGTAATTTATTTATATCGTTATCATCCTCAACTATTAATATGTTCATCTCTATATCCCCTATTAATTTTATTCTTTATTATATTTTATACTTATCTCGCCATATTTTCCATATACAACAAAAAAGTCTAGAATATAAAATTCTAGACTTTAATTAAAATAAAAAAAGATTACGTGGCTACGTCTTACTCTCCCAGGGGGTCGCCCCCCAAGTACCATCAGCGCTAAAGAGCTTAACTTCTGTGTTCGGAATGGGAACAGGTGTATCCTCTTTGCTATAATAACCACATAATCTTTATTTGGAGCGGGTGAAGGGGATCGAACCCTCACAGCCGGCTTGGAAGGCCGGAACTCTACCATTGAGCTACACCCGCATGTTTTTAAAGTTAATACTCTGAAAACTGTATATCATTTAGAATGAATCATTTGTTGGTCAAGTCCTCGACCTATTAGTATCGATAAGCTAAATACATTACTGCACTTACACCTTCGACCTATCAACCAGGTAGTCTTCCTGGGGTCTTACCCTTACGGTGGGAAATCTTATCTTGAAGTTGGCTTCGCGCTTAGATGCTTTCAGCGCTTATCCATTCCGTACATAGCTACCCAGCCATGCCCTTGGCAGAACAACTGGTACACCAGAGGTACGTCCATCCCGGTCCTCTCGTACTAAGGACAGGTCTCCTCAAATTTCCTACGCCTGCGACGGATAGGGACCGAACTGTCTCACGACGTTCTGAACCCAGCTCGCGTACCACTTTAATGGGCGAACAGCCCAACCCTTGGGACCTACTACAGCCCCAGGATGTGATGAGCCGACATCGAGGTGCCAAACCTCCCCGTCGATGTGGACTCTTGGGGGAGATAAGCCTGTTATCCCCAGGGTAGCTTTTATCCGTTGAGCGATGGCCCTTCCATGCGGTACCACCGGATCACTAAGTCCGACTTTCGTCCTTGCTCGACCTGTATGTCTTGCAATCAAGCTTCCTTTTGCCTTTGCACTCTTCGCACGATTTCCGACCGTGCTGAGGAAACCTTTGAGCGCCTCCGTTACTTTTTAGGAGGCGACCGCCCCAGTCAAACTGCCCACCTGACGGTGTCCCAAGACCTGATTCAAGGCCTATGGTTAGGATCCCAGTACTACAAGGGTGGTATCCCAAGGATGACTCCACACAAACTGGCGTTCATGCTTCATAGTCTCCCACCTATCCTGTACATGTAGTACCAAGACCCAACGTCAAGCTACAGTAAAGCTCCATGGGGTCTTTCCGTCCTGTCGCAGGTACCCGGCATCTTCACCGGGATTACAATTTCACCGAGTCTATTGTTGAGACAGTGCCCAAATCGTTACGCCTTTCGTGCGGGTCGGAACTTACCCGACAAGGAATTTCGCTACCTTAGGACCGTTATAGTTACGGCCGCCGTTTACTGGGGCTTAAGTTCACTGCTTCGGATTGCTCCTGACAGATCCCCTTAACCTTCCAGCACCGGGCAGGCGTCAGCTCCTATACATCGTCTTGCGACTTAGCAGAAACCTGTGTTTTTGGTAAACAGTCGCTTGGGCCTATTCTCTGCGGCCATCCAAAGGATGGCACCCCTTCTCCCTAAGTTACGGGGTCATTTTGCCGAGTTCCTTAACAATAGTTCTCTCGCTGGCCTTAGGATACTCTCCTCACCCACCTGTGTCGGTTTACGGTACGGGCGCCTTTAAACTCGATAGAGACTTTTCTCGACAGTGTGAAATCAGCTACTTCGCTACTAAATTTCGCTCCCCATCGTACCCCAGCATTATCTAGACGGATTTGCCTATCTAGACTGCCTCAGTACTTAGCCACACATAACCAACAGTGTGGTTAGCTTATCCTACTGTGTCATCCCATTTCTCAAACGCTTATTGGCGGTACAGGAATATCAACCTGTTGTCCATCACCTACGCCTTTCGGCCTCGGCTTAGGTCCCGACTAACCCAGGGCGGACGAACCTTCCCCTGGAAACCTTGGGTTTACGGCCCGTGGGATTCTCACCCACGTCTCGCTACTCATGCCAACATTCTCACTCGTATACTGTCCACATGTCCTTACGGTCATGCTTCAGCCTGCATACGAAGCTCCCCTACCCATCATAATGATGCCGTAGCTTCGGTAGTACGTTTTAGCCCCGGAAATTTTCGGCGCAGGATCACTCGACCAGTGAGCTATTACGCACTCTTTAAATGAGTGGCTGCTTCTAAGCCAACATCCTGGTTGTCTGTGCAATCCCACATCCTTTACCACTTAACGTACATTTAGGGACCTTAGCTGACGATCTGGGCTGTTGCCCTCTTGACTATGAATCTTATCACCCACAGTCTGACTCCCAAGTAAAAGAAAACGGCATTCGGAGTTTGATAGTCTTCGGTAAGTGCAATACCCCCTAGGACATTCAGTGCTCTACCTCCGTTTCTCTACGCTTGAGGCTAGCCCTAAAGCTATTTCGGGGAGAACCAGCTATCTCCGGGCTCGATTGGAATTTCACCGCTATCCACAAGTCATCCCCGAGCTTTTCAACGCTCGTGGGTTCGGTCCTCCACGAAATTTTACTTTCGCTTCAACCTGCTCATGGATAGGTCGCCCGGTTTCGGGTCTACGTCAAGTAACTTAGGTCGCCCATTTAAGACTCGCTTTCGCTACGGCTCCACACCTGAAGTGCTTAACCTTGCTACTTAACGTAACTCGTTGGCCCGTTCTACAAAAAGTACGCGGTCACACAAGAAATGTGCTCCCACAGCTTGTAAGTGCAGGGTTTCAGGTTCTATTTCACTCCCCTCCCGGGGTTCTTTTCACCTTTCCCTCACGGTACTATGCGCTATCGGTCACTAGGTAGTATTTAGGCTTGGAGGATGGTCCCTCCTGCTTCCCACAGGGTTTCACGTGTCCCGTGGTACTCTGGATCATGCTAGTAGCTTTCTCGTTTCAATTACAGGGCTATTACCTTCTATGGCGGAGCTTTCCAACTCTCTTCATTTACGATAGTGCATCCATGTTGCATGTCCGCAACCCCAATGAAGAAAACTTCATTGGTTTGGCCTTATCCGCGTTCGCTCGCCGCTACTTACGGAATCGAATTTCTTTCTTTTCCTCCAGGTACTTAGATGTTTCAGTTCCCCGGGTTCCCCTCATTAAGCTATGTATTCACTTAACAATACTTAGACATTACTCTAAGTGAGTTTCCTCATTCGGAAATCTTCGGATCAAAGTTTACGTGCAACTCCCCGAAGCTTATCGCAGCTTATCGCGTCCTTCATCGGCTCCTAGTGCCAAGGCATCCGCCCTGCACCCTTAATAACTTGACCAGTTATTAAAAGTTATCGCTACTGAACAAACTTCGTATTCACTCAGTTTATTCCAGTGCTTAAAGTTTGTAATTTTAAAGACTTTTCTTGTCGATGATATTTTTAGAAGTTATCTTCTTCATATATAAAATGATGTCATATCACTAAATGTTATACAGTTTTCAAAGTACTAAAGTACAATTAAGTACTAATTTTGAGGAATGAACCCTCAAAATTAAACAGTAGGTAATTCTCCTTAGAAAGGAGGTGATCCAGCCGCACCTTCCGATACGGCTACCTTGTTACGACTTCACCCCAGTTATTGGCTTCACCTTCGACGGACGCTTCCAAAAGGTTAGCTATCCGGCTTCGGGCGCCTCCAACTCCCGTGGTGTGACGGGCGGTGTGTACAAGACCCGGGAACGCATTCACCGCAGCATTCTGATCTGCGATTACTAGTAACTCCAGCTTCATGTAGGCGAGTTTCAGCCTACAATCCGAACTGAGAATGGCTTTAAGGGATTAGCTCCGCCTCACGACTTGGCCGCCCTCTGTACCACCCATTGTAGCACGTGTGTAGCCCTAAGCATAAGGGGCATGATGATTTGACGTCATCCCCACCTTCCTCCAGGTTATCCCTGGCAGTCCCTCTAGAGTGCCCAACTTAATGCTGGCAACTAAAGGCAAGGGTTGCGCTCGTTGCGGGACTTAACCCAACATCTCACGACACGAGCTGACGACAACCATGCACCACCTGTCACTTCTGTCCCCGAAGGGAAATCTCCGATTAGGGAGAGGTCAAAAGGATGTCAAGCTTAGGTAAGGTTCTTCGCGTTGCTTCGAATTAAACCACATGCTCCGCTACTTGTGCGGGTCCCCGTCAATTCCTTTGAGTTTCACTCTTGCGAGCGTACTTCCCAGGCGGAGTACTTAATGCGTTAGCTGCGCCACCGAGGGGGGTAACCCCCGACAGCTAGTACTCATCGTTTACGGCGTGGACTACCAGGGTATCTAATCCTGTTTGCTCCCCACGCTTTCGTGCCTCAGTGTCAGTTACAGTCCAGAGAGCCGCCTTCGCAACTGGTATTCCTCCTAATATCTACGCATTTCACCGCTACACTAGGAATTCTACTCTCCTCTCCTGCACTCAAGTCTCTTAGTTTCAAAAGCTTACTACGGTTGAGCCGTAGCCTTTCACTTCTGACTTAAGAAACCACCTACGCACCCTTTACGCCCAGTAATTCCGGATAACGCTAGCCCCCTACGTATTACCGCGGCTGCTGGCACGTAGTTAGCCGGGGCTTCCTCCTCAAGTACCGTCATTATCTTCCTTGAGGACAGAGCTTTACGACCCGAAGGCCTTCATCGCTCACGCGGCGTTGCTGCATCAGGCTTTCGCCCATTGTGCAATATTCCCCACTGCTGCCTCCCGTAGGAGTTTGGACCGTGTCTCAGTTCCAATGTGGCCGATCACCCTCTCAGGTCGGCTACTGATCGTCGCCTTGGTAAGCCGTTACCTTACCAACTAGCTAATCAGACGCGGGTCCATCCTGTACCGCCGGAGCTTTGATACTTCTACCATGCGATAAAAGTATGTTATCCCGTATTAGCATACCTTTCGGTATGTTATCCGTGTGTACAGGGCAGGTTACCCACGCGTTACTCACCCGTCCGCCGCTCTCTTCCGAAGAAGATCGCTCGACTTGCATGTGTTAGGCACGCCGCCAGCGTTCATCCTGAGCCAGGATCAAACTCTCAAATAAAAGTTGTCCATTGCTCAGCTAATCATTATCTGAATATCTGGCTTGGTTGTTTGTGTTTAATTCTATAAAGAATTATGTTTGTTTCTATAAATTAACCTACTGTTTAATTTTCAAAGTTCATTTTTTCAACTTCTTAAGTCTAACAAATCACTTTTAATTTGTCAACACTTTTTTGAGAAGTTGTTTTCGTTTGTGTTTGTCCGTTTCTTAAGGACAAGTAATACTTTATCACCTTAATACTATTACGTCAATGCTTTTTTGTAAGTTTTTTTATTATTTTATATTTTCATATTCAGCCTTTATAACTTTTAATTCCTCTATATCAAGATTTACCAATGCATTCAGCTTGTTTTTTCTTTCTGAAATATCTTCAATTTTTTCTATTATTTCTTTCCTTATTTCTCCTAAAAGACTAACATACTCATCATATGTATTATCATATTTACTTTCCAGTTCTTTTTTTATCTTTGCTGATAAAGATGGACTATTTCCTCCTGTAGATATACTTATGAGTAAATCTCCCCTTTTTACACATGACGGTACTGTGTAATTTGATAATTCTATATCATCAACTACATTAACTAGTTTTCCATTATTCCTACAGTATATTCCTATTTTTTTATTTACTTCTTTACTATTTGTAGCAGCTACCACAATAAAGCTTGATTTTATATATTCTTCCTTATATGAATCCTTTATCATATCTACTCTAGAATCTAAAGTAGAAAACTTTTCTATAAAACTTTCTGATACAACCCTTACAGTCTTTCCAAAGCTTAAAAAGTTTTTACATTTTCTGTATGCAACTTCTCCTCCACCTATAACTGTCACTTCCATATCTTTTAATTTTAAATTTATTGGATAAAACATTAGCATCTCCTCCTTAAAATATTATCAAATTCAGTACTAAATATAAGTATATATTTTTAATTTATTTAAATAAACCTCTAAATATTTTTAAGTAAATAAAAAAGAGCAACTTATAAGTCACTCTTTTTTATTTCACTTACATGTTTTTTATCATTTTTGCTAAATCTTTAGCAAAATAAGTTATTATTATATCAGCTCCAGCTCTTTTTATAGACATAACAGATTCATATATAGCCCCTTCACTTAATATCCCATTTTTAACTGCTGACTTAAGCATTGCATACTCACCGCTTACATTATATGCAGCTAGAGGTAAATCATAATTATCTTTTACTCTTCTTATTACATCTAAATACGATAATGCTGGTTTTACCATAAGTATATCTGCACCTTCTAAAACATCTAATTCAGACTCAATTAAAGCCTCATCACTATTTGCAGGATCCATTTGATACGTTTTTCTATCTCCAAATGATGGTGCTGAATTTGCAGCTTCTCTAAATGGACCATAGAATGTAGATGCATATTTAACACTATATGACATTATTGCTATATGCTCATATCCCTCTTTATCTAAAGCTTCTCTTAATGCCTTTATTCTTCCGTCCATCATATCAGATGGAGCAACCATATCAGCTCCAGCTTTAGCATGACTTACTGCTATTTTAGCTAAGTACTCTAATGTTTTATCATTATCTACATATCCACTATCTGTTAAAATTCCACAATGACCATGACTTGTATATTCACACATGCATACATCTGTTATTACGTTCATATCTGCATCTATTTCTTTTATTTTTCTTATAGCTCTTTGAACTATACCATTATCATTATATCCTTCACTTCCACATGCATCTTTTTCATCATCATGAGGAATTCCAAATAATATTACATGCTCTATGCCTAACTCTTTAATTTCTTTTATTTCATCTTCTAACATATCTATTGAGAAGTGATATACATCTGGTAAAGATGAAATCTCTCTTTTTATATTTTCTCCTTCTACTATAAATAATGGATATATAAAATCTTCTACATTTAACTTAGTTTCTCTCACTAAATTTCTAATTGCTTTATTTGCTCTTAATCTTCTTGGTCGTCTTAACACTTTAATACCTCCATATATAATAATACTTAATACAATTAATAAGTTGTCCTATGAAGTATTTTAACTTTGATAGTACAACTTATTAACTAACTAAGTATTATATTTTATAAATTTTAAGTTTTTACTAATCTTCAATTATTGTTTTAACCATACCATCTATAGTAGCTACTTCAGCTTCCTTATAGACATTTAAGTTAAATTCTTTAGCTGTTTGTGTTGTTATAGGCCCTATAGATATTATCTTAATATTTGATAATTTATCTATATTTTCTTTACCTATAATCTCAACAAAGTTTTTAACAGTTGATGAACTAGCAAAAGTTATATAATTAATATCATCTTTAGTTAACACTTCTAATACTTCTTCTCTTCTTGTAGGATCTACTACCGTCTCATATGTATGAACTTCTTTTACTTCACATATTTCACCTATTTTATCAACTAAAAAATCTCTAGCATTTTTAGCTCTAGGCATTAACACTTTATCTGTAGACTTTAGAATTGGCTTTAATTCATCAAATAAGTATTCTGCTATAAACTTTCCTGGAACTATATCTGCATTAATACCTCTGTTTTTAATTTCTTTTGCTGTAGCTGAACCTATAGCACAAATTTTTAAATTAGCTAATGCTCTACTATCTAGTCCCATTTCATCTAACTTATCAAAGAATATGTCAACTCCATTTTTACTTGTAAGTACTAAGTAAGTATATTCTTTAATATTTTTAATTTCATTTTCTAACTCAGTGTTATCTTCAAATTTATCTATTTTTATAGTAGGAATCTCTATAGGATTCCCTCCTAAGTCCATTATTTTTTCTACTAAACTACTGCTTTGAGTTCTTGATCTAGTAACCATTATACTTTTTCCAAATAAAGGCTTATTCTCAAAGAAGTTTAACTTATCTCTTAATCCTACTACTTCTCCAACCGCTATTAAAGTAGGAGGTTTTACATTTTCTCTTACTGCCGTTTCATATACATTTTCTAATGTAGATGTTATAACTCTTTGATTATATCTAGTCGCCCAACTTACAAGTACAACTGGAGTATCTTTAGATTTACCTTCTTTTATTAGATTTGCACTGATTTTTTCTAAATTTGCAACTCCCATTAAAAATACTAGAGTTCCATTTGTATTAGCTAAAGCATTCCAGTTTATTTCTGGATTTTCTTTATCATCATCTCTAAGGTGTCCTGTTATAACATGGAAAGAGGATGCATGGTCTCTATGAGTTATAGGTATACCTGCATAGCATAATCCACCTATCGCAGAAGTTATTCCTGGTATAACTTCAAAATCTATACCTTCTGAGAATAAAACTTCGCCTTCTTCTCCACCTCTTCCAAATACATATGGATCTCCACCTTTAAGCCTTGTTACTATTTTTCCTTCTTTAGCTTTATCAGCGATTACTCTATTTATATCATCCTGAGGAAGTGCATGATTGCTAGATGCTTTACCTACATATATAAACTCACAATTAGGCTTAGCTTCTTTTAGATAGTTTATATTTGCTAATCTATCATAAACTATAACATCTGCTTTTTTTATACACTCTAGCCCTTTTAGTGTTAATAACTTATAATCTCCAGGCCCTGCTCCTACTAAATAAACCTTACCTTTCATGACCATCATACTCCTTTAAAATTAATTTAGCCAATTCTATTCCCAATTCTCTTGGTGCATGTACACTACCTTCCATTGATTTTATAACTAATACCTTACCTTCTTCATCTCCATACAATCCAGTAAGATTTATTGTTTCTCCATCAACTTTACAGTAAGCACCCATAGGAATATGACAACTTCCATTTACTCCATCCAGAAATCCTCTTTCAGCAGCAACCTGAATTTCCGTTATTTCATCTTTTAAAGAGTTTATTACTTCATCTATTTTAGGTTCATTTTTTCTTATTTCTATAGCTAATGCACCTTGCGCTGGTGCTGGTACAACTATATCTGTAGGTAAATAATAACTAATTTTTTCTTCTAAACCTACTCTTAAGATTCCAGATGCAGCTAATACTACTCCATCTAAGTTTTCATCTACTATTTTTCTTATTCTTGTGTCTACATTACCTCTTATAGACACTATATTTAAATCTGGTCTATGATTTAATAATTGATATTTTCTTCTTTTACTCCCTGTACCTATTGTTGCACCTTTTGGCAAATCTTCTAGAGAACTATATCCCTCTTTAAGTATTAATACATCTCTTGGATCTTCTCTCTTTGGAATACTTGCAAATTTCAACCCTTCTGGTAATGATGATGGCATGTCTTTCATACTATGAACAGCCATATCAATTCCACCATCTAAGAGCTGTTGTTCTATCTCTTTTACAAATAATCCCTTATCTCCTATTTTATCAAGGCTTACGTGTTGTATTATATCGCCTTTAGTTTTTATTATTTTAACTTCAAATTCTACACTAGGATTTTTTTCTTTTAATCTATCTATAACCCAGTTAGTTTGAGTAACTGCCAGCTTACTCCCCCTAGTTCCAACTACTATTTTCATGACTCAAATCTCCTTTGGACTTTCCTTTGATTATCCTACTTTAACTGCTTTTTTTACTTCCTTATTAACTAGGATAGTTGAGAAATACGATATTTTTTCTTCAAGATTTACTTCTCTTAAATCATTATATACCACTTCCCCATCTTGTGACGAATTGCTTACTAATATAGAATACTCTATAAGTCCATTTCTTTCTAATTTAGAAACTATCTCTTTAAAGTTTTTATAAACCTTCATTAAAACTATAGAGCTATAATTTTCTAGTGCATAATCTATCTTTTCTTCCTCTATTGTGCAAGGAATTATTATTAATGGTTCTCTATCCATAACTAATGGGAAATTTTGATTAGATGCTATGTTAGAGAATGAAGATATTCCTGGTATAGTTTCTACATCTATACTTCCTATAAGTCTTTCCATTATATATACATATGTACTATATATCATTGGATCCCCTAAAGTTACAAATCCAACATTTTTACCTTCTTTTACATCTTCTACTATTTCATCGGCAACTTGATTCCACGCTAATATCTTTTCTCCATCATTAAAGTTCATTGGAAAATGTCTAGATTTTATTTCTAATGATTCTGGTAAGTATTCACTTACTATAGATAATGCTAAACTTTCTCCACCTTTTCTAGCTTCTGGTGTATATAATATATCTAAATTTTTTAATGTTTCTACTGCTTTAACTGTTAATAATGAGCTATCTCCAGGTCCTGTTCCTATTCCATAAAATTTTGCCATTTTCAATCTCCTCCTAGTTAATTAACATATTTCTTCTAATTGGTTTAATTTTTCTATACAATCATGTGCATGGTTCATAAACTTATCTTGTATATAAGGATTTTCTCCTAATCCTTTTAAATGCACTTTTATCTCAAATCCATGTTCTTCTAATATAGTTTTCCAAGAATCTTCTTCGTCTCCTGCCATATCATTTATAGCATGGTCTCCTGCAACTAACATGAAAGGCATAAGATTTACTTTTTTAATATTATTCACCTTTAACCTGTCAATAACTTGATCTAATTCTGGATAACCTTCAACAGTTCCTACATATGCATTTATTCCAGCATCTCTTAACATATACTCTAATGCCGGATATGATGAATGAGATTCATGGAATGTCCCATGTCCCATAAATACTACAGCTTCATCTTCTTCCATTTGTGGTATTTGATGATTAATAGCTTCAACGGCTTCTTTATAATCATCAATATATGTTAATAATGGTCTACCTAATATAATTTTTTTAAATTTACCTTGGTAGCTTTCAACTTGTTCTTTTAGTTTATTAAATTCTTCTCCACATATTATATGAAGAGTTTGAACTATAACTTCTTCATACCCTTCATCATACAATCTATCTAAAGCTTGTATTGGGTTTTCTATGTTTATACCATCTCTATTTTTTAACTTCTTTATTATCATGTTAGAAGTATATGCTCTATGAAAATCATATCCATCTAGACCTTCTTTTATTTTTCTCTCACAAGCTTCTATTGTTTTTTCTCTTGTTTCTTTATAACTTGTCCCAAAACTAACTACTAAAATTGCTTTTTTCATGCTCAATCCACCTTATATAAAAATTTATAATAAATGTTCTAATTCTTTAATATCATTAACTACGTTAGGATAATCCATTTTCTGTCTAGTTATTATAACCACTGGTATATTTAATGTCTCGCAGGCATTTACCTTTTCTAAAAATCCACCATTTATACCACTTTCTTTCGTAACAACTACATCTACATCATAGTGTTTATAAAACTCTTCATTTATACCTTGACTAAAAGGGCCTTTCATAGCTATTATATTATCTGCATTTAACCCTAAACTTTCGCAACTTGTTATTACTTCAGCTGTTGGTAGTACTCTTACAATTAAATTTCTGTCAGGTATATAATCAACTATCTGAGGTAGATTTTTGCTTCCAGTTCCTATAAATATATTTTTTCCTTTTTCTCTAGCAATCTCACAAGCTTCTTCAATAGAGCTAACTATATACTTATTGTTATAATTTATTTCATCAATCAATGAATTTCGCTCATATCTTAAGTATTCTATATTTAATTCATTTGAACATTCAATTGCATTTTTAGAAACTTCAACAGCATACGGATGCGTTGCATCTATTATTTTATTTACATTATTTTGTTTTATAAAAGTTATCATATCTTCTTTAGATAATTTACCTGTTACGACATCTTTTGCATGTTTTTTTGCAAGGTCTTCTCCGTAACTAGTTGTTACGGAAAGTTTGTATGACAAGTCTTTCTTTTTGTTTAATATGCTGCATATCTCTAAGCTGT
This sequence comes from Romboutsia lituseburensis, assembly GCF_024723825.1. Classification (NCBI taxonomy): domain Bacteria; kingdom Bacillati; phylum Bacillota; class Clostridia; order Peptostreptococcales; family Peptostreptococcaceae; genus Romboutsia; species Romboutsia lituseburensis. Next base: position 2,127,228 of record NZ_JANQBQ010000001.1, read on the forward strand.
CAGATGTTCCTCCCAAAACTAAAATCATACAGTATAACCTCTAGGAGTTATCATTAAGTCATCATGTATAAATGTTGATTTATTACCTATTACAACCATAGTAGTCATATCTACTCTCTCAAAGTCCATAGTATCAAACGTACATACAAACTTTTCTTCTTTTTCTCTTCCTACATCTTTTACTATTCCAACAGGAGTGCTTCCAGCTTTGAACTCACCCATTATTTCAAATGCTTTAGCTAAATGTTCACTTCTACCTTTACTTCTTGGATTATATAAACAAATAACAAAATCAGCTTCAGCTGCTAATCTTAATCTTTTTTCAATTACATCCCAAGGAGTTAATAAATCACTTAAACTTATATGACAAAAATCATGCATTATAGGTGCTCCTAATATTGCTGCTGCTCCTATACTAGCTGTAACTCCTGGTATTACTTTTACATCTATATTTTTTTCTTCTTTTGAAGTTAATTCTAATATTAATCCTGCCATACCATATATTCCTGCATCTCCACTACTTATGACAGCTACTTTTTTACCAGTTTTAGCTATTTCAACAGCTTCTTTACATCTATCAATTTCTTGTCTCATTCCATTTTGTACTACTTCTTTATCTTCTATTAAATCTGTTATTAAGTTTATATATGTTTTGTATCCTACTATAACCTCAGAATCTTTTATAGCTTCTATACATTGCATAGTCATTAATTCTTTACTTCCTGGCCCTATACCTATAACGTATATCATTTAGTCACTCTCCCTACCGAAATTGTTATTCCTCTAAATTTATGTTTTTTTATTATTAAATTTCCACTGCTTAATATATGTGCTACAGGCTCTGCTACACAATATACGCCAACATTCTTTTTTACAAACTCTGATTTATCATACAAATAATCTACTTTTGATATTTCTTCTGCTGAAAAAGTTTTAAATTCTACATCATAATAATTTGCTAAATCTATAATCGCTTTTTCATTATATTTAATATCTATGCTTCCAATATTCTTTATAGCTTTAGAGTCTATATTGTGTTGTTGTAACAAATCGTTTAGTGACTCTTGTAACAATTGGCTTTCTGTATTTCTTCTACATCCAATTCCTATAACTATATCTTTTGGAATAACTTTAATTATTTTTTCTTGTACATATGCTTTATCTAATCTATATTTTATATAATCAAAAACTTTATTTTTATGGCTTATAACAACTACCTTATCAAAGTTTTTTATTTCTTCTATACTTTGTAAGACTTTAAACCCTCTAGTATCTACTTCGTATTTTCCATCTATATAAATACCAACTTCTTGATTATTAACAATCATTGCATTTACATCTTTTACATTGTCTCTAAAATTATCTATATGAGCATCTAGCTTCTTTGCAATCATATCTAATGATGATTTTTTATTAACATCCGTTGCTGTTGTTATCACCGGGTTAGCATTTATTAGTCTACTTATGTAATTAGTCATTTCATTAGCTCCACCCATATGACCACTTAGTAAACTTATGATATTCATACCTTTTTCATCAGTTACTAGTATGGCTGGATCACTAAACTTACTTTGTACATGTGGCGCTATAATCCTAACAACTATACCCGTTGCCATTATAAATAATATATAGTCATATTTAATAAATAACTTTTGAACTAATTCACTTAACTTCTCTTCAATTAAAAATACATTTTCTTTTTTAGTATCTAATTTCAAGTTATTTTTTTTATTTTTTACTATGTAAACATGACTTTCTTTTATTAAAGAGTTTATTTGCAATGCTAGATTTTTTCCATTTTCTGTTATACAAACTATTGCTATATTTTTATTTTCTGTATTCATGTTTGAAGTCCTTATCATACAACTTCGAATTATTGTAATCTGTTCCTAAGAATTTACCAACTAATATTAAAGCAGTCTTTTTTATTCCATTTTCTCTTACTTTATCAGCTATATCTTCTAAAGTACCTCTAACTATTTTTTCATCTGCCCATGTAGCTTTATATACAACAGCTATTGGAGTATCCATTGGATATCCCCCTTCATGTAACCTTTCTACGACTTTTTCTATATCCTGTACTGATAAAAATATTGCCATAGATGTTTGATGAGCTGCATAAGATTCTATTGATTCTTTAGCTGGAACTGGAGTTCTTCCTTCCATTCTTGTAATTATTACACTTTGAGATATTTCTGGAACTGTGTACTCAACACCTAACGCAGAAGCTGCCCCTAAAAATGAACTTACTCCTGGAGTACAATCAAAGTCAATTTCTAATTTATTTAAATCTTCAACTTGCTCTCTTATTGATCCATATATAGAGAAATCACCTGTCTGTAGTCTTACAACTGATTTTCCAGCTTTAACACCTTTTTCCATTACATCTATTATTTCTTGTAAATCCATATGTGCACTATTGTGTATTTCACATCCCTCTTTACAATATTCTAAAAGTTCTGGGTTTACTAAAGATCCTGCATATATAACTACATCAGCATTACTTAAAAGCTTATATCCTTTAAGAGTTATTAATTCCTTATCCCCTGGTCCTGCTCCTACAAAATGTACTTTATTTAACATATTAATCTCTCCCTTTTTCACAAGATATTATATAAATTGGGTTTAGAGGTTTAAAATATTCTCCTCTTCCCAGCTTTTCTAATTTTGATACATTTAAAACTGAAACATCTATATTTTCAAATCCATATTCTCTTAATAATCTAAGTGTCTCATTAAATGTTTCTACTATAATAAAATTAGCAACTAACCTTCCGCCATCAATTAATAAATTCTTAGACCATGATAAAATTTCATTTAGGTTATTGCCTGTACCTCCTAAGAATATAGCATCTACTTTTTTATCTATTTCTACGGGGGCATATCCTTTGATAATTTCAACATTTTTCAAATTAAATTTATCTACATTTTTATTTATTAACTCTAATGCACTATCATTTCTTTCTATTGATATAACATCTAGATTTGGATAATTGTACGCTGCTTCTACAGTTACACTTCCTGTCCCTGCTCCTACATCTATAAATCTCTTAGCATTTACTAAATCTAATTTCATTATAGATATGGCCCTTACTTCTTCTTTTGTAATAGGAACTTTTCCTGTTATAAACTCACTATTTTTCATGTGCAATCTCCACCTATTTTATGACTTTAATAATCTTCAAGTATTACTACTACACACATATCAAATTCATCTATATTCAATATTTCCTCTGGGCTTCCTATAGTTATTTTTTCATTGTCATAAGATAAATTTTCTCCAACAATTACTGTTCTATCTAAATCTCTTTTTAAAATTTCTTTACAGATCTCTTTTGGACCTATTATTTTATCAGTTACCATACATACTTTTTTATGATCTAATACATAATCAAAATCTGGTGTCTTTCCATGACTACTAGTTATATATAAATCATTCATATCTATATGTACCTTTGAAAAAATATACTGTAATGAACTTATTCCAGATACTACATTTAAATCTTTTGGTTCTATATTTTTAGATAAATATCTCCCTATTCCATAAATAAATGGATCTCCTGATGCTAGTACAGATATCTGTTTATCTTTATTATTATTTATGTACTCTATTATTTCTTTTAAGTTTGAGGCTAGCTCTATTTTTTTTCCTTTGAAATCTGTAATAGATTCTAAATTTCTTTTCCCTCCAATTATTACATCAGAGCTATTTAGTAGCTTTTCTCCTAGCTTCGTTATGTAATCTGTGTTTCCTGGACCTAAGCCTATAACATTTATCATCTAAATACCTCCACTAAACTGTCTGTATTATTAGATTTTCCTAGTAAGGTCTTGTCCATAGAGAATATCATGACCTCTACTTTTATTTCATCATCACCTAAATATTGATTTACTTTAAACTTACACTTGTTACATATCAAATTGTAAAAGTCTTTATACTCACTATTATCTATAATTTCAACAGCTTCTTCTGCAGTTAAACATTCATTAATTTTTTTTAAAAACTCGTATGGTGCTCCCATCATAGCTAAATTTGAAACTAATATTTCACTTCTAGCATCTGCAACTTTACTATGAGTGTTAAATATTCCTGCTGATAATTTTATAAATTTACCAATATGACCAGCCATAAGAATTTCCTTATATCCCATTCTTTGAGCTTCCTTTAGCATATAACCTATAAAGTTACTTGTTCTAACTACATATTTCATATCTAAGTTCAAATTTTCTTTTATAAACTGTTCTCCATGATTACCAGGAACTAAGATTATTTTATTTAAGCCTTGTTCTTTCTTCATTTGAAGTTCTATTGATAACGATTTTTTCCAACCTTCATCACTCATAGGTTCAACAATTCCTGTTGTTCCTATAATCGATATTCCACCTATTATTCCTAATCTTGGGTTAAATGTTTTTTTAGCAATTTCTTCTCCCTTAGGTGCAAATATAGTTATTTTTAAAGCTTTATCATCATCTAAATACTGGCTACTATCATCACCAATTATTTTTCTTATTTCACTATTTATCATTTTCATAGGAACAGGATTTATAGCTGCCTTTCCTACTTCTACACTAAGACCTTTTTTAGTTACAACTCCTATACCATTTCCGCCACATACAACTATATCTTCATCACCTTGTTTTTTAATAATTTCGGCTCTAGCATGAATATGCATAGTATGCGTTGCATCAATATCATCTCCGCCATCTTTTTCTATAGAACACTCCACATAATTATCCATAATAACTATGTTATCTACTTTAAGTGTTAGAAAAATTCCTTTAGGTGTATCTATATTTATAGTTTCTGTTCTCTTTTTAGTTAATAGCATATAAGTTGCAGCTTTTGCTGCTCCAGTAGCACAAGAACCTGTTGTATATCCTCTTTTATACTTTTTACCATCTATATACACATATTCTTCCATACTATTACCTACATAGTGTATAAAATAGCATTAATTATAGCTGCTGCTAAATTGCTACCACCTTTTCTTCCTTTTGAAATTATATATGGTATATCTGTTTTTTCTAATTCATCTTTAGATTCTGCTGCCCCTACAAATCCTACTGGCACGCCTACAATAGCATCTAATTCTAATTCATTAGAATTTTTCATTTCCATAGCTTTATATAATGCTGTTGGAGCGTTACCAAATACAAATAATTTTCTTCCTGGCTCTTTTGCTGCTATTTCTACAGCTGCCATTGAGCGAGTAATAGATTTTTCTTTAGCTAATTTTGCAGTTTCTTCATCTGCTACTAGGCATTTGTACTTACATCCTAAAGATTCTAATCTTTTTTTATTTATCCCACTTAATGCCATATTTGTATCTGTATATACAGTTGCATTATTTTTAAGCGCATCTATTATGCTTTCTACTGCTTTATCTGATATTTTAAGAATATCTAGATATTCAAAATCCGCTGTTGTATGTATTGAACGTTTTATTATCTTCTCTTCAACGTTATTTTTAAATTCATAGCCTGGTCTTATTTCATCTATTATGTCTTGTATCATTTCAAAACTTTTTTCTTCTATTTTCATAGGATTTTTGATGTATTCCATTCTAATTTCCTCCTAATTCCACCATCTATAATATTATGCGTATATATTTTGTTATAAACTTTATCTAATTTATAACTTTTTAGCTTTTCTATAAGTTTTTTATCATCCATGTGTTCATCAATTAATATACCAACTACAGTTCCACTATGAGCAATATTAACACCATAAGCTCCATAGTTTTGAGATATTTCTATAATTTCTTTAAGACCTTCTTTTTCATCTATATTTTCATTAGCCAGACCGCTCATTGTGCAAGCTTTACCTATTATAGATAGGTCATTTTTTCTTATTCCTTCTTCTAGTAAATAAAATGATTCTTTTATAATCTCTTTATTTTGAAGTTTTATATCCTTATAATTAGGAGTATTTCTAATCTTCATAGTGTCTAAAGTTTTATTAGGTTCTAATATTATTACTTTAGAATTTTTTATATTTCCTATATACTTTATCACTTCTCCATTTAGTGGATTGAATATGCAATTCTCCTCTATGTATGTAGAGTCTGTTGGTTCTATTGTTGATGCTAACTTAGATATTTCTTCACCAGTTAAATTTTTATTTATTAAATCTAATGTAGCAAATATTGTAGCTCCTATATCTGCCGTAGAGCTTGCCATTCCCTTTCCAACAGGAATTTGGCTATCAATATTTAAAGATATATTTTTACTATCTTTAACTGGCAATCTAAATTTTTTAAATACTTCTTCTATTGCTTTTCTAGATTTTGATGGTCCTAAACTTATATTGTTTAATTTTTCTTCTAGAGTTACTATTGAATACATATCTATTGCATATGAGCTCAAATACTCTTCTTTGTCCCTAATGCCTTGAACAAATTCGCCACACGATGCTGGACAAATACCATAATATTTCATTCTAATCACCTAATAAATTTTTCATATGTTTTATAAGGATTTCATTTTCTTCATGAGATTTTATAGCTACTCTTATGTAACTATCATCTAATCCGATAAAATTCGATGCATCTCTTACAAGAATATTCCCTTTATTTAATAATTCGACTTTTATTTCATTAGACCTTCTATTATTGAGCTTAATTAGTATAAAATTAGTATCTGTATCATATACATTTATCTCACTTATACTTCTTAGTTCTTTTAGCATATAGTTACGTTCTTTTATATAATATTCTTTGCTTTCTTTTATATATTGTCTATCCTTAAATATATAATTTGATAATGTATCTGCAAATGAATTTATTGTCCATGGCTCTTTATATTTATAAATATTTTCAATTATTTCTATGTTGCTAGTTAGCCCATATCCTAATCTCAAACCTGGTAATCCAAAAAATTTAGTAACAGCTTTAAGTATAAATAGATTTTTATATTCTTCTACATATTTTACTAAACTAAAATTTTCTTCTAATCCTACAAATTCCATAAAAGTTTCATCTACTATAAGCAGCTTATTATGTTGTTTCATTAGATTAAGTAATTCTGTTAAATCTTTTACTTTACCATTTGGATTATTTGGATTACACACAAACAAACTATCAAATTTATCAATATTTTCTTTTATTTGATTTAAATCTATAGAAAATTCATTTTTACTATCTAAGTCTAAATTTAAAACATCTAATCCACTTAAACTTGCACTTCTTCCATACTCTGAGAAAGTAGGATTTAATATAGCTAGTCTTTTGCCTATACTCTTCATTAATAAATAAATTATTTCTGTTGCACCATTTCCAGGTATTATAAAATCTGAATTTAAACCTATATATTCTGATATATTATTTTTTAAACTTGTATAAGTTATATCTGGATAGCCCTTACAGTTCTCTAATCCTTCAAGAATATATTTATCTAAATCAGGTACTACTTTAGGATTTATGTTTGAGCTAAAATCAATTATCTTTTTTGGGTCTATATTATACATTTGCGCTATTTCATTTACATTAGCTCCATGACCTAAGTCTTTCATATGTCCACCCCCTAATTTTCAATTTATACCTAAATAAATTCAGGCATCTCAATTTGCTTAAGTATAAACTGAAATAATTTTACCTGAGTGAAGTATAATCCTCTATACATTCACTCAAGTATTGTTTAAATTATATAAGAATAAATAATGCAGTAAATATAACCATTGAAGTTAACGAAGTTGCATACATTATTTTATTTGTTTTCACTATATCTTCTATTTCAATTTCTCTTATTTTATCTCCTATAGTAGGCTTATAAACAGCTTGGCCAAAGTATATATTAGTTCCTCCTAGCTGTACTCCTAAAGCACCGGCAACTGCCCCTTCTGGATAAGCACAGTTAGGACTTTTATGATTTTTTCTATCTCTTACTGCTATTTGAGATGCTTTTTTATAGTCATATCCTAATAGCAAACTCCCTATAGACATTAGTAGTACTGCTATTCTTGCAGGTATATAATTTGCAACATCATCTATTTTAGCTGATGCAAATCCTAAATCTTTATACTTTTCATTTTTATATCCTACTGTAGAATCTAAAGTATTTATTGCTTTATAAGCCATAGCAAGTGGCGCTCCACCAATAAATGCATAAAACATTGGTGCAATTATTCCATCTACTGTATTTTCAGCTACAGTTTCTACTGTTGCCCTTATTATTTCACCTTCATCTAAATCAGTAGTATCCCTTCCTACTATGTAAGATAGCTGTGTTCTAGACTTTTCTATATCTCCTGTTTTTAGAACATTATATATTTTTATAGCTTCATCTTTTAAACACTTAGTTGCTAATGTTGTATATATTAAAACTGAATTAGCAATTATGTAGCCACCTGGAATAAAACTAAATAACTTAACTATCATATAAGTTACTAGGTAAGTTAGTCCTACTGTTATAGTCCATAAAACAAATCCACCTATTTTTAAACCTTTATCTGTTTTAGCTATATTTCTTATTTTATTTTCAGTCACTTTTATTAATTTTCCAATATATCTAACTGGATGAGGGAAGGAATATGGATCACCTATAATTAAATCAATTATATATCCTATATAAATAGATACTATATTCATATTAGTTGTTTCCTTCCTCTAAATACTTATCTACTCTATTGTTTAATAAGTTTTTTATACAATCTAAATTATTATAAAAATGAGTATGTAAATATGTAGCTAAAGTATTATTTTTACTATATCCACCTTCCCACTCGTTAACTACTTTTCCATCTCTTTCTTTTCTCATAACGTATGCACATTCCTCTTCTGTTTCAAATACAGAGTGATGGAACTCATGACCTTTTATCATTTCATCAGCCTTAGATAAAACGGTATCACCTTTTGCAGTACCATAACAATATCCAAATCTTTTTAGGGATGTTGTCATTTTACTATTCCCTTCAAATATACCTACCATATCATAAGATATATTTTCTTTATCTAACAGGGTTTGACCTAAGTACATAAGTCCACCACATTCTGCATAGATAGGTATATTGTTTTCATGAGCTTCTTTTATAGATTCTCTCATTAATACATTTGCTTCTATTTCTTTACTAAATATTTCTGGGAATCCTCCACCTATATAAATATAATCTGATTTTGGTACCTTATTATCTTTTAATGGACTAAAGTATTTTATATCTAAACCTAACTCTTCTAGTAATTCTATATTTTCTCTATAGTAAAAATTAAAAGCTTTATCATAAGCTATAGCTATTGATTTTCCTTTAACTTTATTTTCTTCTATAAAATTATCTAATTTAAATGTGCTTTCTATTTCTTCAGTCTCTGAAATTTCTATAATCCTATCTATATTTATATACTTTTCTATTTCCTCAGCTAAGCTATTAAACTTGTTTTTTAAACCATCTATCTCTACACTTGGCACAAGTCCTAAATGCCTAGATTCTAATGAAAATTCATTGTTAGGTGGGAAGTACCCTAAAACTTCAACACCGCAATATGTTTCGATGGCTTCTTTTATAATTTCATAATGTGTCTTAGTCCTTACATTATTTACTATTACACCTTTTATATTTACATCTTTATCTAGTTCTTTATATCCTAATACCATAGCTGCACTTGATGCTGCCATAGCTTTACCATTTATAACTAGTATCACAGGAGCTTTAAGTATTTTTGATGTATGCGAACTTGTACAATTATCTAAGTTTATTCCTATTCCATCATATAATCCCATTACACCTTCTACTACTGATATATCAGCATCATCTGATGCTTTATTAAAAACGTATTTGATTTGCTCATCATTTAGCATGTATGAATCTAAATTTCTTGAATGTCTTCCTGTTATAAAAGTATGGTAAGATGGGTCTATATAATCTGGACCTACTTTATATGGCTGTACTCTCATATTTCTTTTAGTTAGAGCCTGCATTATTCCTAGCGATATAGTTGTTTTACCTACACCACTATTAGTTCCTGCTATTAAAATTTTTTTCATATATTCCACCCAATTATATAATTTATTTTTTTATTACTGATTTTTCATGTTCATCCATAATTTCATATATTTTTTTTATATCTAAATGTTCTCTTAGCAATTCAGCAAGTCGATCATATTCTTTTTGCTTAAATTCTTCAAAAGAAGCAACACTACTTTTTACTTTTTCTAATCCTTTAGCTTCTCTTATATTATTTAAAAGTGATCTTGTAAAATCTACATCATCAAATATTCCATGAAGATATGTTCCAACTACATTCCCCTCTTGATTTACACTTCCCTCTTGATAATTTACCTGTTCATCCAATTTTTTAGTTATTGTATTTAGACTATTTACACTACTTCCTATATCAGTTATTCCCATATGTATTTCGTAACCTTTTACTTTTTTTCCACCTAAATTACTCATATATCCATTAAGTTTTTGACTTATAATAGCGTTTACTTGTGTCGTAGTTTTTTCTTTTTCAAAAGTCGTTATAGTATCTAATAAACCTATTCCATCAAACTCCTCAGTATCACCTTCAACATGATATGGATCTCTAAGTTTTTTACCTAACATCTGATATCCACCACATATTCCAAATATTAGTTTACCCTTTTTATGAAGCTCTTTTATTTGCTCCTCTAATCCACTTTCTCTTATATACTTTAAGTCATCAATTGTACTTTTGCTTCCTGGTAAAATTACTATATCTGGATTTCCTAAACTTTCTCCATATCCTACATATCTAATACTTACATCTTCTTGTGTTTCAAATATATTAAAATCTGTAAAATTAGACATATGAGGTGTTCTAATTATTTCTATATGAATATCATTTTTATCCATCTTTGTTTTAAATTTAGTAGTTACGCTATCCTCATCTTCTATTTTTATATCACTATAAGGAATAACCCCAAGAACAGGAACTTTTATTATTTCTTCTAACATTTTTATTCCTTCACCTAAAAGTTCTTTTCTTCCCCTAAATTTATTTATAATTACACCCTTAACTCTTTTTCTTTCTTCTTCACTTAATAAAAGCATTGTACCTGCTAGTGATGCAAATACTCCACCTCTATCTATATCTCCAACAATTATTACTGGAGCATCTGCAATTTCTGCCATACCCATATTCGCAATATCATGTTCCTTTAAATTTATCTCAGCTGTACTACCTGCACCTTCCATTACTACAACATCATACTTATCACTAAAACTTTTAAAAATATCCTTTAGTTCTTTTGCTAGTATTGGCTTATATGTATGATAGTCCGAAGAAGACATGTCCTCTCTTACTTTTCCCCTTACAATCACCTGGCATCTATGATTTCCTGATGGTTTTAATAATATTGGATTCATATCTGCAATAGGTTCTATTCCTGCTGCTTCAGCTTGAAAAACTTGTGCTCTCCCCATTTCTAATCCTTCTTTTGTTATAAAAGAATTTAATGCCATATTTTGTGATTTAAATGGTGCAACACTATATCCATCTTGTTTAAACACTCTACATAGACCAGCAGTTAAAATACTTTTCCCAACATTTGATGCTGTCCCTTGTAACATTATTTTTTTGCCCACTGTTTCACTTCCTTTATCTCATTATAAATTTCATAACAAAAAAAGTCCTAGCTCTAGTTAGAGTTAGGACTTTTATTCTATGATATATCAAATAAAAACCTTCACCCCGAAGATCTCATTAATAAATTAAATTAGGCAGGTATCCTGGCTCAACTTCATCCTACTCCTATACCTTCCCATCTTTTAAGACAGTGGCAATTTTTAGTTTCGTCCGTTTTACAGTAGCGGGGGCTGCAAAGGCATTTCACCTTTTTCCCTTTTAATTTTCCTTTAAAGAAAAACCTCTTTTAATCTAATATTCAATTTTAAAGGCTCATAAAATTTGTATTATTCATAGTATGTATTACTGTAAATCCATTATCTATTTCTAAAATTGTAACTGATGCATTATCAATTTTAAAGTTCCAATGATATTTATAGCTATTTGATATTAAATAAGTAATTATGTTTCTTATAGTTCCACCATGGGAACATACAAGTACTGTTTTATTTTTCTCTTCAGAAAGTATATTACTTATTTCATCAGCTACTCTATTATATGAGTCTATCAAACTTTCTCCATTAGGATACTTATATTCATATCCCTTATTTATCATATCTTGAAATTCATTAGGGTAACTTTTCTTTATATCTTCAAATGTTATACCTTCAAAATCACCAAAACTAATTTCTTTCAAGTTTTCTTTTTCTTTTATTTGTATATCCTTTATTTTAGATATCTCTTTAACTGTATCTTTAGTCCTAGAAGATGTTGTTGTATAGATACTATCTATTTTTATATCTTCTAAATATCTAGTAAGTTGTTTAATTTGTTTCTTTCCAATTTCACTTACTTGGCTATCTATATGACCTGATAATCTATTGTTTTGATTGTCAGTTGTCAAAGCATGTCTTACTAAAATTAATTTTGTCATTTATTTTCCTCTTTTAGCTTAACCTATTATTAGATATATGTAAAGTAAATATATTACTTCTCCTAATTCTATACTACATCCTAATATATCACCTGTTACTCCGTCAATCTTTTTATATACGTGACCTTTAAATATTTGATTGAATAAAAGCACAAGTATTATTGATAATAACACTTTAATTATAATTTCAAACGGAGTTAAGAACATAAATCTTGCAATTAATGTTATTAATACTATTGTATATACTATAGCAGTTAAAAACATTCCTGTTGTTAATTTACCTATAAACATATTACCCATGCCTTTAGCTCTTGGAGAAACAGTTTTATATGTAAGCCTAATTACACCTAGTCTTCCTATCACAGGCATAAACATTACTAGCCACATGTATCCATTATTTATAATGCTGTATATAAATCCTACTTTAAGCAAAATAACAAACATTACTGCTAAAAGTGAATTTGTACCTAACCTTGAATCTTTCATTATTTCTAACATTTTTTCTTTATCTCTATAGCTGTATAAAGCATCAAAAGTGTCACCTAATCCATCTATATGAAGACCACCTGTTAAAACTACAGAGCTTAAGGTTATAATTATCGCTGTTACAAATGGATCAAATATATAACCACATATTGTTCCTATTAAAAATAAAAGTACTCCTAGTACAAATCCAACTAAAGGAAAATATGTTATAGACTTATGAAATTCCTCATCAAATCCTACATCTATATTTATAGGTATTCTGGTCATAAACTGAAGTAATGCAATAAATCGTTTCATAATCTACCCCTTTATTTTCATAGGTATACCACTTACTACAAAATAAACTTCATCGCTTTCTGATGCTATTTGTTGATTGATTCTACCTACAATATCTGTGTATACTCTGCTTAATTTATTAGCTGGAACTACTGCCATTCCAAGCTCATTTGTTACAACTACAAAGTATAGATTAGTTTTTTTAATTTCTTCTATTAATTTTTTTACTTGATCTTTTATATACTTTTCTAACTCATTTATTTCTTCTTGATTAGCTTTATCTATATCCATATCATAAGTAAACATTAAATTATTTACTAATAAAGTCACACAATCTAGTATTACTGTCTCATGATTATTTGATATTTCTTTAATAATAGAGTATATATCTTTATATATTTCATAAGTACTCCAATTTTGTGGTCTACTTTCTTTATGTTTCTTTACTCTATCTTTCATCTCATCATCAAATGGTATAGAAGTTGCTATATACGCTGTGCTATTATTTTGGTCTATGCATAATTTTTCTGCAAAATTACTTTTACCAGACCTAGCTCCACCTGTTACTAATATAATTTTGCTCATGGTACTTCTCCTATCTAAATAACTACTTACACCCATTCTACTTCATCAAATGTTGCCATGTTTTGATAAGCATAGTTTGATGCTTCTATTATATTAAATGCAAGTGCTGCACCACTACCTTCTCCTAGCCTCATATCCATATTAAGTACGGGACTTAAATCTAGCATTTCTAATGCTTTTTGAGTTCCAGCTTCAGCTGATAAATGAGATGCTATCATATACTCTCTAGATTTAGGATTTATTTTGTATGCTAGTAGTGCTGCTGCATAAGATATAAATCCATCTAATACTACTGGTGTTTTATTTGCACTACATCCTAATATTACCCCAGCCATAGATCCTATTTCAAATCCACCTACTTTAGATAATATATCTATTCCATCATTTGGATTTGGTTTGTTTAATTCTATTGCATTTCTAATTGTATCTGCTTTATGTTTTAATCTTTCTTTTTTTAATCCTGCACCTATTCCAGTTACTATAGCTGGATCACATCCATCTATTACAGATATTATTGCACTACTAGGAGTAGTGTTACAAATACCCATCTCTCCAATTCCTATAACTTTATATCCTTTTTCTATACATTCTTCGGCCATTTCAATCCCAATTTCTAGACATTTTATAGCTTCCTCTCTAGTCATTGCAGGACCTTTAGCCATATTTGATGTTCCCTTTCTTATCTTGTAGTCCCTAACTCCATCTAATTTATGGTCACAATTAACGCCAACATCTACCGCTATAACATCAGCTCCTACAAATTTACTTAAAGCACCTACTCCACATAAACCTTTTGTAAAGTTTGGAAATTGCAATTGAGTTATATCTTGAGGATCTGGAGCTACACCTTCTTCATAGACTCCATGATCTCCTGCAAAAGCTATTATTGCTTTCTTAGAAGTATCAAATTTTGCTGTTCCATATATTCCTGCTAATTGCATACAAATATCTTCTATTTTTCCAAGGCTGCCTTTAGGTTTTATAAGTGTATCAAGCCTATTTTTAGCTTTTTGAATAGAATTTTTATCTAAAGAATATATATTTTTTGAGATATTCTCTAATAAATACATTTTTATTTCTCCTCTCATTGCTTTATTTAAAAAAGGGAATGTACTAAAGTATATTTATTTTAAATACATCCCCTTTCTCAATTTTATTGTATTGTCTAATTTTAATATAAACTTATCCAAACAAATAAAGGTTCAACATAAAAGAATATTCTACACATTATTTGTATATCCTTTATTATTAGTTTAAAAATAGACAAGAAATTTTGTTTTATTTATTTTTTAAAGATTATGAGCTGCTTTTAATGCTTCATAACAAGCATTTATTGTGTAATCTATATCTTCATTTGTATGAGCATTAGATAAGAACATTGCCTCAAATTGAGTTGGTGCTAAAAGTATCCCTCTCTTTAATAATTCTGCAAAATACTTATTAAATTTAGTTACATCGCATTTAGTTACATCATCATAGTTATTTATTGGCCCTTCTGTAAAGAATAAACAAACTAATGATCCAGCTCTATTTACAGTGTAATTTAATCCTAGCTTTTCAACATTAGATTTTAATCCTTTTTCTAATCTTATAGCTTTTTCTTCTAAATTTTTATATATTTGAGGATTATCTCTTAATATTTCTAAGTTCTTTTTACCCATATACATAGCTAATGGATTACCCGATAAAGTCCCCGCTTGATAAACAGGACCTACTGGAGATACCATACTCATTATTTCTTTAGTTCCTCCATAGGCACCTACTGGCAATCCAGCTCCTATTATTTTACCGAAACAAGCCATATCTGGTTTTATACCAAAATACCCTACTGAACTACTATAATTTAATCTAAATCCAGTTATTACTTCGTCAAATATTAAAACTGTTCCATATTCTTTAGTTATATCTCTTAATAATTGTAAGAACTCTTGAGTTCCTGGAACAACTCCCATATTTCCTGAAACTGTTTCAACTATAACTGCTGCAATTTCATTACCTTGCTCATTGAATATTGTTCTAACTTCATCTAAATCATTGTACTTACAGACTAATGTATCCTTAACAACATCTTCTGGTACTCCAGGACTTGTTGGAACTCCATATGTTATCGTTCCAGAACCTGATTTAACTAGTAATGCATCAGAGTGTCCATGGTAACATCCTTCAAATTTTAAAATCTTATTTCTTTTTGTGTAAGCTCTTGCTACTCTTAGAGCACTCATTGTAGCTTCTGTACCTGAGTTAACCATACGAACTTGATCTATTGCAGGGTAAGCTTCAACTATAATTTTTGCCATTTCAACTTCTATCGCTGTTGGAACTCCATAGCTTGTTCCTTTTGCTACTATTTCTTCTATTCCTTCAACTATTTCTTTAGGACTATGACCTAACATAAGAGGTCCCCAAGAACATATATAATCTATATATTCATTACCATCTACATCCCATATTCTACTTCCATGAGCTCTGTCTATAAAAACAGGATCTAATCCAACTGATCTAAATGCTCTAACTGGACTATTTACACCGCCTGGTATGTACTCTATTGCTTCTTCATATATTTTTAGTGACTTTTCATTTTTCATCTTTCTAGTTCCTCCTAAAGTTTAAAGTTCAAATAGCTCTTCAACTAATTTTATATATTCTTCTCTTTTTCCCTTATCTTTTGTTTGCTTTAAATTTATTATTGGTTCTCTTATTAGTCTCTTAAGAGCTGATGTCATCATCTTATCTATGATTTTTTTCTCTCTAGTATCAAGGTCTAATTTTCTAAATATATAATCTAATGTATCTTCTCTTATTTCTAAGCATTTATCATTTAATGATTCTATAGTTGGGTCTATATGAGTTGAATCCATCCATTCTACAAATTCATCAATGCTTTTATTTATCATATCATAACCTATATTAGCTAATTCTTTACGCTTTTGGTCATTTTTGTCATGTATTTCTTTTAAATTATCTATATCATAAACTTCTATATTTTCTAATTCATTTATTTTAGGATCAATGTCTCTTGGAAGAGCTATATCCATCATATAAATCTTTCTTTCAAGCTTTGGCATCTCATCATATCTAACTACAATATGTGGTGATGCTGTAGCACTTATAACCATATCAACATCATTAAGAATTTTGTATCTATCAGCATATTCTATCAGAACAACGTTTTTAAAATCATTTTCGATTTCTTTAACCTTACCATGACTACGATTTGATACATAGATAGTATTAATTTTTTCCTCTTCTAGGTGCTTCATTGTAAGCTTACTCATTTTACCTACACCTATAACTAGTGCATTTTTCCCCTCTAAACTACCTAGTTTTTCTTCTAAAAACTTTACACCTATATAACTTATCGATAATGGTTGTTGTGATATTTTAGTTGTACTTTTTATTTCTTTAGCTGTTGTTATTGCCTCTCTAAATAATTTATTAAATTTCTTTTTGCTTGCACCTAGTTGCATAGAGAATTCATGTGCATCTTTTACTTGACCTAGAATCTGATCTTCGCCTAAAACTATAGAGTCTAGTCCAGCAGTTACTTTGTATATATGATCTATTGCTTCTCTATGTGTTTTTACAAATAAATATTCTTTTACATCTGGCTTATCAAAAAATGTTGCGTAAAAATCTTCTACAACTTTTACTTTTTCATCAACGTTTTTAGATTGAATATATATTTCACTTCTATTACAAGTAGATAATATAATAACTTCCTCTATCTC
The DNA here is from genome assembly GCF_024723825.1 of Romboutsia lituseburensis. Taxonomy (NCBI): domain Bacteria; kingdom Bacillati; phylum Bacillota; class Clostridia; order Peptostreptococcales; family Peptostreptococcaceae; genus Romboutsia; species Romboutsia lituseburensis. Next base: position 2,144,759 of record NZ_JANQBQ010000001.1, read on the forward strand.
TTTATCTAGTAGATAGTTTATAGCTTCTATTTTCTGTAAATCAGTAAAGGAAACACCTTCTCTTATACTAATTGGAGCTAAATTATGATTAACTCCTACAACCCCTATATTCATAGCTAACCTCCAAACCATTTATAAGTTTTTTAAACTCACTATTTATAGTATACATCTGGATGTAATTTTTGTAAATTTAGAACTCTAAATATATTTTTCCTTATTAATATTCTATTTCTATCTATCTATTATAAATCTAAAATAAAATTTGTCTGTAGTTAAACTATTTAATTTATTTCAATACAAAAAAAGCCTAGAATATAAAATTCTAGACTTTAATTAAAATAAAAAAAGATTACGTGGCTACGTCTTACTCTCCCAGGGGGTCGCCCCCCAAGTACCATCAGCGCTAAAGAGCTTAACTTCTGTGTTCGGAATGGGAACAGGTGTATCCTCTTTGCTGTAATAACCACATAATCTTTATTTGGAGCGGGTGAAGGGGATCGAACCCTCACAGCCGGCTTGGAAGGCCGGAACTCTACCATTGAGCTACACCCGCATGTTTTTAGAGTTAATACTCTGAAAACTGTATATCATTTAGAGATGAAAATTCATTTCATTCATGTCGCCAACGATATTCCTTCGCTCTCGCTTCAGTCATATCCGTTGCTCAAACATTTATTGGTCAAGTCCTCGACCTATTAGTATCGATAAGCTAAATACATTACTGCACTTACACCTTCGACCTATCAACCAGGTAGTCTTCCTGGGGTCTTACCCTTACGGTGGGAAATCTTATCTTGAAGTTGGCTTCGCGCTTAGATGCTTTCAGCGCTTATCCATTCCGTACATAGCTACCCAGCCATGCCCTTGGCAGAACAACTGGTACACCAGAGGTACGTCCATCCCGGTCCTCTCGTACTAAGGACAGGTCTCCTCAAATTTCCTACGCCTGCGACGGATAGGGACCGAACTGTCTCACGACGTTCTGAACCCAGCTCGCGTACCACTTTAATGGGCGAACAGCCCAACCCTTGGGACCTACTACAGCCCCAGGATGTGATGAGCCGACATCGAGGTGCCAAACCTCCCCGTCGATGTGGACTCTTGGGGGAGATAAGCCTGTTATCCCCAGGGTAGCTTTTATCCGTTGAGCGATGGCCCTTCCATGCGGTACCACCGGATCACTAAGTCCGACTTTCGTCCTTGCTCGACCTGTATGTCTTGCAATCAAGCTTCCTTTTGCCTTTGCACTCTTCGCACGATTTCCGACCGTGCTGAGGAAACCTTTGAGCGCCTCCGTTACTTTTTAGGAGGCGACCGCCCCAGTCAAACTGCCCACCTGACGGTGTCCCAAGACCTGATTCAAGGCCTATGGTTAGGATCCCAGTACTACAAGGGTGGTATCCCAAGGATGACTCCACACAAACTGGCGTTCATGCTTCATAGTCTCCCACCTATCCTGTACATGTAGTACCAAGACCCAACGTCAAGCTACAGTAAAGCTCCATGGGGTCTTTCCGTCCTGTCGCAGGTACCCGGCATCTTCACCGGGATTACAATTTCACCGAGTCTATTGTTGAGACAGTGCCCAAATCGTTACGCCTTTCGTGCGGGTCGGAACTTACCCGACAAGGAATTTCGCTACCTTAGGACCGTTATAGTTACGGCCGCCGTTTACTGGGGCTTAAGTTCACTGCTTCGGATTGCTCCTGACAGATCCCCTTAACCTTCCAGCACCGGGCAGGCGTCAGCTCCTATACATCGTCTTGCGACTTAGCAGAAACCTGTGTTTTTGGTAAACAGTCGCTTGGGCCTATTCTCTGCGGCCATCCAAAGGATGGCACCCCTTCTCCCTAAGTTACGGGGTCATTTTGCCGAGTTCCTTAACAATAGTTCTCTCGCTGGCCTTAGGATACTCTCCTCACCCACCTGTGTCGGTTTACGGTACGGGCGCCTTTAAACTCGATAGAGACTTTTCTCGACAGTGTGAAATCAGCTACTTCGCTACTAAATTTCGCTCCCCATCGTACCCCAGCATTATCTAGACGGATTTGCCTATCTAGACTGCCTCAGTACTTAGCCACACATAACCAACAGTGTGGTTAGCTTATCCTACTGTGTCATCCCATTTCTCAAACGCTTATTGGCGGTACAGGAATATCAACCTGTTGTCCATCACCTACGCCTTTCGGCCTCGGCTTAGGTCCCGACTAACCCAGGGCGGACGAACCTTCCCCTGGAAACCTTGGGTTTACGGCCCGTGGGATTCTCACCCACGTCTCGCTACTCATGCCAACATTCTCACTCGTATACTGTCCACATGTCCTTACGGTCATGCTTCAGCCTGCATACGAAGCTCCCCTACCCATCATAATGATGCCGTAGCTTCGGTAGTACGTTTTAGCCCCGGAAATTTTCGGCGCAGGATCACTCGACCAGTGAGCTATTACGCACTCTTTAAATGAGTGGCTGCTTCTAAGCCAACATCCTGGTTGTCTGTGCAATCCCACATCCTTTACCACTTAACGTACATTTAGGGACCTTAGCTGACGATCTGGGCTGTTGCCCTCTTGACTATGAATCTTATCACCCACAGTCTGACTCCCAAGTAAAAGAAAACGGCATTCGGAGTTTGATAGTCTTCGGTAAGTGCAATACCCCCTAGGACATTCAGTGCTCTACCTCCGTTTCTCTACGCTTGAGGCTAGCCCTAAAGCTATTTCGGGGAGAACCAGCTATCTCCGGGCTCGATTGGAATTTCACCGCTATCCACAAGTCATCCCCGAGCTTTTCAACGCTCGTGGGTTCGGTCCTCCACGAAATTTTACTTTCGCTTCAACCTGCTCATGGATAGGTCGCCCGGTTTCGGGTCTACGTCAAGTAACTTAGGTCGCCCATTTAAGACTCGCTTTCGCTACGGCTCCACACCTGAAGTGCTTAACCTTGCTACTTAACGTAACTCGTTGGCCCGTTCTACAAAAAGTACGCGGTCACACAAGAAATGTGCTCCCACAGCTTGTAAGTGCAGGGTTTCAGGTTCTATTTCACTCCCCTCCCGGGGTTCTTTTCACCTTTCCCTCACGGTACTATGCGCTATCGGTCACTAGGTAGTATTTAGGCTTGGAGGATGGTCCCTCCTGCTTCCCACAGGGTTTCACGTGTCCCGTGGTACTCTGGATCATGCTAGTAGCTTTCTCGTTTCAATTACAGGGCTATTACCTTCTATGGCGGAGCTTTCCAACTCTCTTCATTTACGATAGTGCATCCATGTTGCATGTCCGCAACCCCAACGAAGAAAACTTCATTGGTTTGGCCTTATCCGCGTTCGCTCGCCGCTACTTACGGAATCGAATTTCTTTCTTTTCCTCCAGGTACTTAGATGTTTCAGTTCCCCGGGTTCCCCTCATTAAGCTATGTATTCACTTAACAATACTTAGACATTACTCTAAGTGAGTTTCCTCATTCGGAAATCTTCGGATCAAAGTTTACGTGCAACTCCCCGAAGCTTATCGCAGCTTATCGCGTCCTTCATCGGCTCCTAGTGCCAAGGCATCCGCCCTGCACCCTTAATAACTTGACCAGTTATTAAAAGTTATCGCTACTGAACAAACTTCGTATTCACTCAGTTTATTCCAGTGCTTAAAGTTTGTAATTTTAAAGACTTTTCTTGTCGATGATATTTTTAGAAGTTATCTTCTTCATATATAAAATGATGTCATATCACTAAATGTTATACAGTTTTCAAAGTACTAAAGTACAATTAAGTACTAATTTTGAGGAATGAACCCTCAAAATTAAACAGTAGGTAATTCTCCTTAGAAAGGAGGTGATCCAGCCGCACCTTCCGATACGGCTACCTTGTTACGACTTCACCCCAGTTATTGGCTTCACCTTCGACGGACGCTTCCAAAAGGTTAGCTATCCGGCTTCGGGCGCCTCCAACTCCCGTGGTGTGACGGGCGGTGTGTACAAGACCCGGGAACGCATTCACCGCAGCATTCTGATCTGCGATTACTAGTAACTCCAGCTTCATGTAGGCGAGTTTCAGCCTACAATCCGAACTGAGAATGGCTTTAAGGGATTAGCTCCGCCTCACGACTTGGCCGCCCTCTGTACCACCCATTGTAGCACGTGTGTAGCCCTAAGCATAAGGGGCATGATGATTTGACGTCATCCCCACCTTCCTCCAGGTTATCCCTGGCAGTCCCTCTAGAGTGCCCAACTTAATGCTGGCAACTAAAGGCAAGGGTTGCGCTCGTTGCGGGACTTAACCCAACATCTCACGACACGAGCTGACGACAACCATGCACCACCTGTCACTTCTGTCCCCGAAGGGAAATCTCCGATTAGGGAGAGGTCAAAAGGATGTCAAGCTTAGGTAAGGTTCTTCGCGTTGCTTCGAATTAAACCACATGCTCCGCTACTTGTGCGGGTCCCCGTCAATTCCTTTGAGTTTCACTCTTGCGAGCGTACTTCCCAGGCGGAGTACTTAATGCGTTAGCTGCGCCACCGAGGGGGGTAACCCCCGACAGCTAGTACTCATCGTTTACGGCGTGGACTACCAGGGTATCTAATCCTGTTTGCTCCCCACGCTTTCGTGCCTCAGTGTCAGTTACAGTCCAGAGAGCCGCCTTCGCAACTGGTATTCCTCCTAATATCTACGCATTTCACCGCTACACTAGGAATTCTACTCTCCTCTCCTGCACTCAAGTCTCTTAGTTTCAAAAGCTTACTACGGTTGAGCCGTAGCCTTTCACTTCTGACTTAAGAAACCACCTACGCACCCTTTACGCCCAGTAATTCCGGATAACGCTAGCCCCCTACGTATTACCGCGGCTGCTGGCACGTAGTTAGCCGGGGCTTCCTCCTCAAGTACCGTCATTATCTTCCTTGAGGACAGAGCTTTACGACCCGAAGGCCTTCATCGCTCACGCGGCGTTGCTGCATCAGGCTTTCGCCCATTGTGCAATATTCCCCACTGCTGCCTCCCGTAGGAGTTTGGACCGTGTCTCAGTTCCAATGTGGCCGATCACCCTCTCAGGTCGGCTACTGATCGTCGCCTTGGTAAGCCGTTACCTTACCAACTAGCTAATCAGACGCGGGTCCATCCTGTACCGCCGGAGCTTTGATACTTCTACCATGCGATAAAAGTATGTTATCCCGTATTAGCATACCTTTCGGTATGTTATCCGTGTGTACAGGGCAGGTTACCCACGCGTTACTCACCCGTCCGCCGCTCTCTTCCGAAGAAGATCGCTCGACTTGCATGTGTTAGGCACGCCGCCAGCGTTCATCCTGAGCCAGGATCAAACTCTCAAAATAAATTTGAATTTATCTCGCCAACGATATGTATTCGCATTCGCTCATCCACATCCGTTGCTCCAATAAAAGTTGTCCATTGCTCAGCTAATCATTATCTGAATATCTGGCTTGGTTGTTTGTGTTTAATTCTATAAAGAATTATGTTTGTTTCTATAAATTAACCTACTGTTTAATTTTCAAAGTTCATTTTTTCAACTTCTTAAATCTAACAAAGTATATTTCCTTTGTCAACCTTTTTATTTAAGTTGTTTTGTCTTTCATGTTTGTCCGTTTCTTAAGGACAAGTAATACTTTATCACCTTAATTCATTAGAGTCAATACTTTTTTTATTTTTTTTTATAAATTTATTATTTTACTAGTTTTATACTATCTGTACATGTGCATATATCCACATTTTTTCATATAACTTTTTAATCATTTTTATTTAAAATTTAATATATAGTTTAGATATTTAGAGTATAATATTAATATACTATAAATATTTTTTTAAAGTTTCACATTTATGGTAAATATATTATTGTATATCTTTATACGTAATTTAAAATAAGTTTCATATTTCGGGAGGTGTTTTATGGGTAATAATTATCTTAGAGAACCGATTAATGGTTTTACTCACTTAGTAGGTGCTATATTATCATTTATCGGGTTACTTGCATTAGTAATAAAGACATCATTAACTAGTCCTACAGCTATAGCTCTTACTGCTGTTATAATATTTGGACTTAGTATGATACTTCTTTACGCAGCTTCTGCAACATATCATTTAGTTGTTTCTTCTGATAATGTTATTAGCTTTTTAAGAAGATTAGATCATGCTATGATCTTTGTACTGATTGCAGGTTCTTATACTCCATTTTGTTTAATTGCATTACAAGGAGTTACTGGGTGGGTACTGTTCGGAATAATAATAGCAGCTGCTGTAGCCGGTATTTGTTTTAAACTAATTTGGTTTAAGTGTCCTCGATGGATTTCAACACTTATATATGTGGCTATGGGATGGATTTCTATATTTTTAATAGTGCCTCTATATAAAGCTCTTTCTTTACAAGGTATAACACTGCTAATACTAGGTGGTGTTTTCTATACAATAGGAGCTTTAATATATGCTACTAAACCTAAATTTTTAAAATCAAAATATCTTGGTTTCCATGAAATTTTCCATATATTTATTATGTTTGGAACTCTTACACACTTTTTCTGTGTATTTAAATTTGTTATATAATTAGATAAAAAAGAGTAGTATAGGCTCAAAATCTATACTACTCTTTTCTTTTTTATTTATTTTTATCTCATTGCTCTCATTGCATTTAATACTGCTATTAATGCTACACCAACATCAGCAAATATAGCTTCCCACATAGTTGCTATTCCTCCTGCACCTAATATAAGAACTATTATTTTTATGCCTAAAGCAAATGTTATATTTTGCCAAACTATTTTATTAGTTTTAGTAGCAATCTCTATTGCTTTTGAAATCTTACTTGGTTCATCTGTCATTAAAACAACATCTGCAGCTTCTATTGCAGCATCTGATCCTAGTCCACCCATAGCAATTCCTACATCAGCTCTTGCCAAAACAGGTGCATCATTTATACCATCTCCAACAAAGATTACTTTTTCTTTTTCAGTTCTTCCTTTATATATTTCTTCTAATTTATCAACTTTCTCATTAGGTAATAGATTTGAGTACACTTTATCTAATCCTAGCTGACTAGCAATGTTATTTGCTACCTTTTCATTATCCCCAGTTAACATTACTACTTCTTTTATTCCCATATACTTTAGATGTTTTATAGCATCTATACTGTCTTCTTTGATTTCATCTGATATTACTATATAACCTCTATATACCTTATTTACTGCTATATAAACAACTGTTCCAACTTCTTTAGCTGGAGAATAGAAGATGTTTTCTTTTCTCATTAACTTCTCGTTACCTGCTAAAATGTGCTCTCCACTGTATCCAACTTTTATTCCATATGCCGCTATCTCTTCATAACTTTCTATCTTTTCTAAATCTACACTGTTATTATAGTAATTTAATATAGATTTTGCTATTGGGTGATTCGAGTTTGCTTCTGCAACTGCTGCATACTCTAATAAATTTTCTTCTGATATTCCTACAGAATTTATTTTAGTTACATTAAATACTCCTTTAGTAAGAGTTCCCGTTTTATCAAACACTACTGTGTCTACACTTCTTAACGCTTCTAAATAGTTACTACCTTTTATAAGTATTCCATTTTTAGATGCAAATCCAATTCCACTAAAGAAACTAAGTGGTATAGATAATACAAGTGCACAAGGACAAGAAACTACTAAGAATATTAACCCTCTGTATAGCCAATCACTAAAAACTGCATCATTTATAACAATAGGTGGAACTACTGCTATTAATAAAGCTGATATTACTACTGCTGGAGTATAATATTTAGAAAACTTAGTTATAAAATTCTCTGTTTTAGATTTTTTGCTACTGGCATTTTCTACTAGATCTAATATTTTAGCAACTGTTGATTCTCCAAATTCTTTAGTTACTTTAATAGTTAGTAAAGCATTTTTATTTATAAACCCTGATAGTATGTCTTCCCCTACTGTAATCTCTCTTAAAACTGATTCTCCTGTAAGAGCAGAAGTATCTACCATAGATATTCCTTCTATAACTATCCCATCTAGAGGAACTTTTTCTCCTGGTTTTACAATTATGATATCGCCAATGCTAACGTCTTCAGGTGATACCACTTTCATATCAGACCCTACCTTTAAATTAGCTGAATCCGGTCTAATCTGCATAAGAGCTGTTATTGATTTTCTCGATTTTCCAACAGCCATTCCTTGTAAAAATTCACCTACTTGGTAAAATAGCATAACACCTACTGCTTCTGGTAACTCTCCTATTGCTAATGCTCCTACTGTAGCTATAGCCATCAAGAAGTTTTCATCAAACATGTGTCCTTTAAATGCATTCTTTACTGCTTTTAATAAAACTTCTCCACCTACTATGATGTATGCTATTAAAAATATTAAATTACTAAATTGACTTTCAAATCCAGTAGCAGTTTGATATATTCCAAATATATAAACAACTGCACCTATGATTAGCTTTATCAAATCTGCTTTATTTACATCTGATTTTGGTTCTTCCTTAACTGAATTTGTATTTCTTTCTTTCTCATAATTTATCTGTATATCTAATCCAGGTTCAGTATCATTAATTATACCTACTACTTTATCTAATAACTCTTTTTCATTCACTGACTTATTTATTTCTAAACTTAATTTTTTATTTATAAAATTTAAGTTTGATGATTCTATCTCTTCTAACTTTCCAACCTTTTCATTTATTACTTCTGCACAATGTGCACAATTTAACCCACCTAAGATTATTTCTCTTTTTACATTTTTTTGTTTTGTTAATACTTGAATATCTAATCCCGGCTCTGTGGAGTTTATTATATCTATAACTTTATCTAAGACATCTTTTTCATTCGATCCTTCAATTATATTTATAGTAAGTTTTTTATTTATAAAGTTTAAATTCGATGATTCTATCTCTTCTAGTTTCCCAACCTTTTCATTTATTACTTCTGCACAATGTGCACAATTTAATCCACCTAAGATTATTTCTTTTTTTATTAAACTACAAGCATCCATAACCTTACCCCCTTTAACGTTTATATGTTTCTTGGATATGGTTTAACCCGCAATCAAATATTTGACTTATATGACTATCATCCAATGAATAATAAACAACCTTTCCTTCTTTTCTAAATTTAACTAATCTTGCTTGCTTTAAAACTCTAAGTTGGTGAGATATAGCTGAGTGAGTCATACCTAATAAACTCGCTATATCACATACACACATCTCTTTAGAAAATAAAGCATATAAAATTTTTATTCTTGTCGTATCCCCAAATACCTTAAATAGCTCAGCAAGATCATACAACATCTCATCTTCTGGCATCACCCCTTTTACTTCATTAACTATATCTTCATGTATTTCAATACAATTACATGCATTTATATCTTCTCTCATTGCAAATCCTCCTATTTTTAAATTTTTATAATTAAAATAATTTATTATTTTATAATCATACAAATATATGAATAATTGTTCATATATTTTATTATATGCTCGTCTGTTAATTTATGCAACCTATTTTATGTAAATTTTTATAAAATGCACATAATACCAATTTTTATAATATATATATTATTAGAGTGAATTTTAATAGCTAGTTATAGAATTTTTAGGAGGGATGATTAATATGAGTTTTGATATGTTCTCAGGCAAACAAAATGACGATATGGATCCGAATTATATATACCCTATGCCATATGTAGACCCTACAATGTATGCAAATCCATATGGTATGAATGGATCTGCTTATCCTGGATATCAAATGGACCCTAACATGGCAATGGGCGGATATATGACTTACATGAATCCTTATATGAATAATCCAGTAATGAGTGGTCAGCAACAACAGCAACAACAAAATCAGATAAACAATGATGATTGTAATTTCGAAGATATGGATGAAAATATGTTTATGCAAAATCAGATGCCAGGTATGATGCCTATGATGCCTCCGGGTATGATGATGCCAGGTATGATGCCTATGATGCCTCCAGGTATGATGATGCCGGGTATGATGCCTATGATGCCTCCAGGTATGATGATGCCGGGTATGATGCCTTATATGATGATGCCAGGTATGCCTCAAATACATCTAGAGGAATTTGATGAGGAAGAAATGTAAATTTTTTTTAAATAGATGTTATAAAAATTTGATATCTGTCTAAAATAATAATGTATTCCTCATAATATTCCCCCAATATTATAAATACAAAATAAAGCCACTGACTAGGATGTCGTGGCTTTATTTTTTTTAGCAATCTAAAAAATCTTCAAAATCATCAGAACTTGATTCTACAAAATCATATAATACATTTTCTTCAAAGTATAACTCTTCCTCTAATTTTAAATATTCACTGTAATTGCACTGTAGCATTTTATTTATATATTTTCTATTATTGTCACTATATGTTCCAACAAAGAATTTATCTCCTATTTGATAATATATAGCTCTTATGTCATTATTAATTACATATACATCTTCTTTCACATGATTATTATTGAAATTAAATCTAGTGAAAAACATAGCATCTTCCATATCGCTTCTTAATAAAAATGGATTATCTATATAAAATTTTTCTAAAAACTCATCATTCTCTTTAATTTCATATATAGCTACATATTCAGGTTTTGAAATTTCATCAAATACTTCAAAATCAAATATAGCTTCTTTATCTGTTGCTAGTATCGAGTTTATTTTAAAATTATCATTTTCTTTTGATATATTAAATGCTATTTTAGAAATATAATATCCATCATTGTCTTCATAAATAGCCTCACTAATATACTTTCCTTTTCCTTTTTTTGTAACAGTATTTTTCAAAAGTGATCCATTTATATTTGTTATATGCATATTTGATATATCTTCACTTCTTGAAAAATATTTTAAACTTTCTCTATCCCATGCAATAAATCTCATTGTCATATAATTTATAAACTCTATTTCATCAGTTATATTTTTACATATCTTAGGATATATTTCTTCAGGTTTCATAGTTGGAGTATAATTTTTTATTATATCCATATATTCTTGTGTGTTTCCAGGTAGTGGTTTTTCATAATATTCATTCTTATTCCCATAAAAATGAATTAAGAATAAAGCTTCTTCCTCTGATATAACTATTCTTTCTGATCCTAATCCACCCATTAACCTTTCTTCTTCTCTATAGGCTTCTTCTTTAGTAGGATTTGTAAGACTTACATAATCGGCTAATCCTAATCCTTCTGAATCTAATAAATAGCATTGATATATATTTATATTCTTTACATCATCTTCCCATTTTACAATTAATCCCATGCTTCCCATTAATCTAGAATTTGTTACTTTCGCAAAACTGAATTTCATAAAATCACATCCTCTTTTTTATATGATTATTTATCTAGTCCTAAATTTTATCTTATATTACTATAATAATACAATTTGTAATTAATGAATATCTTTTAGAATATACTATAAATTAACTATATATACTTTTTCTCTACTAAATATATCTTGTTTTATTTATCTGTACAAAAGAATATTAATTTATTTAATATAAAGTTACAACTTATATACTTTTTATAATATAATAAAATAAATGCTTAATCGAGGTGATATTTATGAAAAAAATTGCAGCTTTCTTTGATATAGACGGTACACTTTATAGAGATTCTCTTATGGTTGAACATTTCAAGAAACTAATAAAGTATGATATAATCGATCAAAAAGGTTGGTATGAACACGCAAGAGACACTTTCATGGATTGGGATAAAAGACAAGGTAACTATGACGATTATTTAGATGATGTATGTGAGTTATATGTTAAATCTTTAATTGGTCTAGATAAAACTTGCATTAATTTTACAAGTGACCAAGTAATAAAATTAAAATCTGATAGAGTTTACAAATATACTCGTTCTAGAATAAAGTGGCATTTAGATAACAATCACATTGTTATTTTCATATCTGGTAGTCCTAATTTCTTAGTTGAAAAAATGGCTAAAAAATATAATGTAACTGATTTTATAGGTAGTGATTATGTATTTGAAAATGATACATTTAACGGGACTGTAGTTCCTATGTGGGACTCTGCAAGTAAAAATACTGCTATAAATGATTTTGTGGAAAAGTATAATATAGATTTATCTAAATCTTATGCATATGGCGATACTAATGGTGACATAAATATGCTAAGAAGAGTTGGAAATCCTATTGCTATAAATCCTACGAAGGAACTTGTAAATCATATCGCTAGTGATGACTCTGTTTCTAAAATAGCTAAAATTATAGTTGAAAGAAAAGATATAGTTTATTCACTTTCTTCAACTGTAGATATACTAGATATATAAATTAAATATAATCTTATTAAAAGTCCTTGATTTTATTTTCTTGGACTTTTAAGTTTTTTAAATAGGAGGTTAGAATGAAATCTGATAACAAATATGACTCTAAAATTTTAGAAGATGATATTGATAAACTTAGCAAAAATCTTTATCTTGAATCTCCAGATTTATGGATTGATTTTACAGATAAAATTAATGATAATAACTTTGACGAAATGATACTTTTCTTTGCGAGTAAATATAATTTCTTATCTATAATAAAACATGCAATAACTAATGAATTAATTGATGTAAGCTTGCCTTCAAAGAATAAAAGCTACCCTACTATATCTCAGCACCTTATGTCTGTAGCACAACAAAATAATAGTGCTGAAATATACGATTATTTAAAAAGTTTAACAGATAATGAAAATAGTTTAAATTATAAAAAAACTGATGATAAAACTAAAAATGATAATATAGATAATAACAAAGATACTAACATATCATATTATCCTAAATTTATTTGCAAAAAATGTAAAACTAACATATTCGATACAGGTTTTAGTGAATGCGAAAAAGTCATATATACTTATTCGCCTAAAGAAAACTTAGTTAAAGAAGCCTCTAGATCTCATATGAATAAAATAAGTTGTTCCAATTGTAATACGCCTCTAGAAAATGTTACTTTAGAAATATTAGAAAGTTTATGTTCTATCCAAAATTGTAGTAAGTGTTATACTAATTTAACTATTGGAGGAATAACAGATAAAGTTAAAATGATATTTGATGAAAAAACTAAAAAATTCATTCCTCAATCAACTACATATCACTGTAGTAATTGCGATAATATAATAAATGAAAATCAGAAGAATTTTTTTGGACTTTAAATTAACATAAAAAGCATCTTTATTATTGAGTTAATAATAAAGATGCTTTTCTGTTATATATTTTTAATTAACTTTTTTAACTTTTCATTATAATATATTATAAATGATGTATATACACGATCATATATCAAAAATACTACTTCAAATGCTAATACTAAAATAATATTTATTGGAATTTGAATGAATGACTTTAATATTAAATACAATATACAAATCATTATATTTGCAAATATTAATTTCAATATATATTCAGTATATATATGTCTATCTTGTTCTATAAAATACTTAACTAACCCATATATTCCAAATGTTAATATATAAGCAACCCACTGTACTTTATTAGTCATAACTATAAAGGATAAAATTACAGTACCTATATAAAATATTACTCCACTTTTAGGTCCCCATTCCATTATTACTATAGATATAATAAGTGATGCTACTCCCATAATAAATAGAGTATTAATTGGTATAACATTAATAAGCAGTAATAATATTGTGTTTAAAGCTAATAATATTCCACCATACGCTATCTTTTTACTCATTATACCCTCCTAGCAACAGCCAACTATATCTCCACCAAAGCATTCACAGCATGAATCTAAACACCATAACTTCATACAGCCTTCACAACAGTCATCACCTAGACAACAACAGCAATCATCACAGCAACAACAACAGCATCCACCTAAGTCATTATGTCTTCTCCTATTGTATCTATATGATCTATCTCTATAATCATCTCTATAAAAATTAAAACTATCTAAAGCATCTTTATACGCTTTATTTTCTGGTTCCATAGTATTTGCTTTTTTTATGCTTTCTTCGCCCTCTTCATAGCATCCTATGTTCATGGCTGATATTCCATTTAAGTAATACCATAAAGCACATTTATCTTTTATATTTTTTAAAAACTGATATGCTTTTTCAAAATCACTATTATCTATTAATAACCTTGCTTTTATAAAATTTTCATTATTATATGCGTTACTGTACATTAGTTTCACACCCTTTTTCTAAAATATTTTGATATCTAAGATAAACTCCTGAATAAACAATATTCTCTATTATTGCTGTATTCATTTTTAAATTTAAATTATCTATACTTCTTCCCAGCATACCTAAAGACATACTTATAAGTTTATCCACTTTTTCTTTTAATTCTTCTCTTTTGTCTATGTATTCTATAAAAGGATTATAGCTACCTTTTTTATAGTCTTTGTCTAAATCTTCATAAGCATCTAGTATATATATATACTTACCTACGTTAAATCCAATTTTCCTTAAATCTTTTTCATATTCATCTTCTTTATAAGCAAATATCTCAGACATAAGTTTCCCAAAAGTATTTGATACTAAATCAATATTAATATTTTTTTCTTGTTCTAAACTATATAATATATCTAATTGCTCTTTTATTACTTCTGCTTTTTTAGGATATTTTTCATATGCTAACTTTAATTTACCCTTATAAATATTATATGCTAATATATCTTTTATGCCCTTATCATCTTTTAAATTGTCTTCTAATTTATAATATGTAAGAAGCACATTCATACTTGCTGCATATTCTGTTATTTCATTAATTATTTTCTTTTTCTTTTTAAATGGATTAACTATGCAACCTTCCTCTAAAACATCAGCTTTTGGTCTATATACTGATGTTAACACAAGTATTAAAAATGTTATATCATAATTCAAAGACAATCTAGAAATTTCACCATGATTATCTTTTAAATACTTACATAAGCCACAGTAATAACCTCTATAATGTTCATACTCTCTAAACGTTAAATCCATTTTATTTATTTTTACATAACCGAACATATTTTATCCTTTCTTTCATTATCATGTCAGTATATTGGTCTAAATATTTATAAACTCAATATAACAATTATCGAACTTTAAAAATTTTTCATCTGTTAATTTTTCATCTATATATAATTTTGCCATAGTTGTTGTCAGTTTAAACCTTTTAGGACCTATAGATCCTGGATTTATATATATTATACCATTTTCTGTATATATATTCCTCTTATGTGAATGTCCATATATAACAAAATTTATTTTTTCTTGCTGTAGATCTATATTTAATTTAAATATGTCATGTATTATATATAATTTTTGATTGCCTATCTGTACAGTTTTTTCAGTCGCTATAGATTCATCATCTATGTTTCTATCACAATTACCTAATACTGCTTCTAATGGTGCTATTTCTCTTAATCTATCTATTACTTCATATTTACCTATATCTCCTGCATGAATTATTAAATCACATCCTTCTAAATTTTGTATAACTTCCTCCCTCAATAATCCATGCGTGTCAGATATCAAACCTATTATCATATCCTTACTCCTTTTAAACAAATTAATATTATAATTATATCCATAATTATAATATTAATTTGTTTGTTATATAATCTAAATTGAAGTTTGATTTACTTGATCCACTTCATATACACTATAATTTTTGATATAAAATAATTTCCTTAAGCGTAAAAAATAGCTATCCATATGGATAACTATTTTTGATCACTATTACTAAAGTACTCTATTATACTATCTTTAGCTACATCTACCATAAAATCAATCTCATCTTCACTTATAACATACGGTGGCATAAAATAAATTACATTTCCTAATGTTCTTAATATAACGCCTCTTTTTAAGGCATTTTGATATATAGCATACCCTATCCTTTTTTCACTTTCAAAAGGTTCTTTCGTTTTCAAATCTTTTACTAATTCAATTGCTCCAATCATTCCTATTTGCCTATATTCCCCTAAATGGGGTATATCTTTTAAAATACTCTCTACTTTCCTTCTTAAGTACATACTTTTTTTCTTATTTACTTCAATTATATTTTCATCTTCAAATATATTTAAAGTTTCCAGTGCTACACTACATCCAAGTGGATTTCCTGAATAACTATGGCTATGTAAAAATGCCTTCATAGTATTATACTCATCATAAAATGCATTATACATTTTATCTCCCATTAGTACTAAGGATAATGGCATATATCCAGCTGTAAGACCTTTAGATAAACACATTATATCCGGAGAAATATTTGCATGTTCACAAGCAAACATCTTTCCAGTTCTTCCAAATCCAACTGCTATCTCATCTGCTATTAAATTTATATTATATCTATCACAAAGTTCTCTTAACTTAATTAAATATTTAGGAGAATATATTTTCATTCCTGCTGCACATTGTACTAATGGCTCAATTATTATAGCACTTACTTCTTCATGAATTAACTCTATTTTATTTTCCATATTTACAAAGCATTCTGCATTACATGAGCTTCTTTCTTTATTAAATTTACATCTAAAGCAATCTGGACCTTCTACTTTTATAGAATCTAGTAATAGTGGTTTGTATACTTTGCTATACAAATCCATATCCCCCATGGATAATGCTCCTATTGTTTCTCCATGATACGCATCAGATATATTTACAAATCTAGTTTTTTTAACATTACCTATTTGCTGATGATATTGGAAACTCAGTTTTAACGCAATTTCTATAGCTGATGAACCATTATCTCCGAAAAATACTTTATTTAATCTATCTGGTGTTATACTTATTATTCTTTCACATAATTCTATCGCAGGTTGATGACTAAAATTAGCAAAAATAACATGTTCTAATGAATTTGCTTGTTTGTATAATGCATCATTAATTCGTTGATTTGAATGTCCAAATAAATTCACCCACCAAGAAGATACTGCATCTAAATATTTTCTTCCATTTATATCTTCTAAAAATACACCTTTTCCATTTTTAATTACTATGGGTGGAAATTTCTCATAATCTTTCATTTGTGAACATGGATGCCATATATATTTTAAATCTTTTGATTGTAATTCTTTCATACTCATATAACTTCTCCTTTAACTAAATAAATTCAACAATTTTTCTAAATCAAGTTTTTCATACTCTTTTTTTATATCTTCAATTGTAAACTCTTTTATCTCTCCTACAGTATGTACCATTTCAATTTTAGTTAAATCCTTTATTACTCGTATGTTATCATCTTCATAAAACTCACCATGATATTTATTTATAAAAATTCCCTTAGCATTTATATTAAACTTCTTTAAAAATTCATTTGTCAAAACCGTATGATTTATAGTGCCTACATCTGCTCTTGAAACTATAACAACATCTATATTTAAATCCTTAATTAAATCATACACAAAATAGGTATTATCAATTAACGGAACCACGATTCCTCCTGCTCCCTCAACAATTACAAATTCATATTCATTTATTAATTCATTGTACTGATTTATTATTTTTTCCTTTATTATTTCTACATTTTCAATCTTAGCAGCTAAATGAGGAGAAACCTCTTCTTTTAAACAATACGTATTCATTTTTTTATAATCACAATCTATATTACATATGTCCTTTATATATTTTATATCTGGTGGGATAAGTAAGTTTGTTGACTCTTCTATTATCCCCCCACTTTGAATAGGCTTAAATGAAATTGCATTGTATCCACCCTTTATTAATTTATAAGTTATACCTGCCGTAATAAATGTTTTTCCTACATCTGTATCTGTACCTATAATAAATATTCCTTTTCCCATATAGCTTTCCTCCTTTTGCTAAACTATCTTAAATCCCATCTCTTTTATCATTTTTATATCTTCATCTATCCCAATGCCACACGTAGTTAGCATATCTCCTGTTATAGTTGCATTTGCACCACTTTTAAAAGCTAATTTGCCATACTTAGTTAAAAGATTCCTTCCCCCTGCTAATCTTATTTGACTTTTAGGGTTTATAAACCTAAATATGGCTACTGTCTTTAAAAATTCTTCTTCTGTTACCTTCGCAGAGTTATCAATATTTGTTCCTTCTATATAATTAAGTAAATTTAAAGGTATAGATCTTATATTAAGATTTCTTAGTTCTAATGCCATATCTACTCTATCTTCTTGACTCTCACCTAATCCAATAATACCTCCACTACATACTTCAAGACCTACTCTTTGTGCTGATTTTATAGTATTAATTTTATCTTCATAAGTATGAGTACTACATATATTTTTAAAGTATCTTCTAGATGTTTCTAGGTTATTATGATATCTCTGAACCCCTGCTAGTTTTAACTTTTTTAAATCTTCTTCATCTAACAATCCATGTGAAGCGCAAGTTTTTATTCCTACTTTATTATGTATTTCATTATACGATTCACAAACCTTATCTACTTCTGATTTAGTTAACATTTTTCCTGACGTTACTATAGAGTACCTTTGTACACCTTTTTCATAGTTGTATATTGAATCTTTTAAGAATTCTTGTGTTGTTAACAATGGATATATATCTATATTAGTTTTGTGATAAGATGACTGTGCACAAAATTTACAGTCTTCACTGCACTTACCACTTTTACCATTTACAATACAACATAAGTCAAATTGATTGTCCATAAAGTATTCTCTTATCTCATTTGCATATACAGATAATATATTTAAGTCATAGTTTATAAGTTGTAATGCTTCTTCTTTGCTTATTGAATATCCACTCTTTATTTTTTCTACTAAAATTTTAATCATATCTATTCTCCCACGATTATTTATATATTTCATAAATTATATTACAATTGTATTCCTTTCGATCTATTTTAGTCAACCTTTAATATTTTTTAGGTTTACATTTAAAATAAAAATATACTGTGATAAATTTATTTCACCACAGTATATTTTATAATTTTATAATATTATTTTATTTATATCTCCATCTTGAGTTTCTATAGTTACAACATCTAATCCTTTATACTCTTTAAACAGCCCTTTAATATCTTTCATTACTTGATTCACTTGATTTGAGTTTAAATTATTTATGAAATATTCTTTTCTCATCTCACTATAACTTGAATCCGATAAAAAATTTCTAATCATAGTAAATGCAAGTACGTTTGGAATGTTGTTTTCTGTTCCTCTTCTGTACCCACTTCTTCTAGAATACATTCTCATTATATATACCTCCACGGTTTTATCATTTAATAAAAGTATATATAAAATTCAGTCTACGTATTACTTATAGTTTTATTAATTCATAATCTTTGTTTCCCATTCCCATTTCATATGCATAATCAATTACTCTTGTTGCATTTATTTTTGGATGTGCATGTTTAAATACATCATGTCCCATTTCTTTACATACTAAATCATAACAAGCTTGTTCTAATGCGACAGGATCTTTAGATGCTAATATCCCTATATCATTTGCAATTGGTCTTCCCGACCATGGAACGCAATCACAAAGTGGAGTTACATTCATAACAAAAGTTATATATCCTACTTTATTTTGCTTATTCTCTACTGCTCCATATGCAAATTCAGCCATTTTTTCTATAAATATATCCTCATCCGTATCCCATTGAACGTTTATAGCTCTAACAGGACAAACTGTTGGACATTCTCCACATCCATAACAAATATCATGATCAATTGATGCTTTTTTGCCTACCATTGATATTGCATTTGTAGGACAAGATTTAGCACATTTTGTACAACCTATGCATTTATCTTCATTTACAGTTGGCTGTACATCAGAATGTTGCATTTGCTTGCCTGCTGCTGTTGCACATCCCATAGCTAAATTTTTAAGTGTTCCTCCAAATCCACCTAATTCATGCCCTTTAAAATGGCTCATCACTATCATTGAAGATGAATTGTATATTTCTCCTCCAATTTTAACGTTTTTAAAATGTTTTTTGTTAATCTCTACATCTACAGCATTTCTACTGTATAGTCCATCTGCGATTATAATAGGTGCGTTCACTACTGCATATGCAAATCCATTTTCTATTGCAGTTGTTAAATGATCTACCGAATTTGTTCTACTACCTGTGTAAAGAGTGTTGGTGTCTGTTAAAAATGGCTTCCCTCCACATTCTTTAACCTTATCTACAACCTGTCTTACTGTAACAGGATTCATATATGTAGTGTTACCTCTTTCCCCAAAGTGCAACTTTATAGCTACTTGATCATTGTCACCTATGAAATCTTTAAACCCTGCTTTGTCAAATAATCTTCTTACATTGTTAAGTACATTACTATTTTGTGAATTTGAGTATAAATCACAAAAATAAACTTTTGATTTTTCCATTGTTTTTCCCCTTTTTGTTTATATTCTCTTCTAATTTTACCATTTTAAGGTATTTTTATAACTATTAAATTTATTATTTCTTATTCTTATAAACAAAAAAGAGCTTTATAATAACTAGATATTATATAGCTCTCTCAATTTATATTTTTATTAAATAATATATTTTACTATACTATTTGGAAATATGTTTTTGATTTCCGATTGGAAAAATTCTTTCATATAAGATAACTCTTCCTTTGTATAAACATATTTCCCATATCCAAATTGACCATACTTAAAGCTTCTATAGTCATCATTCATTGGAAGTGAGGTTTCAGGAAAAATTTCTAGAATTCTATTTTTAGCTTTAGTAGTGTATCTATGAGATATAACCTCAAATATTATTTTTGTATCATCAAAATCTTTTGGTAATCTATCTTTAATACTTTTAATTAATTCTCTGTATTCATATTCCCAATTTTCATATAAAAATACAGGAGCTATTATAAATCCAATTTGATATCCAGCTTTAGCTACTTTTGCTGCAGCTTCAACCCTCTTATCTGATGATGCAGTGTAATGCTCATATGTATCTATTACTCTAGGTGTATTTATACTAAATCTTATTTCTGTATGATTGTTATGGTCTATATCTAGAAGACTATCTACATCATTATATTTTGTTACAAATCTAAATCTGCCTTTTTCTTCTTTTCCAAAAAACTCAATAGTCTTTTTCAATACATCTGTATATGGTTCTACTGGTATTGGATCTGAGGTTGCGGCACCTTCAAATATAGTTATAGCCGGTAATCTATCATCTATATATTTTTGGGCTTGATTTAAAACATCATCTACATTTGCAAATACTCTAACAAATGGCTTATCTCCTAGCTGAGTATTTAGATAACAATATTCACACCTTCCCATACAACCACTAACTAAAGGTAGCTGATAGTTAGCAGATGGTTTACAAGTTTGGAACTTTAAACTTTTTTTAATACCCACTACTAAGGTTTCTTTACCATGTCTGTATTGTTCAAACAAAGTTTCTCCAGGTATTTTTCCTTTTACTTGATTTGATGAAATTTTTATAATTTCAATATCTTGTTCATTTTTAAATCTATCATATATATTTTTTCCTATTTCAGTTTCAAGACTTCCTTTTTCAAATATTACTCTCTTTGGCTTAAACATATGTCCACCCTCTTGTAGTAGTATTATTTATTTTAATACTATTTTTCCTTATATCCACTTAGATATTCTCAATTTAAAGTTACTATTTGATTATTATAAAAATTAAGATTACTATTTATTTTTAAATTTTATGAATAATTCTGATCCTTGCTTAATATTATTTATTAAAGGTAAACAAGCCTAATATCATTTACTTATACGAGGGGGCTAACTATTATGTTAAACGTAGTTAATAGAGATTTAAATGAAAAAACTAGAATAATAAGAGAAAGAGATTATATTCCAGCTGTTATTTACTCAAACAAATTAGATAAAAGTATTCCTATAGCAGTTTATAAAACAGATTTTACTAGATTAATTGATGCTGGTGAAAATACTGATGTTTTAGAATTAAATTTAAATGGAGATATAAAAAAATGTTTACTTAAGGAAGTACAGATAGACGGGGTTAAAGATGGTTTTATACATATAGATTTTATGTTAGTGGATTAAATTTTATATTTTCACGTTATAGTGAATATCAAAAGAAGCTGTCTCAAAATATAAGTATATTGAGATAGCTTCTTTAGTTTAGTTATTTATATTTTATTCATTATATCTAACTCTATCTATTAGTGATTCTTTATTAAAGTTTTTACTTATTAAATAAGTTAATAAAAGCTGTGATACTATCGAAAATACTATCATAATTATTATTTGAATTAAAGGTATCTCATATGATGCATATGATGCACCTGTTTTTTTAAATGCATATACTGCTATATATCCAAGACCCGTTCCTAAAGTTAATGAACTAGCTAACATTGTTAATGTATAAAACATAGCTTCTATATTTAACATCTTAATTAGCTGCTTATTAGTTAATCCTATTGCCTGTAACATACCTAACTCTTTTTTTCTTGTTATTATACTTGTTATCATTGAGTTTATAAGATTCATAAATCCTATTATTCCTATAATAACAACTAAACTATATGCCATTATTTTAGTTGAATTTATAGATAAGTTTGCAACCTCTAACTCTTTATCTATAGATGCTGATTGTAAATATTCATCTTTCTTATCTAAGCTTTCAATATAATTTTTCACATCTATATATTTATCTTTTTCAGTATATATACCTATAGATGTTGTTGTATCATTTTTCAATAATTTATTAAATGCATCATTATGAACTGCAAAAGTTCCTGGGGCTGATGTTATAGCTTGTACCTTAAACTCTTTGTCTAATTTTTCATTTCCATCATATAAAGTAATCGTTATTTTATCCCCTACTTTTATATTTATTTCTTTAGCTAATTCCGGAGATAATAATATAATTTCTTTGCCTGATTTTAATTTTTCTAAATCAATTTTTCCAGATTGTAAATAAAACTCTAAACCTTCTAAATCTGATTCATCAATGCTGCTAAAGTCATGATACTTATATTCTGTATTGTAATCTGGCAATTCAGCTTTAGTTTCCTTAAAAATTTCTATATTTTTAACACCATTCATTTTAGAAATTTCATCTCTAAATTCTAGTCCTAGAGGATTTTTTGTTTGTAAAATATTTAGTTCTGTTTCAGGGCTGTCTTCATCTCCAAAAGTATAACTGTCTAAACTTATTCTTAGGTCATATGGGAAGTGATCTCTAGCTAATTTTTCGGCATCCATGCTGCTAAGTACACTTGATACAACTATAAACAAAATTCCACTTAAAGATAAAGATATTAAAGTTATATACGTACGCTTTTTATTCCTACTTAAATTTGCATGTGAAAGTCTTTTTATATTTATACTTTCATATCCTTTTCTTGATTTTTTATTTGATTTTTCTTCCCCATTATATCTAACTGCGTCTATTATAGATACCTTTGATGCTACTTTCATAGGCTTTAATAATGATACAAATACTGTAGCAAAACTTATTAACATTACAAATATTGCTATTGGTAATTTAGATATATTAGTACCTTCAAAGAATATTTTATTTATTACAAGTTTATTTATTATATATCCTATAACTGTCCCTAATGGAATTGCAATTAACGATAAGAATATTCCTTCTTTTAATACTATTGATTTTATTTGCTTTTTAGTAGCACCTATAGCTCTTAACTTACCAAACTCTTGAACCTTAGTTACTATTGATAAATAGAATATGTTATAAATAACTAAAATACTTGATAATATAATTACTATACCTATTAAAACTCCCCAAGTTATAACTTCTTGGTCTGGTTTTAATGATTTTATATAATCTTCATTAGCTAAAACTCTGTAATTAGGTATATCTAAGTCACATGCTACCTTATTTACCTTATCTATTATTTCTTGACCTTGTAAATTTTCAGTGTTTTTTAATTTTATATATACATTAAAATTTTCCTTATTCATATCTCTAGTCGACTTCATATATTCTTCAGATACTATTGCATTGTACATTCTTCTTGTTTTTGAACTTTCACTAGATGTTGTTCTCCCTGTTAATATAAACTCTGCATCAGTTATACCCTTTTTAGAGTAGTCCTCATACTGTATTTTTATTTTTTGTCCTATTTTCTTTCCATATCCTAATTTATCTAGTGCTAAATCATCTAATACTATTTCATTTTTATTAGAAGGAAGCTTTCCCTCTAATAAGTTTATACTATTAAAATCTACAGCATTTTTGTCCATATATGAAAGTGCTATTTTGCTTTCATCTTCGTATTCCTTAAGACCAACTCCATTTACAACACCAATACTTTCTATATCAGCATGAGCTTTTACTTCATTATATTTTGCTTGTGTTATGCCACCCAGAAGTCCATGTTGAGAGCCACAGTATGATCTAGTCCTTTCTTTGTTAGCTTCATTCCAATCAACACATGTCATAAACACAGATGCAAGTAATATTGTAGAAAGTACTATTGTTATTATAATTAAGATACTTTTTGATTTGTTTTGCTTTAAATTACTCCTAGCTATTTTAGTAGTGTTAATCATTTATAACACCACCTTTAATAACTTTACCATCCTCAATATATATAACTCTATCTGCCATTTGAGCTATTGTTTCATCATGTGTTATCATTACTAACGTTTGATTATATTTTTTTATCATAGATTTTAATAAACTCATTACTTCATCAGATGTTTTTGAATCTAAGTTTCCTGTAGGCTCATCAGCTAGTATAATAGACGGTCTGGTAACTAGTGCTCGAGCAATTGCAACCCTTTGCTGTTGACCACCTGACAAAGTATTTGGTAACACCTCCTTTTTTTCATCTAGGCCTAAAGATTTTATAATATCATTAACAAAATTCTTATCTACATCCTTTCCATCTAAACCTATAGGAAGAACTATATTTTCCCATACATTTAAAGATGGTATTAAATTATAGTATTGAAATATAAATCCTATTTTTCTTCTTCTAAAAATAGCTAACTTCTCATCTTTTAAAGAAAATATATCATTTCCATCTATAAAAACTTTTCCATCAGTTGGTCTATCAAGCCCACCTATCATATGTAATAAAGTACTTTTCCCTGATCCTGATTTTCCTACTATCGCTACAAATTCTCCTTCTTGTATATCTATATTAGTGTCGTCTATTGCTTTAACTAAATTTTCTTCAACTCCATAGTATTTCTTTAAACTTTTAGTTTTTAATATGCTCATTCTTTTTCTCCTTATCTTTGTATTATTTATACTTTTATAATACATAGCAAGTCTTTCAAATCACTTACAGTTATACTTACACTTTTGTAAGGAATAAAGAAAATTTACTTCCCTCCCCTTTTTTAGATGATACTATAATGTTTCCACCTTGTTGCTCTAAAATTTTCCTGCTTAAATAAAGACCTACCCCTGATCCTTCAATATCTTCTACTTCACTATTTCTATAAAATCGCTTAAATATATTATTAAATTCTAATTTATCAATTCCTATTCCATTATCCTTAATATCAATTCTTACAAAGTTTATAGTTTGTGAAACAGATATATTTATTTTTCCATTTTTATCTGTATATTTAACCCCATTATCAATTACATTAAATATACTTTCTTCAGTCCATTTTGAATCATGTAGAATTTGTATATCATCAAAGTCTTCTAATTCTATGCTTATTTGTTTTTGATTAGCTTTAACTCTCACGCTATCTATTGCTTTTGTTAAAGTAGCTTTTATTCCTTTATTTTCTTTTTTTGTGCTTATCATATTAGCTTCTAATCTAGATATATTAACTAACGAATCAATTAAATTATGTAATTTATTTATTGATAGTTTATTTGTTTGTAAAAATTCCATTTTCTCTTCTTCTTCTAATTCTTCTTCAATTAAAAGAGTATTGTATAACTTCAAAGAAGCTAGAGGTGTCTTTAATTGATGAGATATATCTGTTACTAACTCTTTAATACTTTCTTTTTCTTTATCTAAATTACGTACTTTTAAATTTAAACTTCTTGATAGTTTATTTAGATCTGAATAAATTCTATTAAAAATACCTTCCTCTTTAAAATCATCTTTAATCTTATAATCATTGTTTATTATATTTTCTATATCCATATTAACCTTTAATAATTTATTAAATATGTATTTTATATAAGTAACCACAATAGTTAACACTAAAAAAAGCAATATTACAAAAGTTATCAAATTATTTACCAGGAAATATTTCAAATGTTTTTGGAAATTTACATTTTTATTCATTGTATAACTTTCATCATATCCAAATTTGTCTAAGATTTTGTTTCCTTCTTCTATATACTTCTTTTCAGGATTATATATGGAGTTTACTATATCAACCTCCATCTCTGGATATTTACTAACTAATGTACCTACTAATCTTTTATTTATATTATTTTGTTCTAAGTATATATTTTTTAAGTTTTTGTACTGAAATATAGAAAATATACTAAATATGATAGCTATACTTATAAGTATAAAAACTACCTGTTTCTTTAATAATGGTTCCTTTTTTATAATACTAATCATTTTTTTGAACACCTCTTTGCGAAAGTATACCCTACACCTCTTATATTTTTTATATATTCTGGAGTTGATGGATTTTCTTCTACCTTCTGTCTAAGCCTTCTTATATTTACTGCTACAGTATTTTCATCAACAAAATTTCCATCTATATCCCACAAAGTTTCTATTAGTTGATCTTTTGTTATTGTTTGGCAAGAGTTGTCCATTAAGTATTTTAATAACTTTCCTTCTGTTTTACTTAATGTTAATTCTTCATTTTCTTTAGTTAATTTATTTTCTAAATAATTAAAACTTAACTTATCACAAGAAGTTAAGTGTTCACTATTTACACTACCTATTCTTCTCATAAAAGCATTTATTTTTGATATTAGTACTATTAAGCTAAATGGCTTTGTTATATAATCATCAACACCAATTTCATATCCAGTTACTATATCAACTTCTTGATCCAATGCCGTTAGCATTATTATATGTACATTACTTATTTTTCTTATTTCTTCACAAAAATCAAATCCACTTCCATCTGGCAAACCTATATCAGATATTATCAAATTTATATCATTTTCTTTAAATATATCCATAGCTTCCTTTATACTTGAAGCTGAATAAACAGTATATCCCTCTTTTTTTAACTTAAAGCTTATTCCTCTATTTAATGATTTATCATCTTCTAAAAGTAATATATTTCCCACTTCATCACTCCCTCTGTTTTGTATCTATCTATTTTGATTATAAATTAAAATACATTTATTTTAAAACTATAAAATTATATAATCATAATTTACTTAAACACGCAAAAAAAGCAACTAAAATAATATTTATTATTTTAGTTGCCTTAAATTTTATTTTAACATAAACTCTATTATTGCTAATATCCATAAGTGCAATGGATAAAATACATAGAATAAGTATTTACTAAACTTATTGTTCATACCTCTTTCACCATTGTACATTAGCATAAATGGTATCACTAATATAAATAAGAAATCTGAGTTAAACATTAACATATCTATAGTTTCTTTTACTGTAGGGTATTTATTATAGCTAGTTGCAAATAATAATATCGATAATATTATATATCCTATTATTTGTTTCTTATTATTGCCTCTAAATGAATATGTGATTAGTATAAATGGTAATACAGCTATTCCACCCTCTGTAAATATTCCTAATGGTAACAATAATATTGCCAATGTCATTAGTATTAATTTACTAGCACCATTTTTTGATTTACTATACTCAATTAGACTTATTATAGTAAGTCCTAAAGCTAAAGTTGCAAATATATTATTATGAACAGTAACCCCCTTAGATTTTAAAGCTACATTCATAACCATATCACCGACTTGCATGAAAGTTGCCCAACCCCATAATCTGATGTTATATTTTAATCTACTTCTTGTATGGAAAAATCCTTCCACTAATAAAAATGCAAATACTGGTGATACTAACCTTGATAATGGATGGAACCATATTGGAAACACATGTGGAAAAGCAAACCATAAATGATCCATTAGCATAACTATTAGTGCGAAAACTTTTATTTGAAACGCATTTAATTTTTTCATTTGTTGTCCTCCTCTTGTTGATTATATACATATTATATATTCATCTTAAGAATTGAACCATTTATCTAGATTACATTTAAATTACGTTTTTGTAAGATAAATAATTTAAACGCAATGTTCATGATATCGTGATATTAATATTTGAAATTATTAGTGTTAATATACATTCTTTTATATAGAGTAATTGTCACAATAAATATTCATAGCGTCACTTAAAAATTGTGCTAAGCCTTCTCCATATTTATCTATATTCTTAGTAAATCTTTCATCTGCTACATACATAAGGGCTAAGCCTCTAAAAATTTCTATTGTACAATTATAGAAATTTTCAGTTATGTGGTTTCTCCACTTTTCAACTAGTAATTGAACTTGCTCATCAGAAGGTTCTTTATTCATTAGTTTAGATAATTCTACATATATACTCTCAGTTTCTCCCATTATATTTTCCCAATCATTTTTTGAGTATTTTGATGTCTTTTCTTTACTTTCCTTGTATGCATCTGTTTTACCATACTTTCTTTCTGTTTCTTCTTTATATTTTTCTTCATGTTTTTTTATATCTTCATAATCAAATGCCTTGAAATTCTTCTTATTCATAACATTACCTCCAAAATTATTTATAGTATCATCTATTGATTCTATTATTTTTTCTAATCTATTTTTCTTTTTTATTATTAGATTCCTTTGTTCTTTTAAGGCTTTTTCCCTATCAAAGTTTTCATCCTGTAATATTGTTTTTATTTCTTGAAGTGAAAACTCTAATTCTTTAAAAAGTAAAATTTGATATAATTTAGCAACATCCTCATCACTATACATTCTATAATTTGAATCAGTTCTTTTACTTGGTACTAAAAGCCCTATTTTATCATAATGATGCAGCATTCTAATGCTTACACCTGTTAATTTTGAGATTTCATTAATCATGTACATGTTCATCCACCTCCTGATTTAATATTAAGGTATAACACAATGTTAGAGTCAACAATAAAATTATAATAATAAAAAATTCACTTCGCTTAAGCCACTGCGTGGGCGCTACACTTCATGTCGCCAACGACTTCGTCCGTTGCGTAAAAAAAGAGTTAACAGTATGTACATATACTATTAACTCTTTTTAATTAGTTTATTTAATTATAATGAAATTACCATATTCATTAATTTATTGTTTCTCTTTATAAAATCATCTAGTTCACTAGGCTCTAACTCTTTATTAGCAAGAAGCGCTATATCTACTATTTGATTACAAATTAAGCTTATCTCATCTTTTTTATCATCTTTATCTTTTAGAGATAAAAGTTTTTTAACTATTGGACTATTATCATTTATAACTAGTGTTTTCTCTTCTTCAAAGTTCATTCCAAAGTCCATTCCAGCAAATTGTGATTTCATTTCAGCCATTCTTCTTGACTCTTCTGATACTAGTATTATAGCTGAAGTGTCTTCACTCTTTAAACTTTCTACTGAATAAGTTTTTACTCTTTCACCTACTGCTTCTTTGAATAAGTTTTCTATTTCTTCTTTTCCTTCTTTGTTAGACTCATCTTTATTATCTTTTAATACATCTGATAAGTCTGCATCTATTCTATTAAATCTAACTGGTTGATTTTTAAATTCAACAAATGATATAAAATGATTGTCTATTGTTGAATCTAATATTACAGCATCTAAATCATAGTCTTTAAATAATTTTATATATTGAGATTGTTGATCCTCATCACTTACATAGAATATCTTATTTTCATGCTTTTCTTTGCATTTTTCTAAGTAATCATTAAGAGTTATATACTCTGAATTTATAGTCTTAAATAATATACTATCTTTCACCTTATCATAGAATCCTTCATCTTTTAAGCATCCAAATTTGATAAATACTTGTATATCATCCCAGAATTTTTCATAGCTTTCTCTTTCATTTTTAGCTAGAGATTTTAACTTATCAGCTACCTTCTTAACTATATGTTTAGAAATTTTACTTACATCTCTATCATTTTGTAAGAAACTTCTAGATACATTTAGAGGTAAGTCTGGGCAATCTATTACTCCTTTTAATAATAATAAGAACTCTGGTATAACTTCTTTTATATTATCTGCAACGAATACTTGGTTGTTGTATAATTTTACTTTACCTTCTATAAGCTCAAATTCATTATTTAATTTAGGGAAGTATAATATTCCTTTTAAATTAAATGGATAATCTACATTAAGATGTATCCAGAACAATGGCTCATCAAA
The DNA here is from genome assembly GCF_024723825.1 of Romboutsia lituseburensis. Lineage (NCBI taxonomy): Bacteria > Bacillati > Bacillota > Clostridia > Peptostreptococcales > Peptostreptococcaceae > Romboutsia > Romboutsia lituseburensis. The sequence goes on from NZ_JANQBQ010000001.1 coordinate 2,174,982, forward strand.
TGTTTTAAATACTTTTCTATAGAACTCTTTGTATTCTTCATCTGTACAATCCTTTGGTGATTTTAACCATAATGGATGTGTATCATTTATAGGTGTTATTTCCTTAACTTCATTTTCTTCTGTTTTTGTTTCTTCATTTTCATTTTTAGCTTCTTCACTATTTTCTTCTTTGATAGTATCTAAATAAATATTAACTGGTAAGAATGAACAATATTTATCTATTATATTTCTTACTGTATATTCTTCTACAAATTCTTTGCTATCGTCATCTAAGAATAATGTTATTGTAGTACCTCTAGTGTTTCTAGTATCTGAATCACTTATTTCGTACTCTGTTCCACCTTCACTTACCCATCTAACTGGCTTTGCATCTTCTTTGTATGATAATGTCTCTATTTGAACTTTTTTAGATACCATAAATGATGAATAGAATCCTAAACCAAAGTGACCTATTATATCATTTTCTTCATTCATTTTATCTTTATATTTATTGAAGAAATCTTCCGCACCAGAAAAAGCAACTTGATTTATATATTTTTGAACTTCTTCTTCTGTCATACCGATACCATTGTCTTCAAATATAAGTGCTGAATTTTCTTTATCTATGTATACATTTATTTTGTAATCTTCTTCTTTATCCCCTGCTATTTCTCCTAATGATATTAGCTTCTTGTGTTTATTTACAGCATCACACCCGTTACTTATAAGCTCTCTGATAAATATATCTTTGTCAGAGTATAACCACTTTTTTATTATTGGAAAAATATTTTCTGTATGTATTGATATACTACCTTTTTGACTCATAAATTATTTCCTCCTAATTTTATTAATTAAAATAATTTTAGGGGTAGAACCTACTCCCTTTATAAATAATATTGTAGCATGTTTGTTAGCACTGTCAAGTAGAGAGTGCTAACTTTTTAATAAATATTATATTTTTATATTAATACAAAAACCACCCTTAAATAAGAGTGGCCTTTAATTCTATTAACTATTTATATAATACAGCTTCATATTTCTTCATTATTTTAAAAAGTGAATATATTAAACATACTATTCCTACTATCACTGTAACATAACTTAAAATAGGGCTAATCACTACTAACTTAGGTATTATTACTACCCCCATTAAATTAAACACTATATGTAAAATAATACTTCCTGTTAATGACTCTGAGTACATATATATTAAAGCTAAAGCTATACCTAATATAAATGTATATATTCCTTGAACAATATTTCCATGTGCTACTCCAAAAATTAATGCTTGGACAATAACTGCACATACTATATTATAATTTTTTTTCAAATGTCCAAATATAATGTATCTATATATTATTTCTTCACATATAGGAATTAAAATTATTACTATTATAATTTGTAAAAATGAATTACTTGCAGATTGTAATTGATTTTGTACCTCCATATAACTTGGAATTAATTTAGTTAATATCCCAGTTATACTTAATAAAATAACACTAAGTCCAATCCCCAATAAACTAATATATATTGCTTCATTTAAATTCACTTTTTTTAATAAATTCTTACTTAATAACTTTTTATCATAAACAGAAAACATTAAATGTGTTAAAATTATTGTAATTAAATCTCCTATAAGAGCTACAATTAAAATATATTGATTCGGATCATTGAAGCTTTTATAAGCACCATTCGCTACTCCCATTATGAAAAATCCAACAGATATAAGAAGTTGATTTATTAAAATTACCCCTAAACATATTCCTAATGATTTTAAAATTTTTTTCATAAGTTCACCCCTTAAGCCATGTTATTCATATATAAATAAAATGCAAGAACAATGTTTAAAACTGTTAAAGTCATTCCCAATATATTTAATACTAGTCCTATTTTATAAGCTTTACATTTAACTTCCTTTAATCTTTTTGATGATATTACTATCCCAAAAGTACTTACTATCAATCCTATTATTGGAAAAATCCATGCTACTAAACTTAAGATTCCTAGTACCATCGGTTTTTTAGATTTTTTAATTTGATTTTCCATAATCACTTTATCTTCCATATTAATTTTCCTCCCTTTTTATATATCATTAATATACATTGTGAAAATATATTTTTTTACATCAAATGTCAATATATTTTGGATGAATAGTATTTTTTATTGTATGAACGGTATATTTAAACTATTCAGTCTATAAAAACTACCATCCACTCATTTTTTATTATTTTTTATGTTTTTTATGCTACTATTTATTTTGTATTAAAAAATAATTTTAAAAAAAGTGCTAAAATAGGAATCGGCTTACTCCTTGCTGGTACTAGTATAGATATTGCATCTAAGCGTTAATATATTAAGAGGGAAATGAAAATAATTAAATTAATAAAAATAAATGATGATATTAAAGAACTAACAAATTCTGAATTAAATTCTATTAACGGAGGCATATTATGATTATAACAGGCAAAACAGTTTTTAAAATATGTTCTATTCTGGGTATATTAAGTTGTATATCCATTATATTGATGAAATTATTTGGAATAGTATCAATTCCATCAACATCATTAATAACTCCTTTGATAATGATTGTAATTTTTGGAGGGCTTTTAATGATTTTAAAATAAGGATGTCTTGAATCCTTATAATTTTAAGTTCTCATATAAAGTTGTACTTTCTGTAAAATCTCTATATAATTTCTAATTTTTATAGAGATTTTACTTGTTCCTATTAATTCAGTTCTATAATATGTGCATTAAGTCAAAACATTTATATAGCTAGAATAGGATTATTTATGATTAAAATATAGTATTAGTAGTTCAACATTTAATCAAATCAAGAAAACAAAAAAATAATTTTAATTTTCTTAACTAATGCAACCAATTAACTATGACTTAGTATATAAAAGTTTAATTATGAGTATTAATCATATTAAACTCGCTAATCTCTCTATTATTCTTACTTTTAAATTTTTCATTTTATATCGACTTACCATTATTTCATTATCTTCTATGAAAATTGAATTTTTATTAATAGCATTTACTTTATTTATATTTACTAAATAAGCTCTATGGCATCTATAAAATAAATATTCTTTTAAATCACTTTCAAGGTTTGTAATACTCTCTCTTGTTTTATATACTTTACTATATGTATGTATCAATACAACTCTGCATTGTGATTCTATATACAATATAGAACTTATACTAATAATTACCGTTTTACCTTCATCTATTTCATATATTGTTATATATTTTTCTATATTGCTAATAATATCTTTTCTACATTGCATCATATGTTTTGAAAAGTCATTATAATTTATTGGCTTTAACAAATATCTAAATGCGTTTACTTCGTACCCTTGTTGCATAAACTCTGCAATAGCTGTAATAAAAATTATTTTTACATTTGTATCAAATTTTCTTATTTTCTTAGCTGTTTCAATGCCATTCATACATTTCATGTGAACATCTAATAATAATATATCTATTTTTTCAGGGTAGTTTTTTAATAATTCTTCACCACTATTAAATTCAACCAATTCATAAGGCTCACTTGAAAAAACCTTACTTAAATAATCTATTATTATATTTCTATGTATGTCTTCATCATCACAAATAACTATATTAAAACTCACAAAAAATCCCCCCTTATTATAAACACCCTAGAGACTCTTTCATGGTTTTTGCTAAATATTTATATTTAAAATTGTTTCTATCTAAATATTGTGATAAATCAACTTAAAAAAGTATTATTATCTTATTTTTATGATATAAAAATATTATATACTACTCCCCATAACAATAATATTTTAAAGTATGTGCTTATCTAGAGTGCTGAGTTTAAAGCTAGTAACATTAAAAGTTTATAAATTCTAGCTTTTATACTCTATATTAAAATAATAATAAATTTAAAATATTTGTAAATATTTTAGGGATGAATAGTCATTTTTTAGGCTTGAATAGCCGCATAAAAATAAAATTTATCCATTCATGCCTTAAAATATACTATTCATCCCATTCATAAGATTTATTAATTTATTTGTGATAATATTATTTCAAATAAATCAAGCTACATAAGTTTAAATATAAAAAAATTTATTTAATAATTTAAAGGGGATTATACTTATGGATATTTCAGATACTTTGAAAACAAAACTTAAAAATTATAAAGAAAATAATCATAGCAATATTGATATTGAAGTTTATCCTAAAGATAAAAGTCTATCAATTGCATTAGACACTTTTGCCTTTTCACTACACTCACTTACAGATGATGTAATTAAATTTTTTAATAGTATAAATTTTGAGTGTTTCAATACGGATCAATTTGATGGCAAGAATCCCATAATATATTTAGAAGGTAATTATTTTACATTACAGATGAGGTTTACATCAGCTTTATATTTCGGTATATGCCAATGTGTTTTACTTAAACTTATAAAGTAGATTTTGAATTAAAAACTAAAAATTTAGGTTTCAAACTTTAGTATAAATAAAAGCTGTTCTTGCCAATAATTAACTCTAGGTTTTATAAATATACTTAAAGTACTGTCTATAATAATATAATTTTAGAATACATAAAGGGGACATAGATATGAATCAAAAGAACAAATTAAGTACCTTATACAGAAAAATAGGTGTTCCTAGCGCTATTATATTATGTTTTTTTCCTACTCTAGTTGAAAACTGGCCATTTTGGCCATTAGTAAGAAAAATTGGATTGTTTATTTTTATCCTTGTATTATTCTGGATATTTTGGCATAGTGAAAAAACTAAAAAGAGTAGTATCTAAAACTATAATAGATACTACTCCTCATTAATTATATTTATCAAATAATGAAAAATATCGCTCTAATATTTATTTAAATTCTTAATGCAAAGTAAAAACCATACTACTAATTTAGCACATATTAAAGCTAAAAGTAATAAACTTACTTCTTTGTAACTCAGCAAAGCTGTTATAAATACTAATCCAATCTCAACATAAATAAATATTGAGTATGATTTTGCACTAGTTTTTTCTCTTACTAAAATATTTCTTTCATCATTGCTGTTTATTTCAATTTCTTCTACTTTTTCAGGATTTTTTATAGCTTTTAAATTCAGAAAAATCTGCCATACTCCTACAGATGTAAGCCCTATTCCCATACCCATCACCATACTAGCTGACATTTTTTCTGCTATTACCCCTAATAAAAATATAGCTATCATTATAATTCCTGCTATTATACCTCCAACTGAAAACATAAGGTCTTTCTTAACTTGATTCATCTTAATTTCCCTCCTCAAATATAAAAACTTCTTCTATTATGCACTCAAAAACTGTTGCAATTTTATAAGCTAACATTATTGATGGATTATATTTTCCATTTTCTAAAGATATAATTGTTTGCCTAGATACCCCACACGTTTTAGCTAGTTCCTCTTGTGTTATTTTTCTTTCTTTTCTTAGTTTCTGAATATTATTTTTCATGTTTACTCCTTTATATTAACAGTAAAATTAACTTTACATTTTAAGTATAGTCAACTTTACATTTTATGTCAACTTAGCTTTACATTTTAATAAATTTTTTGTATTTAAAAAGGATAGTTTACTGATTTATTTATCAATAAACTATCCTTAGCTTTAAATATTATCCAAAATATTTTACTCCACTTTCAAATATCTTCTGATCTTTTTCACCTAATATGTTCTTTATAACATGCTCTCCAACTCTTTCTGAGTGACCCATCTTACCAAGTATTCTGCCATCTAAGCTAGTTATACCTTCTACTGCATAACATGAACCATTTGGATTGAACTCTATATCATAAGTAGGATTGTTATCAAAGTCTACATATTGAGTAGCTATTTGACCATTTGCTATTAATCGTTTCATTACTTCTTCATTAGCAACAAATCTACCTTCACCATGAGATATTGCTATGCTATGGGTATCCCCTACTTCTGTATTTACTAGCCAAGGTGACTTATTAGATGCTACTCTTGTTCTAACAATTTTAGATTGATGTCTACCTATATTATTATAAGTAAGTGTTGGTGCGTCTTCTGCTGTTTCTCTTATTTCACCATATGGCACTAATCCAAGTTTTATAAGTGCTTGGAATCCATTACAAATACCTAGCATTAATCCATCTTGCTTAGTTAAAAATTCTTTTACAGCTTCTGCAACTTTTGGATTTCTAAATACTGTTGCTATAAATTTAGCAGAACCATCTGGTTCATCACCTGCACTAAATCCACCCGGCAACATTATTATTTGAGACTTCTTAATTTCATTTACTATTTCATTTATAGATTCTTCTACATCTCTATCTGTTAAATTCTTAAATACTTTTATATTTGCATGCGCTCCTGCTTTTTCAAAAGCTCTTGCTGAATCATATTCACAGTTTGTTCCTGGGAATGCTGGAACAAATACTCTTGGTTTAGCTATTGTTATAGATGATTTTTTAGCTTCACCTTGATTTATAAAACTTATAGTTTCTATTTTATCTTTTAGAGTACTTACTTTAGTTGGGAATATTGGCTCTAATGTTTTGCAGTGAGCTTTGTATAATTCATCTAATAAAATTTCCTCTTCATCTACCATTATACTTGGTTTTTCTATTGTTTTTCCAAGCACTACATAATTATATCCATCTAATATATCTAGGCTACTATCAGCTAATTCTAGTACTATATTTCCATAGTTAGCTTCAAATAAATTTTCTACGCCTTCAGTAAATTCAAATCCTATCTTATTACCAAATGCCATCTTACTTATAGCTTCACATATACCACCAAATCCTAATGCATATGTTGATAACACTTGCTTATTGTGTATAAGTTCAGTTACTTTATTTAAGTTTTTCTTTAATAATTCAAAGTCTAATACGTCATTTTCTAGTCTATCTGTGCATAACATTATAACTTGTGAATTACTTTTCTTAAATTCAGGTGAGATAACATATTTTGCATCCACAGTATCCACAGCAAATGATACTAATGTTGGTGGTACATCTATATCTTTAAATGTTCCTGACATACTATCTTTTCCACCTATTGCAGGTATCTCTAATCTATCTTGAGCATAGTATGCACCTAAAAGTGCTGCAAATGGTTTACCCCACTTAGTTGGGTTATCCCCAAGTTTTTCAAAATACTCTTGTAATGTAAGTCTTATGCTACTATAGTTACCCCCAATAGCCACAACTTTACACACAGATTCTACTACAGCATATAAAGCTCCATGGAATGGACTCCATTTTCCTATTTTAGGATTATATCCATAAGTCATTATTGTTGAAGTATTAGTTTCACCACCAAGTACAGGTATTTTAGCTACCATACCTTGAGCTGGTGTTGATTGATACTTCCCTCCAAATGGCATAAGTACAGTACCACTGCCTATCGTATTATCAAATCTTTCTACTAATCCTTTTTGTGAACATGCATTTAAATCTGATAAAACATTTATAAATCTATCTTTTATATTTATATCTTCTTCTATAACCAATTCACATACAGCTTCTTTAGAATTATTTACGAAGAATGTATTTTCTTCATCTACTTTATCCACATGAACTTTAGTAGTTTGTTTAACTCCACTTGTTTCTATGAAATCTCTTTTTATATTAACTATAGCTTTATCATTCCAAAACATTCTCATATAACCAGTATCAGTTACTGTTGCTACATGAGTTGCCTCTAGATTTTCTTCTCTTGCTAAATCTATAAATTTCTCTTTATTCTCTGATTTTATAACTACTGCCATACGTTCTTGTGATTCTGATATAGCTATTTCTGTTCCATCTAATCCATCGTATTTTTTAGGAACTAAGTTTAAGTTTATATCCAAGCTATCTGCTACTTCTCCTATAGCAACACAAACTCCACCTGCTCCAAAGTCATTACATCTTTTTATCATTTGTGCTACTTCTTTATTTCTAAAGAATCTTTGTATTTTTCTTTCGTTAGGAGCATCTCCTTTTTGTACTTCTGCACTGCAAGTAATTAAAGATTTTTCACTGTGCTCTTTTGATGAACCTGTAGCTCCTCCACATCCATCTCTTCCTGTTTTTCCTCCAAGAAGTATTACTATGTCACCTTCAACCGGTGTCTCTCTAACTACATTTTCTTTTGGTGTTGCTGCTATTACTGCTCCAATTTCCATTCTCTTAGCTACGAAATCTTCATCATAAACTTCTGCAACTTGACCTGTTGTTAATCCAATTTGATTTCCATATGAACTGTATCCATGAGCTGCTTCTGTTGTTATTTTTCTTTGCATAAGCTTACCTGGTAATGTATTTTCTAATGTAGTTCTAGGATCTGCACTTCCTGTAACACGCATTGCTTGATATACATAGCTTCTTCCTGATAATGGATCTCTTATAGCTCCACCTAAACAAGTAGCAGCTCCACCGAATGGCTCTATTTCAGTCGGATGATTATGTGTTTCATTTTTAAACATTACTAAGTATGGCTCTACTTTTCCATCTATCTCTACATCTACATTTATACTGCAAGCATTAATTTCTTCACTTACATCTAAATCTGCTAGTTTTCCTTCTTTTCTTAATTCCTTCATAGCTATTGTTGCTATATCCATTAAGCATATATCTTTAGGTTTATCTAAATATACATTTTTTCTTGATTCTAAATACATATCATATGCATCTTTTACTATATCTGTATATTTTCCACTCTCTATCTTTATATCTTCTATTTGTGTCATAAAAGTAGTATGTCTGCAATGATCTGACCAATAAGTATCAAGTACTTTTATCTCTGTAATAGTCGGATTCCTCTTCTCTGTATTTTTAAAATAATTTTGCACATGCTCTAAATCTTGTAATGTCATAGCAAGTCCTTGTTTATTTAAAAATTCTTTTAATCCTTCTATACTTAAACCTATAAATTTATCTAATATTTCTACTTCTGTTGGTATTTCTGTATCCATCTTTAAAGTTTCTGGTTTTTCTAAAGATGCTTCTCTGCTATCTACTGGATTTATACAGTAATTTTTTATTTGGTCAAATTCTTGGTCACTTATTTTTCCACTTAATATATATACCTTTGCTGTGTTAATTGTTGGTCTTTCCCCTTGATTTAAAATTTGAACACACTGACTAGCCCAGTCACCCCTCTGCTCATATTGACCTGGTAAGAACTCTATTGCAAATACCCTTTCATTTGTTTCTTTGCATTTAGAAACATCTAATGTTTCATGATAAACAATGTCTAAATTAGGCTCAGAAAATATTGTTCTAGCTGCACTTTCATATACATCTCCATCTATTCCCTCTATATCATATCTATTCAAAATTCTTATATTTTCTATTTTATCTATGTGTAAACTTTCTATTAAATCCTTTTTTAAAGCTTTAGCTTCTAGATCAAATCCCTGTCTTTTTTCTACTAATATTCTTCTAACGCTTGACTCTAAACATAGATTATTTAACATATTTTATCTCCCTTTTATAGATTAAATTTGTACTACTTTTTAAGTAGTTTGTTAACACATCACTCAAATTTATGACTTGAATAATCTGCTAACAAATCACTTTTATTTGATTTTATGGCTTAGACTATAGGCTACTAAGCCATAAAATCTATATAGGAATTAATTTGGAAATAGCTTATATACCTGTTCCAATATCAGTTCTATAATGCATACCTTCAAAACTTATTTTTTTTATATTGTTGTATACTTTTGTGGCTGCTTCTTCAACAGTGTTAGCACTAGTAGTTATTCCTAATACTCTTCCACCATTAGTTACTAATTTTCCATCTAATATCTTAGTCCCACTGTGGAATATCACTATGTCTTTATCTAACTCGCTAAGACCTTTTATTAGTTTCCCTTTTTCATAAACATCTGGATAACCCCCTGATGTAAGCATTACACAAACAGCTTCTTCTTTTTTGTATTCTATTTTAATTTCATTTAACTTATTATCTAAAATAGACTCCATTATTTTATGCAAATCAGTTTTTAATCTAAATAAAACCGATTGTGTCTCAGGATCTCCAAATCTTACATTGTACTCCAATACTTTAGCTCCATCTTCAGTTATCATAAGCCCAATAAACAGTATTCCTTTATAATCTAATTCATCTTTCTTAAATCCTTCTAATGTAGCTTTTAGTACATTTGCTTCTATCTCTTTTGCTAATTTATCAGTGTATATCTCACTTGGAGAGAAAGTTCCCATCCCCCCTGTATTTGGACCTTGTTCATGGTTATAAACTTTCTTATGATCCTTTGCACTTACCATTGGAATTATTGTGTTATTGTCTACAAATGCTAATATTGAAGTTTCTATCCCTTTAAGAAACTCTTCTATTACTATTTTTTCACCAGCATTTCCAAACTTCTTATCTCTCATCATTTCATTTAAAGTAGCTATTGCCTCTTCTCTATTTTGAGGTATAACTACCCCTTTACCTGCTGCTAATCCATCTGCTTTTATAACTAATGGATATCCAAAATTATCAATTTCTGCTATTGCTTCATCTATATTTGTATACTCTTTATACTTTGCAGTAGGTATATTATGTCTAATCATAAAATCTTTAGAAAACGCCTTACTACCTTCAAGTTGTGAACATTCTTTATTAGGACCAAATATTTTTAATCCTTCTTTTTCAAATTCATCTACTATACCTTTAACAAGCGGTACTTCTGGACCTACTATTGTTAAATCAATTTGATTATCTTTTGCGAAATTTAAAAGTTCCTCTATATTGCTATCATTTATATCTATACATTGTGCTACTTCTGAAATTCCTGCATTTCCAGGAGCACAGTATATTGTTTTTACATTATTTTCATTGCTTAATTTCCAAGCTATAGCGTGTTCCCTACCGCCGCCACCTATAATTAGTATCTTCATAATTTACCCCCTAGTGCTTAAAATGTCTGATTCCTGTAAACACCATAGTCATACTATTTTTATCACAAGCTTCTATTGAGTCCTTATCATTCATAGAACCACCAGGTTGCACAACTGCATCTATTCCATATTCATTAGCAAGTTCTACACAATCACTAAATGGGAAAAATGCATCTGATGCTAATACCGCACCTTTGAAATCTTTATCTTTATTATTTTCTAATGCATTTTTTAATGCCCAGATTCTTGAAGTTTGACCACATCCTAACGCTAAAGTTTGACCGTCCTTTACTATCGCTATAGCATTAGATTTCATATTTTTAACTACCTTCATACCAAATTCCATATCTTTAAGTTGATCTTCTTTAGGTCTTAGTACTGTAACTATATCGCACTTATCACTTAAAACATTATTTTTATCTTGGATTAATAATTTGCCATCTAAATATTTCATATCATAAGGTTGTAAACTTTTCTCTATTCTAGCAAGTTTTAAAACTCTTAGATTTTTCTTTTGTCTTAATACCTCTAAAGCTTCTTCTGTATAGTCATAAGCGACTACTATTTCTAAGAATATTTCATTCATCTTTTGAGCTGTTTCTTTATCAACAGTTGAAGTTATACCTACTATACCTCCAAATATTGATACCTTGTCTGCCTCATAACATTTTGAGTAAGCTTCAAAAGTACTTTTACCTAATCCTACTCCACAAGGATTTGTATGTTTTATAGCTACTGAAACGACTTCTTTGCTATCTTTAAATTCTCTCATAACTTCTAAGCATCCATGTAAATCATTTAAGTTGTTGAAAGAAAGTTCTTTTCCATTTAATTGTTCATAGTCTAATATTGGATTTTTTGCATTTGGCTGAGCATATAAAACTCCATTTTGATGAGGATTTTCTCCATATCTTAAGGTTTGCTCTTTTTGGAATGTTAAATTAAGTATCTCTGGATAGCTATCGCCTACTTCGCCTGCAAAGTAAGTTGATATAAGTGCATCATATCTTGCTGTAGTTGAGAATGCTTTGTAAGCTAAATTTTTTCTATCTTCTAAAGTTAAATCATTATTTTTTAATTTATCTATTACCATTTCATAGTCAGCTACATCAACTATAACAGTTACATCCTTATAGTTTTTAGCTGCAGAACGTATCATAGATGGTCCGCCTATATCTATATTTTCTATCACGATATCGTGACATTTTCCGCTTTTTAATGTTCCTTCAAAGTCATATAAATTTACTACTACTAAATCTATAGACTCTATATTGTACTCATTAACTGTCTCTACATGAGATGAATTATCTCTTTTAAAAAGTATTCCTCCATGTATATATGGATTTAATGTTTTAACTCTTCCATCTAGCATTTCTGGAAACTTAGTAACTTCATCTATAGTGATTGCATTTATGCCATTTTCTTTTAGTGTTTTGAATGTATTTCCTGTAGATATAACTTCATACCCTAGATTATTCAACTCTCTAGCAAATTCTACTACTCCACTTTTGTCTGTCACACTTATTAATGCTCTTTTACTCATTTATAAACACTCTCCTACCTTGAATACTTAATTTATTTTCACAAAATAGTTTTATACTTTCATTTAATATTTTATGTTCAACATCTAATACTTTTTTAGCTACCGATTCTGCATCATCATTATGACTTACACCTACTGTTTGTTGCATTATTATTGGTCCATTATCTGCTTTTTCATCTACGAAGTGAACTGTTGCTCCCGTTATCTTTACTCCATAATCTATCACTGCTTGATGTACTTTTTTCCCATAATATCCCTCTCCACAAAATGAAGGTATTAATGAAGGGTGTATATTTATTATTTTATTTCTAAAAGCCTCTACAAACTTAGGGCTTATTATTTTTAAATACCCTGCTAAAACTACTAAATCAACTTTATGACTTTTTAATATTTGTACAACCCTATCTTCATCTGTTTCATATACAGCTTCAATATTATTATGTTTGGCTCTTTCTAGTGCATAAGCGTCTTCTTTATTTGATATAACTACTTTTACATCACCTTTAATACCACCAAACTTAGTCCCATCTATAATAGCCTGTAAATTTGTTCCTCCACCAGATACTAAAACTCCAATGTTTAACATAAATTTACTCCTTCATGAGTATCTACTACTTCTCCAATTATATAAGCCTTATCTTTTAATAATTCATCATATTTAGAATCTATATTTATATCATTTTCTCTGTTATTTATAAAGTTTGCCACATTTGCAGCATCTTCTTTATTAACTACTAAAACTAATCCAACTCCCATATTGAAACTTTTGTGAAGTTCTCTTTCTTCTATTGAATTGAATTCTTCTATCATCTTAAATATAGCTGGTTTATCCCAAGAATTTTTATTTATATCTATCCCCAGATCTTTAGGTATAACTCTTGGTATATTTTCTATTACTCCACCACCAGTTATATGAGCTATTGCTTTTATTTCATGATGTTTCATTAGTTCTAATACTAATTTAACGTATATTTTAGTAGGAGTTAAAAGTGCTTCTCCTAGTGTCATTCCTAGTTCTTCAATACGTTGATCTAGCTTATAGTTATATGTATCTAAGAAAATTTTTCTTATAAATGAATATCCATTGCTATGAATTCCACTTGATGATATTCCTATTAAAACATCTCCACATTTAACATTCTTACCAGATACTATTTGCTCTTTGTCTGCTATACCAACAGAAAATCCTGCTAAATCATATTCATCTTCAGAGTACATTCCTGGCATTTCTGCTGTCTCTCCACCTATAAGAGCACAACCTGCCATTTTGCATCCATCTGCTATTGATCCAACAATTTGTTCCACTTGTTCTGCAACTAACTTTCCTGTTGCTATATAGTCTAAGAAAAATAGTGGCTTAGCTCCTTGGCATATTAAGTCATTTACACACATTGCAACTAAATCTATGCCAACCGTATCATGTTTATCCATCATTTGAGCTAACTTCAACTTTGTACCAACTCCATCTGTAGATGAAAGTAATACCGGTTCTTTCATACTTGTAAAGTCTTTTAAACTATATAAACCACTAAAGTTACCTAGATCTCCTATTACATTTCTATCATAAGTAGATTTTATTTTCCCTTTTATAAGATCTACAGCTCTATTCCCTTCATCTATATCTACTCCTGACTGTTTGTAAGTTAACATGAAAGTAGCTCCTCCTTATCTATTTTTTTTACTGGATAATTTCCATCAAAGCAAGCTTTACAAAATGTTGATTTATTTTCAGTTGCTTCTAACATTCCTTCTATATCTAAAAATTCTAATGTATCACAACCTATATATTCTCTAATTTCTTCAACACTATTATGAGACGCTATAAGCTTAGAACGATTTGGCGTATCTATTCCGTAATAACATGAATATTTTACTGGAGGCGATGTTATTCTTAAGTGAATCTCACTTGCTCCTGCTTCTCTTAATGACTGTATGATTAATCTTGAAGTAGTTCCTCTTACTATCGAATCATCTACTAACACTACTGATTTTCCTTTTACAACACTAGTTAAAGGATTTAATTTTATTTTTACACCCAACTCTCTTTCTTCTTGAGTTGGCTTTATAAAAGTTCTACCTACATATCTATTTTTAACTAAGCCTTCACTAATTGGCACATTACTTTCATTAGAATAACCTATAGCACCTGCCCAACCTGAATCAGGAACAGGAACAACTATATCCGCTTTTATATCATCATTTTTAGCTAATATCTCGCCACACTTTATTCTAAAATCATAAACACTTACATTATCTATATTTGCATCATTTCTAGCGAAATAAATATGTTCAAATATACAACTTTTTTTAACTTCTTTATAATTTTCAGAATAGAAATAAGATTTCATTTCACCATTTTTTACAACTATTATTTCACCTGGTTCAACATCCCTTATGACTTCTCCTCCTAATATATCTATTGCACAATCTTCAGAAGCGAATATAAATTCATCACCCTTTTTGCCTAACTTAAGTGGTCTAAAACCATGAGGATCTCTTACTGCAACAAGTTCATCTTCACTCATTATTACTAGTGAATATGCTCCTTTTATATAATCCATGGTTATTTTTAAAGTTTCTATTATATCTCCCTTATAATACCTAGCTAATATATATAAGATAACTTCTGTATCTGAGTTAGCCTGAAACATATACCCATCTTCTTCTAATAAATCTCTTAAGTAATTCGCATTTACAAGATTTCCATTGTGAGCTAACGCTATTTCTCTTTTTCTACAACTTCCTACTAAAGGTTGGCAGTTTGCTAAATGGCTTCCTCCGGCTGTAGAGTATCTAACATGTCCTATTCCCATATGACCATTTAATCTTTTTAATTCTTCTTCTTTGAATACATCTCCAACTAATCCCATATCTTTTTTATAGTTTATACGCTCTTCATTCACTACAGCTATTCCACAACTCTCTTGTCCTCTATGTTGCATAGAATATAAAGAATAATATAGCTCTTTAGATATATTTTTATTTGAATATATACCTACCACTCCGCACATAATTTATCCCCCTAATTACTCATTCTTGAAAGGACTTCTTCATAGCCCTGTACAAGGTCGCCTAAATCTCTTCTAAATCTATCTTTATCTAATTTTTCATTTGTGTTTACATCCCAAAGCCTACAAGTATCAGGAGATATTTCATCAGCTAAAATTATATTACCTTCACTGTCTTTTCCAAATTCTAATTTGAAATCTACTAGCTTTAAATTCATTTTTAAGAAAAATTCTTTCATCACTTCATTTATCTTTAAAGTTTCTTCTCTTAAGAATTTTAATTCTTCTCTTGTTGCTAATTTCATAGCTACTGCATGATCATCATTTAACATTGGATCACCGTACTCATCATTCTTGTAACATATTTCAAATATTGGTTCATCTAATACTATGCCTTCTTCTATTCCTACTCTCTTGCAAAATGAACCTGCTGTTATGTTTCTTACAATTACTTCTAGCGATAAAATTTCAACTTTTTTAACTAACATTTCTCTTTCTGATACACCTTTTATGAAGTGTGTTGCGATTTGTTTATCATGCAACATTTCAAACATTTTAGTAGATATTTTATTATTTAATATGCCCTTTGATAATATTTCTGCTTTTTTCTCTCCATTAAATGCAGTAGCATCATCTTTAAAATATACGATATACTCATTTTCTTTATCTGTAGAATATACTTGCTTAGCTTTTCCTTCATATAATAACATTGTTATTACCCCCTTAAGCCACATGTTGGCGAATTATTTTAAGTTTTTATCAGCTTCTAGCACTTTTTCTTCCATTTCAGTTCTATATTCTATTAACTTTTCTTTTATTTTTGGATATTTTATACTCATTATTTGACTTGCCATTAACGCTGCATTTACTCCTGAATCTATAGTTACAGTTGCTACAGGTATACCTGGAGGCATTTGTACTATTGAAAGAAGTGAATCTAATCCATCTAATGTAGATGATTTTATTGGTAGACCTATTACAGGTATCAGTGTATGAGATGCAATAACACCTGGTAGATGAGCGGCTTTACCTGCTGCTGCTATTATAACATCTGTATCATTCTCTATTTCTTTTATAAAATTCATAAGTTGATTAGGTGTTCTGTGGGCTGATAACGCTCTAGCTACAACCTCTATTCCAAATGCCTCTAATAAATTAATTCCATCTTCTAGCTTAGGATAATCTGATTTTGAACCCATAATTACGGCAACTTTCATACTCTTCTCCCCTTTATTTCATATATTTTAATATTCACATATGATTTTGTATTTTTAGTTACGAACTTTATACTTAAATTCTATATCAATATACGTATTTTATCAAGCAATTTTTTAAAAAAGTTCGTAAAATAAATAAAACCAGCTATGTTTTAAATAAAAATAGCTGGTTTTGTTTATTTTAACGTGTTTTTTTTAATTTTTTCATTGTTAATATTTTGTTTTTAAATTATAAAACGAATATTTTCCATTTTATTTTTTTTAATATTTGTTTTATTATTTGTTATCATTACATATTTATAAATGCATTCTAAGCTTGTTTTCTATATTTTGTTTAGGCACAAATCCTATTATAGTATCTACAGGTTCTCCATTTTTAAATATCATCATAGTAGGTACTGAAGTTATATCATACTTTTGTGCTATACTTAAACTTTGATCTATATCTACCTTAACAAAATCCACATCTGTCATACTATTACTTAACTCTTCAAATATAGGTGTTAACATTTTACAAGGACCACACCATGTTGCAAAAAAGTCTACTATCACAACCTTATCAGAACTTTCTATTTCTGTTTTAAAATTATCATTATTCAATATTCTTATCATTTTAATTTCCTCCCAACAGTTAATATATTATGTTTTAATTTATCTTTAATACTATATTAACATTATATGGAATATAATTCTGTGATTTTATCGCATCATATTGAATATTTTATTAAATACTTACAATTAGCCTAAATTTTAAGATATCTTACTAATTATTTTGTTTATTAAAAGTGTTGATACAAAACATTTACTTCCATTTTCCATAAATAAAATTCTATCCTTTTTATTTATGCTCAAAATTTTTTCCTTATTTGCTATATATGATTTATGACATCTAATAAATCGCTCATCTAGCTTATTTTCAATATCTCTTAAAGTTCCTTTAAATTCTATAGTTTTTTTATGTGTATGTAAAGCTATCGTTCTTTTCTTTACAGTTTCACAATAAATTATATCCTCGTATTTTACTTTCTCTATACTCTCATTATTTTCTACAATTAAACATTTACTTTCCTCTATTTGTCTTAATTTATTATCTATAAATTCTAAACATTTTTCTATTCTTTTATGAATTCCTTCTATGTGATCCTTAACTATATAATCTACGGCACTTATATGATTTTTAAAGACAAGTTCCATTTTATCTGGAGACGCTGTTACTATTGTTATTAAAGCATTTTTATCTATTTCATTTATTTTTTTTGCTAAAAATATTCCACTTGTACTTTTACCTAATTCTATATCAATAAAATATACTCCACTAGTTTTATTTGTATTTATATAGTCTAAAAGCTTATCAGGTGAACTAGTTGCTAATTTTATATTACCTTCTATTTTTTTTTGATTTAACACTTTATTTATTATATTTATAGTCTTTTTTATTTGTTCTTCATTCTCCTCACATATAAATATATTCATGTCCATTCTCCCCTTATACATTATTGATATTTTAACATGAAAAGTTATATATTTTTATATTTGGAATATATCATTAAAATTTGAAATTTTCAATAAAATCAGCTCGAATAGTCTTTTTTACGGTATGAATGGTTTCTAAATTTAATATTAAAAAAATCACCTTCGTCCGTAGAAGGTGATTTTCTATAATTAAAACAATTAACCTAAGAATACAAACTTACAGATGAATAATATCGAAAGTATTATTAAAGATAAGTTTATCTCTTTCTTTTTATTTGTAGCTATTTTTAGCACTGTGAATGATATTATACCAAATATTATTCCATCTGCTATGCTATATGCTAATGGCATCATTGCAAATGTTAAGAATGCTGGTATAGCATTAGTAAAATCTGAAAAATCTATTTTAGTTAATGAACTAGCCATCATAACACCAACTAATATTAATACTGGAGCTGTTGCTTGTGTTGGTATTGCTGTAAATATTGGAGCAAAGAATAGTGATAGTAAGAATAATACTCCTGTTGTAACTGCTGTTAAACCAGTTCTTCCGCCTTCACCTATACCTGCTGCACTTTCAACATACGCTGTAACTGTTGAAGTACCTAAAAGCGCTCCTGTTGTAGTTGCTATTGCATCTGCAAATAATGCTTCTTTTGCTTTTGGTAATTTCCCATTTTCATCTAACATATTACCTTTAGAAGCCACACCTACTAAACAACCTACTGTATCAAATAAATCAACAAATAAGAATGTAAAAACAACAACTAACATATCTAAACTAAATATTTGTTCCATTGGAACTGAGAATGCCTTCATAAA
Source organism: Romboutsia lituseburensis (assembly GCF_024723825.1). NCBI lineage: Bacteria > Bacillati > Bacillota > Clostridia > Peptostreptococcales > Peptostreptococcaceae > Romboutsia > Romboutsia lituseburensis. The sequence continues at coordinate 2,193,904 of NZ_JANQBQ010000001.1, forward strand.
TACTGGTTTTAATGATGGAACTGCAGACACTATAGCTTCAGGCGCTTCTACTAATCCACCAACCATACCTATTGCAGATACTGTAACCATCGCTAAAAGGAAAGCTCCTTTAATATTTTTAGCTATTAATATTGCTGCTAATAATAATCCAAATATCGTTAATAAGACTAATGGATCTTTTAAATTTCCTAATGATAATATTGTAGCTCCGTTAACTACTATACCTGCATTTGATAATCCTATAAATGCTATAAATAATCCAATACCTGCAGTAACTGCATGTTTTAATACATTTGGTATACAATCTATTATCTTTTCCCTAACATTAGTTATAGTAAGTAATATAAATATAAGTCCCTCTATTAAAACTGCGCATAATGCAAATTGCCAACTATATCCCATTCCTAAAACTACTGTATAAGCAAAGAATGCATTAAGACCCATACCAGGTGCAAGTGCTATTGGATAATTAGCTAAGAACCCCATTGCACAACTTCCTATAAATCCAGCTATTGCTGTTGCCGCAAATACTGCACTTTTATCCATACCTGCATCTGAAAGTATATTAGCATTTACCACTAATATATATGCCATTGTCATGAATGTTGTTATTCCTGCTATTATTTCTGTTTTAACATTTGTATTATGTTCTGATAGTTTAAATACTTTTTCTAAAATACCTTTATTTATAGGTTGAGTTACTTGCATTTTATCCTCCTTAGATTTCCAAACTATTTTATATTTATTTTATTAATAATTCGTTCATAAGTTAACTTTACATTAATTATTATATTATATGATACATATTATTACAATAGTTTTTTTGAACTTTTTATTATTTTTTTTAAATAAAGTTCGTATTTATATTTATTTATATATATTTAAACATATTTTTAGCTAATTTTTATAAAATTATTTTATTTTTTTATGCGTTATACGGATTTTTTACCTATTATTAGTATTTTATTCATTTTATAAAATTAAAAATCTCTATTAAAGCTACTTTACATAAATCAGGATAATATAATCTATGTAATAAAAAAGACTAGAGATTAATCTCTAGTCTTTTTTTATTATTTATTTTTGCATTGCATCATATTCTTCTTTAGTAGCAGGAACTTTTATTTCCCCACTCTTTATCTTTTCCACTATTCCATTTACATAATCTAAAACTTCTTTATCAACTAATTTACTCGTTGATTCTGGTATACCTACACCATCTTCTTTAAGCCCATATACCTTTTCTTCTCCACCTTTTAACTTTCCATCTACTAATTCTTTAACTGTATCATATACACCTACATTAACTTTCTTTAATGCTGAAGTTATTACATTATCTGGAGCTAAGTTGCTTTGATCTCTATCCACACCGATTGCATACTTTCCTTTTTCTTTAGCAGCTTCTATTGCACCTAATCCAGTACTACCAGCTGCTGAAAGTATTACATCTACATTATTTCCATACATTTGATTAGCTATTGATTTACCTTTAGCTGCATCTCCAAATGTTCCTGCATATTGTACATTTATTTTAGCATCTTTATTTGCTTCATTAACCCCTGCCATATACCCATATTGGAATCTTGATATAACTGGATTTTGCATTCCACCTATAAATCCTACATTATTTGTCTTAGTCATTTTACCTGATATAAGTCCCGTTAAGTATGAAGCCTCATTTTCTTTAAATAGTATCGGTGTTACATTTGATGGTATTTCATCATATGTTTCATCTACTATGGCAAACTTTTGGTCTGGATAATTTTCTGCTTGTGTTTTTATATCATCTTTTAGAGTATTTCCAACACCTATAACTAAATCCATACCTTCATCTATAAGGCTCTCCATATTAGCTAAATATTCAGATGCTTGTTTTGATTCTATTACTTTTACTTTTACACCGAAATCTTTTTCAGCTTGTTGAAGACCTTCGTATGCAGATTGGTTGAATGATTCATCATTTATTCCACCTACATCTGCTACCATTCCTATTTTTAATTCTTTACTTACTGTATTTGCTTCTTCCTTAGTTTTTGACCCGCACCCTGTTAAACTTAAAGACGCTATTACTATAGCCGCACTTATTGCTGTTAGTTTTTTGAATTTCATTTTATTCCTCCTGCAGTGTTTAATATTTCATATATGTCTATATATTGCATAATATTTGCATTTTATATTCCTAATGTTTGGTTATTTTTTATCTTTTTTATAATAAAGCAAATTTTAATATAAATACGATTGATAATATTATTAATGATATTCCTACATCTTCTTTTTTGTTTGATACTAATTTTAATATTGTATATGAAATGATACCAAACATAATACCATCTGCAACACTATATGCTAAAGGCATCATTATAAATGTTAAAAATGCTGGTATCGCATCAGTCAAATCTTCAAAGTTTATTTTAAGTATTGAACTTGCCATCATAAATCCAACTAATATAAGTACTGGTGATGTAGCTTGAGCTGGTATTGATGTGAATAAAGGAGCAAAGAATAATGCTACAAAGAATAATACAGCGGTTGTAACTGCCGTTAATCCTGTTCTTCCTCCTACCGCTATACCTGAACCACTTTCTACAGTTGTAGCTAATGTTGATGTTCCTAAAACTGAAGACACTGTTGTTGAAAGAGATTCCGCTAATAATGCTTTCTTAACCCCTGGCATATTTCCATCTTCATCTATTAAATTTGCTCTATCTGCTATTCCTAATAAAAAACCTATAGAATCAAACATATTAACAAATAAAAGAGTTAATACTACAACTAACATGTCTAAACTAAATATTTCAGCCTTTTGAACTTCAAAAACTTTCATAAATACTGGATTAATAGATGGCGGTAAATCTACAACACCTTGTGGCATCGGTACTATCGAAAGCGCCATACCTATTGCTGATGTTACTATAATAGCTATTAAAAATGCTCCATTTACTTTTCTTATTAGTAAAGCTGAGGCAATTATTAATCCTACTACTGCAAGTAAAACTGTTGATGATTTTATATCTCCTAAAGATATAATCGCACCACCTTGCTTTATTATTCCTGCATTTACAAACCCTATAAATGTTATAAATAATCCTATTCCAGCTGTTATAGCATGTTTTAATACATCTGGCATGCACTCTATAATTTTCTCTCTAACATTAGTTACTGTTAATAATATAAATATGATACCTTCTATAAACATTGCACATAGCGCAAATTGCCATGTATATCCCATTCCTAAAACTACCGTATAAGTAAAAAATGCATTTATTCCCATACTTGGGGCTAATATTATTGGATAATTAGCTAATAATCCCATAACTAAACATCCTATAGCTGATGCAATTACTGTTGCTGTGAAAACAGCGCCTTTATCCATGCCTGCTTGTCCTAATATAGTAGGATTTACAACCAATATGTAAGCAATCGTCATAAAAGTAGTGACACCAGCTAATACTTCTGTTTTTACATTAGTATTGTTTTCTTTTAACTTAAATATTTTTTCTAATGTACTTACAGATGTACTATTTTGAACTGTATTTTGCATCTTGTATACCTCCTTATTTAAATTTCAAAATTGTTTTTAAAGTGATAAAAATAAAAGGCTTTTTAGCCTTTTATTTTTATCTTGTGTAAAGTGTTATATATACTTAATAGAATTATATTATTCCCACTCTATTGTTCCTGGTGGCTTACTTGTTATATCGTAAACTACTCTATTAGCTCCGTCTACTTCATTAACTATTCTATTAGATATTTTTTCTAAAACTTCATATGGCATTTTGTACCAATCTGAAGTCATTCCATCTGAAGATGTAACTGCTCTTATCCCTACTAAATATGCATAAGTTCTTTCATCTCCCATAACTCCAACAGTTTTTACATCAGGTAATGTAGCGAATGCTTGCCATATTTCTTTGTATAATCCGTGCTCTTTTAATATATCCATATATATAGCATCAGCTTCTCTTAAGATATCACATTTTTCTTTAGTTACTTCACCTATAACTCTTATTCCAAGACCTGGACCTGGGAATGGGTGTCTAAATATTAAATCTTCATCTATGCCAAGCTCTAATCCTATTTTTCTAACTTCATCTTTGAATAATTCTCTTAATGGCTCTACTATTTGGAATTCTATATCTTCAGGTATTCCACCAACATTATGGTGAGATTTTATAGTAGCAGCTTCTCCATGTCCACTTTCTACTACGTCTGGGTATATAGTTCCTTGTACTAAGAAGTCCATTTTTCCTAATTTGTTTGATTCTTCTTCAAATACTCTGATGAATTCTTCACCTATTATTTTTCTCTTAGCTTCTGGTTCTGTTACATCTTTTAGTTTACCTAAGAATCTATCTTCACAGTTAACTCTTATTAAGTTCATATCAAACTTATCTCTAAATATTCTTTCTACATCATTACCTTCATTTTTTCTAAGTAATCCATGGTCAACGAATACACAAGTTAAGTTATCTCCTATAGCTCTGTGTACAAGTACTGCTGCTACTGATGAATCAACTCCACCACTTAAAGCACATAATACTTTTTTATTACCTATTATTTCTTTTAATTCCTTTATCTTATCACTTATAAATGAATCAGTTGTCCAATCTCCACTTACATTACATACATTGTATAAGAAGTTTTTAAGAACTTTATCTCCTTCTAAGCAATGTTCAACTTCTGGATGGAACTGTACTCCATATAAATTCTTTTCTTTATTTTGCATAGCTGCAACTGGACAATCATTAGTGTGTGCAACTGATACAAATCCTTCTGGTAATACATCTATTAAATCTGTATGACTCATCCAAACAGTATTTGTAGTTATACCTTCAAATATTGGTGAGTTTTCATAAGTTATAGTTGTTTTTCCATATTCTTTTTCACTAGTGTTTCCTTTTCTTACATTACCGCCTAATATATTGGCCATTACTTGTATTCCGTAGCATATACCTAATATAGGAACTCCTATTTCAAATATTTCTTTTGCTATCTTAGGCGAATTTTCTAAGTATGCGCTATTAGGTCCTCCAGTGAATATTATCCCTTTTGGATTCATTTCCTTTATTTTTTCTATATCTGTAGTGTACGGTATTATTTCACAGTACACGTTATTTTCTCTTACTCTTCTTGCTATTAATTGGTTGTATTGTCCACCAAAATCTACTACTAATACTAATTCATGCTTCATATCTATATTTCTCCTTGTGTGCTATAGTTAGGTGCCTCTTTAGTTATTGTTATATCATGTGGATGACTTTCTTTTAAAGATGCTGCTGTTATTTTTATAAATGTGGCATTATCCATTAAATCTTGTATTGTTGGTGCTCCACAATATCCCATACCTGCTCTTAATCCACCTATCATTTGATAAACTATTTCTTCCGCTTTCCCTTTATATGCAACCATTCCTTCAACACCTTCTGGAACTAATTTCTTTGCATCTGTTTGGAAGTATCTATCTTTTGAACCTTTTTCCATAGCTCCTATAGATCCCATTCCTCTATATGTTTTATATGATCTACCTCTGTAAAGAACTGTTTCTCCTGGACTCTCTTCTGTTCCTGCAAATAATGATCCCATCATACATACAGAAGCTCCAGCAGCTAATGCTTTTACTACATCCCCAGAGTATTTAATTCCACCATCTGCTATTACTGGTACTCCATATTTATGACCTACTTCAGCACAATCCATAACAGCTGTTACTTGAGGAACCCCGATACCTGCAACTACTCTAGTTGTACATATAGACCCTGGTCCTATTCCAACCTTAACACAGTCAGCTCCTGCTTTTATTAAATCTTCTGTAGCTCCTGGTGTTGCTACATTTCCAGCTATAACTTGAAGATTTGGGTAAGCTGTCTTAACTTTTGTTACGGCTTCCATGACACCTTTAGAGTGACCATGTGCACTATCTAAAACTATTGCATCTACATTTGCTTTTACTAATGCATCTACTCTATCCATAAGGTCTGCACTTATTCCTACTGCAGCCCCGCATAATAATCTTCCACGATTATCTTTTGCAGAATTAGGATATTGTATTTTCTTTTCTATATCTTTTATAGTTATTAAACCTTTTAAATGACCTTCATCATCTACTAGTGGTAATTTTTCTATTTTATGCTTTTTAAGTATTTGTTGAGCTTCAGCTAAATTTATTCCTTCTTTAGCTGTTACTAAGTTTTCCTTAGTCATTGCATCTTCAATACTCTTTGTCATATCATCTTCAAATTTTATATCTCTATTAGTTATAATTCCTATTAATTTTTTATTATCATCTACGATTGGCACACCTGATATTTTATATCTTGCCATTATATCATCTGCATCTTGTATAGTGTGGTTTTTTGATAAGTAGAAAGGATCTACTATAACTCCACTCTCACTTCTTTTTACTTTATCAACCTCTAGAGCTTGTTCTTCTATAGACATATTTTTGTGTATTATACCTATACCACCTTGTCTAGCCATTGATATAGCCATTTTAGATTCTGTAACTGTATCCATTCCTGCACTCATTAGAGGAATATTTAGTTTTATAGTTTTTGTTAAGTACGTTTCTGTACTAACATCCTTTGGTAATACCTCCGATTTTTGAGGAATTAATAAAACATCATCAAAAGTTAAGCCTTCTTTTAAAATAGTTGCCATTGTAGATCTCCCTTCCCTTGTTAGTTTTTATCAAATTATACGAATGTTAATTTTATTTTTTTTATATTTGTTCGTCTTTAATTATGGTACAAAAAAACCTGTATAGTAACTTCCATATTATTCTCATAAAAGTGAAATTACTATACAGGCTTCCAAAATATCTTCTACTTTCTAGCCAACTTCTAGGGATTTCTTATCAGCCTAGGCGTTTACTTTATCCGATATTCTGCTAATAATAATTTCACTCATAGTCAAGATATTTACGGTATCTCGGTAGAAACTCTCAGACCTTATTTCCGAGTATATACGAGTGATATATTGTATAATTAATAAATGATTTCTTTAAGTTAAATCTTAATTTATCAAAAAATATTTATTATGTCAATAAGTTTATATTAAATTCTTCATTTATCACATGATTTATTTTATATAGTAGCTGATTCAATGAGATTTTGTTGAATTTTGCAATTTTTTTGCATTCTTCGTATTCTGGAGTCACTTTTATAAGTTTTCCGTCATAATACCCTAATTTAACTTTTACATCACCGTATGGAGTATTTATCTTTGAAAATTGCCTTTTTAAAACCACTCTATTGTACTTATGATATCTCACTCCAAAAGTAGTTGTTTCTTTTAGTAATAATTCTACAAATTTTTGCAAATTCCTTTCTTCACATAAAATTGATAGCTTTATCGCAGGTCTATTTTTTTTCATATATATACTTTCTGTATATATATCTAATGCACCTTCTTCGAGTATTTGTTCATACAGGTATGAATATACCTCTGAAGACATATCATCAATATTTGCACTTATTTCATATATAAATTCTTCTTTTTTTTTATGCCTAAGATAGTTCTTAGCATATTTGGTATTTCAAATTGTTTTCGTCCTATTCCGTATCCAATTTGTTTTACTTCAAACTCTAAAGTATCTACAAATTCATCACATAGTGTTTTTAGTATAGCTGCCCCTGTAGGTGTTGTACACTCGCCCTTTACTGTATTTAATTTTATAGGAACACCTTTTAAAATTTCAGCAGTAGCAGGTGCAGGAACTGGCATTATTCCATGATCACATTTAACAAATCCAGATCCAACCGGAATAGTATTAGCGTATATTTTATCTATACATAATAAGTCTATTAATATGCATGCTCCTACTATATCAATTATGGAGTCAATAGCCCCTACTTCATGAAAATGTATTTTATCTATAGTAGTTCCATGAACTTTTGATTCTGCTTCTCCTATAGTCATAAATATGTTTTTGGACATGATCTTAACGTTTTCATTCAAGCCACTTTTATCAATAATATCAAACACATCTATCAGATGTCTATGAGCATTAGACTCTTTAGCAACTACCTCTACATTAGTTCCTAATATCCCACTTTCATTTTTTTGTGTTATTAAAATTTCAAACTCGTCTTTAATGCTTAGCTTTTTTATTTCTTCTAAAAAAAGTTCCTTTGGAACTCCTAAATCTAATAATGTAGCTAAAGTCATATCTCCAGAAATCCCATTGACTACATCAAAATAAAGTATCCTTTGTTCCATATTTATCTCCTTAGATATTTGTCTTTATATATTTTGTTTAATTTGAACATGGTAAATTAAGTGTATTCCCACAAATTCACCTTTGTATATATATATTTATATAATTTCAATTTATTTACTGTACAAATTTTATTTTATAAATAAAATTTATTTACTTTAATTTATTTATCATAGACGCTAAATATCCAGCACCAAACCCATTATCTATATTAACAACAGATATCCCTGATGCACAACTATTTAACATTGTTAGAAGAGCCGATAGTCCTCCAAAATTAGCTCCATAGCCAACTGAAGTAGGTACTGCTATCACAGGAACATCTACTAATCCCCCTACTACGCTAGGTAAAGCACCCTCCATACCTGCTACCGCTATAATAACTCTAGCTTCCTGAATTATAGGTAAACGATTTAATAGTCTATGTATACCTGCCACTCCTACATCATATAATTTTACTACTTCATTTCCTAAAAATTTAGCTGTATAGTATGCCTCATCTGCAACTGGTATATCCGAAGTGCCCCCTGTTATAACTAAAACTTTACCTTTCCCGCGATTTATAATCTCTTTATTTTGTATTTTTATAATTTTTGATAATTCTTCGTATTCTGCATGATTATAAATCTGTTTAACTTTATCGTATGTTTCTTTTTTACATCTTGTCCCTAATATATTAGACCCTTTTTTATTCATCTTTTCTATTATTCCCAATATATGCTCATCACTTTTTCCTTCACAGTATATAACCTCAGGATATCCATTTCTTATTTCTCTATGATGATCTATATTAGCATATCCTAAATCTTCATACATAAAATTTTTTAGCTGATCCATGGCTTGATTAATATCTAAATCATTATCCTTTACTCGCTCTAATAAACGCCTAATATCCATTGTATCCCTCTCTTTTACTTATATAATTTATAAAAGTTTTATCATCTAATATCTATTTTAAACTATAAATATATATATTCATATTTAAATACTTGTAAGATTTAAAATATACATACGTCAAGCATTCATAATTTCTTTAAACTATACTTAAATAATAGTTAGTATTTATATGCGTAAAAAAAGAGTAACTGTCGTTACTCTTTTTTTAATAGTATAGATTACATCATCCCTGGCATTCCTGCACCCATTCCTGGCATTGCATCTTCTTTACTTGGAAGATCTGCAACTGCAGCTTCTGTTGTTAAGAATACTCCAGCTATAGATGCTGCATTTTGTAATGCTGTTCTAGTAACCTTAGTTGGGTCAACTATACCAGCTTCTATCATATTTACGTATTTTTCATTAAATGCATCAAATCCAATCTCAGGATCTTCAGACATAACTTTTTGTATTATAACAGCTCCCTCAAGACCTGTATTTATAGCTATTTGTCTTAGAGGCTCTTCTAATGATTTTCTTATTATTTTAGCACCTATCTTAACTTCACCTTCAAGCTCTTCTACTAACTTATCTAGTGCTGGTATTACACTTACTAATGCAGTACCTCCACCAGCAACTATACCTTCTTCAACAGCTGCTCTTGTAGCATTAAGTGCATCTTCTATTCTTAATTTTCTTTCTTTCATTTCAACTTCTGTAGCAGCTCCAACTTTTATTACAGCTACTCCACCAGCAAGTTTAGCTAATCTTTCCATTAACTTTTCTTTATCAAATTCAGAAGTAGTTTCTTCTACTTGATGTTTTATTTGGTTAACTCTGTTTTCTATTGCAGCCTTATCTCCAAATCCATCTACTATTGTAGTATTTTCTTTAGTTACCTTAACAGAGCTAGCTCTACCTAACATAGTTACATCAGTTTCTTTTAAATCATATCCTAATTCTTCTGATACTACAGTTCCACCTGTAAGTGTTGCTATATCTTCAAGCATTGCTTTTCTTCTATCTCCAAATCCTGGAGCTTTAACAGCAACAACTTCAAATGTTCCTCTTAACTTATTAACAACTAATGTAGATAATGCTTCTCCATCTACATCTTCAGCTATTATTAATAATTTCTTACCTTGTTGAACTATTTGTTCAAGCACTGGTAATATATCTTGTATATTTGATATTTTTCTATCAGTTATTAATATATATGGATCATTTAAAACAGCTTCCATTTTATCAACATCTGTTACCATGTAAGCAGACACAAATCCTCTATCAAATTGCATACCTTCTACTGCATCTAATTCAGTATGCATTGTTTTAGATTCTTCAACTGTTATAACTCCATCTTTACCTACTATTTCCATAGCTTCTGCTATTAATTTACCTACTTCATCATCACCTGCTGATATTGAAGCAACATTAGATATAGATTCTTTATCTTCTATTACTCTTGATTGACTTTTTAATTCTTCAACTGCAACTTCAACAGCTTTTTGTATACCTCTTCTAAGTAAAACAGGGTTTGCTCCTGCTGTTACATTCTTTAACCCTTCTCTTATTATAGCTTGAGCTAAAACTGTAGCAGTAGTAGTACCATCACCAGCAACATCATTAGTTTTAGTAGCAACTTCTTTAACTAATTGAGCTCCCATATTTTCAAATCTATCTTCTAACTCTATTTCTTTAGCTATTGTAACACCATCATTTGTTATAAGAGGTGCACCAAATTTTTTATCTAATATAACATTTCTTCCCTTAGGTCCTAATGTAACTTTTACTGTATCAGCTAATTTATTTACGCCATTTTCTAAAGATCTTCTTGAATCTTGCCCAAATTTTATTTCTTTAGCCATTTTTATCCCCTCCTAAATATTTATTCTATTACAGCTAATATTTCATTTTGTCTTAATATTGTATACTCTTTACCTTCTATTTTAACTTCTGTTCCTGCATATTTCTGGAATATCACTTTATCTCCAACTTTAAGCTCCATAGCTATCTCTTTTCCATCTACAACTCCACCTGGTCCTACTTCTACAACTTCTGCCATTTGAGGTTGTTCCTTAGCTGCCCCTGGTAATACTATTCCACTTGCAGTTTTTTCTTCAGCTTCTAATTTTTTTATAACTACTCTATCAGCTAATGGTCTTATTTTCATAATTTTTCCCTCCTAATGAATTGTATTTTGTATGTAAAAAAATATATACCATAATAATTTTATCACTCTCTTAACTAGAGTGCTAACAATTATTATAGTATACTAAATATATAAATTTTTCAATAGTTTTTATTAAATATTTATAATATAGGAGAAAATAATCTAGCTATTGATTCCTTCACCTTTATAGCGAAATTTCTCTTGCTAAAATCAGCGTCTTTTATCTCCTCACTATTGTCCAAATCATCAAAGAAATCTTTGGTCATTATTTCTACTACTTTTTTATCATATATAAATGCATTTATCTCAAAGTTTAGCATAAAACTTCTTAAATCCATATTAGCTGAACCAGTAGATGCTATCTTATCATCAATTATAACAATCTTAGAATGTATAAACCCTTTAGTATATAAATATACCTTACCTCCTGATCTTAATATATCATCAAAATATGAATAAGATGCACTGTTTACTATTTTATGATCAGCTATTTTAGGGAATATAATTCTTACATCTACTCCACTTAAAGCCGCACTTTTTAATGCTCTTAAAATACTTTCATCTGGTATAAAATAAGGTGTTTCAATATATATATTCTTTTTTGCCTGACATATGGCAGAAAAATAGGCATAATGAATAGCTTCCCAATCACTATCCGGGCCGCTCGCTACAACTTGAACCATACTATCCCCACAATATTCCATTTTAGGGAAGTATTTTTTTACCATAATTACATCTCTTGTTGTATAGTACCAATCTATTAAGAAAACCATCTGTAGCATATAGACTGATGTTCCCTCTATACGAATATGCGTATCTCTCCAATATCCAAATTTTTTATTTTTACCTACATACTCGTCTCCTATATTAATTCCGCCTGTATATCCTATTTTTCCATCTATTACAACTATTTTTCTATGGTTTCTATAATTCAGTTTGCCTCCTATTACAGGAAACTTCGCAGGTAAAAACGGTTGAATTTCTATTCCATTCTTTTTCATTTCATTAAAATACTTTCTATGAAACCAAAATCTCCAACAACCTACATCATCATATAGAATTCTTATTTTTACGCCTTCCTTAGCTTTTTCAATTAGCAAATCTTTAATCTTCCTACCAATATCACTATCCTTAATAATAAAATATTCTAAATGTATATGTTCTTTTGCTTCCTTTATATCTTTTATAAGATTTTCAAACTTTTGAATTCCATCAATATATACATCTATTTTATTATTCGTTGTAAACGGGAACATTCCTGTATTTAATAAAAGACTTATTACCCTTTTTTTAGTGTTTTCATCTTTATCTTCATGTAATAATTTGCTTTGCTTTATACAGTCTTGTTCTATTTCTACCAATTCTTCTATTTCTTTTAGGTTTTCAAATAATTTTTCTTCTTTTATACTATTTGCTAATTTCTGAGTTTTAAACAATTTCCTTTTTCTTATGTTTCTTCCAAATACAGCATACATTACCAACCCAATACCAGGAAGTAATATAAATATTAGCAACCACGTGACTGTTCTAGCAGGGTCTCTATTCTCAAGTATAATAGACATGGATATTATCGCTCCAGCCACATAGGATATTACTAGGTAACTTAAAAACAAAAATCCTCCAATACTCATGGCTAATCCCTCTTCTTATTTTGATTTTATCTGCCTATACCTAATTCCCTTGCATAATAGAATAAATATTGTTGTGCAAATCCAGCCAAATCTCCAAATTTATCAATTGCATATTTTCTTATCTTAGGTAAACTCATATCTTCTTCTACGTAAAACTCTTGCATTACTCTCTTTACCCAAACATCTACAGGGAATGTATCATACTTTTGCATCCCAAATAAAGCTATACAATCTCCTACTTTAGGTCCGACTCCATTAAATTTAGTTAATTCTTTTATGCATTCTTCTGTACTTAAATTAGTATATGCAGATATGTTTTCTTTATTTTCAATTACACTTTCTGTTGTACTTTTTATATACTTATCTCTAAACCCTGTTTGACAAGCTCTTATTTCTTCTTGTGATGCTTTGTTTAACTCCTCTGGAGTTGGAAATGCATAATATTCTTTTCCTTCATACTCTCCTATAAATTTACCATACTTTCTAGATAAATTTTCTATTGCTTTTTGTATCATAGGAATCCTATTATTTGAAGATATTATAAAAGATATAAGCATCTCCCATCCATCCTGTTGTAGTATCCTTATTCCCCATCCAAAATCACAAGCTTTATCTAAATACTCATCCATATTTTTTAGAGTATTTTTTATTTCTGTGTAATTTGTTCCTAAATCAAAATAATTATACCAAATAGTATTAAAATCCTCTAAATTTGTATTATTTAAGTAAATTTTATCATTGTCCTTACTAACATTTATAACTTTTCCTTTAGTTACTCCTGTATATGATCCATCATCTTGTCTGTGCCATCTAAAACATTGCCCACATTCAAATATATGTTTTGGATCAAAATCTGCTACTCCTTCTAATATAACTGAATTATTTTTTTCATAAACCTTCATTATTTACTTCTCCTTTTGGGTATATATTTATATTATATTTAATATTTTTAATTTACCCATATTTTGCATAAATTAAATTAGGTTTTTGTTATATGCAAATTTAATTTTAAAAGTATAGGGTAGAATTAAGATTTTTTTTTTGATAAAATACAGAAGACATTATTTTTAGAAGGTGATTTTATATGAATAACGGCGGCGTATTTATTGCTATAGAAGGAGCTATCGGTGTAGGAAAAACTACACTTGCAACTATTCTTAATGAACATTTTGGTTATACTCTATTAAGAGAAATAGTTGAAGAAAATCCTTTTTTATCAAAATTTTATACTGATATTAAAGAATATGCTTTACAAACAGAAGCATTTTTTCTATTTAATAGAGTAAAACAATTAGAAGATATTGAAAAAAATGAATTAAACAAATCACATGGCGTAGTAAGTGACTATCATATTATTAAAAATCTTATATTCGCAGGAATAACACTTGATAAAATGCAATTCCACAAATATAAGCAAATGTATAATATATTTGTTAATGATTTACCTCAACCAGATATAATAATATACTTAAATTCTGAAACAGACGTCTTAATGAAAAGAATCGCTACAAGAGATAGAAGTTTCGAAAGACAGATGGACAGAAACTATATTCATGAACTAAGTACAGAGTATAAATATTACTTCAATCCATTATCTATAAAACATAATTTTATGGGTAAAGAACCTTTAGTTATAGAAGTAGACAACTCAAAACTAGATTTCTTAAACAATGAAGATGATAGACAATTTATAATAAACAAAGTCGAGGACGCTATAAAAACCCTAGGAGGAAATTAAAATGTTTAATTTAATAAATAAATGTAATAAGCCATTAAATAGAGATTTATTCATCACGGTAGCGGGAAATGTAGGTGCTGGAAAATCTACTTTGACAAAATTAGTTGGAGAAAAATTTGGATTTGAAACTCACTTTGAAAAAGTTGATGGCAATCCATACCTAGGAGATTTTTATGGCAATCAAGAAAAATGGGGATTCCATTTACAATTATACTTCCTAGCTCAAAGATTTAAACAACAAAAAGAAATAGATAACAATGGATTAAATAATATACAAGATAGAAGCATATATGAAGATGTCGAAATATTTGCTAGAAACTTATATGATAATAAAAAAATGACTAAAAGAGATTATATAACTTATAGAGATTTATTTAATGATATGGTACCTTATCTAAGAAGACCGGATTTAATGATATACTTAGATGGTTCCATAGATACTATAATTCATAGAATAGAGCTTAGAGGTCGTGAGATGGAAAAAGCCGTTGATCTAGGTTATTGGACTAACCTTCATAATAGATATGAAAAATGGATAGGTGAATATGATCAATCACCAGTTTTATATGTTGATATAAATAAAGTTGATTTAATAAATAATCCAGAGCATCTTGATATGCTGTGTGATGAAATAAAGAAAATATTAGGAATGTAGATATCTACATTCTTTTTTTGCATACAGTGAAACTATGATCATAAATAATTGGCTCAAATATTACTATATCAATTAACTTGTATTAAGTAAAAAATAAATGTTTAAACAACGGACGAAATCGTTGATATCATAACCGAAGCTAATTTTTTATTATAGATATTTTTATAAAAAATACTATATATATATTGCATGAATAGATGTATTTTTAACCTCAATGGAAGTTTTTCTTTAATTTGTTACAAAATTTCCGATAATATTAACTGGATTATATTATCCATATTTTGGTATTATATGGTAAGACCAATAAATATAATTTTAATAGGAGGAGATATATTGATTTTAAATATAGCTATATGTGATGATGAAAAAATTCATCGAGATATTTTAAAAAAATACTTAGTACAAACTTTAAATAGCGAATCTTATAGTTTAATAGAGTTTGATAGTGGGGAAAATTTATTAGATAATTATCCTAATAATATTGATTTACTTTTGTTAGATATTCAGATGAAAAGTATAGATGGGTTCGATCTAGCTAAAGAAATAAGAACGTTTGATACAAGTGTACACATAATATTTACAACTGCTTTTGAAGATTTTATGCAAAAGGGGTATGAGGTTAGAGCATTTAGATATTTATTAAAGCCTATACAGTATAATGATTTTTCTAAACACATATTAGAATGCATCAACAGTATAAGTGAAGAATATAAAAATTTTATAACTGTTAAAGAAAGTACTTCCGGTCAAATAATAAAAATTCCCATTTCTTCTATTTTATTTGTAGAAACTATTTCTAGATTTGTGTTAATTCATACAGATTCTTATGTTTACAAGTCTAGAATTAATCTTAATAAAATAGAAGATTCTTTGAAAGGAAATAATTTTTTTAGATGCCATAGATCATATTTAATCAATTTAAATAAAGTTAATTGTATTACTAAAAATTCAGCATTAATTAAAGACCATGAAATATTTGTTAGTAAATATAAAATTAAAGAATTAAAAATAGCTCTTACAAATGTACTCGGGGATTTATTATGTTAGAACTTCATGATACTTTTATAAATTTTATAGATTTTTTTAGCGGACTTATATATTTATTTTTCTTCAAAATAGGTTTAGATCATTTAAGCGAAAAAAAATATAATAATATTTTTATTTATATAACATTACTATTACTTTCTATATTCACATATTATTATGATTTTGATGCTCCTATTATTTTCGCATTTGCTTGTATATTATTCTACAAGCTTAATTATAAAGTTAAATTTTTAAAATGTATTGTCATGAGTTTTATATATTGGCTTTTTATGTATATTACTATGGAGTATATAAGTGTATATTTGGCATTTCTTATAAATTATAATGACTTAGCTAATGATTATTATATAAATATAGATAGTGTTGTTTTAGAAAGTATTATAATCCAAGCTATTTTTATGCTACTCGCTTTATACATATTTATATATATAAAAAAATTTTTTAAGCTAAAAAAAATCTCTCATATATTTATACTTATTCCTATTTTAATAAATATATCAACTTTAATACTATCTTTTAGATTAATTGCTGTGGATAATAGTATTACACATATAAATGATCTAATATTAATTTTAATACCTATTTTAGTATTAATTTCTAATATATATTTTTTTCTTATAGTTAAAAGGTACATTAGAAGTTATAAATTTGAATATGAAAATGAAATTTTAAAAGCTAATATTTTAAAAGAATATAATTATTACTTAAATATGAGTAAAGAAAAAGAGAAAATTAGAAATATTCATCACGATATGAAGAATCATATTATTTGTATTAGGCATTTATGTGAAAGCAATGAACTAGAAAAAATAATTACATACATTGATGATATAGAATCTAAAACTTGTAATTATTCAAAGTATAAAGATATCCTAAATACAGGCAATATGATATTAGATTCTATTTTAATTAACAAGAAATCAATATGTAAAAATAAAGAAATAAACTTTAATATAGATATGGATTTTTCAAAAAATGACTTTATAGACATGATAGATGTTTGCACTATTTTTTCTAATTTAATAGACAATGCTATAGAAGCATGTGATAAAATTGCAGATTCTAATCTATCTAAAAATATAGTATTGAAAAGTAAATATATTGATAATTTCTGTGTTATTGTAATTGAAAATACTAAAATTAATAAAATAAAGAAAAAAAATGGTACATTTTTAACTAGTAAAATAGATTCATCTATGCATGGAATAGGCTTAAAAAATGCTATAAGTACAGTTGAAAAATACTCAGGAAATGTCGTCATAACTCATGATGATAATATATTCAAAGTTAAAATCGTTATACCTAATACATAAATAAAAACCCTACTTATCAAAATAAGAAGGGTTTTTTTATTATAATAATATATTAATTAAAATTACTGCTGACACCACTTGTAACATTCCTACAAATAATCCATATAATGATACAGTTTTACCTTGTTTTATTAAATCTTTTATATTAACTCTTAAACCAATAGCTGCTAATGCTATTATCTCAAATTTGTTACTTAGCACTTTACACATTTCTGAAACTTCTGGAGATATTATATTTGTAGAGAATAATGCACAAGTTATAAAAAATCCCAATACATACCAAGGAACTTTTATTTTTCCTTTTTTAGTATCTTCTATTTCTTCCTCTATGATATCATGATTTGTTTTGTTCTTTAAATGTCCAAATAAAAATACTACTGCTACTAATAATATTACTCTTACTATTTTAAATATAGTTGATAAGTCTTTGACTGGCTCGCTTACCATAGCTCCACTGGCTACAACTTGACCTACAGATTGTAATGTTCCACCTATCATGGCTGATGTTTGTACAGCTTCATGACTATATAATTTTTGAGTTAAAACAGGTAATAAAAACATTAAAAATATTCCAGTAACATTTACTATTGTTATTGCTATACCTTTGTCTTTATCTTTTGCATTTATAACAGGAGCTGTAGCTGCTATTGCAGATGAACCGCATACTGCATTACCTGCTGCCATAAGGAATCTGAAATCTTGTCCAAACCCTAATTTTTTTCCTATATATAAAGCACCTGCTATAGTAACTGACATTTGTAATACTACAAATAGTATTCCGTTAAAACCTAACTCCATTAATGTTGATACGCTTAAAGTTGATCCTAATAATACTATAGAGTATGATAATAAGTCAGTTTCTGAAAACTTATATCCCTTTTGAAAAACTTCTTGCCCTAAAAATACATTACCTACAAACATACCTAAAAATATAGATATTGTTGCTGCTCCTAACTTTGGAACTACTTGAGATAAAAGCATACTAGCTAGACCTATAAGTACTGATACTGCTAATCCTGGTAAAATTTCTTTTATTTTATAAAAAATATTATTGCTATTTGTTATTCTATTTATTCCGTTCATTTATATCATCCTTTCTTTTTTATTTTTTAATCTCTTGTTTATGTTTTTAGTATACATCCATAATGATTATAAGTAAAATAAATATAAAATATAATTACTATTAATATTTTTAATGATTAGAGTTATAATATACTTATAGATTATTATTGGAGGTGTTTTATTTGCTAGAGGAATTAAAAACTTTTATTGCTGTTGTGGAGCATAAAAATTTTACTAAGGCTGGTGAACATTTAAATTTATCTCAGCCAAGTGTAAGTACTCATATAAAAAATTTAGAAAACCATTTTGGAGTTGTACTAATCAATAGGTCAGTTAAACAAAAAACAATCTTTATAACAGATAGTGGATATACATTATATAAAAAAGCAAAAGAAATTCTAAATTTATTAGATACTACATATATGGAGGTTCGTAATACTTCAGATTCTATAAAAGGAAGCTTAAAGGTTGGGGCTAGTATGACTATTGGTGAATATATATTGCCTATGTTTTTAGCTACTTTTTCTGAAAAATACCCAGATGTAGATGTGGAAATATTTATAAATAATACTCATTCAATATGCTCTAGTCTGAAAGAGCTTACATTAGACATTGGTTTAATTGAAGGAAATTCTCCATATTCTAACTTTACACAAGAATATTTTTTACAAGATAAAATGATGCTAGCTTTTCCATATACGTCAAATTTAGATACTAAGAATTTTTCATTTGATATTTTAGAAGATCAAAAATGGATTGTTCGTGAGGAAGGTTCTGGTACAAGAGAGTTTTTAAATATGTTCTTAGCTACTAATGAAATTATACCTAAAGGAATTATGATTTTAGGTAGTAATTATGCAGTAAAAGAAGCTGTTAAAAATAAACTAGGAATTACTATAATATCTGAATTCGTTACTAATCCAGCTGTTTTAAATAAGGAACTATCTACAATTGATTTAGGTAGTTCATACACTAGACATTTCTCTTATATTTTACCTAAAAACATAACTATATCTAAAGCATCTCAAGTTTTTCTAGACGAATTAAAACATTATGCATATAATTTAAATAAAAAATAGCTTATAAATAAGTTCCCTTAACTGACGCCTAATGGTTGTCAGTTTTTTTGTATTCAAACTACAATTTGATTTATTCAATATTTAATTCATTTTTAAGATACATATGTATAATTGTGCCAATTTTAAATTTATAATATAATTAAAATGTAGTTATTTTATTTTTAAAGAAAGAAGGAATGGTTTTATGGCTCTTTGTTGCAGGGATTTATTTCAACTTAAAAATTTTTCAAAAGCAAAGTTACTTGCTGGAGAAAAGGGATTAAACCGTGAAATTTCTTGGCCTTATGTAAGAATGACAGAATCTATTTCTCAGTGGCTTTATGGTCAAGAATTGATATTTGTTATTTATACAGATATAGAAAAAGATGATAATAGTTTCTTATTATTGATAGAAGAATGTATTTATAAAAAGCTTTCCGGAATTGTAATTTTAATTGATGATAAGCATATAAATAGCATACCTGAAAATGTAATAGATAGAGCAAATGAAGCGAATTTCCCTGTTTTCATAATGCCTTGGGATGTTAAATTAATAGATATTACACAAGAAATTTTATTTAAATCAGAACAAAATCAGGAAGAAAAAAAGAATGCAAAACGATTTTTAGAATCAATTATCTTTTCGCAAGATAATTTCCAAGAAGACATATATGCTCTAGCAGAATTTTATAATATAAAATTAAGACCTTTCCACTATGTATGCATATTTAAAATGAAAAATACATCTAATATTTCCTATGATTTAGAACAAATTAGTAAGCATATAATTCATTCATTAGAAGAAGCATTAAATATAGAAAATCAAACTTTAATTCCTATGGAATACGCAAATAGCTTGATGTTTTTAATGTTTACCAATGATTATAATGAAGGTAAGAAATCATTAGAAGCTGTAGAAGCTGTGTTTAATCTTTTAAGCTCTAAATATTCAGAAGTTGAAATCAGCTTAAGTTTTAGCCGTATAAGAGAAACCACTTCTGATATAAAAATAAGTTATAAAGAAGCTTTTAAAGCCTTATCTATGATTGATATATGCCATAGAGATTCAAAAATTATTAAATATAAGGAACTAGGAATTATCAGGTGGTTAGTCGAACTTTCTAATATTAAGGAAATTCAGCAATATTGTTATGAAAACTTAGGTCCTATTTTAGAACATGATAAAAATCATGGAATGGATTTAATGGGAACCTTAAAATGTTATTTTCAAAATAACAGACATTTATTAAAAACTTCCCAAGAGCTTTTTATTCATAGAAATACATTGATTTATAGATTATCAACAATCAAGGACCTTTTAAAAATAGATTTAGATGATGCAATGATAGATTTAGAACTTTTTAATAGCATATTAATTTATGAATTCATTAATCTTCAAAATAAAAAACCCCTATGATAATACATAGGGGTTAATTTTACACTTCTAATTCCTGTTTAGTTTGTGATGTCTTATCTTTTGCAAAAGATAGTATTAAGACTCCTGCAAAAATTAATATACAGGCAACAATCTTTATAGGTGTTACCTTTTCACCCAATAATATAACTCCAAATATTACGCTTGTTATCGGTTCAAAAGTACTTATAACAGCTGCTTCACTTGCTCCAATATATTTTATCCCAACTTGTAACAATGATAGAGCAACAACTGTACATAAAAATGCAAATACTGCAGATATAATCCATGATTTAGTTGTTAGTGAATATAAAACAAGTTCATTAGTAAAAATACCATAGAAAAACATACCTATACTTGAAGCAATTGCTACATAGAATGTTATTTTAAATGGAGATTCACCTTTTAAGCCACTTTTGTCCATAAATATAATATAGAATGCATAAAATGCTCCTGAGGATACTGCTAAAATTAATCCAAGTAATGTAGATGAGTCAAAAGAAGCAGAATTTAATGATTCAACAAAGAAACATCCGATACCACACATAGCTATAACTAATGCTATAATCTTTTGACTACTTAGCTTTTCATTGAAGAATAATACACATCCAAATGTTACAAATATAGGGTAAGTGAAATGTATTGGGGTTACTATTCCTACATCTATATGAGCAAAAGCTATATTTAGCATTAATGTTGTTATTGCATTTCCTACAAAGCCTAATATTACTAAGTTTTTAAATTGATTTTTCGTTATTCTCAAATCAATTTTTAAAAATAAAACTATTAGTAATAAAAAGGGTAAACTTAAAAAGTTTCTTAAAAAAGTTAATGTTACAGGATTACTTCCTCCAGCACCATAGGTCATAGGACCTAATGTAAATGCAAAACCAAAGGTAATAGAGGATAGCATTGTTAGAACTATTCCTTTTAATTTCATAAATTTCCCTACTTCTTTCTATAAAAATTTATTTGAATGCTTCTTCAACTATTTTTAATATATTTGGAATAACATCATCTACAATTATTTTTCCTCTAGCAGCTGAAGATGATTTAGCTGATGCAAGTATTCCTGTTTCAGGAACAATATCTTTTTCTATAGGATATCTAAAGTAAGTTGCTGGACTAGCATTTTCTGTATCTAATATTTTATCTTCTCTAACAAGTTCTGGTGCAAAGTACATCATTAATGATGTTTCTGTAACAGCGGCATGCTCTAGAGCCCATCCTGGGAATGGTACTTCATCAAAAACTTTATCAATTACATCAGGTGACATCGGATCCCACCAGTTCGTAAGAAGAATTTTTACTTTGTCTCCATATTTTGAAGAACATAAGTCCATAGCTTCTACAATAAATGCTTCATTTTCAAAGTGAGCACTTAAAATAAATATTTTTGTAAATCCATCGCGAACAAATTCATCAATTATATCCATTACTAAAGCTTGTAATGTGGCTCCATTTAGATCAATAGTTCCTGGGAATAGTGGACCACCACCGCTTAATGGTTTTGATTTATATCCATATGAAAGAGTTGGTGCAACTACACCATTAATTTTTTCAGCTATACGATAAGCAAATTCTTCTGCTAATACAGCATCTACACAAGTAGGTAGATGAGGGCCATGTTGCTCTGTAGCTCCTATTGGTAGTATAATTACATCATCTTTTTTCTTAGCAAATTCTTGCCATGTCATGTTTTTCATTTTAAATTTTTCGTACATAATAATATCCCCCTTTAATTTTCAAAAATTTTTGTTATTTTTTATAACGATCTCTTTCTTCTAAAGAAGTTTCATCGCACTATTAGTATATACTTTGGAAATATTATATTACAATGTACAAAAAATACAAATAAATATCCTAAAATATGTTCTTTATGTGCACAGTCATATTAAAACATTATTGTATGGTTAGCACAATGACTATTTGTATATTTTCATGTTAAACTTTGGGTGTCGCTAATGAAATAGCTAAAAATAATATAAGGGGGATTATTAAAATGAAAGTAATACTGTTTAAAAATGCTAGATTAAAAGGAAATGAAACATTAGTTGATTTACTTGTTGAAAATGGAATATACAAAGAGATAGGAGCAAATCTTTCACAAAAATACAAAGATGTAGAGACTTATGATTTAGAAGGAAACTTAGTTGTTCCGCCTTATGTTGATCCACATATTCATTTAGATTATGTATATACAGCTCGTATGGCTGGAGCAAATAATGGAACAGGAACTCTTTTTGAAGGAATTCAAAGATGGTCTGAAACAAAATCAAATATGACAGTAGATGAAATAAAGTACAGAGCTAGAATTGCACTAAAAAAAGAAATTTTATATGGGACTCAATATCTTAGAACACATGTAGATGTAACAGATCCAAAGCTTACTTGTTTAAAAGCAATTATGGAATTAAAAGAAGAAGTAAAAGATGTAGTTGATATACAAATTATAGCATTTCCTCAAGAAGGAATGTATTCATATAAAGACGGTGATAAATTAGTAGAAGAGGCATTAAAAATGGGTGCTGATGTAGTAGGAGCTATACCTCACTTTGAGTTCACAAGAGAAATGGGAGAAAAATCTGTTAAGAAAACTGTAGAGCTTGCTATGAAATACAACAAATTAATTGATATTCACTGTGACGAAACGGATGATGAACAGTCAAGATTTCTCGAACTGTTAGCTGCTGAGGCCTATATGAATGGAATAGGAGAGCTTACAACAGCAAGCCACACTTGCGCTATGGGTTCTTACAATAATGCATATACTTTTAAACTTTTTAAACTTTTATCATTATCAAAGCTTAACTTTATATCATGCCCAACTGAAAATATTCATTTACAAGGAAGATATGATACATATCCAAAAAGAAGAGGTCTTACAAGGGTTAAAGAATTAAATGATGCCGGTATCAATGTTTGTTTTGCGCAAGACTCAATTTCAGATCCATGGTATCCATTAGGAAATGGAAACTTAATGAATATTCTTGATGCAGGAATTCATATTTGCCATATGATGTCATTTGAAGAAATTAAGAATGCACTAGACTTAATTACCGTAAATGGTGCTAAAACTCTTCATATAGAAGATAAATATGGCATATTAGAAGGTAAAGATGCTAACTTTATAGTACTAAATGCAAAAAATGAATTTGATGCAATATTAGAACGAGTTAGTGTTAATTGTTCTGTTAGAAAAGGTGAATTCTTATTTAAAAGAGATCCAGAAGTAATTAATACAAAAATCTCATTATTAAAATAATTATCATATTAAAAAGGATTAAATCATCATTGACTTAATCCTTTTTTGACTTATTATTTTTTTATATTACATTTTCAGTAAATAATGCATGTATAGAATACATTTTTCATTACATTCCTAACTCTTTAAACTCTCTACTTCCTGGCTTTACTAGTTCTAATTCTCCTGCTTTACATAAAGGACAGTTATCTGCCTCGTGCACTTCTATTTCTAATTTTATAGCACTATATATTGGCATTCCAATATCCTTGCTAGTTCTATTTGCTATACAAGCTACTCCTACAACTTCTCCACCTAATTTTTCTAAAGCTTCTTTAGTTTCTATAGTTGATTTACCAGTTGTAACAACATCTTCAGCTATTATTATCTTTGCCCCTGGTTTTACTTCAAAACCTCTTCTTAATTCCATTACTCCATCTTTTCTTTCAGTAAATACAGTTTCTTTATTTAATTGTCTTCCTAATTCATAAGAAACTATAACTCCTCCCATTGCAGGTCCTACAACTAAATCTATATCTAAATCTTTTATTTGCTCCACTACTGTACTTAATACTGCCTCTGCATATTGTGGGAATCTTAATACTTTAGCACATTGTACATATCTATTACTATGCTTTCCTGATGATAATAAAAAATGTCCTTCTAATAATGCATCACTCTTCTTTAATATATCTACTACATCTACTTTACTCATATATACTTCCTCCAAATTTTATGTTTTATATCAATTGATTTATGTATTTCTTCTTTTGTTTTTAAAATTAAATATTATAATATTCCTCTTATTTCATCTATGCTTTTTATGCCCTCTTTTAACATAAATTCTTCTATTCCATCTATTATTTCAAGCCCTATTTTAGGATTTATGAAATTTGCAGTCCCAACTTGTATACATGTTGACCCCGCCATTATGAATTCTATAGCATCTTGAGCTGTTGTTATTCCACCCATTCCCATCACAGGTATACTAACGTTTTTACAAACTTCATGTACCATTCTAAGAGCTATAGGTTTTATTGCTGGTCCTGATAGCCCAGCATATACATTCTCAAATACTGGCTTTCTTTTATGAATATCTATTGCCATCGCCTTAAATGTATTTACTAGAGATACTCCATTTGCGCCTTCTTCTTCACATACTTGGGCCATTCCTATTATGTCCTCTGCATTTGGTGAAAGCTTTATTACAAGAGGTAAGTTAGTTATGTTTCTTACTTCTCTAACTACTTCTCTTGCTACTTCATTTTTTATTCCGAACGCCATTCCCCCTGCCTTAACATTTGGACAAGATATATTTAGTTCTATCATATCTATTGGTTGATCATTTAATAATTGAACTCCTTTTATATAGTCCTCTAAAGTTCCGCCACCAACGTTTGCAATTCTTACTAAATCTAAATCTTTAAAAAATTGTAATTCATTATCTATAAATCCTTGAATTCCAGGGTTTTCAAGACCAACACTATTCATCATTCCCGATGGAGTCTCACAAACTCTCATTCCAGAATTTCCGTCCCTTTTGTTTAGTGTAAGCCCCTTGCTACTTATCCCTCCTAGCTTTTGTATATCATAAATTTCATTATATTCTTTTCCAAATCCGAATGTTCCTGATGCCATTACAAGAGGATTTTTGAAGTCTATATTTCCGAATTTAACATTTAGATTAGTCATTAAATATCACATCCTCTCCCCAGAATACAGGTCCATCCTTACAAGTTTTTTTATTTCCAAACTGTGTTTTGCAAGTACATACTAAGCATGCACCTACTCCACATGCCATATGATTTTCTAAAGATACCATTATTCTAGTCTTAGTTCCCTCTACCATCTTTACTAACTTTTCCATCATTGGCGTTGGTCCACAAGTTAATATATAATCATATTTTTCTACATCTATTATGTCTGTTACAAATTTATCTCCTATTGCTATATTTACTTCATTACAAACTTCACTATATTTTTCTTCTAATATAGCTTCATTTCTAAATCCTAAATATGCATCACAATTATCTATATTTTTAGCAACTAAGTATAGCGGTGCTACTCCAATTCCACCACCTACTAAAGCTACTTTTCCTTCTACTTTTTCATATCCATTTCCATATGGACCTTCTAATTTTATTGTGTCATTTTCTTTTAACTTACTTAGTATTTCTGTCCCTTCACCTACTACTTTATATAGGAAAGTTATACTATTTTCATCTATATCATGTATACTTATTGGTCTTGAAAGAAGCGGAAACATATCCCATGCTCTTAACATATAAAATTGACCCATTTTACCTTCAAACTTACCTTCTACTTTCATTAGATACATATCTTCTCCTACGTATCTATTCTCACAGATTTTATACATATATATTTCCCCCTATTGTCTTTTGCTAGTTAGTCTAAACTTTTATACACACTCTAACATTTTTTGTTCTAATGAAATTTGAGATTCTTTAACACCTAAAAGCTTCATTATTAGTGCCATTCTTACAAACATTCCATACTTAGCTTGTTTGAAATATACAGCTCTTTCATCAGCATCTACGTCTACATCTATCTCATTTACTCGTGGTAATGGATGCATTACTAGCATATCTTTCTGAGCTCTTTGTAATTTAGCATTATTTAATATATAGCAATCTTTTAGTCTTTCATATTCAGACTGATTTTCAAATCTTTCTCTTTGAACTCTAGTCATGTATAAGATGTCTAAGCTTCCTATAACCTCATCTAAGTTGTTAGTTTCATAGTATGCATGACCTTGCTCTTGTATAGCTTCTTTGATATATTCAGGCATTTTTAATTCATCTGGAGATATAAATACAAACTTAGTTCCTTTATATCTAGCCATTGCTTTAACTAAAGAGTGTACTGTTCTTCCATTCTTTAAGTCTCCACATAATCCTATTGTGTGATTTTCTAAACTTCCTTTAAGGGATTTGATAGTAAGTAGATCTGTAAGTGTTTGAGTTGGATGTTGGTTCCCTCCGTCTCCAGCGTTTATAAAAGGTACTTCTGAGTAAGATGCTGCTTCAGCTGCAGAGCCTGCTATTGGATGTCTCATTGCTATAGTATCTGCATAACATGCTACTGTTCTTATAGTATCACCTAATGATTCACCTTTAGTTACAGATGATGAATTAGGTTCTGAAAAACCTACTACTCTTCCACCTAATCTGCACATTGCTGATTCAAAGCTTAATCTTGTTCTTGTTGATGGCTCATAAAATAAAGTAGCCAATAATTTACCTTCACATACGCGAGAATATTTTGACGGATTGTCAATTATATTTTGAGATAATTCTAATATTTGATCTATTTCTTTAACTGAAAAGTCTTCTGGTTGGATTAAATTTCTTCCTTTTAATAACATATATATATCCTCCTTTTTCAGCCTCTCTGGACTGAATTTAAAAGTATTTTTTATTCTGATTGAATTCTAACACCTTTTAATCTTAGTGTCAACAATTTATAAAAATTATTGCACAATTCATTATGTAATTTATACTTAATTTATCTTTCTCAAATGCACAAAAAGCATGTTATAGAGTATATATTTATTTCAACTATATACTCTATAACATGCCTTTAAATTATAACTATTTATCACGTTGTCCATGACACCACTTTTTACAAAATTCAGCTTTTTTACTGCATATTACGCTTTGAGATCCACAGCTTGGACAAGACGATTTGTCTTGTTCATAATTAATATTATATATTGAACCACAATCCATACATTTAAACTTACAATGATTTGTAGTGTAATGTCCACCACTAATATTAATTGATTTTCCTTCTGTCAAAGCCATAGCAACTTTTTTTCTAGCTCCATCAATTATATTTTGGAATGTTTGTCTCGATATTTTCATCTTTTTTGCGCACTCTTCTTGATTTAATTCCTCTATATCTTTAAGCCTCATTGCTTCAAGTTCTTCTACCTTTAAAACAATTTCTTCAAGTTCACACTTAGATTTTCCTATTGGTACGAAATAATTATTCTCTGGAAAAAATTCTACTCTTCTAAATTTTGTTGGTCTTGACATATTTTTTCTCCCTACATTTGCTACATAATCCAATTAGCATTATATCTGCATCAAATACAGTAAAATTATTTTCTTTTTCTGCATTATTATTCAATCTTAAGTAATCTAAGATTAAAGACTTATTATATATATCCATTATACTATTACATTCACTACATTTAAAGTGTATATGCAGGGGTCTGCCGCTAAATATCTTCATTTCATAAAAATTTATTCCATCTATATTTACCTCTTTAACTACATTTAATTCTCCTCTAATACGCTTAACATATTGTCAACTATCGGGCTAAATAACTCATCTAAATTTTCATTTTTATTATTTGATAAATTACAAATTGAACTTGTCATTGGTAATTCACCAAGAAGTCTTAAATTACTTGATTCTAAGAATTTTTCTACATTTTCTCCATTAAATAGTTTTATTTCTTTATTACAATCCGGACAAAGTATGTAACTCATATTCTCAATAATTCCTAATACTTTAATATCCATTTTTTTCGTCATATTTATAGCTTTAGATACAATCATTGATACTAAATCTTGAGGTATAGACACCATAACAATCCCAGTTATAGGAATATTTTGCATTACTGTTAATGCTACATCTCCAGTTCCTGGTGGCATATCAATAATTAGATAATCTAACTCTCCCCAAAGTACATCAGTCCAAAATTGCTTAACTGCATTAGATATCATTGCACCCCTCCATATTACGGGTTCATTCTCATCTTCAATTAAGAAATTTAATGACATCACTTTTATATTATCTTCTGACTCTACTGGAAATAAAAATTGTTCATTTGATATTGCTTTCTTATCTTTAAGTCCAAGTAATCTAGGAACACTCGGTCCAGTTATATCTGCATCTAAAATACCTACTTTATACCCCAATTTTCTTAATTGCTTAGCAATCATTACTGATATAGTTGATTTACCTACACCACCTTTACCACTCATTACACCTATAACATTTTTAATGTTATTCATTGAATTGTTTTCTATCATACATTTTTGTTTATCTTTACTACATCCACCTTTTGATGGACATGAATCACAACTTGACATAATATCTACTCCCCTTTTTATTAGCATTTGCCAATTAAATGGTAGCACTAAAAAAGGTTATTGTCAAATGCCAATAACTTTTTTTATAAATTTTTCATAAACAATATAATGCGTTAATGTTTTTTTAAACTAATCTTTGGTAGCATTAAATCTTAATTTTTCTATATTCACATTAACAATTTTCACATTTATAGAAGTTACTTTTTCTATGCTTTCTTTTACTATTTTTTGCAATTGGTAACATTCTTTTATCTGAGCTATATCATTTATATTAATATTAATTTTTATATATAGATTTCCATCTATATTATTTATTTGTACTTTATTTATTTTATCAACTTTACTTATCTTATTAACCTCAAACCTTATAATTTGCTCTATTACGTTGGGATTTATATAGAACTTTCCTATATAACTAAATGTAGGTCTTATAATTGTTTTTTCTAAAACTTTATATGTATTATTTTTTCTTCTAAAAAATCTTCTTATTGCGTTTATGCTTAGACCACTAGCTATAGGCTTTATTTCCATTGTTGGAACTGGTATTATATGATTTCCTCTTTTTCTAGAGTCCCTAGCTATATTTATTTCTTCTTGTGTGCTTACTTCACTTATATTTATAATTCTATAAATTTTACCAAGTTCTAACTTCTCTACAATCTGATTTATCATTTTATTTGAAGTTCCAAGAACTAATATTTTTTCTATTTTTTGTTCGCTTATTTTAGCCTTCACATTACCTCTGTGAATATTATCATTAAATATTGCCCTTTTTACAGCCTCCATTGTTGTGCTAGCCTGCTTAGCTGAAATACCTGCAATTATCTTATTTTTATGTATCAATAATCCATCATCAATTATATATTCTATGTCATTTTCATAAGCAACTTCTAAAGCCTTATAACTTTTACCTGTTCCACTAGGACCTACAAATGCATATACTTTCATTTAGTATTCACCTTTCTACTTTTGTTATATATGTAAATAAGGCTATAGATTAATCTATAGCCTTATTTTTTATTATATATTATAGCAGAATTCTCCATTCTCCTTAAGTGCCAAAAAGTCTGCATATCCTACATCAAATATTCTATCTTCTAAATTAGGTATTTCAATTTTATTTTTTATTAAGTAGGCTATAGTCCCAGTATATGATATATCTCCTTGAGCTACCAATCCATAAATAACGTTATCCTTGTATACAAATTTTTTGTATCCTTTTTCTTCACATCTAGATATAACTTTATATTCTTCATCAGGTGGTGAAGTCAAACCTAATGATACAGTAGATATACCCATAAAGTTCATACTATTTTTAAATGCAAAACTATCATCTATTTGCTTATCTTTACCTATCATATTATATGCAGCTACAATACCTTGCTTAACTGCTAATGGCCATATTGCATTTTTTCCTACAACATCACCTGCAGCATATATATCCTTTTCTGTAGTTTCACATTTATCATTAATTACTATTCCTCTATTATACTCTATTTTTGTACTGTCTATAAACTCTGCATTTGGGACTACACCTGTAGCTACTATAATCATATCAGACTCTAGGATACTTCCATCTTCAAATTTTATACCTTTTACATCTTTATTTGCTTCAAGTACTATTTCTTTTATAGCTGAGTTAGGATACAACTTAGCTCCTTTTTCAATAAACTTCCCTTCATATGTTGATGCGCTATATTTATCTAGCTGTTTATCTAATATACGTTTTCCATTATAAACTAGTGCTACCTCTAAATTTTTATATTCCAATAGTCCTGCCAATGCGTCTATACCAACTAATCCAGCACCTATTATAGCAACTTTTTTAGATTGAGATGCTTTCTCTTTTATCTTATCTATTTCATCTATATTTCTTAAAGTATATATAAAATTTCCATCTCTTAAATGCTTTATTGGAGGTACAAATGCTGACGCTCCAGTTGCTATTAAAAGTTTATCATATTGTATTATTTGATCCTCTAGCTCTACTAATTTTTCTTCTGAATCAATGCTTTTTACACTTCTTCCTTTTATCCAGTTTATATTATTTTCTTCTATAAATTTGTCACCTGCAAAATTAATATCTTCTACTGTCTTATGATTAGATATAACATGGTGTAACATACAACGAGAATAAATTTTTTCATCCTTTGATATTATTATTATATTTGCTTCTGAATCTAATTCTCTTAAAGTTTTAGCAGCATTTATACCGGCTGCACTAGCTCCTAAAATCACATAATCAGTTGATTTTTTACTTTTAAACATATTAAATATCTTATCTAGCATAAGCATCCTCCTTTTGTAGCTCTAATGCCCCACTTGGACAATTAGCTACACATCTAGGATATTCTTCATCTTTACATAGATCACATTTTAATACAACTTGTTTCGTTCTATCATCCACTTTTAATACGCCATAAGGACAAGACATTACGCACATATAGCACGAACCGCATTTAGTCTCATTATATGATACAATCCCTGTTTCATTATTCTTACTCATAGCTCCGCTCATGCAAGTTAATACACATTCTGGCTCATCACAATGTCTACATATTATAGGCACAGGTTTATTATCTTTATCAAGTTCTATGTGACCTCTACCATCATTATCTATATTTTCTAAATCAAGAGTATATATATTGTCGTTTTCACTGTGTTTTAGCATACAAGCTAAAACACAGTTTTTACATCCAGTACATAATTCTTTATTTATTAATATTCTATGCATAACATTCCACTTCCTTTAACCCTAGGTTTTGTCTTCTATCTATTATTATTTCTTCTAATTGATCTGCTGAAGATTTAGGGTCTGGATTCACTATAACGTGACCTCCTGTTAAGTCTTTTAATTTTTCAGTAAGTACTTCTGTTACTAATTTTCCACCTGTTATGAATGGTGGTAATGCTAAATGAAGTGGTAATCCTAATGCTAATCCAAATGCTCCATCAGCTAATGCTTGTTCTTCCAACCATTGTGGTGCTGATAATACAAGTGGTAATTGTGGTAAATCTATTCCTAGTTCTGCTGCAATTTCTGTTGCAACTATTTCTAGTCTTCCTATTGCTAAACATGGACCAAAGTTTAATACTGGTGGTATTCCTAATGATTTACATACTTCTTTTAGGTTATCTCCTGCTAATTCCTCAGCTCCTGGAGACATAAGACCTACATTTTCAAGTCCTCCTGTTGAACATCCAGCTGAAAGTACTATTATGTCTCTCTTTATTAATTCTTTTGTCAATTCAACAGTATTTATATCATGTCCACCAGCAGTCATATTTGAACATCCAACTACAGCAGCTATACCTTTGATTTTTCCTTCTGCTATTAAATTTATAAGTGGTTTCCATGAGTTTCCTAAAAACTCTTTTAAATTCTTTTCACTTACACCAGTTAAAGATTGTTCATATCCATGATCACTTGGTATATCTATTTCTACTACACTTCTTCTTTCTTTGTATGACTCTAATGATTTATTTATTAATTCTGTACTTATAGCCTCTAAGTTTTCTCTATCAAATTGTACATATTCTGCATTGGCTTTTTTAGCTACATCATCTAAACAAACCATTTTTACTTTATATTTATCAGCTATTGGCTCAAGACCTGGTATTGTACAGTTAAATTCAGATAACACTATATCTATTGCCCCCGTTGAAAGCACTGCTTCACTTGTAAAATTGTTTCCTGCATGACCCGCAAATACTTCTTGATAATGCTCTCCTCTTAATTGTAAATCTTGACCTACACATGTACATCCTACTAGTCTAAATCCTTTTGCTCCAGCCTCTTTAGCCATAGCAACTACATCAGCATCTTTTAATCTATCTTGGAAATGAGAGAATGTTGAGTGTTGATGTCCTGTTATCATTATGTTTATATAATCTTTATCTATAACGTTAAATCCTACTGGCGCCATTCTTATAACTGGTTCTCCTAACATAACATCATTTAAAAGATTTGTTAATGTAAGCCCGTATAACCCTGTTGATATACCTAAGTTTAGACAATTAACTAACATATCCACTGGATCACTATTTAAGTTTGTTGATGATTTAACTATAGCATCAAACACTTCTGACTTAGCTCCTCCAGGCATTATACCTAATTCTTTCCATCTCTTTACTCTTGGTCCATATGCAATTTTTTCAACAAGTTCCATTTTTTCAAATCTTGGTTTATATAAGTCATTTATAACCTTATCAGCTACTTTTATGCACTTTTGGTGATTATCGCTTTCTTCTATTCCAAATTTTTCAGCTAAATCATTTAAAGCATTTAAACCTTTTATTTCACCCTTAGTCTCTCCTAGATGTTTTAAGTTTCTAGCAGTATTTTCTACTACATGTAAATAACAAGCTGAACCTGATGCCACTGCTCTTAAAAAGTTTCTAGCTACTATTGTATCCGCATCAGCTCCACATATTCCTCTTGGCGACTTAGGCGTTACTCTACAGGGTCCATTTGCGCACAATCTACAGCATACGCCTTGAAGTCCAAACCCACACTTAATTTTTTGATCCTCTGTTCTATGGAATGCTGTTTCCACGTCCTTAGATGCTATAAAGCTTTCCAATTTTTTATCTGCACTTTCACACATTCTACAAGTATTACAAGACATTTTAAATTCCCCCTTGAATTTTTTATATTTAATTTTTAGTCTTTTTGAGATATAAATTAGATTATAATGATATGACTTTAATGATATATTTTTGACTAATTTTTAACTATGTTATTTTACATTTATTATTTACCACCCAAATATTACCTTTAAACATTTTTTTTAAATAAATTTCAATAAAAATTAATTTATATATATTTATATTTTAAAACATTGATAAATACCTAGATCCATAAAAAACTAGTTTTAAATTTTAAATTTAATTAAATTTTTAATAGATATATATTTAAATTTTAATTTTTATGAAAACGTTTAAATATAACTTTATTTTTGCTAAAATCAGCTGTCATAATATTAACATTCTTGTAGAATTAATTGGTTTGTGCATTGCTCCAAATTTTGGTATAATATTACTGAATAAAATAATAATTAAGGGAGGATTTTGAGATGGCTTACATAATAAATGATGCTTGCATAAGCTGTGGTGCTTGTGCTGGTGAATGTCCAGTTGAATGTATATCTGAAGGAGATAGCAAATACGTTATAGATGCTGGTGCTTGTATCGAATGTGGTGCTTGTGCTGGAGTTTGTCCTGTTGATGCTCCTCAACCAGAATAATATTTACAATAAAAAGGCTATCAAGTAGTTTTATGCTAACTGATAGCTTTTTTTGTATATAAAAAATTATAACTTACCCAGCATTAGATAAGTTATAATTTTATGCACTAAAAGTAAACAACTTTTTAGTGCATCTTGTTGTTAAATTAATTAATAAATTATTTACATTTCTTCATTTTCTTTCATTAAGTATGATAATGTAAATAAACTTTCAGTTAAGTTTACATTTTCTACTATTACATCTTTTGGTACTTCTAAATCTATTGGAGCAAAGTTCCAAATTCCTTTTATACCCACATTAACTAACTTATTTACTATACTCTGAGCACCATTTTTAGGTATACATAATATAGCTATATCTATATCATTATCTCTTACGTAATCTTCTATTTCCTCTGAATCTAAAACTTCAAATTCTCTTATTTTCAGCCCTATCATTCTTGGATTAGCATCAAATAAGGCTTTTACTTCAAAGCCAGCTTTTCTAAACCCTGAATAGTTAGCAATAGCTTGACCTAAGTTACCAGCCCCTATAAGTATAGCATTGTATTGTTTATCTAATCCTAATATCTTTCCAATTTCATTGTGAAGAGCGCCAACATTATATCCGTAACCTTGTTGTCCAAATCCACCGAAGTTATTTAAGTCTTGTCTTATTTGAGACGCTGTAAAACCGATTATATCACTTAATTCTTTTGAAGAAATTCTTTGTATGTCTTTATCTAATAAATCGCCAAGGTATCTATGATACTTTGGTAGTCTTCTTATTACTGCCATAGATATGTTTTTAGATCCCATAATTTCACCTCCTATGATATTTTTTAAGTCCTTAATATTTTATTGCATTTTTCAAAACCTAATGCAATATCCTTGATTATATTATACCAAAACATTATAATTTTAGGTAGTTTAAGGAGGGATAAATTTATGATTGTTTTGTCATGTAATAACTTGAATAAAAGTTTTGGAATAGATTCGATATTAGAAAACGTAAGTTTTACAGTAAATGAAGGTGATAAAGTCGGTATAATAGGTGTAAATGGAACTGGAAAAACCACTTTATTCAAAGTAATTTCTGGTATATACGGTTATGATAGCGGAGATATATACACTTCAAAAGATTGTGAAATAGGATATTTAGAGCAAAATACTAATTTCCA
Source organism: Romboutsia lituseburensis (assembly GCF_024723825.1). Taxonomy (NCBI): domain Bacteria; kingdom Bacillati; phylum Bacillota; class Clostridia; order Peptostreptococcales; family Peptostreptococcaceae; genus Romboutsia; species Romboutsia lituseburensis. The sequence goes on from NZ_JANQBQ010000001.1 coordinate 2,229,856, forward strand.
TTCAAATAACACTATATTCGAAGAGGTGTTAGAAGTTTTCAAAGACTTAATAGATATGGAATCGTACCTAAGAAATTTAGAAATAAAAATAGCAGAAGAAAGTGCTAATCCTAATTCTTCTCAACTAGAAAAAATTATGAATGAGTATTCTCATAAGTTAGAAGAATTTTCTGAGTTAAATGGATATGGATATAAATCAGAAGCTAAAGGGGTTTTAAAGGGTCTAGGTTTTTCTGATGAAGATATGGATAAGCCTATAAGTATACTTTCTGGTGGAGAAAAAACTAGAGTCCTTTTAGGTAAATTACTTCTTAAAAAACCTACGCTTCTATTATTAGATGAACCTACTAACCACTTAGATTCTGATGCTATAGAATGGTTAGAAGTATTTTTAAAACAATATAGAGGAACTGTTATACTAATTTCTCATGATAGATATTTCTTAGATCAAGTAGTTAATAGAGTTTTTGAAATTCATAATAAAAAACTAAAAACTTACAATGGAAATTACTCTGATTTTGTTAAATTATCAGCTGTAGAAAAAGAAATAGAAAAGAAAAAATTTGAAGACCAACAAAAAGATATAAAGAAGCAAGAAGAATCTATTGAGAGATTAAAAGCTTATGGTAGAGAAAAGCATCTAAAAAGAGCTAGAAGTAAAGAAAAAGCCCTTTCTAAAGTTGATGTTTTAGATAAACCTGACGGTGATAGAAAAAGAGCTAGAATTGAATTTAATCCTTCTGTAACGAGCGGTAATGATGTTTTACAAGTAAGAGATGTTTCTATGAGGTACGGAGAAAGAATTTTATTTAAAGATTTAAACCTTGATATCTATAGAGGTGAAAAAGTTGCTCTTATTGGAGCTAACGGAATCGGTAAATCAACATTATTTAAAATAATAATGAATGAACTTCAACCACTATGCGGAAATATAAAATTTGGAACTAATGTGAATGTATCTTATTTCCATCAGGAACAGAAAACTTTAAATCTTGATAATACAATAATAGATGAAATTTGGGAAAACAATACTCATCTTACTCAAACTACTTTAAGAAGTATGCTTGGAGCTTTTCTATTTGAAGGAGAAGAAGTTTTCAAAAAAATATCTACCTTAAGTGGTGGTGAAAGAGCCAGAGTAGCTATATTAAAATTAATATTATCAAATGCAAACTTCTTATTACTTGATGAACCTACTAACCATTTAGATATAGATTCTAAAGAGGTATTAGAAGAAGCTTTATCAGGTTATACAGGAACGATATTTACTATTTCTCATGATAGATATTTCTTAAACACTGTAGTTGATAAAGTTTTAGTACTTGATGAAAATGGTATTTGCGAATACTTAGGAAATTATGATTATTATATAGAGAAAAAGAAACAAGTCTATGAAATGAGTTTAATGGAAGAAAAAGAAGAAAAAACTAAAACTCAAATAAAAGATGAAAAGCGTAAAGAAAGAGAACAGCGTGAAGCTCAAAAGAAAAACAGGCATAAGCTCCAACAAATAGAAAAAGAAATTCAAGAAACAGAAATTAAAATAGAAGAATTAGATATGTTATTATGCCAAGAAGAAATTTATTCTAATCCTGACAAAGCAAAAGATGTTAGCCAAGAAAAAATTTCTTTCGAAGACAAATTATCTTCTCTTTACGAACAATGGGAAGAACTTATGTAGATTTAATATTCTTCACTAATTATTTTTAATGAGGATGTAGATAAATTTATTTTCATACAAATTTATCTACATCCTAAGCTTAAATTAATTGACTATTTTTTACTTAATAATTAAAATAAAATTAATCCACTTAATTTCCAATAAAGCCAAACTTATATAAATTTTCTAAATAGTATCTAAATGATTCATTATCTATGCTTTCATGTAAATCTTTACATATGTATTGTCTATCATCTGAATATAAACCTAATTTATTTAATTCCATTTCATTTAAATTATATAATTTATTTCCATATTTATTTTTTATTTGTATATATCTACCTGTAACCAAAGCGTTTAAATATTTATCCATAGTCTCACAATACCTAACTTCATATGCTGATATGAATTCATTATCTAAACTTTCAATTACTATATCTACTCGATGTCCAGTTTGCTGATTTATTAGAATTTTACCAGCTTTTTTTTCTTTGTCATTTAACTTAAAATTAATAAAAAAGTATTTAACTCTCATTTTTTTATGATACTTAGATTCGTGTTCATGACTTTGAATTTCTTCAATTGAATAAATTTTTTCTAAAATTTCTTTATTTTGTATAGATAATGCTAAAGATATCTTATCATAATTAAAAAATTCATAGTTTACCAAGTCATCTATATCTGTAAAATCAAATTCAGTTGCATTAAACTTATCTTTAATTAAAGTTACAATTTCATCCTTTGTGAAAACTAATGAATCCTTTTTATCTAGATAGTCTTTATATAATTTTTCAAATTTCATTTTTTAATTTTATATACTAAGCTACTGGTTTTCCATAGAATGAATGTGCTTTAGGTTTTCTTTCTTTTGGATGCCAGTGATAGTAATATCCTTTCTTAGGTTTCCCTTTTTTATCTTTATCTACCTCATTTATCCCTTGACCACTTTTACTTACCGCTACCGCTACCTTTTTTGCTAAATCTGATGTATGAGACCATACATCACGTTCTATCATCATTTGAGCTGTAGCTTCGGCACGTGTTAATCCCTTCCCTATATATAAGTTTCCGTTACTTAATTTCGCCATATAATGGTTATATTTTTTACTTTTCGGAGCTTTTGAGTCTAATACAAATGCTATCCCTAAAGCAACTATCACATGACCATACTTTACAAGAAGAGCCCATGCAGCTGCTCCTATCTCAAGACCCAAAGGAATAGCTAGTGGATTGGATGCATATCCAGAATATTTATTATATATATATTCTTTTGTTTCATCCTCATTTATAAAAGTGATATCTCCTTCATTTTTATTGATTTCTTCTACTGTTGTTGTGTATTTATTAGTAACTATTTGACCACTTTCACTGACTTCTTCAGATATTATAGTTATTTCATCTGATCCTGGTTCAATTTCTAGCTTAGTATCAATAGTATCTTTATCAATGGTATCTATTGAAATATCTACAGTAAAATTATTATCAACAAAATCTAAATTTTCTACATGAATATTATCATTTTGTAAATTATTTTGCAATTCCTTTTCCATACTTTTTTCTATACCTTTATCATTTAATAACGCATAAACATTACTTGGTTGTATTGCTCCTGTTATTATAACTAAAGATAAGATTATAGCAATTATTTTTAATTGTTTTTTTTGCATAATTATATATCTCCTCTTATTAGTTGTATTATATTAAAATTATCTTTTATCGATATTGAATTTTCCAAAAGATAATTATATACTTTTGACAATCTATTTTCATCCTTTTTTATGTTTTTATCTATAATACATCTTCCAATAACCCCTGTAACAAATGGTGTTGAGAAAGATGAACCTACATATAGTTTATATCCGCCTAAATTAGAAGCGCTTAAAATTTTTTCTCCAGGTGCTACAAAGTCTATTTTGTCAACAGGGTTAAACTTACTTAACTCTAAGTTAGAATTAATACTCCCAACCGATATTACATCCCTGTATCTTGCAGGATAATCAGTATTTAAACCATACTTATTTCCAGCAGATGCAACTATTAGTATGTTATTTTGAATGGCAAGGTTAATTGCTTTTTCTAGCTTTGCTGAATTATGTCTAAATCCAAAACTCATATTAATAATATCTACATCTTTTTCTATAGCCCAATTAATAGCATCTATTACACTGTCTTCATGAATAGTACCATCATCATTTATAATTTTTGCACTATATATCTCTAAGTTTCCTAAAATTCCCTTTAACTTATTATTAGATGCTAAAATTCCCGCAATAGGTGTACCATGATTTAAGTTATCTTTTGAATTTGATTTCGTAAAATTACTCATTTCTTTTACTTTTTCTCTTAGTTCCTGATGAGCTTGATTTATTCCACTATCTAAAATAGCAATTTTAATTTTTTTGTAACTATTAGAAGATAAGTTTTCATTAGTATAGTTAATCGCTCGTATCCCCCAAGTTTTATAATCTTTAGGTATACTTTCCAAAAGTGTAATATCTCTATTTTCATCCTCTTTATAGTCTTTAATCTTATTTTCATTGATACTTGAAACAACACATTTAATTATCAATATCGACATTAATAAAATAAAAAACATTTTAATTATTCTAATTTTTTTTTCCATATAAACACTATGTTTCATTGATATAATAACTCGTAATTAATATATTTTTTGATTGATATAACCTCCTTCTGTCAATGGTATAATGGTAATTAATTGAGTTGTAAAAGATTAGGTATTTTGTCTAGAATTTTAGTAATATTTATTTTTATATCAGATCAAATATAATTAGTTCTAAAATAAGCATTTTATACATTAACCTACGTTAAGTATATAAAAAAAAAGGTAGAAATCAACATTTTTTGCGTGAATGGTCTTTTTTTCGACGTGAATATTTATTTAATCGTAAAATCAAACTAAATATAAAGTTATATTTTATTTTTTATATAGTATTTTTTTAATTTTCTTAGTTACATTATTTATTTATTATGCTATTATTTATATCATAAAATTTTATATCAAGAGGTGATTATTTGCAGGGATTATTTACTTTAGATTCGGATAATAAAAGGTTTTATAAAATACTTGTTTCATTATGTATACCTATAATTATTCAACAACTTATATCTACTTCTGTAAATGTAATAGATACCATGATGATAAGTAGTTTAGGAGAGAGTTCAGTTGCTTCAATAGGAGTTGCTAATCAGTTTTTCTTCTTATTTAACATGTCATTATCTGGTATCACTGGAGGAGCAGGAGTATTTATTTCTCAATTTTTTGGAAAAGGTGATGTAACTAATATACGTAAAGTAACTGGATTTAGTACTTTATTAGCAATAATACTTAGTTTATTTTTCTTTATACCAGCTTTAGTTATACCTACTAATATAATTCATATATTTTCTTATGATCCTGAAGTTATCAAGTTATGTACAGAATATTTTAGCATTGTAGTTTTTTGTTATCCACTTATTGCTATTAGTACTGTATTTAGTATGGGATCAAGAGGAGTAAGAAATCCTAAATTAGGTATGTTTTGTAGTTCAGCTGCACTAGTAGTTAATATAATACTTAATTATGGTCTTATATTTGGAAACTTAGGACTTCCAATGTTAGGTGTAAAAGGTGCTGCTATAGCAACAGTCACTGCTAGAATGGTTGAGTTAGTTTTAATACTGGGATATGTATACTTTATGAAAAAAGACTATGTTTTAAGATTTGGATTATCCGACTTAAAACTTATAACAAAAGATTTTACTATTTCATTTTTATCAAAAAGTATGCCAATATTCTTAAATGACAGTGCATGGGCGGTAGGTACAGTTTTATACTCTGTTGCTTATTCAAGAGCAGGTACTTCAGCTATAGCAGCTAGTCAAATAGCTACTAGTACAGGTAACTTCTTTATAATGACAGCTGTATGTATAGCTATTGGTGCATCTATAATGCTTGGAAATGAATTAGGTGCTGACAATATAGATAGAGCAATTGTATATGCAAAAAAATTCTCTGCACTTACTTTTTTAGCTGGTTTAATATTTGGTGGATTGTTAATATTAAACATACCATTCTTACTAAAAATATTTAGTGTATCTGATAGTTTAGCTCCTGATATTACTAAAATATTTGTAATCATGGGTATTATGATGGCTCTTAAATCATTTAATACTTTGATAGTTATCGGTATTTTAAGAAGTGGTGGAGATACAAAATATGCACTGTTTTTAGAATTAGGATGTATGTGGTTTGCTTCAATACCACTAACATTCTTAGCAGCATTTTACGGTGCTCCAATATATATCTTAGTTTTACTTACGTATGCTGAAGAAATATTTAAGTTTATATTTGGTGTTCCACGAGCTCTTTCTAAAAAATGGGCAGCTAACATAGTTAAAGAAATAAATTAAAATTAATAAAAGGAGTTCAGAAAGTGAAAATAATCACATCTGAACTCCTTTTTATACATTTTATATTTATAATAAATTATTTTTGACCTATTCTTAGATTTGGAACTGCATTAAGACTCATATCATCTCTTCTTCCATTGATAAAGTTATAATATCCTGCACATCCTATCATCGCAGCATTATCAGTACATAAATCTATTGGTGGATATTTTATATCTATATTTTTTGTCTTACCTAACTCTGTTATTTTCTCTCTAAGAGCTGAGTTACATGCTACCCCACCAGCAAGTGCTATTGTATTATATCCTTTTTCTATTGCAGCTTTTATAGCTTTATTAGATAACACTTCAACAACAGCTTCTTGGAATGATGCACATACATCTTCCACTATTATATCTTCTTTTTTCATCTTCTTAGCATTTAAATAATTTAATACAGCTGATTTTAATCCACTAAAACTAAAATCATATCCATCATCTAGGTATGCCCTTGGGAAATCTATAGCATTTTTGTTGCCTTGCTTTGCTAATCTATCAATTATCGGACCACCTGGATAACCTAATTCCATAGCTCTTGCTATTTTATCAAATGCTTCACCTGATGCATCATCTCTAGTTCTACCTAAAATTTCATATTCACCATAATTTTTAACTTCTACTAGATGAGTATGTCCTCCTGAAACAATAAGAGTTATAAATGGTGGTTTCAAATCTTTATGTTCTATATAATTAGCACTAACGTGTCCTTCTATGTGGTTTACTCCTACTAATGGTTTGTCTGTTGTATATGCAAGTGCTTTTGCATAAGATAAACCAACAAGTAAAGCTCCTGCTAAACCTGGGCCATATGTTACAGCTATATGATCAGCATCATTTAACGTAATATTCGCTTGTTTTAATGCTTCATCTAAAACTTCATCTATATTTTCTATATGCTTTCTTGATGCTACTTCTGGTACTACTCCACCAAATTTTTTATGTAATTCTATTTGAGTGTTTACTACGTTTGATAATACTTCTCTACCATTTCTTAAAACTGCTATAGAAGTTTCATCGCAGCTACTTTCTATAGATAGTGTTATTATATCTTTCATTACTTCACCGCCTTTATATCATTCCACATTATCATAGCATCCTCTTTATTGTCGCTATAATATTCTTTTCTAATTCCAGCTAGTTTAAATCCATATTTTTTATAAAGATTTTGAGCAACAATATTAGATACTCTTACTTCTAATGTCATTGCAACTATACTATTAGCTCTACATAATTCTACTAATGCGTTCACTAGCTTATCTCCTATTTTTAATCCTCTATATTCACTGTGTACAGCTACATTGGTAATCTGTCCTTCATCCATAACAAACCATATTCCAACATAGCCTACTACTTTATTATCTATTTTTGCAACTAAATATCTTGCAACATCATTATTAAGTTCTTTTTTAAAAGCATCCTTAGACCAATGATGTTCAAAGCAGTCTTTTTCTACTTGAAAAACACCATCTATATCTTTCGATGTCATTTGCTCTATTACTAAATTATTTTCCATTTTGTATCCTCTTCATTTTTTCATCATATTGAACTTCTGCTTGAGATTTTCTTATATATAATGGATTTATTCCGAAACAATCATATACATTTATATTTTTATTATATTTATTTATAGCAACAGAGCATAAGCTACTTGCTTTATTTACATTATGAGAAGGTGCAGGTATATGTATATTAGATTTTAATTTTATCTTGTCCTCGTACTTGTATACTGCTTCTCCAACTATTATCCACTCTTCATTAGTTTGCGATAATTCTTCTAATAAATCATCTATTTCTACTACATCAACTGACTTTAATTCTACTAGTTCATTATTCTCAAATTTATATTGACCCATATATACTTGAGTTCTTTGTGCATCTAATATAGAACATATCTTTTTATCACATAAATTCATATTTGCAGCCAATAATTCAACTGAATTAACTCCTACTATAGGTAAATTATTCACATGTGATATAGCTTTTGCAGTAGACATTCCTATTCTTAATCCTGTAAATGATCCTGGACCTTCACAAACAGCTAATACATCTATTTCATTGATATTAATATCACTTATTTTAAGCATATTTTCAATCATAGGCATAAGCTTTTGAGAATGAGTTTTCTTAGTATTTATAGTGTACTCACAAATTAATTTATTATCTTCAATAACTGCAACACTTGCAGCTAATGAAGATGTATCTATTCCTAAAACCTTCATTATTTTGTCAACTCCTCAACTATTTCTTCATATTTTTTTCCCACTGGATTTAATATCATTTCTCTAGACATATCTTTATATTTCAGCTCTATATGTAAATATTCTTCTGGAAGTATATCTTCTATAAGATTTGCCCACTCTATGATACAAACACCTTCTCCATTTATGTACTCATCGTAACCAATTTCATACATTTCATCACTACTACCGATTCTATAAACATCAAAATGATATAAAGGCATCTTTCCTTCGTATTCATTTACTATAGTAAATGTAGGACTAGTTATATAATCATCAACTTCTAAAGCTTCTGCTAAGCTTTGTGTCATTGTCGTTTTACCTGCTCCTAAATCACCTATTAAGCAAATTACACTACCTGGTTGCAGTAAAGTTCCTAATTTATATCCGATTTCTTTTGTTTTTTGTTCATTTTCTAAGTATATATTAACCATAATTTCATCTCCATAAAAATTTATGTAATAACTATATATTTCAAATATATATTCATTTATAAAAATATCTTAATTATAATTATCAACTATATTCATTTATATTATAACAATACTATTTGTTTTATAAATAAACAAACTATTAATAATAGTCAACTAGATATTATTATATTATAACAATGTATTATTATAAAGTATTTATAAGTATAAACTATATTATTGTTGATTTTTTAACTTTCATTTTATTTATATTTAAATTTTATTTTCAATTTTCTTATAATTTATATTTTTTTATTTTTTTTGTAAAAATGTGTATACGGTTCTGAACTATTGACCATAATTTAAATACAAAGGATATTTACTCCCCCAAATATTAAATATTCCTTATTCCCCCTAGCACTTACTTTTTTAAGTAAGTGCTTTTTAATTTTCTAAAAATATACTAATTTTTATATTGTAAATTATATATATTATTGAAATTTTTTACATTATATAAACTTTAATCGAACCCCTTACCCCTTTGCTATGGCTTAATTTAAGCTAATATTATTAAATAAGCTCCTAATCCAATGTTTATACTAGGAATAATTTTACATGTAGATTTTTATTTTAATTGTGATACTATATTCACATCATCAATTGTAACTTTTTTGTAACCTTTTGATGAAATCTGAATTAAAGATAAACTAGAGGTGGATTAAAATGAAAAAACAAATAAAAACGCTAGTAGCAGCAGGATTAATATCAATAGTATCGGCAGGTAGCATAGTTACATCTCATGCAGATTCAAGAACTACTACATGCAAGAACTCTAATCAAAAATTACAAATAGTATGTGTAAATTTAAATAAAAATTGTTTTAAATATAAGAAAAATTGTAACGTTAACAAACCAACTAACTCAGATTGTAACGTTAACAAACCAACTAATTCTGGATGTTCAAACAATGATACTGTAAAGCCTGAAAAACCTAATACTACTCCAGAGAACAAACCTTCAGTTCCTGGTGATTCAAGCAACAGCAATAATAGTAACAACAATAATAACAATACTGTAAAACCTGAAAACAAACCAGAGTCTAATACTTCATTCTCAGCTCAACAACAAGAAGTATTAAACTTAGTTAACCAAGAAAGAGCTAAAGTTGGAGCTAAGCCTTTAACATTAAATAAAGAATTATCTAATGTTGCAACTACAAAATCGCAAGATATGATAAACAAAAACTATTTTGACCATACTTCTCCTACTTATGGTTCACCATTTGATATGATGAAACAATTCGGAATATCTTACAAAACAGCTGGAGAAAATATAGCAATGGGACAAAGAACTCCTGCTGAAGTTATGAATTCTTGGATGAACTCTGAAGGTCATAGAAAAAATATATTAAACCCTAACTTTACTGAGCTAGGTGTTGGTATAGCTAAAGCTTCAAACGGACAATTATACTGGACACAAATGTTTATAGGAAAATAATAAATTTATATTAAAAGACACTTATTAAAAATAAGTGTCTTTTCTCTTTTATCATAATTTATAGCATAATATTACCTCTCACAAAATACTCTTATATAAATATAATATAATTACAAATAAAATATTGGAGGGCTTATATTTGAAAAAACTTATTTCTATAATCTCGACCTTTTTAATTCTTATCATTTGTAATTTTATACTGTGTAATCTTTTCAAAACTAGTTTTTTTGAATTTTCTTTTTTAACAGGAATATTAGTTACTATTTTTATAGCATTTTTCTCTAGTGATGGTGGAGCAACTACTTCTGCATGTGATTTACGATATAAATTTTTACTTGAAAGTGATACAAGAAAAAATAACGGTGATATTCAATTCAATATAAATCTCCCTTTTATAGTATCTCTAATATATACTATAGTAACTGGAATTATTAGTTTTATAGTTTACTTTGATCACTTTTTTTAGCAAAAATTCGTTTAGTTTAACCTAACGTATTGGATCTAAACTTCATGATATCAATGAATTTGTACGTAAAAAACTCCCTAATTTAAGTTAGGGAGTTTTATTTTATTTAACTCTATTTAATATCTTCTCTGTTCTTTTGTATAAAGGTAATGTCAACAATGACATTATAGTTGCTTTTAATAAATTAAACGGAGCTATTATCCATATTACAAATGTCAGTTTATCTACTATATAAGGATTAATTGCTGCTCCCATTTCTATTACTGCTTCTATCGGCATTATAGTGCTATAAAATGGTAGCATTATATAGTAATTTGATAAACATCCAACTATAGTCATAACAAATACTCCAAGTATAAGTCCTATTATAATTCCTGATTTTTCTCTTTTCTTTGTATAAACATAAGAAACTGTCCAAACAAATGATCCACCTATTACGAAATTTGCAAATTCTCCAACACCACCTGTTGTAGACATACCTGTTATAAACTGTAATAAATTTTTAAGAAATGCTATAGCAACACCTGCCATAGGTCCTAGCGCAATTCCGCCTAATAATGCTGGTAAATCAGATACATCTATTTTTAGAAATTCTGGAAATAACATTGGAATTGGAACAGATATAAACATTAATATATATCCAATTGCAGATAGAATTCCTACCTTTACTAATGTAGATGTTTTAAAAACACTTTTATTTTCTAAAGTTCCTTGCATAAAATATAACCTCCTAATTTTATTAGGAAAAACAAAAGCTCGAAGAGATCTATCTTCGAGCTTATTTTTTGAGCGCAAGTTATATAATATACATAATTTATTGTATATAAATAGACAATGTAAAAAATTTGCTTCTTCTCTCATCCAGACTTTACTGTCGGCTTTGGAATTTCACCAAATCATGCTACAAATGTAGCTCGCGGGCTGTACCGCCGGTAGGGAATTTCACCCTGCCCCGAAGATCTATCTTACTATTGATTTTTCCATTCTTATATTTATATAGTATTAATTTAAACTCTCAAAGTCAACTAATTTTTTTATATACCTTATATTACCTGTTAATTAATTACGACGACTATATTTTTATACCCATAATTATTTATTGTAAACTAATTTTCCATCTATGACAGTGTATAATACATTACTTTGTATTTCTAATGGACACCCATCCCATATAACTATATCTGCATCTTTTCCTACTTCTATAGATCCTACTTTATTATCTATACCTAAAGTTTTAGCTGGATTTATAGTTATAGCTTCAAAGGCTTTTTCTTTTTTCATACCATGCTTAACAGCTATACCTGCACATAACGGTAAATACTGAACAGGAATTACAGGATGGTCTGTCATTAAACATATATCTAGTCCTGCATTAGATAATATTCCCGCTGTATCAAAAGTTAAATTTCTTAATTCTATTTTAGATTTTTCTGTTAATGAAGGACCCACAATTACTGGATATCCTTCTTCTACTAATTCTTCAACTATTAAGTGACCTTCTGTACAGTGATCTAGTGTAAGTTTTAGATCAAATTCTTTAGCTATTCTTATAGCTGTAAATATATCATCCGCTCTATGTGCATGAACTTTAAATGGCACTTCTCCTTTAAGCACTGGCAATAAGCTCTCCATTCTTATATCATACTCTGGCTTATCATGATCTTCATGCTCCATGTATAAATCCATTTCATCTAAATACTCTTCTGCCTTTTTTAAATTTTCTCTTAGTAATGAAGCTATAGCCATTCTAGTCTGAGGCATTTTCTCATCTCTTCCATAACAACTTTTGGGATTTTCACCAAAAGCTATCTTAGATGCAACAGGATTTTTTATAACCATTTTATCTATTCTTCTACCAAATGTTTTTATAGCTATACATTGGCCACCCATTACATTTGCACTTCCTGGAGTTGTACATACCGCTGTTATACCTCCTTGAACTGCTTCTTTAAAAGTATTATCCATTGGATTTATACCATCTATTGGATTTAGGTGTGGAGTTATTGGATCAGTTTCCTCATTTCCATCTGCACCTTCAAATCCCATTCCATCTTCCCATAATCCTAAATGAGTATGGGCATCTATAAATCCAGGGAATACAAACTTACCATCTGCATCTATAACTTGTGCATCTGATGGTACATCTAAATTTTTTCCAATAGCCACTATCTTTCCATTTTCTATAATTATATTTTCTTCAACTATCCCGTTAGTTATAGTATTTATTGTTCCATTTTTTATGAATATCATATATTCTCCTCCTAATATAAGCTTATATCTTCATTGATAAAGCCACTCTTTGCTTATTCATGTCAACTCCTATAACTTTTACGTCTACAATATCTCCTACTGTGACTATAGACATAGGATCTTTTACAAATGATTTACTCATTTGAGATTTATGAACTAAACCATCATTTTTTATTCCAATATCTACGAAAGCTCCAAAGTCTACTACATTTCTAACTGTACCTTTTAGAACCATTTCTTCTTGGATATCTTCTATTTTTAATACATCCGTTCTAAGTATAGGTTTTATACCTTCTTCTCTAGGATCTCTTCCTGGTTTTTTAATTTCAGCTATTATATCTTTTAGGGTTAATTGGCCGATTTCTAAATTATCACTTAATTGTTTTATACCTACTTCATTAATCTTAGAATCAATTTCTTCTATATTTTTATTTTCTATATCCTTTAATGAGTATCCTAAAATTTCTAACATTTTTTTACAAGTATCATAGCTCTCTGGATGAACGCCTGTATTATCTAAAGGATTTTTAGCATCCAGTATTCTCATAAATCCTGCACATTGTGTAAATGCTTGAGGACCTAATCTCTTTACTTTTTTCAACTGTGCCCTAGACGTAAAGTCTCCATTTTCTTCTCTATATGCTACTATATTTTTAGCTATAGTTTTACTTATACCTGCAATATGCTCTAATAAAGAATATGATGCTGTATTTAAATCTACACCTACGCTATTAACTGAGTCTTCTACAACTCCACCTAATACTTCAGCTAATCTTTTTTGATTTAAATCATGCTGATATTGACCTACCCCTATACTTTTAGGATCTATTTTTACTAGTTCTGCCAATGGATCCTGTAATCTTCTTCCTATAGATATAGCTCCTCTTATAGATACATTTATATCTGGATGCTCTTCATTAGCCAATTCTGATGCAGAATAAACTGATGCTCCAGCTTCATTAACTATTATATATTGGATAGGTCTCTCTATTTCCTTTATCATATCTGATACAAATTTTTCAGATTCTCTCGATGCAGTTCCATTTCCAATAGCTATGATATCTATTCCATGAGTATTTATTAATTCTTTAAGAGTTTTCTTTGCACCTTCTACATTATTTTGTGGTTCTGTTGGATATACCGTTGTAAAGTCTAGTAGCTTTCCATTTTTATCTACAACCGCAATCTTGCATCCTGTTCTAAATGCTGGGTCAAATCCCATTACAACTTTATCTTTAACTGGTGATTGTAATAAAAGGCTTTTTATATTTTTACCAAATACACTTATCGCTCTTTCTTGAGCTAATTCAGTTAAATGGTTTCTTATTTCTCTTTCTATAGAAGGAAATATTAATCTTTTGTATGCATCCTCTATAGATGAAACTATTTCTTGTTTATTTTTAAAGTTATCATTTTTTACATATTCATTTATTATATGATTTATTACTTTTTCATTATTTATTTCTAATTTAACCTTTAAAAAACTTTCTTTTTCTCCTCTATTTATAGCTAATACTCTATGAGGAGCTATAGTTTTTACTGATTCACTATAATCATAGTACATATCATATACAGATTTTTCTTCCTGAGAATTTTTCGTTACTATAATACCCTCTTTTAATGCAAGCTCTCTTATATGTTTTCTTATTTTTGCATCATCTGATACGATTTCAGCTATTATATCTTTAGCTCCTTTTAAAGCTTCTTCTATTGAGCTTACTTCCTTTTCTTCATTTATATATTTTTCAGCTTCAATATCTAAATTTTCTATATTTGTATTTAAAATAGCTAATGCTAAGCCCTCTAATCCCTTTTCTTTTGCTATAGTAGCTCTAGTTCTTTTCTTTTGTTTATATGGAGCATATATGTCTTCCACTTCTTGAAGAGTATGTGCTTTTTCTATATTTACTTTTATTTCTTCTGTTAATTTTCCCTGTTCTTCAATTATTCTTACTACATCATCTTTTCTACTTTGTAAATTTCTTAAATACATCAATTTATCATGAAATTCTCTTAGAGTTACATCGCTCATTTCTCCAGTCATTTCTTTTCTGTATCTAGCTATAAATGGGATTGTGTTACCTTCATCTATAAGTTTTATAGTATTGTTTACTTGGTCATCTCTTAGATTAAGTTCTTTTTTTAATATTTCATTTATATTCATATGAATCCCTCTTCTTTCGCTTATTTAGGTATATTTAATTTTTAAGTATTTTATATAACTTTAAAATAAGGCTCGAGAATTAAATTCTCAAGCCCTTTCTTTAATGATTTTTAGATTTATTAATTCTTAAATATTCATTTATAAATAAATCTAAATTCCCATCCATAACACTATCTACATTACCCATTTCTGCATTAGTCCTATGGTCTTTTACTAATTTATACGGTTGGAATACATATGATCTTATTTGACTTCCCCATGTTATTTGAGAATACTTGCCTTGAATATCTTCTATTTTTTCTTTTTGTTCAAGTTCTTTAAGCTCTATAAGCTTAGCCATAAGCATCTTCATAGCCGTATCTTTATTTTTATGTTGAGATCTTTCATTTTGACACTGAACTACAACACCAGTAGGTATATGTGTTATCCTTACTGCTGAATCTGTAGTATTTACATGTTGACCGCCTGCACCAGAAGCCCTATATGTATCTATTTTCAAATCTACTGTATTTATATCTATTTCTATACTATCATCTAATTCTGGTATAATATCTATAGATGCAAATGATGTATGTCTTTTTCCTGATGGATCAAAAGGAGATATTCTTACTATACGATGAACACCTTTTTCACTTCTTAAATATCCGTATGCATTTATTCCCTCTATAAGAAGTGTTGCACTTTTTATCCCAGCTTCAGGGTCTGAGATTATATCTAAGATTTTAACTTTATAGTTTTTACCTTCTCCCCATCTTACGTACATTCTAAGTAACATTTGCGCCCAATCTTGAGCATCAAGCCCTCCCGTACCAGCATTTATAGATAAAATAGCATTATTTTTATCATATTCTCCACTTAGAAGAGTTTTTATCCTTACTGTATCTATTTCATTTTCTAATTTAGATATATATTCCTCTATTTCTTTTTCAATAGATTCATCATTTTCTTCAAGTCCTATTTCTATTAAAACTTCAATTTCTTCTAATGATGATACAAGTGTATTATACTCTTCTACAGTTTCCTTACGTGCTTTATTTTCTTGAAGTATCTTCTGAGCAACATCATTATCATTCCAAAAATCCTGCTCATTCATCTTGTCTTCATTTTCTCTAATTATTGTATTCAATGAAGCAATGTCAAAGAGAAACCCTCATTTCTTCTATATTTGAAGACATTCTCTCTACACTATTTCTATAGTCTTGTAAATTTAACATTTCTGTCCTCCGCTATTATCTACCACAACATTTCTTATATTTTTTACCACTTCCACAAGGGCAATCATCATTTCTTCCTATTGATTCTTCTTTCTTAACAGTTTTATTTCCTGGTTCATCTGTTATGTTAGAAGATAAATGATCAACATCTATAACTTGCTTTCTTTCAACTGGTTCTTCTATAGTTATGTTGAAAAGATATCTTATAGTATCTTCTTGTATATGTGTGTTCATTTCATTGAACATTTCAAATCCTTCATTAGTGTAAGCTATAACTGGATCTTGTTGACCTATAGCACGAAGTCCTATACCTTGACGTAATTGATCCATTGCATCTATATGGTCTATCCAATGATTATCAACAGCTTGAAGAAGTATAACTCTTTCCACTTCTCTCATTCTTTCCGATCCTATTTTTTCTTCCTTATCACTATATATCTTAACTGCGATTTCATATACTGCTTCTATTAATTGTGCAGCATTAAGTTTTTCCATATCTGTTATATCTATACTTCCTTTTGGCATGAATAAATGATATAGATAATCTTTAAATCCATCTATGTTTATACTATTTTCTTGAGTATAAGTACTAGCTGCATCTTCTATTAAAGAGCGTACCATATGCTTTATTTGTTCTTCTAAATTTTCACCTTCTAGAACTCTTCTTCTTTCAGCATATATAGTCTCTCTTTGTTTATTCATAACATCATCATATTGAAGTACATGTTTTCTTATACCAAAGTTTCTACCTTCAACTTTCTTTTGAGCACCTTCTATAGACTTAGTTAACATTTTATGTTCTATCGGCATATCTTCTTCTAGACCTATTTTTTCTACTACAGAACTTATTCTATCACTTCCGAATAATCTCATAAGATCATCTTCTAGTGAAATGTAGAATGTAGAACTACCTGGGTCACCTTGACGACCAGCACGACCTCTTAACTGATTATCAATTCTTCTAGATTCATGTCTTTCAGTACCTATGATAGCTAAACCACCAGCTTTTATAACTTCTTCTTGCTCTTGATGAGTTTGCTCTTTAAACTTTTTGTATAAGTTTTCATATTCATCTCTAGCTGCAAATAATTCTTCATTGCCTTCTCTATCTATTCCTTCTAACGATGTATCTACTTTATTTATTACAGATTCATCGTATCCTAATCTTTTCATTTCTCTCTTTGTTAGGAAAGTAGGGTTACCACCTAATACTATATCGGTACCACGACCTGCCATATTAGTTGCTATAGTTACAGCACCTATTCTACCAGCTTGTGCTATTATTTCAGCTTCTTTATCATGGTGCTTAGCATTTAATACTTCATGCTTAACTCCTTTTTTCTTTAATAGCATAGATAATAATTCTGAATTTTCTATTGAAACCGTACCAACAAGCACTGGTTGCTTAACTGCATGTCTTTCAATTATATCGTCTACAACTGCATTAAACTTACCTCTTGTATTCTTGTAAACAACATCGGCTAAATCATTTCTTAAAATCTCTTTATTAGTAGGTATTTGAACTACGTCCATTTTATATATAGCCTTAAATTCATCTTCTTCTGTTTTAGCTGTACCTGTCATTCCTGATAACTTGTTATACATTCTAAAGTAATTTTGGAATGTTACTGTAGCTAATGTTTTAGACTCCCTTTGAATTCTTAGACCTTCCTTAGCTTCTATAGCTTGGTGTAATCCTTCAGAGTATCTTCTACCAAACATAAGTCTTCCTGTAAATTCATCAACTATAATTATTTCTCCATCTTTAGATACATAATCAACATCACGTTTCATTATTACATGAGCTTTTAATGCTTGACTTATATGATGATAAAGTTCTGTATTAGCTACATCTGTTAAGTTATCTACATTAAAGTAAACTTCTGCTTTTTGTATCCCCGATTCAGTTAAAGAAACTGATTTTTGTTTTTCATCAACCTCATAATTATCTGGCTTTAATGTTAGTACAAATGTATTAGCATCTGCATATAAATGTGTAGATTTATCCCCAGGTCCAGATATTATAAGTGGTGTTCTTGCCTCATCTACAAGAATTGAGTCAACCTCATCCACTATAGCATAGTTTAACTCTCTTTGAACCATTTGTTCCTTATGTATTACCATGTTATCTTTTAAGTAATCAAATCCATATTCATTGTTAGTTCCATATGTTATATCACATTGATATTGTTCTCTTCTAACTTGAGGATTTTGCCCATGAACTATTACCCCAACTGTCATTCCAAGGAATTCATATACTTTTGCCATTTGTTCCTTATCACGTTTTGCTAGATAATCATTTACTGTTACTACATGTACACCTTTCCCTGTAAGAGCATTTAAATATACTGGAGCAGTTGCAACTAATGTTTTACCTTCACCAGTTTTCATTTCAGCTATTCTACCTTGATGAAGAACAATACCACCTATAAGCTGTACTCTATAGTGTCTCATTCCTAATATTCTTTTAGATGCTTCTCTTACAACAGCAAAAGCTTCTGGTAATATATCATCTATCGTTTCTCCTGCACTTAATCTTTCTTTAAATATATTTGTCATATTTTGAAATTCTTTATCTGACATAGAATCAAACTTTGTCTCTAAAGAATCTATTTGATCAACTATCTTATTAAACTTTTTAAGTTCTTTTTTATCCGCCATGTTAAATAAATTATCTAAAAAACTCATATTCAGCATCTCTCCTCGCTCAATTATTATACTAATATTCATTTTACCATAAAAATTCTATATTTAATATTGAATATTTGCCTTTATATTCTAACGCTTAAAATGTAACTACTCTATGTAAGGTAAACTAATTAAAAAAGCTATCGATAATTAAATTTATCGATAGCTTTTTAATTAATTTAAATTATCTTATTCATGTTCTATTATCCCATATCCACCATTTCTACGTTTATATACTATAGATACTTCATCTGTATCTATATTTCTAAACATATAGAAATCATGCTCTATTAATTCCATCTGTAACACCGCTTCTTCGGCACTCATAGGTTTCATATCAAACTTTTTATGTCTTTCTATTACTATATCTAAATTATCTTCATCATCGTCTTCAAAGTCAATGTCCTCATTTAATTCTACACCTTGGAATCTTATACTCTCACTATCTTGATGTCTATCTTGCAATCTATTTTTATATCTTCTTAATTGCTTATTTAATTTATCATAAACTATGTCTATAGCTGCATATAAGTTTTCTTCTATATCTTCAGCTCTAACTATTGGTCCACTTATAGGGATTATTGTTACTTCTACTTTTTGTCTTGATTTTTTAGCACTAACTGTCACTTTCACTTCTGTTTCTGGATGAAGGTAGTAGTCTAATCTTCCGATTTTCTCTTCTATCGCACCTTTAATTCCATCTGTTAGTTCCATTTGTTTTCCAGATATTATTATATTCATAAGAACATCTCCCTTCAGTTATAGCAGTATAATTAGTTATACTTTAATAAAGTATTCTACTCTGACTTATATAATCCTTTATTTTTATTGTTAACTTTTCTAAATTAATATATTCAAATAAAATAAGATTAATTTTGGGATAATCTACAAATTATATATGTGGATTAATATTAACACTATAACTGTGGATAATGTGGATAATTTTGTTAATAACTCTACTTATTGTGCATTTCAAGCTATTTTTATAATATCGACTATCCACAAATGTCTACAATAGTTGTTATTTATTTGTGAATTAGTGTCGTTTTTTAATGATTTATACAATTTTAAACATAAAATTTTTTTTTTATAAATTTATACATTTTTTTAAAAAATTCTATATTATAATTGAGGATTTTCTCCATTCATTATTTTTTTCATAGTTCTCATTGAGCACATCTTTCCACACATAGTACAGCTTTCTTTTTCAGTTGGAACAGAACTTTCTCTATATAATTTTGGTTTTTCTGGTTCTAATGATAAATTTATCATGTCTTCAAAATTTATATCTGCTCTAGCTTTGCTCATCTTGTAATCCCATTCTCTAGCTTTTGATATTCCTTTAGCTATATCAGCTGCATGCGCTGCTATTTTGGCTGCAACTATTCCTTCTTTCATATCATCTAAATCAGGTAATCTCAAGTGCTCTGCTGGAGTTACATAACATAAAAAATCTGCTCCATGCGATGCTGCTATTGCACCCCCTATAGCTGATGTTATATGGTCATATCCTGGAGCTACATCTGTTACTATTGGACCTAATACATAAAATGGAGCTTGATGACAAAGTTTCTTTTGAAGTACAATATTAGATTCAATTTCATTTATTGCCATATGTCCTGGCCCTTCTATTATAACTTGCACGTTTCTATCCCATGCTCTTTTCGTAAGCTCTCCTAAGGTTATAAGTTCTTTTATTTGACTTGCATCTGTAGAATCATTTATAGATCCCGGTCTTAAAGCATCTCCTAAAGATATAGTTATATCATATTTTTCACATATATCTAAAAGTCTATCATAATATTCATAGAAAGGATTTTCAGCATTATTAAACTCCATCCAAGCATATAAAAGTGATCCACCTCTTGAAACAATATGAGTTAATCTATTATTTCTTTTTAAGGTTTCTATCGCCTCTTTATTAAGGCCTGCATGAACAGTTATAAAATCTACGCCATCTTCTCCATGTTTTTCAACTACTTTAAAGAATTCATCAACTGTTATATCTTTTAGTTCTTTATCATAAAATCCTATAGCATCATACATTGGTACTGTTCCTATCATTGCTGTTGACATATTAATTATATTTTTTCTTAAACCTTCTGTTTTTCCATAGTTAGATAAGTCCATTATTGATTCAGCTTTCATATCTATAGCAACCCTAACTTTTTCTAATTCTTTTTCGCAACTATAACAATCCTTAGATATGCCTAAATTTACATTTATTTTAGTTTTAAGACCCTGTCCTACACCTTCTGCACTCAATGTTTTATGATTTTTATTAGCCGGAATTACTACTTTTCCACTTTTAACTAGATCAATTAATTCTTCAATTGATTTATTCTCCTTCTTAGCTACAACTATCATTTCATTAGTTACTATTCCTTTTTTAGCAGCATCCATTTGTGTTGTATAATTCATCTTTAATCCCCCTAATTCTTTAGCTATACCCTTGATTAAAGGCTTTCATATACTAAAAAAGCTATATCCCCAAATAGGAACATAGCTTAGTTTTTCTTATAAAAAATAAACAGTATATAAACAGGCTTTCCTACGCTGGTATTATCCAGATCAGGTACAAGGGTTGACTTTCATCTCTCAGCCTTTTGGCACCCCTAGCTAATATTTTATTTTACAATTACATTCTATACTTGTTTGCTCTATATCGCAATAAAATAATATTTTAAACATAAAAAAAAGCACCTATAAAGGTACTTTAGGATATTTAGCTGACCTGGTTTTTGACCCCACACTCGCCTACTGGAGGGTTCGCTTGGGTTCGCCGCACTACTAACTCTCTCGATTTTATACCGGTAGGTCTTACTTCTAAGCCGCACCATGATCATTAACCCAATTTTTAGTGTTAACTTACGTGGATCCCTTTGCCTGCGACTGGCTTGGACTTGCAACCACAGACCTAAATATCACTTTTTCTATTTTAATATTTTATGAGATATATGTCAATAGGAATTTATTCCTAACAACTAAACGTGTTAACTCCTGTTAAAAAAGTTGATACTGTTATTAAATTTACACCTTCTAATTTTAGTATCCTTGAGATCTCATTTACAGTTGCACCTGTTGTAAATATATCATCTACAAGTATTATATTTTGTTCTTCTAGATAAATCTTGTTCTTCTTTAATATAAATGCATCTCTTAACTCATCTTTTCTTTCTTTTTTTCTTAATTTATAAAGTCTTTTAGTGTTCCCTTTCCTTACTATACAATCAAGTACTGGTATATTAAATTCTTTACTTAAATACTTGGCTATCTTATACGCTTGATTAAATCCCCTTTTTTTCAATCTTGATTTATGTAAAGGCACAAATAGTATATAGTCAAAGTTTATTTCCTC
Organism: Romboutsia lituseburensis; assembly: GCF_024723825.1. Taxonomy (NCBI): domain Bacteria; kingdom Bacillati; phylum Bacillota; class Clostridia; order Peptostreptococcales; family Peptostreptococcaceae; genus Romboutsia; species Romboutsia lituseburensis. Next base: position 2,252,248 of record NZ_JANQBQ010000001.1, read on the forward strand.
TAATATTATTTTTTCCTTCATTATTGATGCTATGTATCTACTCATATAGGTTTTATTGCTATATTTAAATCCAAAAATCATTTTTTTGCTAAAATCATTATATTCTATACATGATATAGCTTTATCAAAATGAAATTCTTTACCACTACAGTAGCTACATTCATCTATATCATGTTCTTCTAAAGAGCAATTAATTATTGGCTTTCCACACTTAATACATCCATCTAGTATAAAATGAAGTTCATCAAAGCAATCCTTACACATGGAGTATGTGTTATTCTTATTTATTGGTTTGTTGCAAATTATGCAACTTATATTATTTGGGTATATAAGGTCGAGAAATATATCAGTCATACATTCATTTATGTCATTTAATTTTTTCAAATGACTATTCATTCTTACTTAACTAACACCCCTTCTTCTTTAAATTTATTGAGTTTATATGATAAATTCGAATATCTATCATTAGTTCTATTGTTTTTTATCATATACTCCAAGTATTTAACATCTCCCACTATTACTACAAGTTTTTTTGCTCTTGTAACAGCAGTATATAATAAATTTCTACTTAATAGCATAGGAGGAGCCCATGTCATAGGTATTACTACTACTGGAAATTCACTACCTTGACTTTTATGAATTGTTGTACAGAAGCTATGATCCAGTTCATCTAGTTCATCATATTTGTACTCTACTATTTTTACTTGATCAAATATTACATATACAATTCTTTTTTCTTTATCTATATGGTACACATATCCAATATCTCCATTATATATACCTTCCCCAGTTTCACTTCTATCTTCATTTTCCCATTTTTTAGTGTAGTTATTTTTAATTTGCATTACTTTATCCCCTACCCTAAAAAGTCTTTTCTGGAAATTCTCTTCAACCTTATATTTTTCAGGTTTATTAAGGTGTTTTTGAAGTTCTATATTAAGGTTAGTAACACCTAAATCCCCTTTCCTCATCGATGCTAATACTTGTATATCCTTTAACTTATCTAATTTATAAAAGTTAGGTAGCCTTTCACTAACTACACTTATAATTTCTTTTAAAATTTCTTCATTTGTATTTCTTTTTATGAAGAAAAAATCTTTATCTTTTGCGTTTAAAGATAATGGCTCTCCATTATTTATTTTATGCGCATTCACTACTATCATACTTTCTTGAGCTTGTCTAAATATTTCATTTAATCTAACAACATTTATTACGCATGATTCTATCATATCACTAAGTACATTTCCTGCTCCTACCGACGGTAGCTGGTCACTATCTCCAACTAATATAACTCGAGTTCCTGGCTTTATTGCTCTTAGCAAGCTATACATAAGTAATATATCTACCATGGAAACCTCATCTATAATTATTACATCTGCCTTTATAGGTTCCTCTTCATTTTTCATAAATTCTAATTGGTCACTATCTGTTGCAAATCCCATTTCAAGAAGCCTATGAATAGTTTTAGCTTCTTTGCTAGATGTTTCACTCATCCTTTTAGCAGCTCTTCCTGTAGGTGCTGCTAATACTACTTCTTGGCTATTATTTTCAAATATTTTAATTATTGTATTTATAGTGGTTGTCTTTCCTGTTCCTGGTCCTCCAGTTATTATAACTACACCACTTTCTATAGCTTCTTTTACTGCAAGCACTTGATTTGTTGCTAGCTTAATATTTTCCTGTTTTTCTACTACTCTAATTTCTTTATCTATATCTATATATAAATCTTTAAATTCAGCTTGAGATAATTTTATTATTTGCTTACAAACTCCATTTTCTGATACATAGTATGGTATCAAATATACCAACTTCATTCCGTTCATTTTTTCTATATGTACCTTTTGATCATATGCTAATTCCATTATACACTCTTCTATTATAGGAGGTTTTACTTCTAGAAGCTTTTTTGCTTCTTGTATTAGAATATCTTCTGGTAGGTAAGTATGTCCACTACTTAAAGATTGGTTTAAAGTATATAATATACCTTGTGATACTCTGTCCTTAGAGTCTTTCTCTATACCTATTTTACTAGCTATATTATCTGCTATTTTAAATCCTATTCCTCTTATATCTTCAGCTAATTGATAAGGATTTTTATTTATATTTTCTAGAGCTTTATTTTTATATTTTTTATATATTTTCATACAGTAGTTTGGTGTAATTCCATATGGAGATAACTCAATAATTATATTTCTAAGTTCTCGATTTTCTTCATAACTTTTAACTATCTGATCTATCTTTTTACTTCCTATTCCCTCTACTTCTTTTAGACGCTCTGGCATATTTTGAATAACATCTAAAGTATTAACTCCAAATTTGTCTATTATCCTTTTAGCCATTTTCTCGCCTATACCATGTATCATACCTGATGATAAATATACATATATACCTTCTAGTGAGTTTGGAGTAACAGGCATAAACTTATTAACTTCAAATTGAGTTCCATAAGTTTTATGATTTACCCACTTACCTTCTACCTCTATGCTTTCTCCTACTGATAATGTAGGCATACACCCAACTATTACTACCTCATTATCTGAATTTGCTAGGTGAGCTATGGTGTATCCATTTTCTTCATTTTTAAAAACTATATCACTTATCATTCCTTCTATTCGTTCCATACTGCTTCTCCTACAACCATAATATTTCTATCGTTCACTTAAGTTGTAATTATTATACCTTTTATGACAAATAAAATCACCCCTTAAAGTAGATTATATAGGCCTTTCCTATATATACTTTAAGGGGTTTAGTATTTATTTATAAATTAAATTATTGTCCTAATGCTTCTTTTCTTAATACTTCTGCTTTATCCGTTCTTTCCCATGGTAAATCTATGTCAGTTCTTCCAAAGTGTCCGTAAGCAGCTGTTTGCTTGAATATAGGTTTTCTTAAATCTAAGTCTCTTATTATCGCACCTGGTCTTAAATCAAAATGCTTATTAACTAATTCAACTAATAATTCTTCTGAAACTTTTCCAGTTCCAAAAGTATCTATAAATACAGATAATGGTCTAGCAACACCTATAGCATAAGCTAATTCTATTTCACATTTGTCAGCAAGTCCTGCAGCTACTATGTTTTTAGCTACGTATCTTGCAGCATATGCAGCAGATCTATCAACTTTTGTAGCATCTTTTCCTGAGAAAGCTCCTCCACCATGTCTTGAGTATCCACCGTAAGTATCTATTATTATCTTTCTTCCTGTAAGCCCTGTATCTCCTTGAGGCCCTCCTATAACGAATCTTCCTGTTGGGTTGATGTATATTATAGTTTCTTCATCTAATAAGTCTGCAGGTATAACAGCTTTTATAACATGATCTATTAGATCTTTTCTTATTGTTTCATTGTCAACATCTTCTCCATGTTGAGTTGATATAAGTATAGTGTGAACTCTAACTACCTTATTTCCATCGTATTCAACTGTAACTTGAGTTTTTCCATCTGGTCTTAGATAATCTAATAATCCTGACTTTCTAACTTCAGTTAATTTTCTTGCTAATTTATGAGCTAATGATATTGGTAAAGGCATTAATTCTTCTGTTTCATTACATGCAAAACCGAACATTATACCTTGGTCTCCAGCTCCTACTTTTTCTATTTCATCTTCACTTATTTCTCCAGCTCTATTTTCTAAAGCTTCATCAACACCCATTGCTATATCGCCTGATTGTTCATCTATAGATGTTATAACTGCGCAAGTATCACAGTCAAATCCATATTTAGCTCTATCATATCCTATACCTCTAACTGTTTCTCTAACTAATTTAGGTATATCAACATAAGTTTTTGTGCTTATCTCTCCTGCAACTAAAACTAATCCTGTAGTAACTGTTGTTTCACACGCTACTCTTGATAAAGGATCCTTTTCTAATAATGCATCTAGTATAGCATCTGATATTTGGTCACAGATTTTATCTGGATGCCCTTCTGTTACTGATTCTGATGTAAATAAATGTCTTGCCATCTTTGCTTCCTCCTTAAATTTGGTAGATTCCCTCGCTTATTATAATTACGAAAAATCATTTTTTTATACTTTTTACTGGTAATTTTTTAATAACCTATTTAAGAACTTAGTATATTTTAAGAGGTCACGGTTTAGTTATTTATTGTTGAATTAAAAAAACCTCTCCTTTTTATAAGAAGAGGTTAATTATATATATCAATACGCTAATTAACTAACCTCATCTCTCAAAACCATATGGTTTTGTAGGATTTAGCACCTTTTCCCAAATATGGGTGGTTGCTGGGCTTCACAGGGCCTATCCCTCCGCCGCTCTTGATAAGGTAATCAAGAAAGTTATTAAGTTCTTTTTATTATATGTTCTTTACAATTTACATCTTACTATGTTTTTAAAACGTTGTCAACAAAATTATTATTTTTTTAGTTTAATATTTTTATATATAAGATTTTGTACTTCAGAATAACAAGTTCAAAACATGTATTTTCTTATTTTTTTATTTGTTAATTTTATATAAACAGTATCCTATCTTAACTTAATTTCATATTATAACTTATCTACTTTAATATAGGTCTTTTTCAGGCCAAAATTTCATATATTTCTTTTGAAGGGGGTGTTCCTATGTATTTAGCCAAGGTAAATTATAAAAAAGAGAATGTCGTACAAATATTAAGTTCAGTCCTTAAAGATTTAGTTGATGAAAATACAGTTGTGGTTTGTATAGGAACAGATCGGGCTATAGGTGATGCTCTTGGCCCTTTAGTTGGTACCATGTTAAAGAATAGTGACTTTAAGTTTCCTGTTTACGGCACACTAGATAATCCTATTCATGCTTTGAATATTTATGAATCTATTGAACATATAAAAAATACTCATCCTAAAGGAAATTTCTTGGCTATAGATGCATGCTTGGGATCCAAAAGTAGTATAGGCAATGTACAAATTAGAAAAGGTCCTATTCTTCCTGGAAAAGGAGTAGGAAAAAAGCTCCCTCAAATAGGAAATCATTCTATAGTAGGGATTGTAGATAAAATAGATGAAAATAATAGATTTTCTTTTAACAATGTAAGGCTTAGCTTTATTATAGAGCTTGCTGAAATAATTTCATTATCTCTATTACTTTCTACCTGATTTCCTATTTTAAAAGAATTATCTCGCACTTCATCCTTACATAAAACGCTACTAGTTGTGCGAGCTTTTTCTATCTATCAATTTTAATCTTTGGCTACTTATGTATGTTAATTTTATTTTATCAAATAAAAAAAGTCCTATTTCTAGGACTTTTTTTATTACTTTTCCACAAGGGCAAACATTAATTCTCCGCTACAAGCTAACTCTTCTCCAACAAAAGCTTTAGCTGTAGCTTTTCCAATGTTTCGTCTTACAGATGTCATCTCTACTTCCATAGTTAATATATCCCCTGGTCTTACTTCTTTTTTGAATCTTACTTTGTCAATACCTGCAAATACACCTAATTTGCCTCTATTTTCTTCTATAGACATCATAGCTACACATCCTACTTGAGCCATTGCTTCTATTATTAATACACCTGGCATTATAGGGTATTCTGGAAAATGACCTTGGAAAAATGGTTCATTTACTGTTACATTTTTTATACCTACGGCTCTTTTCCCAGCATCTAATTCTATTACTTTATCCACTAATAAAAATGGATATCTATGTGGTATTAATTCCTTTATTTGATCTATATTTAACATAAAAATACCTCCTTATTATCTTCTTTTGAAGGTACCTCCTGTTTCAAGCATATCTAAAGAACCTAGTGCACTACCTGTACCTTTAGCTACACAAGACATTGGTTCATTTGCAACAATAACCTTTATTCCTGTTCTTTCTTCGATTCTTGTATTTAATCCATATAACAATGAACCTCCACCTGTCATTATTATTCCTGCATCACTTATATCAGCAGCTAATTCAGGTGGCGTTTTTTCTAATACTGCAAGTGTAGTAAGCACTATTTGTTCTGCACATTCATCAAGTGCTTCTAGCATTTCAGAAGAATTTATTATTATAGATTCTGGTAACCCTGTAACTAAGTTTCTACCGCTTATTTTCATACTTTTTTCTTCTTTTCTTTTATATGCAGTTCCTATTTCTACCTTTATCTTTTCCGCACTTCTTTCTCCGATAAGAAGATTATGTTGCTTTCTCATATATCTTACTATAGCTTCATCAAATCTATCTCCTCCAACTTTTATAGATTCACTAACTACAGATCCACCTAATGATATTACAGCTATATCAGCTGTACCTCCACCGATATCTATAACCATGCTACCATTAGGTTTAGATATATCTACTCCAGCTCCTATAGCTGCTGCTATTGGTTCTTCAATTATATATACCTCTCTTGCACCAGCTTGGCGTGTAGCTTCTTCTACCGCTCTTTTTTCTACTTCTGTAACACCAGTAGGAACACATACCATTATTCTTGGCATAAAGAATCTCCCAAATCCTTTTTTATCCACCACTTTATTTACGAAATAGTTAAGCATTTTCTCAGTTACATTATAGTCAGATATAACACCATCTCTTAATGGCCTTATAGCAACAATATTCCCAGGCGTCCTACCTATCATCTTTCTAGCTTCTTCTCCTACAGCTAAGACAGAATTAGTTCTTTTTTCTATTGCTACAACAGAAGGCTCTTCTAATACTATTCCTTTTCCATCTACGTATACAAGTACATTTGCTGTTCCCAAGTCTATACCTATATCAGCTCTCGCCATTTTTACAACTCCTTTTGTTTCATATTTTATATTTAAACGATTCATTATTTTTTTGCAAAACACTCCTATAATACAAAATATACAAAAACAGAGTTTTAGTCAAGAACAATATAAAAAAATGTAGGTTTTAACCTACATCTTTTTTTATATCTTTCTCATATTTAAGCTTAGTAGCCATTCCTCCTCTTATGTGTCTTTCAGATTTATTCTTTTCTAAAACCATTTTAACTTCCTTAGCTAAAGATGGATTTATTTCTTCTAATCGTTCTGTTACATCTTTGTGAATAGTACTTTTACTCACTCCAAATGTTTTCGCTGTTTGGCGCACAGTGGTATTTTTTTCTAGTATATATTTTGCTACAACGATTGCTCGTTCCTCTATATGAGATCTCAAAACTTCCCCTCCTCACATACTCGCCTTAATCATATATATGTGAGAATTTCAAAAAATATAACAGACTTAATCAAATTTGATTAAGTCTAATTATTTTTATTTAATTAAGCTCATAGGATTCATAGAGCTATTTCCCTTATACGCTTCTACATGTACATGTTGACCATCTTTTCCCTCTACCATAGAAGTATTTCCAACTGTACCTAGAACTTGACCTACTTCAACCTGTTGATCTTTTTTTACATTTATTTTTTCACTTAAATTAGAGTAAACTACAGTAATATCATTATCACTTTTAACTTTTACTGACATACCTTGTTCATCATCTTTAAATACATCTATAATTTTCCCAGCTAATAAAGATTTAATTTCTTGGCCTTTTAATGTACTAACATCTAATCCTTTATGTACTTCCCATAAATTTAATGTTTTTGAGTAAGTAGGCTCTTTATCAGAATATTCTCTAACTACTTTTTCTCCTAAAAAATTAAGTTTCGATTCGTCTTTTTTATTTGCTTGTTGCTCTTTTTCTTTAGCCTTAGCCTTTTCTAGATTATCCTTTGATTCTGTTGTTGTAGGAACAGCAGCATCATTATCTTTTTGTATTAAGTTTACTTCGTCATCATTTTTACTTTCATCAGTCTTATTTACAAATCCGTTGTTAGAAGCTAATTCATCTACATTATTTTTTGTAAACCAAACTCCGCCAACAGCTACTAAGCAAACACATGCAAACAATGCTAAATAAAAACCATCTTTTTCTAATAGCTTTTTCTTCATACAGCACCTCCAAATATATTTATGTATTTATATTGTTGTCCTAATTTCTATTTTTATACAATTTTGTATATATTTTATAAATAAATATTTGTATAAATAACTATTATTTAATATATTTTTTATGCTGGTTTGCAAAATAAAAAAGTCTTCCTTGAAGATCTTATAAGGTTGACTTTTTTGAAATACATATACACAAATTATACTTATCCTTAATTTTAACATGAGTATAATTTCCTATGTATTATAAAAAACTCTATAACCTTAATTAATAAATAGATTATAGAGTAATATTTTTTAATATAAATCTTTTATTGTTGTTCCTGTATAATAATGAGATAGGATTTCATGGTATTTGTAACCCTCTTGAGCCATTCCCTCTGCACCCCATTGGCTCATTCCAACTCCATGGCCATAACCTTTAACAAATATATCTACATAGTTATCTTTAAATGCTAAATCAAAATTAGCTGAATTAAGATTCAAAATCTTTCTTACATCTGTACCTTTTATTTGCTTATTACCTACTTTAATACTTTCTACAGATCCACCATCACTTTTGTCTATTATTTTCACCTGATTACTCAAGTTATCTTCGTTAATCTTCATATCACTATATCCTACTTTAAATGCATGTACAAAGTCTTTATTGCTCATTTTTAATGCTGATGTATACTTTGGTGAATAATTTTTATCATATGGGCTGTCAACTGATTTTAAATATGGATAGGATTGTGCGAATACTTCTTCACTATTTTCAGTTTTTCCTGATGAAGTTGAAAAGTATAATGTAAGTATAGGCTCATCATTATAAGTTATAATATGGCCTTTTGTTTCTTTAACTGCTTGTTGTATTTTAGAGTAAGAATTTTTCATCCATTTCTCACCATTTTTTTTCTTTAAATATTCATAACTTTTATATTCTTGGCAATGTTTGAAGTCTGTACATACTACTGCATTTGGATGTTTACTTTGTTTTCCTTGTTTTTCTTTGTACATAACAAAAGTTCTAGCCGCTACAGCTTGAGCTTTTAATGCCTCTAGATTAAAATCTGCTGACATTTCTCCTGCTAATACACCACATAAATATTCCTCTATATCCATTTGTTGAACTTTACCTATATTATGATTATAAACATTTATTACTGGTGATTTTTTATCTACCGTTTCGTAATTTACTATTTGTTTTGTCTTTCTCTTTATTGTTTCCACAATAGGTTTTGAATTTACCTTAGGTGTTGCTTCTATATCATCATAAGATACTACACTTATTAATATTGGTATACTTATAGAGCATGCAACTATTGTTACTAAAACAGCTAAAGGGTTCTTCATATACTTTTCCTCCTTAGTTTAAATCTTTGTCCTTAAAGTATATGAACAACCCTGTTGTTTTAGACTAGTATTTTTGTTATTAATCTTCTACTATCTTTATATTTCCACCTAATGCAGTTATCTTCTTATCTATATCAACATAACCTCTTTGTATGTGGTATATTTCTCCTATTTGAGTTTCTCCTTCAGCTATAAGACCACATAATATAAGTGCAGCCCCTGCTCTTAAATCTGTTGCATTTACCTTAGCTCCATGTAGCTTGTTTACACCATTAACTACAGCACTCTTGCCTTCTATTTTTATGTTAGCTCCCATTCTATTGAACTCAGCAACATGCATAAATCTATTTTCAAATACAGTTTCTGTAACTACTCCCGATCCATTCGATACTGTAAGCATAGCCATAAACTGAGCTTGAACATCCGTAGGGAATCCTGGATGTGGTAAAGTTTTTATATCAATTGGCTTTAATACTTCTGGTCCTATGACTCTTACTGAATCATTTTCCATTTCTATTATTTCACAACCAGCTTCTTTTAACTTAGCTACTACTGGCTTTAAATGATCCATTATTACATTTTCTATAACTATATCACCTTTTGTCATAGCTGCTGCAACCATATAAGTAGCTGCTTCTATTCTATCAGGTATTACATTATGCTCTGCACCTCTTAATTCCTTAACACCTTGTATTTTTATAGTGTTCGTTCCTGCACCTTTTATATTAGCTCCCATTTCATTTAAGAAATTAGCTAAATCTACTATCTCTGGCTCTTCTGCTGCATTCTCTATTATAGTCGTTCCTTCTGCAAGTGCAGCTGCCATCATTATATTTTCAGTTGCTCCAACTGATGGGAAATCTAAATATAATTTAGCTCCTGTTAATTTCTTAGTTGTAGCTTCTACAAATCCATGATCCATTTCTACTGTAGCACCTAAGTATTTAAATCCTTTTAAATGTAAATCTATAGGTCTTGTTCCTATAGCACATCCTCCTGGCATAGATATCTTAGTATGTTTAAATCTTGCAAGTAATGGACCCATTACTAAGAAAGATGCTCTCATCTTTCTAACTAATTCATATGGTGCTTCGCAAGTAGTTATATTACTGGCATCTACTGTTAACGTATTATCTTTATACTCTACTTCTGCTCCTACATGTCTTAATAAATCTGATATAACGTGTACATCTCTTAAGTTAGGAACTCCTCTTAATGTTGATTTTCCATTTGCTAATAAAGTTGCTGCTATTATTGGTAATACTGCATTTTTTGCTCCATCTATTTTAACACTACCTTTAAGTGGATTACTCTTTTTTACTAATATCTTTGGCATCTTACTAATCTCTCCTCGTTAATTAATAATCTAATTTTATGATTGGCGTAGCGATATATATAAGAGTTTTATCTTCATCTTCGCTATACCTCATTCCTATATTCAAATTAATCTTATTTCCTAAATATTCTAAATAATTTTCGCTTAAAATCTTGCTATACGCTGTTATTGAGACAAAATTCTCTTCCTCAATTCTATCTATTTCTTCAGCATTCATATTATATAATATTTTTTCTAAAATATCATCATATTTATTTATTTGTAACTTTTTTGTGTACTCTCCTGATATACATGTATTTATATCAACCTGAGGTGTATGCTTCTTTAAAGTCTCCTCAAGAATCGTATAAATGTCCACTATACTTTTATATACTTTATTCTCCAATATGTCAACTATTACATAAGACTCTTTTTCATTTTTCTTAATGCAAATTATGGAAACATTTCTTTCGTCAGATTTTATCTGTGCATAGATTTGATTTTCCTGTTTGTTTTTACTTTCTTCCCACTTAATATTACTTTCTTCTAAGCCTAAATTGTTGACGATTTCTATACAAATATCCCTCATTTGAGTTTTAGATATATTATAATCTATGACTGCATTTGCTTTTATATTATAAAACTTAAAATCAGCATGTGTATTATTGAAAGTTTCTATTAATTTGTAATATTCATTATTAGATTTTATATCTGCATAAGATATTAGCATTCCCATTAACATAAGTACTATAAAACTTATTATTATCTTGAATGTTTTCATAAAAAAGTCCCCCTTAAATTATATCGTATTCATAACTGAATTATTGACAAATTTAAGAAGGATATACTCTATATTACAGTAGTATTAAATTTTATATATTATGATTTTTTTTACTTAATAGTTCTTTTTCAAATTTTTCTATACCTAATCTATCTATAACCTTGCAGATTCTTTCTTCAGGATTGGCTAAATCTTTATAAGTTTCTAATATATCTTGAACTATTTCTACGATTTCAGATTCTTGATATAAATTGGTTAATCTGTCACCAAATCTATATCCTCTACCCATTCTTCCTCCAAGATATATGGCCATACCCTTTTCTTTCACTTCCATTGCACCGAACGGACAAACTTGTGCACATTTTCCACAGTTTACACATTCATCTTTATTCCAAACTAGCTTTTTATCAACAAGCTTTACAGATTTTTGTCTACATGACTTAGTACATAGACCACAATTTTTACATTTGTCTTCATCGAACTCTACATAAACTTGACCAACTATTCCTATATCATTTGTGTTCGCTTTCGCACAATTGTTTGGACAGCCAACTAATGTTATTTTAGTTTTTGCTGGTAAATCATATGCAAAATATTTATCATGTAACTTCCCACATAAATCTTGAGTATCATAAATTCCATGCTGACATACAGTTCCTTTGCATGCAACTAGTGGTCTAACTTTTTTTCCAGTTCCCCCATGAGCTAAATTAGCATCTTTTAAATCCATTTTTATATTATCAATATCCTCATACTTTATCCAAGGTATTTCTACTGCCAATCTAGTTGTAACACCTAAGTATCCTTTGCCATATTTTTGTGACAATCTAGCTAGTTCTGTTAGTTGTTCTGCTGTAAAATTCCCTGCTCTGCTTAAAATTCTAATTGAAAAGTATCCTTTTTGCTTTTGAGCTAATATCCCTTCTGATTTTAAATTTGCTATTTCTTGTTTGCTTATCATCATATCCTCACCCTTTTCCAATATATGTATATATTTATAGGTTATCATAATTAATAATAAGCATCTATCAAATTTGCGAATTCTATATATTGTATATTTTTATGAATATCATTACTTTTTTTAATGATTAAATAGCAATTTATTCTTAATATTTATAATTCAAATAAGCCATGCATTAAAAATACATGGCTATAATTTCTATATTTATTATTCAACTGTTACTGATTTAGCTAAGTTTCTTGGCTTATCTACATCACAACCTCTTTCAACTGCAACATAGTAAGATAATAATTGAAGTGGTAAAACTGTTAATATACTTGATAATATATCATCTACATTTGGTATATATATTACCTTATCAGCAGCTTTTTCTACCTCTTTATTCTTCTCTTGAGCAACAGCTATAACATATGCTCCTCTAGCTTTAACTTCTTCCATGTTAGATACCATTTTTTCAAATAGCTCTTCTTGAGTAGCTATTGCTATTACTGGAGTTCCTTTTTCTATTAATGCTATTGTTCCATGCTTTAATTCTCCAGCAGCAAATGCTTCTGCATGTATATAAGAGATTTCTTTTATCTTTAAAGCACCTTCCATAGCTAAGTTATAGTCTAATCCTCTACCTAAATAGAATGAGCTACTTGCTTCTTTTAAAGTCTTAGCAACATCTTCTTTTATATAAGTTTCTTGTTCTAGAGCTTTTTCTACTTTTTCAGGCATTTCTTTTAATTTTTCTATCATGTCGTTGTAGAATTCTCTAGTTATAGTACCTTTCTTTATAGCAAAGTCTAAAGCTATCATGTAGAATGATACTAATTGAGTTGTATAAGCCTTAGTTGATGCAACTGATATTTCTGGTCCTGCCCATGTATAGAATACATCATCAGACTCTCTAGCTATTGAAGAACCTACAACGTTAGTTACAGATAATATTCTAGCTCCTCTTTCTTTAGCATATCTTAAAGATGCTAAAGTATCTGCTGTTTCTCCTGATTGGCTTACTAGTATTAATAAAGTATTTTCATCTACAAATGGATCTCTGTATCTGAATTCTGACGCTATATCAGTTATTACTGGTATCTTAGCAAATTTTTCTATAGCAAATTTGCCTACAAGGCCTGCATGATATGCAGTACCACATGCTACTATATATACTTTATTTATTTTTTCTAAGTCTTCCTTAGTCATTTTTATATCATCTAATTGGATTTCTCCATTGTCATTTAATCTTCTTATTAATGTTTCCTTAACACCATTTGGTTGCTCATATATTTCCTTTAACATGAAATGCTCATATCCACCTTTAGATGCAGCTTCAACATCCCAAGTTATTTCTGTTACTTCTTTTGAAACAACTTCTCTATTTTCATTTAATACAGTTAATTTGTCTCCTACCATGTGAACAAATTCTCCGTTTTCTAAGAAGTATACATTTCTAGTATATTTTAATATTGCCGGTATATCTGATGCTATAAAGTTTTCACCCTCACCTAAACCAACAACTAATGGACTATCTTTTCTTACAGCAACTAACTCATTATTGTTATCCTTGCATACAACACCTAATGCATATGCTCCTCTTAATCTTTCAGTAGCTTTATATACAGCATCTAATAAGTTTCCTTCATAGTATTTATCTACTAAATGAGCAACTACTTCTGTATCTGTTTGAGATAAAAATACAACACCTTCAGCTTGTAGTTCTTCTTTTAATTCCATGTAGTTTTCTATTATACCATTGTGAACAACAGCTATTGTTCTATCCATGTTAAAATGAGGATGTGAATTAACATCAGATGGTTCTCCATGAGTTGCCCATCTAGTATGCCCTATACCTAATCCACCATTTATAGGATTTTTTTCTAAATCTTCAGCTAATATTGCTAATCTTCCTTTAAACTTTCTTATTTCTAATTCATTTCCAATGTTAACTGCAACACCAGCAGAGTCATATCCTCTGTATTCTAATTTTGAAAGTCCTTCTACTAAAACTTCTGTTGCTTGTCTATGTCCTAAATATCCAACTATTCCACACATATTTAATTCCTCCTAAAAATATTATTATTTTATATATTTTTAGAGTTAGGTCATATTTACATAAACTTCCCTTTGTCCACAGAATTACTTCTATGTTTTAAGCAAGTTCTAACGATGGTAAATACACCGCAGAGCATCCGCCGATAATTCGATAAACTCTGACCTCGTCAACTCAGTACTCTTTCTTTAATTATCTTACATAATTACTAAGTTCTGGCGCTTATAAGTGAATACTAATATTATTTTTAGTATCCACTTTTAAATTACGATAGTTTTTCTTGTATAAGATTAGCTAAATTAGTTGCTAATTCTTTTATTTGACCTTCCTCTTTACCCTCTAGCATAACTCTTACTAATGGTTCTGTGCCTGATGGTCTTATTAATACCCTTCCACATCCATCTAATAAGCTTTCTATTCTTTCAATTTCATTCTTTATTTCTGGATACTCCATGTATCTATTCTTATTTTCATTTTTTATTCTAGCATTAACTAATACTTGTGGGTATTGAGTCATTACTGCAGCAAGATTTGATAATTTTTTATTTTCTTCTAATACTATTCTTGAAAGTACTAGTGAACTTAAAACACCATCACCTGTTGTATTGTAATCTAAGAATATCATGTGGCCTGATTGTTCTCCACCTAAGTTGTATCCTTTATCTTTCATTTCTTCTAATACATATCTATCTCCTACAGCAGTTGTAGCTAGCTTTATACCGTGCTCTTTTGCTGCTATAGTAAGTCCTATATTACTCATTACTGTAACTACTAATGTATCTTGTGCTAACTCTTTTTTCTTATTTAAATGTATAGCACTTAATATCATTATATGGTCTCCGTCAACAATGTTTCCATTTTCATCGACAGCAATTAATCTATCTGCATCACCATCATATGCAAGACCTAAATCAGCTTTGTGCGCCAGAACAGCTTCTTGTAGTTTTTGCGGATGTGTAGACCCACACTTATCATTTATATTATTACCATCTGGCTCACTATTTATAGTAATTACACTTGCACCTAATTCATCAAATACTATTGGCGCAACTTTATATGATGCTCCATTTGCACAATCTAAGACTACTTTTAATCCTTTAAAATCTACATTTATTATAGACTTTAAGTAATCTATATATTCTCTTTGTGCATCATGCATGTGTATTTTTCTTCCAACTTTTTCTCCTACTGGATGATAATCTACCTTTTCTATATTATCGATATAGTCTTCTATATTTAACTCAACTTCATCAGGTAATTTATAACCTTCGCTATTGAAGAATTTTATACCATTATATTCTACTGGATTATGAGATGCTGATATAACAACTCCACAGTCTGCTTCATATTTTTTTGTTAGATATGCTACTGCAGGTGTTGGAACTACTCCAACAGTTATAACATCACATCCAACAGACATAAGCCCTGCCGTTAACGCAGCTTCTAGCATATCTCCAGATATTCTCGTATCTTTACCTACTACTACTTTGACTTTTTCTTTCCCTTGAGCTAAAACAAATCCGCCTGCTCTACCTAATTTATATGCTAAATCGCAAGTAAGCTCTGTATTAGCTATGCCTCTTACTCCATCAGTTCCAAAATATTTTCTCATTAAAAATCTCCTTTCATGAAGAAAAGCTTATCAAATTATAATATGTTATTATATACATATAAGTGTCCTTAATTCTCTACTTTATTTCATAAAACTCTTTTAAATATTAACATATCCATAAAGACATTTTAATATATATAACTAAAAAGGACAATAGAAATAATTCTATTGTCCTTTTTTTGTAAATTTTTATAAAAATTTAATATTATTTTATAGCTTGTGCTCCTTTTTGTAAAGCTTCTTTATTTAATGGAACAAACTTTTCTTTACTTGGTCCAAAAACTTTTTTGAAAGCTTCTAAAACTGAATCCATTTCTACTGTTGATTCTGTTTGTAAATAAGCACCTAACATTATCATATTTGCAACTCTAGGATTTCCTAATTCTAAAGCTAAATCATTCGCAGGTATATAATGAACTTCAACATCATCTCTTTCAACCTTTTTGTGTATAAGAGAGCTGTTTACTAATATTTTTCCACCTGGCTTAACTTCTCTTTCAAACTTATCTAAAGATGGTAAGTTCATAACTATAGCACAAGTAGCATCTCCTGTTATAAGTGGTGAACCTACTGGCTTATCAGATACAGTTACTGCACAGTTAGCTGTACCTCCACGCATTTCTGGTCCATATGATGGTAACCAAGAAACTTCCTTACATTCTAGCATTCCTGCATAAGTAAGTAATTGTCCCATAGACATAACACCTTGACCACCGAATCCGGCACATATTACTCTAGCTGTAGACATATTACTTCACCTCCCCATTAAGATCAACATCTTTTACATTTCCTATAGGATAATATGGCATCATATTATCTCTTAACCATTGTAAAGCATCATTTGGAGCTAATCCCCAGTTAGTTGGACAAGTAGATAATACTTCAACTATACCAAATCCTAATCCAGCTTGTTGAACTTGGAAAGCTTTCTTTATTGCTTTTTTAGCTTTTCTAACATTAGCAGGAGTATCTACAGAAACTCTCTCTACGAATACTGCACCTGGTAATGTAGATAACATTTCGCTCATTCTTATTGGGAAACCTTGTTTATCTATTTCTCTACCTCTAGGAGCTGTAGTAGCTTTTTGCCCAACTAATGTAGTTGGAGCCATTTGCCCTCCAGTCATTCCGTAGATAGCATTATTTACGAATATAGTAGTGAATTTTTCTCCTCTAGCTGCAGCATGAACTATTTCAGCTGTACCTATTGAAGCTAAGTCTCCATCCCCTTGGTATGTAAATACAGTCTTATCAGGATGAACTCTCTTTATTCCTGTAGCAGCTGCTGGTGCTCTACCATGAGATGCTTCTTGCATATCACAGTTAAAATAGTTATAAGCTAAAACTGAACATCCAACTGGAGCAACACCTATAGTATCTCCTAACACATCTAATTCTTCTAATACTTCTCCTACTAATCTATGAATTATACCATGAGTACATCCTGGACAGTAATGTGTTTGAGCTTCTGTTAAACCGTTAGTTTTCTTAAATACAACTGACATTATCTAGCACCTCCTACAGCTAATTGACTTTCTACTACTTCTCTAGCTTTGTTAGCTATACCTTCTGGATCAGGTATCATTCCTCCAGCTCTTCCATAGAAGTGTACTGGCACTCTACCTTCAACAGCTAATCTTACGTCTTCTACCATTTGCCCCATACTCATTTCAACTGTTAATAAGTTTTTAGCTTCTGGTATTTGGTTAAATGCTTCGAATGGGAATGGCCATAAAGTTTTAGGTCTTATAAGACCAGCTTTTATACCTTCTCCTCTTAATATATCTATAGCATTTTTTACTATTCTTGCAGTAGTTCCGTAAGCTACGAATACTAGTTCTGCATCTTCAGTTTTATACATTTCATAGTCTACTTCGTTCTTTTCTATTTCTTTATACTTAGCTTCTAATTTTATACAATGTTTTTCTAACTCATCTGGTTGTAAGTATAATGAGTTGATTACATTAGGTTTTCTTTGTCCTTTAGTTCCTACTGTAGCCCAGTCTTTAGGTGCTAAGTCTCTTTTCTTAGGAGCCTTAAATTCTACTGGTTCCATCATTTGTCCTATCATACCATCAGCAACTACCATAACTGGTGTTCTATAGTAATCTGCTACATTGAAAGCTTCCATTATCATATCAACTGCTTCTTGAACAGTAGCTGGAGCATAAACTGGAGTTCTATAATCTCCGTTTCCTCCTCCTCTTGTAGACATAAAGTAGTCAGCTTGAGAAGGTTGTATTCCACCTAATCCTGGACCACCTCTCATTACGTTTACTACAACACAAGGAAGTTCTGCACCTGCAGCATATGTTATCCCTTCTTGCTTTAATGCTATTCCTGGAGAAGATGAAGAAGTCATAACTCTAGCTCCTGCACCTGCTCCTCCATATATCATGTTTATAGCAGAAACTTCTGATTCTGCTTGAACAAATACTCCTCCAACGTTAGGTAATTCTCTAGACATATATTCTGGTAATTCATTTTGTGGTGTTATTGGGTAACCGAAGAAATATTTACATCCAGCTTCTATAGCTGCCTTTCCAAATGCTTCGTTACCTTTCATAAGTATCTTAGCCATTAAAATTCCCCCTTAATTTTTAATTAGTCTCTCTCTACTGTTATAACAGAGTCTGGACACATAGTAGCACAGTTTGTACATCCTATACACTTATCCATATCAACAACTGTTGCTGGATTGTAGCCCTTCTTATTGATATGAGTATTGTCCATTGCTACAATTTTCACTGGACATGCTTCTACACATAATCCACAACCTTTACAAAGGTCTTGATTAAAAGATACTGTTCCTTTAGCCATTTTCCTATGCCCCCTTAAAATCTTTCTATATATTTGAGCTCAAATTACATCCAAGCTTCTCTCATATAAAGCTGTATTGGGAATATCTCCCCTTCTAAGTCTTTAGGTAATTCAGGTACAAGATTTTCTAAACATGCAACATACTTAACTGGTATATTACATAATTTTGATACTTCCTGTACTAGTTTTTGCCCTCTTAATACATCTTCTACAGTAGTAGATCTGATAAGATGGGTATTGTTTATAAGTCCTGTTACTTTTAAACCTGAAGACTTTTCTATTGCTCTTATATGATCAATGACCTTGTCAGCAGTCTGAGTTTGCTCTCTATTTGCATTTACTACACAAAACATATCATAATCATTTTCTTTTATTAAATGATTAAATCTTCCTACCACTCTAGCACCTACATTATCTCCTCCAACATCTATAACATAGTCATAAGATTCATCATTCATTGGAGTTGCTACTTGAGCTGATACTGCGGGTAAATCTAAAGTTGGTGCATCTATTGAACTATCTATTGGAAGTATATCTAAAGATTTTAATAAGTCTTTTTTCTCTCTAGTTCTAAAATAAACATTCACTACATCTAAGTCTGCTAAAGCAACTTTTCCTTTTACTTCTTTTCTTAACTTAGTTACATAGTTAATTGCAAATTCACTTTTTCCACTTCCATAATGTCCTATTATGATTCTTATTCTTTTATCATTAATTATCATTCATCTCACCCATTAAGTCATATAATCATTTATATATGTTATTTGTTAGTATAGTATTTTTAATATTACATACACTCTATAGCCAATCCATAAACTTGTGGTTCCTCTTCTTTAGTTAAAACTCTTAGCCCTCCTTGTGCTAATGCTATCATTTCATCTTCACCAGGATAAATTTTAACTTCAGATATATACTTAACTCTATCTTCTATCATGTTTGTAAATAATTTAGAGTAAGCAATTCCACCAGTTAAAAGCACTAAATCTACATTGCCTTTAAGAACTGATGCACATGCCCCTATTTCCTTACTTACTTGATAGGCCATAGCTTCATAAACTAGTTTAGCTTTTTCATCGCCTTTAGATATTCTTTCTTCAACTTCTCTACCATCATTAGTGTTTAAATATCCTACTAGACCACCATTACCTTTAATTCTCTTTTTAATTTGATCTAAAGTATATTTTCCACTAAAGCACATTTTTACTAAATCACCTACTGGTAAACCACCACTTCTCTCTGGAGAAAATGGTCCTTCACCATCAAGTGCATTAGCTACATCTATAACTCTACCTTTTTCATGAGCCCCTACAGATATTCCTCCACCCATATGAGCTACTATAAAGTTACATTCACTATATTCTTTTTCTAATTCTTTTGCTGCTCTTCTTGCTGTAGCTTTCTGATTAAGAGCATGGAATATACTCTTTCTATCTATTTCTGGTATACCTGATACCCTTGCTACATCGTTCATTTCATCTACAACAACTGGATCTACTATGTATGATGGTATATTAACTTCATCACCTATTTGTTTAGCTATAATTCCACCTAAATTTGATGCATGTTCACCTAGCACCCCAACCTTTAAATCCTCTATCATAGCTTCATTTACTGAATAAGTTCCACCTTTTATAGGCTTTAAAAGTCCACCTCTACCTACTACAGCATCTAAGTCTGAAGTTTTCACTCCACCTTCCGCTAAAGCTTCTTCTATTACTGTTTTTCTAAATTCAAATTGATCTGATATTTTTTCATATTGGCCTATTTCTTCTGAAGAATGTCTTAAAGTTTTTTCAAATACTAAATCTTCATTGTCAAATACAGCTATCTTAGTTGACGTTGATCCTGGATTTATTGTCAGTATTTTAAATACATTATTCATGTGGCTATACCCCCTAATATATTAAGCTTTAGCTGCCATTAATACGCCTAAAGCTATTGAATTTAACTTAGTTTCTTCGTTGTCAGCCCTTGAAGTTAATATAATTGGTGCTTTAGCCCCTACTATAACACCTGCATTTTTTGATTTTGAGAAAAATACTAAAGATTTATATAATATATTTCCAGCTTCTATGTCTGGAGCTAATAATATATCTGCTTTGCCTGCTACTGGATGATTTATGCCTTTATGATTTGCAGCTTCTAATGATACAGCATTGTCTAGTGCGAATGGTCCACCAACTATGCATCCTTTGATTTCGCCTCTTTCACACATTTCTTCTAATTCTTTTGCATCTATTGTATCTTGCATTTTAGGATTTACTTTTTCTTTAGCACATAATGCAGCTACTTTTGGAGTGTCTATATCTAATGAATGTGCTACTGTGCATGCATTTTCTATAATTTGTTTTTTAATATTCACATCTGGAGATAAGTTCATAGCTGCATCTGTTATAAAGAATAATCTATCATATCCTTCAACATCAAATACTGCAACATGGCTTAAAACATTTCCAGTTCTTAAACCTACTTCTTTATTTAATACAGCTTTTAGGATTATTGATGTATCTACTAACCCTTTCATAACCATATCTGATTTACCTTGTGATACCAATTCAACTGCTTTTAGAGATGCTTCTGATAAGTCTTTTATGTCTATTAATTCATAGTTATCTAAATCTATATTTATGCTACTTGCTATCTCTCTTGTCTTTTCTATATCGCCTATCAAAATAGCATTAGCTATCTTCTCTTTTCTTGCCATTTCTACAGCCATTAAAACTTCTTTATCATGACAACATGCTACGGATATAGTTTTAGGACCTCTTTCTCTTGCAAACTTTACTACTTCTTCAAAGTTTCTCATCTACTCCCACCTCTTTTTATATCTAGTGAAAATCTCACTTTACTTATCTAGTTAAATAGCTTGACCCCTTTTAAGCTATTTATACTTTGCTATAAATATCAACTCTATATTTTATATTTAGCAAAAAAATTTACTATTTAAAATATATTATATAACCTGTGATGTATGACTAAATGATGATTATTTTGAATACTGTATGCATAAAAAATTTTAATATTTATTAACTTTTTTAATTTAAGTTGTTTTTTATATTTAAATTATACATTTTTTAGCAACGTTTTCCTAGTCTATTTTAAGTTTTTTAATTTTTCAGATTATTGCCTTATAATGTCTCTTCACTTTTATAGTATTACTAAAATAAATAAGATGCAACAAAAACATCATTTTTTTTACCTTAAATGATAATTTTCATTGCACCTTATTTTAGTTTATTTTATAAAATTATAGTGTTTTATCTGGAGCTATAACCACATTTTTTATATCAGACTTTGTTTCATACTTTATATCATATTTTTGATTTTCACTAATATCTTGTGACATATCTATATATAAGACTATATCTTCTTTTATTATAGTACCGATATTTTCTAAGTACTCTATATTTACATTTATATTATCTGGTATCTCTATATTAGATATATTAGTATTTTCTGTTTTATTTCTTATTTGAATTTCAGGCTTTGTATAAACAAAGGATTCTTTAATTGTTTTTACTGTTTTGAGTTTAATAGTTATATATTTTGTATCTGTACTTATTCCATCAGGTATATTTAATCCAAAATCCTTTGATGTGCTATTAGCAATATCATTTATATTCAATGGCTCTGTTTCTATATACTCAATTTTATCTACATCATCTTTTTTACCTTTTATAACTATATTTTCTTGACTCAATGTATAATCTTTTAGTTTTATATCTGGATTACTATCTTGTGTGAATTTAATTTGTATAGGTACAGTTTTTTCTTTTAACAATTCTACATTTACTGTTACTGATGATTTTTCTAGTTCAACATCTTTTACTTCATTTCCATCCTTGTCTACTGGAAATAGTCTTATTTGAGCAGTAAAGTCATTTGTGTTTGACCCTACATCAACTACTCCAACAATTTTATCTACCAATTTAACTTGGCTTCTAGGACCTGAAACTCCTATACTATCTATACCTTTATCAACAGTTGCTCTAGCTACATTTAACTTATGTTTACCTTCTGCTTGTATATCAATCGGTTTTTGCTCACTTACTATTTTTTCTAGATTAACTATAAGAATATTATTTCTAATCTCATGAGTTACTTGTCCTGGAGTATTAGCTCTTAGATAAATATCATTACTTCCCTCCATAGGATTATTTATTTGACCATAAATATGTATGTTATCTTTATTAACCTTTTGTAGTTTAGATAGTTTACCAGATACAGATATATCTGTAGTAAGATCCATTTTAGGATAAATTACAAGATCTTTATCTCTTAGTTCATCCATGTTACTTATAGTTACTGGCATCCCTTCAAATAGTTTTGTCTCTTCTGGGTCAACTACTGCCATAACATATAACCATAACACTAATGCACTCAACAGGGATATTAATTTTATTTTTGTATTAGTTTTAAATTTCTCTATCATCTGAATATACCACCTTTAAAAAAGCTTTTCTCTTCTGATTTTGATTTCAAATTGCTTCTTAGTATATTTGTCATTCTATCTTTAGAAATATTTCTGTATAGCTTCCCTGCTTTAGCTATAGATACATCTCCAGTTTCTTCTGAAACTATAAGCGATATACAATCCGAAACCTCACTAACACCTATTGCTGCCCTATGCCTTGTACCTAAATCTTTACTTAAATCCTTACTTTCTGTCAATGGTAAAAAGCATGCTGCTGCTTTTACTTGAGAATCTCTAACTACTACTGCACCATCATGCAACGGAGTATTTGGAATAAATATATTAATTAATAATTGTCTAGATACTTGTCCATCTATGCTTGTACCAGTATTTATTATTTCACCTATTTTAGTTTGTCTTTCCATTATAATAAGTGCACCAATCTTCTGTCTTGATAAAGAATATAATGCTTCTACTATCTCTTCTATTGTATTATTAAGTGAATCTTCTGAAACACTCGGTCCATTTTTCCCAAAAAAATTAAATTTGGCTCTCCCTATATGCTCTAGACCTGCTCTAAGTTCTGGTTGAAATATTATTACAGCTGCTAAAACACCAATTTCTAAACTCTTAACTAATATCCAATAAAGAGTATGTAATTTAAATGTTTCGCTTAATTGAGTTGCTACTAACAAGAATAATATCCCCTTTAAAACTTGTTCTGCTCTCGTATCTTTTATAAACATAAATATTTTATAAAAAATATATGCTACTATGGATATATCAACTACATCATTTATAGTTATTCTTGAAATTATATCCACAAAACCACTGAAAAAAGAATTTATATCCAACACAGTTTTATCCTCCTGTTTGAAAACTTCCTAAATAAACATTTTAATCTTTTACACTATGTATTATACTATATAAATCTAACTATATACAAATTATTTACAATTAGTTAATAGTTTAGTCTATAGAGTTAATGTTATTTATATCTATAAAAAAAAAGTTTCACTAAAGTGAAACTTTCTTTATTGGTGAGCGCACAGGGATTCGAACCCCGGACACACGCCTTAGAAGGGCGTTGCTCTATCCAGCTGAGCTATGCACCCATATTTTATTATGGAGCGGGAAACGAGATTCGAACTCGCGACTTCAACCTTGGCAAGGTTGCGCTCTACCACTGAACTATTCCCGCAGATACAATGGCGGGAATAACAGGACTCGAACCTGTGACCCATTGATTAACAGTCAATTGCTCTACCAACTGAGCCATATTCCCGCATATTTAATTAAGTTGGCGACCTGGAAGGGACTCGAACCCTCGACCTCCAGCGTGACAGGCTGGCATTCTAACCAGCTGAACTACCAGGCCGCATATATGGTGGGACTAACAGGGCTCGAACCTGTGACCCCCTGCTTGTAAGGCAGGTGCTCTCCCAGCTGAGCTATAGTCCCATAAATTTAATCTGGAGCGGGTGAAGGGGATCGAACCCTCACAGCCGGCTTGGAAGGCCGGAACTCTACCATTGAGCTACACCCGCATATTTAATTGGTGACCCATAGGGGAATCGAACCCCTGTTACCGCCGTGAAAGGGCGGTGTCTTGACCGCTTGACCAATGGGCCATAAATGGTTGCGGAGGCAGGACTCGAACCTGCGACCTTTGGGTTATGAGCCCAACGAGCTGCCAACTGCTCCACCCCGCGATGGTGTTAATGGTGCCGAAGACCGGAATCGAACCGGTACGAGAGGTAAGTCCCGCAGGATTTTAAGTCCTGTGCGTCTGCCAGTTCCGCCACTTCGGCACATTACGTGGCTACGTCTTACTCTCCCAGGGGGTCGCCCCCCAAGTACCATCAGCGCTAAAGAGCTTAACTTCTGTGTTCGGAATGGGAACAGGTGTATCCTCTTTGCTATAATAACCACATAATTTTAAGTTGTTGTCCCTTAGGACAAGTATTATATTAACATTTTCAATTTAAAATGTCAATGCTTTTTTCAAAGTTTTTTATTAATACTTTGAAAACTGTATATCATTTAGAATGAATCATTTTGTTGGTCAAGTCCTCGACCTATTAGTATCGATAAGCTAAATACATTACTGCACTTACACCTTCGACCTATCAACCAGGTAGTCTTCCTGGGGTCTTACCCTTACGGTGGGAAATCTTATCTTGAAGTTGGCTTCGCGCTTAGATGCTTTCAGCGCTTATCCATTCCGTACATAGCTACCCAGCCATGCCCTTGGCAGAACAACTGGTACACCAGAGGTACGTCCATCCCGGTCCTCTCGTACTAAGGACAGGTCTCCTCAAATTTCCTACGCCTGCGACGGATAGGGACCGAACTGTCTCACGACGTTCTGAACCCAGCTCGCGTACCACTTTAATGGGCGAACAGCCCAACCCTTGGGACCTACTACAGCCCCAGGATGTGATGAGCCGACATCGAGGTGCCAAACCTCCCCGTCGATGTGGACTCTTGGGGGAGATAAGCCTGTTATCCCCAGGGTAGCTTTTATCCGTTGAGCGATGGCCCTTCCATGCGGTACCACCGGATCACTAAGTCCGACTTTCGTCCTTGCTCGACCTGTATGTCTTGCAATCAAGCTTCCTTTTGCCTTTGCACTCTTCGCACGATTTCCGACCGTGCTGAGGAAACCTTTGAGCGCCTCCGTTACTTTTTAGGAGGCGACCGCCCCAGTCAAACTGCCCACCTGACGGTGTCCCAAGACCTGATTCAAGGCCTATGGTTAGGATCCCAGTACTACAAGGGTGGTATCCCAAGGATGACTCCACACAAACTGGCGTTCATGCTTCATAGTCTCCCACCTATCCTGTACATGTAGTACCAAGACCCAACGTCAAGCTACAGTAAAGCTCCATGGGGTCTTTCCGTCCTGTCGCAGGTACCCGGCATCTTCACCGGGATTACAATTTCACCGAGTCTATTGTTGAGACAGTGCCCAAATCGTTACGCCTTTCGTGCGGGTCGGAACTTACCCGACAAGGAATTTCGCTACCTTAGGACCGTTATAGTTACGGCCGCCGTTTACTGGGGCTTAAGTTCACTGCTTCGGATTGCTCCTGACAGATCCCCTTAACCTTCCAGCACCGGGCAGGCGTCAGCTCCTATACATCGTCTTGCGACTTAGCAGAAACCTGTGTTTTTGGTAAACAGTCGCTTGGGCCTATTCTCTGCGGCCATCCAAAGGATGGCACCCCTTCTCCCTAAGTTACGGGGTCATTTTGCCGAGTTCCTTAACAATAGTTCTCTCGCTGGCCTTAGGATACTCTCCTCACCCACCTGTGTCGGTTTACGGTACGGGCGCCTTTAAACTCGATAGAGACTTTTCTCGACAGTGTGAAATCAGCTACTTCGCTACTAAATTTCGCTCCCCATCGTACCCCAGCATTATCTAGACGGATTTGCCTATCTAGACTGCCTCAGTACTTAGCCACACATAACCAACAGTGTGGTTAGCTTATCCTACTGTGTCATCCCATTTCTCAAACGCTTATTGGCGGTACAGGAATATCAACCTGTTGTCCATCACCTACGCCTTTCGGCCTCGGCTTAGGTCCCGACTAACCCAGGGCGGACGAACCTTCCCCTGGAAACCTTGGGTTTACGGCCCGTGGGATTCTCACCCACGTCTCGCTACTCATGCCAACATTCTCACTCGTATACTGTCCACATGTCCTTACGGTCATGCTTCAGCCTGCATACGAAGCTCCCCTACCCATCATAATGATGCCGTAGCTTCGGTAGTACGTTTTAGCCCCGGAAATTTTCGGCGCAGGATCACTCGACCAGTGAGCTATTACGCACTCTTTAAATGAGTGGCTGCTTCTAAGCCAACATCCTGGTTGTCTGTGCAATCCCACATCCTTTACCACTTAACGTACATTTAGGGACCTTAGCTGACGATCTGGGCTGTTGCCCTCTTGACTATGAATCTTATCACCCACAGTCTGACTCCCAAGTAAAAGAAAACGGCATTCGGAGTTTGATAGTCTTCGGTAAGTGCAATACCCCCTAGGACATTCAGTGCTCTACCTCCGTTTCTCTACGCTTGAGGCTAGCCCTAAAGCTATTTCGGGGAGAACCAGCTATCTCCGGGCTCGATTGGAATTTCACCGCTATCCACAAGTCATCCCCGAGCTTTTCAACGCTCGTGGGTTCGGTCCTCCACGAAATTTTACTTTCGCTTCAACCTGCTCATGGATAGGTCGCCCGGTTTCGGGTCTACGTCAAGTAACTTAGGTCGCCCATTTAAGACTCGCTTTCGCTACGGCTCCACACCTGAAGTGCTTAACCTTGCTACTTAACGTAACTCGTTGGCCCGTTCTACAAAAAGTACGCGGTCACACAAGAAATGTGCTCCCACAGCTTGTAAGTGCAGGGTTTCAGGTTCTATTTCACTCCCCTCCCGGGGTTCTTTTCACCTTTCCCTCACGGTACTATGCGCTATCGGTCACTAGGTAGTATTTAGGCTTGGAGGATGGTCCCTCCTGCTTCCCACAGGGTTTCACGTGTCCCGTGGTACTCTGGATCATGCTAGTAGCTTTCTCGTTTCAATTACAGGGCTATTACCTTCTATGGCGGAGCTTTCCAACTCTCTTCATTTACGATAGTGCATCCATGTTGCATGTCCGCAACCCCAACGAAGAAAACTTCATTGGTTTGGCCTTATCCGCGTTCGCTCGCCGCTACTTACGGAATCGAATTTCTTTCTTTTCCTCCAGGTACTTAGATGTTTCAGTTCCCCGGGTTCCCCTCATTAAGCTATGTATTCACTTAACAATACTTAGACATTACTCTAAGTGAGTTTCCTCATTCGGAAATCTTCGGATCAAAGTTTACGTGCAACTCCCCGAAGCTTATCGCAGCTTATCGCGTCCTTCATCGGCTCCTAGTGCCAAGGCATCCGCCCTGCACCCTTAATAACTTGACCAGTTATTAAAATTTGTAATTTTAAAGACTTTTCTTGTCGATGATATTTTTAAAAGTTATCTTCTTCATATATAAAATGATGTCATATCACTAAATGTTATACAGTTTTCAAAGTACTAAAGTACATCGCCAACGAATAATTTTCGCATACGCTCAACTTATTCCGTTGCTTAAAGTACTAATGGTGGAGATGAGGAGGATCGAACTCCTGACCCCTTGCGTGCAAGGCAAGTGCTCTCCCAGCTGAGCTACACCCCCATACTATTTTTCGACAGTAGATATTTTACTATCTAAGTCATTTTTTGTCAATAAGAATTTTTATTTTTTTATAAAAACTCTCAAAATTAAACAGTAGGCAATTCTCCTTAGAAAGGAGGTGATCCAGCCGCACCTTCCGATACGGCTACCTTGTTACGACTTCACCCCAGTTATTGGCTTCACCTTCGACGGACGCTTCCAAAAGGTTAGCTATCCGGCTTCGGGCGCCTCCAACTCCCGTGGTGTGACGGGCGGTGTGTACAAGACCCGGGAACGCATTCACCGCAGCATTCTGATCTGCGATTACTAGTAACTCCAGCTTCATGTAGGCGAGTTTCAGCCTACAATCCGAACTGAGAATGGCTTTAAGGGATTAGCTCCGCCTCACGACTTGGCCGCCCTCTGTACCACCCATTGTAGCACGTGTGTAGCCCTAAGCATAAGGGGCATGATGATTTGACGTCATCCCCACCTTCCTCCAGGTTATCCCTGGCAGTCCCTCTAGAGTGCCCAACTTAATGCTGGCAACTAAAGGCAAGGGTTGCGCTCGTTGCGGGACTTAACCCAACATCTCACGACACGAGCTGACGACAACCATGCACCACCTGTCACTTCTGTCCCCGAAGGGAAATCTCCGATTAGGGAGAGGTCAAAAGGATGTCAAGCTTAGGTAAGGTTCTTCGCGTTGCTTCGAATTAAACCACATGCTCCGCTACTTGTGCGGGTCCCCGTCAATTCCTTTGAGTTTCACTCTTGCGAGCGTACTTCCCAGGCGGAGTACTTAATGCGTTAGCTGCGCCACCGAGGGGGGTAACCCCCGACAGCTAGTACTCATCGTTTACGGCGTGGACTACCAGGGTATCTAATCCTGTTTGCTCCCCACGCTTTCGTGCCTCAGTGTCAGTTACAGTCCAGAGAGCCGCCTTCGCAACTGGTATTCCTCCTAATATCTACGCATTTCACCGCTACACTAGGAATTCTACTCTCCTCTCCTGCACTCAAGTCTCTTAGTTTCAAAAGCTTACTACGGTTGAGCCGTAGCCTTTCACTTCTGACTTAAGAAACCACCTACGCACCCTTTACGCCCAGTAATTCCGGATAACGCTAGCCCCCTACGTATTACCGCGGCTGCTGGCACGTAGTTAGCCGGGGCTTCCTCCTCAAGTACCGTCATTATCTTCCTTGAGGACAGAGCTTTACGACCCGAAGGCCTTCATCGCTCACGCGGCGTTGCTGCATCAGGCTTTCGCCCATTGTGCAATATTCCCCACTGCTGCCTCCCGTAGGAGTTTGGACCGTGTCTCAGTTCCAATGTGGCCGATCACCCTCTCAGGTCGGCTACTGATCGTCGCCTTGGTAAGCCGTTACCTTACCAACTAGCTAATCAGACGCGGGTCCATCCTGTACCGCCGGAGCTTTGATACTTCTACCATGCGATAAAAGTATGTTATCCCGTATTAGCATACCTTTCGGTATGTTATCCGTGTGTACAGGGCAGGTTACCCACGCGTTACTCACCCGTCCGCCGCTCTCTTCCGAAGAAGATCGCTCGACTTGCATGTGTTAGGCACGCCGCCAGCGTTCATCCTGAGCCAGGATCAAACTCTCAAATAAAAGTTGTCCATTGCTCAGCTAATCATTATCTGAATATCTGGCTTGGTTGTTTGTGTTTAATTCTATAAAGAATTATGTTTGTTTCTATAAATTAACCTACTGTTTAATTTTCAAAGTTCTTATATGGTAGCGGTAACAGGAGTCGAACCTGTGACCTTTCGGGTATGAACCGAACGCTCTAGCCAACTAAGCTATACCGCCACATAAATGGTGCCCAGAAATGGAATCGAACCATCGACACAGGGATTTTCAGTCCCTTGCTCTACCGACTGAGCTATCTGGGCAAATACTTTTGGTGGGCCTAGCTGGACTCGAACCAGCGACCTCACGCTTATCAGGCGTGCGCTCTAACCACCTGAGCTATAGGCCCTAATTACTTGGTCGAGGTGAAGGGACTCGAACCCCCGGCCCCCTGGTCCCAAACCAGGTGCGCTACCAAACTGCGCTACACCTCGAAATAATTATTTCTTCTAATTTGAATTTTATAAAAAAGTGGCAGGGGTGGAGGGACTCGAACCCCCGGCGCACGGTTTTGGAGACCGACGCTCTACCAACTGAGCTACACCCCTATAAAATTTTTGGTGGACCATCAGGGACTCGAACCCCAGACCTACCGGTTATGAGCCGGGCGCTCTAACCAACTGAGCTAATGGTCCATCTCTTGGTCGAGGTGAAGGGACTCGAACCCCCGGCCCCCTGGTCCCAAACCAGGTGCGCTACCAAACTGCGCTACACCTCGACACTTTAACTGGCGGAGAAGGAGGGATTCGAACCCTCGCACCGGTTTACCCAGCCTAATCCCTTAGCAGGGGATCCTCTTGAGCCACTTGAGTACTTCTCCGAATATTTAAGTAATGGCGGAGAGGGTGGGATTCGAACCCACGGTGCCGTTAAGCATCACTGGTTTTCAAGACCAGCTCCTTAAACCACTCGGACACCTCTCCGTAATTGGTGATCCATCCGCGACTCGAACGCGGGACACCCTGATTAAAAGTCAGGTGCTCTACCGACTGAGCTAATGGATCATATTTGGCAGGGAATGCAGGACTCGAACCTACGCATGTAGCAGTCAAAGTGCTATGCCTTACCGACTTGGCGAATTCCCTATGTAAATGTGGTGAGCGCACAGGGATTCGAACCCCGGACACACGCCTTAGAAGGGCGTTGCTCTATCCAGCTGAGCTATGCACCCACATTGTTTTATAAAGTGGTGCGGATGAAGGGAGTCGAACCCCCACGCCGTAAAGCGCCAGATCCTAAGTCTGGTGCGTCTGCCAATTCCGCCACATCCGCATTCTTTATTTTTGGTGGAGGATGGTGGATTCGAACCACCGAAAGCAATGCTAACAGATTTACAGTCTGCCCCCTTTGGCCGCTCGGGAAATCCTCCACATTTGGAGCTAGTGATAGGAATCGAACCTACAACCTGCTGATTACAAGTCAGCTGCTCTACCGTTGAGCCACACTAGCATATTGGCGGGAATAACAGGACTCGAACCTGTGACCCATTGATTAACAGTCAATTGCTCTACCAACTGAGCCATATTCCCGCGTATTAATTTAATTGGCGACCTGGAAGGGACTCGAACCCTCGACCTCCAGCGTGACAGGCTGGCATTCTAACCAGCTGAACTACCAGGCCGCGTATTGGTGGGACTAACAGGGCTCGAACCTGTGACCCCCTGCTTGTAAGGCAGGTGCTCTCCCAGCTGAGCTATAGTCCCGGGATATTGGTGACCCATAGGGGAATCGAACCCCTGTTACCGCCGTGAAAGGGCGGTGTCTTGACCGCTTGACCAATGGGCCTCAACGCGGCTACGTCTTACTCTCCCAAGGGGTCGCCCCCCAAGTACTATCAGCGCTAAAGAGCTTAACTTCTGTGTTCGGAATGGGAACAGGTGTATCCTCTTTGCTATAATAACCACATTGTGTTTTTGTCCTCTTTCGGACAAGTATTATATTAACATTTTTTTCTTTTTCTGTCAATATATTTTTTTATTTTTTAGAGTTAATACTCTGAAAACTGTATATCATTTAGATTGAATCATTTATTGGTCAAGTCCTCGACCTATTAGTATCGATAAGCTAAATACATTACTGCACTTACACCTTCGACCTATCAACCAGGTAGTCTTCCTGGGGTCTTACCCTTACGGTGGGAAATCTTATCTTGAAGTTGGCTTCGCGCTTAGATGCTTTCAGCGCTTATCCATTCCGTACATAGCTACCCAGCCATGCCCTTGGCAGAACAACTGGTACACCAGAGGTACGTCCATCCCGGTCCTCTCGTACTAAGGACAGGTCTCCTCAAATTTCCTACGCCTGCGACGGATAGGGACCGAACTGTCTCACGACGTTCTGAACCCAGCTCGCGTACCACTTTAATGGGCGAACAGCCCAACCCTTGGGACCTACTACAGCCCCAGGATGTGATGAGCCGACATCGAGGTGCCAAACCTCCCCGTCGATGTGGACTCTTGGGGGAGATAAGCCTGTTATCCCCAGGGTAGCTTTTATCCGTTGAGCGATGGCCCTTCCATGCGGTACCACCGGATCACTAAGTCCGACTTTCGTCCTTGCTCGACCTGTATGTCTTGCAATCAAGCTTCCTTTTGCCTTTGCACTCTTCGCACGATTTCCGACCGTGCTGAGGAAACCTTTGAGCGCCTCCGTTACTTTTTAGGAGGCGACCGCCCCAGTCAAACTGCCCACCTGACGGTGTCCCAAGACCTGATTCAAGGCCTATGGTTAGGATCCCAGTACTACAAGGGTGGTATCCCAAGGATGACTCCACACAAACTGGCGTTCATGCTTCATAGTCTCCCACCTATCCTGTACATGTAGTACCAAGACCCAACGTCAAGCTACAGTAAAGCTCCATGGGGTCTTTCCGTCCTGTCGCAGGTACCCGGCATCTTCACCGGGATTACAATTTCACCGAGTCTATTGTTGAGACAGTGCCCAAATCGTTACGCCTTTCGTGCGGGTCGGAACTTACCCGACAAGGAATTTCGCTACCTTAGGACCGTTATAGTTACGGCCGCCGTTTACTGGGGCTTAAGTTCACTGCTTCGGATTGCTCCTGACAGATCCCCTTAACCTTCCAGCACCGGGCAGGCGTCAGCTCCTATACATCGTCTTGCGACTTAGCAGAAACCTGTGTTTTTGGTAAACAGTCGCTTGGGCCTATTCTCTGCGGCCATCCAAAGGATGGCACCCCTTCTCCCTAAGTTACGGGGTCATTTTGCCGAGTTCCTTAACAATAGTTCTCTCGCTGGCCTTAGGATACTCTCCTCACCCACCTGTGTCGGTTTACGGTACGGGCGCCTTTAAACTCGATAGAGACTTTTCTCGACAGTGTGAAATCAGCTACTTCGCTACTAAATTTCGCTCCCCATCGTACCCCAGCATTATCTAGACGGATTTGCCTATCTAGACTGCCTCAGTACTTAGCCACACATAACCAACAGTGTGGTTAGCTTATCCTACTGTGTCATCCCATTTCTCAAACGCTTATTGGCGGTACAGGAATATCAACCTGTTGTCCATCACCTACGCCTTTCGGCCTCGGCTTAGGTCCCGACTAACCCAGGGCGGACGAACCTTCCCCTGGAAACCTTGGGTTTACGGCCCGTGGGATTCTCACCCACGTCTCGCTACTCATGCCAACATTCTCACTCGTATACTGTCCACATGTCCTTACGGTCATGCTTCAGCCTGCATACGAAGCTCCCCTACCCATCATAATGATGCCGTAGCTTCGGTAGTACGTTTTAGCCCCGGAAATTTTCGGCGCAGGATCACTCGACCAGTGAGCTATTACGCACTCTTTAAATGAGTGGCTGCTTCTAAGCCAACATCCTGGTTGTCTGTGCAATCCCACATCCTTTACCACTTAACGTACATTTAGGGACCTTAGCTGACGATCTGGGCTGTTGCCCTCTTGACTATGAATCTTATCACCCACAGTCTGACTCCCAAGTAAAAGAAAACGGCATTCGGAGTTTGATAGTCTTCGGTAAGTGCAATACCCCCTAGGACATTCAGTGCTCTACCTCCGTTTCTCTACGCTTGAGGCTAGCCCTAAAGCTATTTCGGGGAGAACCAGCTATCTCCGGGCTCGATTGGAATTTCACCGCTATCCACAAGTCATCCCCGAGCTTTTCAACGCTCGTGGGTTCGGTCCTCCACGAAATTTTACTTTCGCTTCAACCTGCTCATGGATAGGTCGCCCGGTTTCGGGTCTACGTCAAGTAACTTAGGTCGCCCATTTAAGACTCGCTTTCGCTACGGCTCCACACCTGAAGTGCTTAACCTTGCTACTTAACGTAACTCGTTGGCCCGTTCTACAAAAAGTACGCGGTCACACAAGAAATGTGCTCCCACAGCTTGTAAGTGCAGGGTTTCAGGTTCTATTTCACTCCCCTCCCGGGGTTCTTTTCACCTTTCCCTCACGGTACTATGCGCTATCGGTCACTAGGTAGTATTTAGGCTTGGAGGATGGTCCCTCCTGCTTCCCACAGGGTTTCACGTGTCCCGTGGTACTCTGGATCATGCTAGTAGCTTTCTCGTTTCAATTACAGGGCTATTACCTTCTATGGCGGAGCTTTCCAACTCTCTTCATTTACGATAGTGCATCCATGTTGCATGTCCGCAACCCCAACGAAGAAAACTTCATTGGTTTGGCCTTATCCGCGTTCGCTCGCCGCTACTTACGGAATCGAATTTCTTTCTTTTCCTCCAGGTACTTAGATGTTTCAGTTCCCCGGGTTCCCCTCATTAAGCTATGTATTCACTTAACAATACTTAGACATTACTCTAAGTGAGTTTCCTCATTCGGAAATCTTCGGATCAAAGTTTACGTGCAACTCCCCGAAGCTTATCGCAGCTTATCGCGTCCTTCATCGGCTCCTAGTGCCAAGGCATCCGCCCTGCACCCTTAATAACTTGACCAGTTATTAAAATTTGTAATTTTAAAGACTTTTCTTGTCGATGATATTTTTAAAAGTTATCTTCTTCATATATAAAATGATGTCATATCACTAAATGTTATACAGTTTTCAAAGTACTAAAGTACATCGCCAACGAATAATTTTCGCATACGCTCAACTTATTCCGTTGCTTAAAGTACTAATGGTGGAGATGAGGAGGATCGAACTCCTGACCCCTTGCG
This sequence comes from Romboutsia lituseburensis, assembly GCF_024723825.1. Classification (NCBI taxonomy): domain Bacteria; kingdom Bacillati; phylum Bacillota; class Clostridia; order Peptostreptococcales; family Peptostreptococcaceae; genus Romboutsia; species Romboutsia lituseburensis. Next base: position 2,287,413 of record NZ_JANQBQ010000001.1, read on the forward strand.
TGCAAGGCAAGTGCTCTCCCAGCTGAGCTACACCCCCATACTATTTTTCGACAGTAGATATTTTACTATCTAAGTCATTTTTTGTCAATAAGAATTTTTATTTTTTTATAAAAACTCTCAAAATTAAACAGTAGGCAATTCTCCTTAGAAAGGAGGTGATCCAGCCGCACCTTCCGATACGGCTACCTTGTTACGACTTCACCCCAGTTATTGGCTTCACCTTCGACGGACGCTTCCAAAAGGTTAGCTATCCGGCTTCGGGCGCCTCCAACTCCCGTGGTGTGACGGGCGGTGTGTACAAGACCCGGGAACGCATTCACCGCAGCATTCTGATCTGCGATTACTAGTAACTCCAGCTTCATGTAGGCGAGTTTCAGCCTACAATCCGAACTGAGAATGGCTTTAAGGGATTAGCTCCGCCTCACGACTTGGCCGCCCTCTGTACCACCCATTGTAGCACGTGTGTAGCCCTAAGCATAAGGGGCATGATGATTTGACGTCATCCCCACCTTCCTCCAGGTTATCCCTGGCAGTCCCTCTAGAGTGCCCAACTTAATGCTGGCAACTAAAGGCAAGGGTTGCGCTCGTTGCGGGACTTAACCCAACATCTCACGACACGAGCTGACGACAACCATGCACCACCTGTCACTTCTGTCCCCGAAGGGAAATCTCCGATTAGGGAGAGGTCAAAAGGATGTCAAGCTTAGGTAAGGTTCTTCGCGTTGCTTCGAATTAAACCACATGCTCCGCTACTTGTGCGGGTCCCCGTCAATTCCTTTGAGTTTCACTCTTGCGAGCGTACTTCCCAGGCGGAGTACTTAATGCGTTAGCTGCGCCACCGAGGGGGGTAACCCCCGACAGCTAGTACTCATCGTTTACGGCGTGGACTACCAGGGTATCTAATCCTGTTTGCTCCCCACGCTTTCGTGCCTCAGTGTCAGTTACAGTCCAGAGAGCCGCCTTCGCAACTGGTATTCCTCCTAATATCTACGCATTTCACCGCTACACTAGGAATTCTACTCTCCTCTCCTGCACTCAAGTCTCTTAGTTTCAAAAGCTTACTACGGTTGAGCCGTAGCCTTTCACTTCTGACTTAAGAAACCACCTACGCACCCTTTACGCCCAGTAATTCCGGATAACGCTAGCCCCCTACGTATTACCGCGGCTGCTGGCACGTAGTTAGCCGGGGCTTCCTCCTCAAGTACCGTCATTATCTTCCTTGAGGACAGAGCTTTACGACCCGAAGGCCTTCATCGCTCACGCGGCGTTGCTGCATCAGGCTTTCGCCCATTGTGCAATATTCCCCACTGCTGCCTCCCGTAGGAGTTTGGACCGTGTCTCAGTTCCAATGTGGCCGATCACCCTCTCAGGTCGGCTACTGATCGTCGCCTTGGTAAGCCGTTACCTTACCAACTAGCTAATCAGACGCGGGTCCATCCTGTACCGCCGGAGCTTTGATACTTCTACCATGCGATAAAAGTATGTTATCCCGTATTAGCATACCTTTCGGTATGTTATCCGTGTGTACAGGGCAGGTTACCCACGCGTTACTCACCCGTCCGCCGCTCTCTTCCGAAGAAGATCGCTCGACTTGCATGTGTTAGGCACGCCGCCAGCGTTCATCCTGAGCCAGGATCAAACTCTCAAATAAAAGTTGTCCATTGCTCAGCTAATCATCATCTGAATATCTGGCTTGGTTGTTTGTGTTTAATTCTATAAAGAATTATGTTTGTTTCTATAAATTAACCTACTGTTTAATTTTCAAAGTTCTTATCATTAACTCTTGCGAGTTTTTTCTTTATTTTTGCCCTTTTCTTAAGGACAAGTATAACTATACCATCTCATTTTTAAATCGTCAATAGTTTTTTTAAACTTTTTTTATTTTTTTATAAATTTTATTTTGCTATCTTAGTTTCATAAACATACTCATTAACCTTAACATTAGTTTTAGCAACATTTGTACGTTTTTTCTTGGTAGAAGACTTCATTATACACATAACATCTTTACAAAAAAATACCATTATGTCCATTATAAGAAAAGTAATACTGATCAAACAAATCCAATTAATAACTTGCGACATATTACATACCCCCAATTTATATTTTTATATACCTTTCTTTATTTTAATGATAGTTTCCTTTATAAAAATTATTCTATATATCTGCAATTTACTTTTTTTTATTATGTTTTTTATCAGTAATCCTATTACACTTCTAGTTTTCTTTAGTAATTTTTAAAGTTTACTGTTAAAATCTTTGTTTTATTTGGTAACTGTTTTTATCGTATACTAGCTATAATAAAATTTTCCCTACTTATTTTCTTCGTTTTTTATTATTTTATACATAAAAAAAAGATATCTCTTTAGCAGAGATATCTTTTCATTTATTATTCTTCGTCTGAATTTTTTCCTAATGGTTTCATTGTTGGGAATAATATAACGTCTCTTATAGATGGAGCATTAGTTAATAACATCATAACTCTATCTATACCTATTCCTAAACCACCTGTAGGAGGTAGACCTACTTCTAAAGCATTTATGAAATCTTCGTCCATATCACAAGCTTCATCGTCTCCTAGCTCTTTCTTTCTTAATTGATCCATGAATCTTCCTTTTTGATCTATTGGGTCATTAAGTTCAGAGAACGCATTAGCTAGCTCCCATTTATTTGCAAAAGCTTCGAATCTATCAGTTCTTCTTGGATCCTCTACATTTCTTTTAGCAAGCGGTGATACTTCAACTGGATGATGTGTTATAAAAGTAGGTTGAATTAATTTATCTTCTCCGAATTCTTCGAAGAATGCATTTATAACCTCTCCTCTTCTCATTCCAGGAGTTAACTCTATTCCTTTTTCCTTAGCAACAGCTAAAGCTTCTTCATCTGTATTTATAGTAGAGAAATCTACACCTGTGTATTCTTTTACACAGTCTTCCATTGTCATTCTTCTCCATGGAGGAGTAAAGTCTATTTCAGTTCCTTGGTAATTTATTTTCATGCTTCCTGTTGCAGCTTCAGCCATATGAGCAACAACATTTTCTGTTATTTCCATCATATCTGTATAATCTGCATAAGCTTGGTATAATTCTATAGCAGTGTATTCAGGGTTATGCTTTATAGACATACCTTCATTTCTGAACATTCTTCCCATTTCATATACTTTATCAAATCCACCTACTATAAGTCTCTTTAAGTATAATTCATTAGCTATTCTCATATACATAGGTATATCTAATGTATTGTGGTGAGTCATGAATGGTCTAGCATTAGCTCCACCAGCTATAGTGTTTAATATTGGTGTTTCAACTTCTAAGAATCCTCTTTCATCTAAGTAAGATCTTAAAGCTTTTAATGCTTTTGTTCTAGTCATAAATGCATCTTTTACTTCTGGGTTAACTATTAAGTCAACATATCTTTGTCTATATCTTAAATCTTGATCTTTTAATCCATGATATTTTTCTGGTAATATTTGAAGAGATTTGGATAATAATACAACTTCATTAGCTTTTACAGATATCTCTTCTTTTTTAGTTTTGAATACTTCACCTTCAACACCTATTATATCCCCTATATCATATGTAGAGAATACAGCGTATTCTTCTTCACCTATTCTATCTAATCTAACGTAGCATTGTATTCTACCTTCTTGATCTTGTATATCGATGAATCCAGCTTTTCCTTGGATTCTTTTGCTCATTATACGTCCTGCTATTTTAACTATTTTTCCTTCGAAGTTTTCGAAATCGTCTTTTATTTCCATAGAATTACTAGTTCTATCATATCTACTAACTTTAAAAGGATCTCTTCCCATTTCTTGTAATTTAGCTAATTTGTCTCTTCTTACTTGAAGAACTTCACTAAGGTCTTCTTGTAATTGATCATTGCTAACATTTTGTTGATCATTATTCATTTTCTTTCCTCCCAATTATAATAATTATCTTCTTATTTCTAATATCTTAAATTGTGCTACTCCATCTGGTACTTGTACTTCTACAACATCTCCTATAGTTCTTCCTAAAAGAGCTTTTCCTACTGGAGATTCATTTGATATTCTTCCTTCATATGGATCTGCTTCTGCTGAACCTACTATTGTATATTCAACTTCTTCATCGAATTCGACATCATTTACTTTAACGATAGATCCTATTGTAACTACATTACTGTCTATTTTGCTTTCATCTATGATAACAGCTCTTCTTATCATATTTTCTAGCTTCATTATTCTCTCTTCTACTTGAGCTTGCTCATTCTTAGCTTCATCATACTCAGAGTTTTCAGATATATCTCCGAAAGATATAGCTACTTTTATTCTGTCAGCTACTTCTCTTCTTCTTACAGTTTTTAGAAGTTCTACCTCTTCCTCTAATTTATCGTATCCTTCTTGAGTTAACAGTATTTCTTTCTTATCTTCCATAACCCCTACAACTCCTTCACTATGTATTTGGGATTTCTCCCAATTTTATTTTAAATTTTTATATACCTTGTTTTAATTTATGCGCTATATTATAAGTTACTATTATTCTAATGTCAAGCAGTCTTGCATGTACTCATTAAGCCTATTTACAACTTCTTGATGACTTTCTATCTTATTAATTTCATCTCTTATTCTTGCTGAATTTCTAAGACCTTTTAAATACCATGCTATATGTTTTCTCATTTCTCTTACAGCTATATATTCTCCATGTTCTTTAACTGCAAGATTTAAATGTTTTATAGCTGTATTTATTTTCTCTTCTAATGCAGGCTCCGATAATATTTCTCCTGTTTGCATATAATGATTAATTCTCTTAAATATCCAAGGATTTCCTTGCGCACCTCTACCTATCATTATAGCATCACAATTAGTTTTGTCTAACATATTTCTAGCATCCTCTACACTAAAAACATCTCCATTTCCTATAACTGGTATACCTATATTATTCTTTATTTCTGCAATTATATTCCAGTCTGCTTTTCCTGAGTAATATTGTTCTCTAGTTCTACCGTGTATAGCTAGTGCACTTATACCACTAGCTTCTGCTATTTTTGCAATTTCAACAGCATTTATACTATTGTCATCCCATCCTTTTCTTATCTTTAAAGTTACAGGTTTTTTAGAATTTTTAACAACCACTTTTAAAACTTCCTCTGCTAGTTTAGGATTTTTCATTAAAGCTGATCCATCTCCATTTTTTATAACCTTAGGAGCTGGACATCCCATATTTATATCTAATATTTCATTTGGATATTCATTCATTATTTCAGCAGCTCTTCCCATAAATTCCGGATCAGAACCAAATATTTGAACTGCGACAGGATGTTCTGCTTCTTCTATTTTTAGCATTTTTTTAGTATTTTCATCATCATAGCATAATGCTTTAGCATTTATCATTTCAGTGTAAAGCATACCACAGTTTTGTTCTTTACATATAAGCCTAAAAGGAAGGTCTGTAACACCCGCCATAGGTGATAAAAAAACTTTATTTTCTAATTCAAGATTACCTATTTTTATCATTTGTGTCCTCCTAATAATGTTGATTTTTATTATATATATCCATAAGTTTACCTATTATCACAAAAAAGGAACTGGGTATATAACCCAATTCCCTTACTGCTATTCTCTATTTTTATCGTGTATTAATTTCAATCCCTCTAACGTTAAGAATCTATCTACACTATCTATGCTGTCTGTTTCTGATGCTATCAACGTAGATAACCCACCAGTAGCAATTACTTTTATATCATCATAGTTTAGTTCTTTTTTCATCATATCTATTATTTTATCAACTAAACCAACATATCCATATATTATACCAGCTTGCATAGCTGACACTGTACTTTTACACACCGTTGAACCTGGCTTTGCCAGTTCAACCCTAGGAAGTTTAGATGCTCTTTGGAATAAAGCTTCACTAGATATTTTTATACCCGGAGCTATAGTTCCTCCTAGATATTCTCCTTTATCTGATATTGCACAGAATGTAGTAGCTGTTCCAAAATCAACTATAATTAATGGATAACCATACTTTTCTATTCCCGCAACAGCATTTACTATCCTGTCTGCTCCAACTTGTTTTGGATTATCATATTTTATATTAAGTCCTGTTTTAATTCCAGGTCCAACAACTTTAGGTTGCTTATTACAATATTTTATACAGAAGTTTTCTAGTGAATGCATTACATTCGGAACTACAGAAGATATTATAACATCATCTATAGCTTTCATATCTATATTCTCGTATTGGAATAAATTATTTATAAGTATACCATACTCGTCTGATGTCTTATCCTTATCAGTGTTTATTCTCCAATATTTTATTAACTCATTATTTTTATATATACCTAACACCATATTGGTATTTCCAACGTCAAATACTAAAAGCATATATTTTAACCTTCCTTCTATTTTTTCCTTTTCTTGAGTACAACTGCAACAGCAGATACAAGAAATCCTCCAACAACCGCTTCTGGAATTCCATTTGTAGTTGCTATTGTTAATATAAGGGTCTTAGCTGCAGAAGCACTCTCTCCTAGAGCTTTTGCATATCTTTCTCCATACAATATGTATATCATTCCTAAGACACCTATTGTATTAACTAAGGAACCTATTAATCCAGATAACCATCCAGATAAACATACACTCTTAGTTAATTTTACAACTAATTGATAAACATAATAGGCCACAATACCTATTAATACTCTCGGAATTATAGACACTAATGGGTTTATAAATGCAAACGAAGTTATAGTAGGCATTGTTAATGCTCTAAGCATACTCGTTAACCCAAATATAAAACCAACTGCCATTCCAACTACAGGCCCCTCAACTATAGCCCCTATTATTACAGGAATATGCATTATAGTTGCATTAGTAGGTCCTATAGGAATATACCCTATCCCAGGTACCATAGATAACATAATAGAAATAGAAGATAATACTGCTATTACTGTCATCCTTCTTACATTTAGTTTTTTTCTAGCTTGTGGTTGAACCATCGTCATATTTGATGCCTCAACTTTTGATGATTTTGAATTCATCATAAAAAGATACACCTCCGTTCCAGCTCATAAAAGATGCCGGACTTTTAATTTAGAATTTTGAATTACTTTGATTTTTCTTGTTAAAGTCAGCCACTAAATTTACAGTAGTTGCCTGCTATAACAAAAACAATTTTATCAATAGCAAATGACATTGTCAACAATTCTTATTCACAGATTATATCTTTATATGCAGGTATATTTTTTACAGAATTAGCATTTTTTATAGCATTTATTACACTCTTCTCTACAACTTCTGTAGCTATAGAGCTTAATAAAGTCATATCTGTCTCAATTTCACCTGTTGCCATAGTAAATATAGTGTCACCATCGTGTGGTGTATGTATAGGAAATATAGTTTTTGCATATCCATTATGAGCTACTTGAGAAACTTTTTTACACTCAGCTTTAGTAAGTTTAGCATTAGTAGCTACTATCCCTATAGTAGTATTGTCTATATTAAAGCCACCTTTAGTAACACCATTTTTCATAATTTCATATGTATTTAATACTTTAGTTTTAGAATCATCTAATACACCAGCTATTATTTTTCCATTTTCATATACATCTCCTAAAGCATTAACTGCTATAAGAGCAGAAACCACGAGTCCATTAGGTAATTTAACTGAGTAGCTCCCTATACCACCCTTCATAGCATATTGAGGCCCTCTTATTTTACCTACCGTAGCACCGCAACCTGCTCCATAATTACCTTGTTTTAGTTCTGTATTATTCGCTAATTCACATGCTTTATAACCCATCTCTATATTAGGTCTACATTTTGGATCTCCAACTACTAAATCAAATAAAACTGCTCCTACTACTATAGGTACCTTTGTTACCCCTACATCAAATCCTATATTTTTTTCCTCTAAGTACTTGCTGACACCACAAGTAGATTCTAAGCCAAATGCAGATCCTCCAGATAATACAACTGCATGCACTTTTTGAATCATATTTATAGGATCTAACAAGTCAGTTTCTCTAGTACCTGGTGCAGCACCCCTTACATCTACTCCACATACAGCACCTTCTTCACAAATTACAACTGTACAACCTGTAAGACCATCTAAATCTTCTACTTGCCCTACTTTTAGGCCTTTTACGTCTAATATGTTATTATACATAACCTTTAACACCCCTTATAGAAACTTCTCCTGACATTATTTCTCTTGTTTTATCCAAGTTATCTTTTATAACTAAATTTCCTTGATCGTTTATATCAATACATCTAACTAATTCTTTTGAATCACCTTGGAGTATATATATTTCCTTACCTATTATAGCTGAATATTTTCTGCAAATTTCTAAGGTACTTTCTTTCAAACCTTTATTTATATAATCTAAGTATAGTCTTTCAAATTCCATTATTATACTTCTAACTATATCAACTCTAGATATTCGATAATTTTCTTTATATAAAGATGTGGCAATTTCCGATATTTCCTGGGAAAACTCCATAGTTTTTACATTTATACCAATCCCCAACACAATATAATTTATTCTTTCAATTTCAGCTGATAATTCAGTTAATATTCCTGCTACTTTTTTATTGTTTATAATTATATCATTAGGCCATTTTATTTGACTACTTACGCCTAACTTGTTTAATGCACTAACTATACTTGCACCAGCTATTAATGTTATAAATGGTGCTTTGTACGGTGATATGTTAGGTTTTAGTATAGCACTCATCCATATACCTTCTGATGATTTTGAATGCCACTGTCTACCTAATCTTCCTTTTCCTTTAGTTTGCTCTTCACTTATTATAATAGTTCCATCCAAAGATTCACTAGCTATACTTTTAGCATAATCATTTGTAGAACCGATAGTATCAAAATGTTCTATTTTTCTTCCCATAAAATTAGTATCTAGCTCATGACAAATATTATTATATGTTAATAGGTCATCAGGTTTTTTTACTAGTCTATATCCTTTTTTATTAACAGATTCAATATTATAACCTTGTTCTTTTAAAACTTTTATGTGTTTCCATACTGCAGCTCTAGATATACCTAATTGCTTGGATAATTCCTCTCCTGAAATAAATTCATCTTGATTATTTAATATAGTTTCAATTATTTTATCTCTCATATTACACCTCTATCTAATGTAATTTGTACATCTAATAAGTAATTATACCTTAACAATAATTATTTTATAGCTAAATTTCAAAATATTTCCTTAGATTTACTAAATAAAAAACCTCACTATATTTAATCTATTTAAAATATAGTGAGGTTTAATTTTATCTCTCAGTTAATTCAATTAATGTTCCATATGTTCCCTTAGGGTGACAGAATGCTATTTTAGCTCCTCCTGCCCCGTATCTAAATGTGTTATCTAGCATTATATAGCCTTTATCTTTAAATTCTTGGATAGCACTTTCTATGCTTCCCACATTTAATGCTATATGTTGTATGCCTCCTCTTCCAGAGTTTTTTTGAATATATTTATAAATTGCACTATTTTCATCTGTTCCCTCTAGCAATTCTATTTCTGTATCCCCTACCGGTAAAAATGCTACATTAACTTTTTGTTCAACTACAGTTTCCTTTCCTTCACATTTAATACCTAATATATCTTCATAAAATTTTATAGCATCCTCTAAATTAGGTACAGCTATACCTATATGATCAACTCTTTTTATATTCATAATAATTCTCCCATTATTTTTACTTTTTTAATGATTGTATAATATCTTCAGCCATAGTATATATATCTAACGTTGAATCTTCTGTTTGTTGTATTTTTTCTTGTATGTTAATTTGTTTATATACTTTATTTAACATTTCTTCTAATTTTATATGAACAAAATCATCCATTTCTTTATAATCTCTCATCGCTTTTTTATTTATAAGCTTATTTGTATTTTCTAAAAATAATTTATGAGATTTTATATTGTCTATAGCTTCATTTATTCCTTCACCCTTATTTGATACAGCTAAACTAACTTTAGGCCTAAATTCCCAATCATTTTTAAAGCTTAACATATTCTCTATTTCTGTTTTAGTTTTAGATACACCGTCTTTGTCTGCTTTATTTATTACAAATATATCTGCAATTTCCATTATACCTGCTTTAATAGCCTGTATATCATCTCCCATACCTGGCATTAAAACTATGGCTACTGTGTCAGATATATTAACTATATCTATTTCTGATTGACCTACACCTACTGTTTCTATAAATATATAATCACATCCATAAGCTTCTAATACCTTTATTACAGATAATATAGAGTTCGTAGTTCCACCTAAACTACCTCTAGACCCCATAGATCTAATAAATACTTTATTATTAGAAGTTAATTCTGTCATTCTTATTCTATCTCCTAGTATAGCGCCTTTAGTAAAATGGCTTGTTGGGTCAATAGCTATGATACCAATGCTATACCCATCTTTAAGCATTTCTTTAACAATTTCTTTTGTAAATGTAGATTTTCCTACACCAGGAGGTCCCGTTATACCAACTATATATGAATTACCTGTATACGGTAAAATTTCTTTTAACAATTTTTCATATCCATTACTTCTATTTTCTACTATACTTATTGCCCTGGCACAATCTTTTTTACTACCCTGAAGTAAATTTTTTATTAATTTATCCATGAATTAAAATTATAGACTTCTTTTCAAATTATTTCTTATAAATTGTATTGTCTCTTCTGTTGTTGTACCAGGAGTGAATACTACTGATATACCTTTTTCTATTAAGTTAGGTATATCTTCTTCAGGTATTATTCCACCTGCCAATACTAATATATCATCATATACCTCTTCTTTTTTCATTAAATCTACTACAGCAGGTAATAAGTGATTATGTGCTCCAGATAATATACTCATAGCAACTACATCAACATCTTCTTGTATAGCAATTTGAACTATATTTTCAGGTGTCTGTCTTAATCCTGAATATATTACTTCCATTCCAGCATCCCTTAATGCCCTTGCAATTACTTTAGCCCCTCTGTCATGTCCATCTAAACCTGGTTTTGCTACTAATACTCTTATAGGTCTCATTATTTTATTCCCCCCTAAAATACATCACCTTGAACATATTCTCCAAACTCTTCTCTCATAACTTTGCATATTTCTCCTAATGTAGCATATGACTCTACTGCCTCAATTATATATGGCATCATGTTATCAGTTGTATTACATGCATTTCTTAATCTTTCTAAAGCAGCAGTTGTTTTTTCATTGTCTCTAGATTGTTTAAATTTACTTAATTTTGATATTTGTGTTTTTTCTGCTACTTCATCTACTTTAAGAAGCCCTTTTATTTCTTGTTCTTGTGATGTATATTTGTTAACACCTACAATTATTTTTTCTTTATTTTCTATTTTTTGTTGATATTTATAAGCACTCTTCATAATTACTTCTTGTATATATCCATTTTCTATAGCTTTTGGTGATCCACCCATAGAATCTATATTTTCAATAATCTTCATAGCTTCTTTTTCTATTTGATCAGTTAAACTTTCAACATAATAAGAGCCTGCTAGAGGATCTATTGTTTCACACACGCCACTTTCTTCACCTATTATTTGTTGAGTTCTTAGAGCTATCGTTACAGAGTCTTCTGTAGGTAATGATAGAGCTTCATCTCTAGAATTAGTATGTAATGATTGTGTCCCACCTAAAACAGCCGCTAAAGCCTGCATAGTAACTCTCATGATATTATTATCTGGCTGCTGAGCAGTTAATGTTGAACCTGCTGTTTGAGTATGGAATTTCAGCATACATGATTTAGGATTAGTAGCATTAAATCTTTCTTTCATTATTTTTGCCCATAATCTTCTTGCAGCTCTAAATTTACTTACTTCCTCTAACAAATTATTGTGTGAAGCAAAGAAGAATGACAATCTAGGTGCAAAATCATCTACATCTAGCCCTGCATTAATTGCAGCATTTACGTATGCAATACCATTCGCTAATGTAAATGCAACTTCTTGGATTGCATTAGCCCCTGCTTCCCTTATATGATATCCAGATATACTTATAGTGTTCCAATTAGGTAATTCTTTTGAGCAATACTCAAATATATCTGTAGTTAACCTCATTGATGGTTGCACTGGGAATATATAAGTTCCTCTAGCAACATATTCTTTTAATATATCATTTTGAATTGTACCTCTTAACTTGTCTACTGAAACTCCCTGCTTTTTAGCTACAGCTATATACATTGCTAAAAGTACAGAAGAAGGAGCATTTATAGTCATTGATGTAGATACTTTATCTAAAGGTATATCCTTAAATAACACTTCCATATCACCTAAAGAATCTATAGCAACGCCTACTTTACCTACTTCTCCTTTACATATATTTTCATCAGAGTCATAGCCTAACTGTGTAGGTAAATCAAATGCAACAGATAAACCTTTAGATCCTTGTTCTATTAAATATTTATATCTTTCATTTGATTCCTCTGCTGTTGCAAATCCTGCATACATTCTCATTGTCCACAATTTACCTCTATACATAGTAGGTTGTACACCTCTAGTAAAAGGGTATTGACCTGGATATCCAAGTTCTTGATCATAATCTACATTTGCATCTAACGGCGTGTACAATCTTTTGACCTCTTCATCTGTGTCTAATATAAACTGTTCCTTTCTTTCTGGAAATCTGTTTAATGTTTTTTTGACTTTTGTTTCTTCCCACTTCTCTAAAGAATTTTTAATAATTTCTTGTTGTGTATTCATTTTTTCTCCTCTCCATTTACCTAATAATAAATTTAGAGCTAATATAAATTTAATTACTCGTTATATTTAATACATAGCGATTTTCTTTATAAATATTACTATTTTTTTGTATTTAGCGTAAAAAAAATAGAACCTAATTTTAGGTTCTACTTTTTTATCTATTTATTTTCATCATTATCTTGTTTAGTTTCATCTACTTGATTTACTATAACTTCTTTCTTAGCTAAATCTAAATCAACTTTAACCTCTTCAGAAGAATTCTCTTCTGCTGTTAATGCAGATGTTTCTTTGTTATCTTCTTCTACTTTTAAAGATAATTCTTTATTAAATGCTTGTAAGAATTGACTAGCGTCTAAAGTTTCATGAACTAGTAACGCTTGAGCTACATACTCTAATCTATCCATATTATCTTGTAATAATTTTTTAGTCTTCTTATACGAAGCATCTACAAGTGCACTTATTTCCCTATCTATTTCAGAAGCAACTTCTTCAGAATAGTTTTGTTTACTTCCAAAGCTATTTCCTAAGAATACTTCATCATTGCTATCTCCAAATGTCATTGGACCAAGCTTAGAACTCATACCATACTTAGTAACCATAGCTCTAGCAGTAGAAGATACTCTCTCTAAGTCGTTAGATGCTCCTGTAGATATGTCATCTAAAACTAATTCCTCAGCAACTCTACCACCAAGTAATACTATTATATTTTCTTTCATTTCATTTTTAGTAGCATAGAATTTATCTTCTACAGGTAATTGCATAGTGAATCCACCAGCTCTACCTCTTGGTACTATAGTAACCTGATGAACAGGACTAACATGTTCAAGTACATGAGCACAAACCGCATGACCTGCTTCATGGTAAGCAGTAAGTCTTCTTTCTGGTTCACTTATAACTCTAGACTTCTTAGCAACACCAGCTATAACCTTTGTAATAGCCTCTTCTATAGTTTCCATTTGTATTTTCTTTTCTCTTTTTCTTGCTGTTAATATAGCAGCTTCATTCATTAAGTTTTCTATATCAGCAGGAGTAAATCCAGGAGTTCTTCTTGCTAAGACTTCAACATTAACATCATCTGCTAATGGCTTGTTCTTAGAATGAACTTTGAATATTGCTTCTCTACCTTTAACATCTGGTGCCCCAACAACAACCTGTCTGTCAAATCTACCTGGTCTAAGTAACGCTGGGTCAAGTATATCAGGTCTATTTGTAGCAGCCATTATTATTATACCTTGGTTTACTCCAAATCCATCCATTTCAACTAATAATTGATTAAGAGTTTGCTCTCTTTCATCGTGTCCTCCACCAAGACCAGCTCCTCTTTTTCTACCAACTGCATCTATCTCGTCTATAAATATTATAGCAGGTGCATTCTTTTTGGCTTGTTCAAATAAATCTCTAACTCTAGATGCCCCTACCCCAACAAACATTTCAACGAAATCAGAACCACTTATACTGAAAAATGGTACTCCGGCTTCACCTGCAACAGCTCTTGATAAATATGTTTTACCTGTACCTGGAGGACCTACCATAAGTATACCTTTAGGTATTCTCGCACCTAAATCAATATATTTTTTAGGATTTTTTAAGAAGTCGACGACTTCCTGTAAATCTTCTTTTTCTTCATTTAATCCAGCTACATCTTTAAATGTAACTCTAGTTTTTTCATCATCTTTATGTACTTTAGCTTTTGATTTACCAAAGTTCATTACTTTTCCGCCTCCACCTTGAGACTGATTCATAAATACGAACCAAAGAATTACCATAAAGAATATTAATAGTAATGTCGGTAACATTTCTACAAACCATGGTGCAGAAGGTTTAGGCTCTCCACCTAATGATGTTACTTTTCCTTCTTTTACTTGTTGTAGTACCTCATTAGCAAATTTATCTCCCATTACTTCTTTTGGTACATATGATCTAAATTTAGTATTTGTGTCTTTTATAGTTCCCTCTACTGCAGTGTCATTTATGAAATATAACTTAGATATATTTCCTTCTGATAACTCTCTATACATTTTTGAAAACTCAAATTGTTGTATTTTCTCTGTTGGCTTACCTGAGAACTGCACTATTCCTACTATGATTATAAAAATTAGTAGGTAGAAACCGATTCCCTTGAAAAATTTATTCAAAAGAAGCCCTCCTTTCATACATTGTTTTATTCTAAAGTTTCTTAAAGCTAATCTTTAAGACTTCTTTTGTTTCTGAATCAATTTTATAATTTTCACTAGTTTTATAATCACCTACACACAGTATGCCTTCATCATCTGTTATTACAGGAACTTTGCATCTGTCTTCTCTCGGGATTTTCAAATCTATAAATAAGTCTTTAACTTTTTTACTTCCTCCAGCAAGTTTTATCTTATCACCTTGCTTTCTACTTCTTACAACGATACCCCCTTTTACTTTATCAAAATCAAACCCTTTAGATGTTTTATCTAGTTTTATACTTTTATATCTATCTATACTCATTTTTTGGGTTTCTAAAACTAAGTTTAACTCTTTTATTTTGATAAATCCATTGCTAGGTATATTATAGCAAAAATCTATCTCTTCACTAACTATTTCTTTTGTAGTTAATATTATGATATTTTTTCTTCTATATGCAAAAATTCCTCTTGGAAGATTTAACATCTTATTTAATTTGCTTTCACACTCTAGCTCAATAATATCTTCTATATGTTTTTGATCTACGAAATTAGTGTCTCCAAGTATATGTTTTATTGCACTTCTTAATACTCTAACTTTTATAGCATTATGTAGATTAACATATTTAGGTAAACTTATTTCTACTGAATCTTCTTTAAGAGTAGATACTTCTTTAAAATTCTTCTTTGCTTGTAAATCTATATAATCACTATCATTTTTTAAACTGTTAGTCATTCTTACTATAGATTCTATTACATTTGGATTAAAATTATCCTTCATATAAGGTATTAATTCTAACCTTATTTTATTTCTAGTGTATATACTCTCTAAATTAGTTTTATCTATTCTAGGATTTAGCTCATACTTTTCGCAATATGCTTCTATCTCGCTTCTCTCTATATCCAAAATAGGTCTTATTATCTCATTATCTCTTATATACTCTATTCCTCTTAAGCCTTGAAGACCAGTTCCTCTCATAATCCTCATCAAAACAGTTTCCGCTTGGTCATTACGATTATGACCTATAGCAATCTTATTTGATTTAGTCTTTTGTTTTATTTCTTCAAACATTTCGTATCTAAGAGTTCTTGCACCCTCCTCTAAAGATACACCTTGTTCTTTACAATACTCAGGAACATTTATAGCTTTAACAAAAGATGTAATCCCTAAATCTTCGCAGATTTGTGATATGTATAATGCATCTTTTTGTGCTTCTAATCCTCTTATTTGATGGTTTAGATGTGCTGCATATACTTCGATGTTCATTTTTTCTTTAAGTCTATACAGTATATGTAATAAACAAACTGAATCTGGCCCTCCAGAAAGTCCTAATACTATTTTGTCTCCATCTTCTATCAAATTATATTTATTTATAGTACCTAGTACTTTTTCAAAAATCATATATATACCTCTTACATCTAGTTTTTATTAACTTTTATGTATAGTTTCTATAAAAAAACCATAAACCCTTGTAACTTTTTTTAAAAGATACAAAGTTTAGTATAATTATTATAATACCAAATAAATTAAATAAAAGGTAGTACTTTAACTACCTTTATAAAATTTATATAATTAGCTATTTCTACATTGTTTTTTGTATTACAACATTATTCTTTTATTTCCACTAAAACTTCTATTTTATTTCTGCCTTTAAATAAATCCATAATTTTAATATCGTAATCTATATTTAATTTTATGCAATTTTCTTCTTTTTTATCTATTTTTAATTCTTTTGTATCTATTTCTATTATAAATAATCCCTGTGGTGTTCTATATCTAGTTTCTGTTTTTTCATTTTTTTTAAATACCATATTAGAATTAGTTGTACCAAATTTCTTTATACTAACTTCGCTATCAGATATTTTTATTGTTGTTGTTACTTTATTTCCATCTTCCTCTTCTTTATAAACTACATATATATCTTTATTTTTATTGTATGCCTCTGCTTTTGTATTTAACTTTATAGTATCAATTCTTCCATTTTCATCATACTGTCTAGTAGTTATTGCTAAATTAGCATTCATATTATTTGCCTCCTAATAAGTATACTCTATTTTACAAGATTTTTAAAACTTCTTGTGATTTGGCAAAAAGGAGTACCCCTCTAGTGATTAAAAATCACATTGAGATACTCCTCCATATTTATTTTAATCTTAATATTTTTGTATCTCTACATTCTTAACACCTTGAATTTCTCTTTTTAAGAATTCTTCTGCTATATTTGCAAATCTTTCAGGTATATCTGATACATAATACTCATAAGATGGCTTATCATTTTCTGCCAAACGTACTAAATTCCCATCCTCTAATATCTTTTTTAAATCCTTCGCTGTTTCTTTTGCTGGATTTACTAATTTTATTTCTTCACCGACAACTTCACCAATAGTTCTCTTTAATAAAGGATAATGAGTACAACCTAATACTAAAGAATCAATGCCTTGATCTATTAAATCTTGTAAATATTTTTTAGCTGTTAAAGTTGCTATTTCACTATTTGACCAACCTTCTTCTACTATTGGGACAAATAAATTACATGCTCTATCAATTATTTTTATGTCTTTATCTAATTTACCTATTTCTGTGTTATACGCCTTTGAACGAACTGTACCTTCTGTTCCGATAACACCTACTATCTTATTTTTAGTAGAATAAGCAGCAGTTCTAGCTCCTGCTTCTATAACACCTATTATAGGTATATCATATTTTTCATTTGCTTCTTTCAAACATCTAGCTGTAGCTGTGTTACAAGCTATTACTATAGCCTTTACATTCTTAGACATTAAAAAGTTTATAGCTTGAAAAGTATATTTCATTACAGTTTCTTTTGATCTTGGTCCATAAGGCACTCTAGCTGTATCTCCAAAATAGACCACATTTTCATTAGGTAATATTTTTGTTATTTCTTTTAGTACTGTCAGTCCACCTAGACCAGAGTCAAAAACACCAATCGGTCTGTCACTCATTTTAAACACCTTCTTTACTTCTTAGCGTCTATCGCTAAATCTATAAGTCTGTCTATAAGATTAGAGTATTCTAATCCTGTAGCTTCCCACATCTTAGGATACATACTTATATTAGTGAATCCTGGTAAAGTATTTATTTCATTTATAAATATTTCTCCAGTATCTTTATCTTTAAAGAAATCTACTCTTGAAAGTCCCTTCCCGTCAATTCCCTTAAATGCTTCTATAGCCATTTTTCTTATACTTTCCATGTCTTCATCACTTATGCTTGCAGGTATGTCATAAGTAGAAGCTCCATTTATATATTTATCTTCATAATCATAAAAATCTTTAGCCGGCTTTATTTCACCTGCTATAGATGCCTTAACCTCGTCATTACCAAGTACTGCAACTTCTATTTCTCTTGCATTTACACCTTGCTCTAATACTACTCTCGAGTCAAATTGTAATGCTTCATTTATACCTTTTAATAACTCTTCTCTATTACATGCCTTCGATATACCTACACTTGAACCTAGGTTAGCGGGTTTTACAAATACAGGATATTTTAATTTTGATTCTATATTATTTAATTCTTTATCTTTATCTTTGTTAAATGACCACTTTGTTGTATAAGTGTAATCAACTTGTGGTAGTCCGATTTGAGAAAATACTTTTTTACAAACAAGCTTATCCATACCTACACTAGAAGCTAAAACCCCACAACCTACATACGGTATCTGACTTATTTCAAATAAACCTTGTATTGTTCCATCTTCCCCATATGGACCATGTAATACTGGGAATAAAACATCTATTTTTTCGACTCTTCCATCTTCAAACACAAGTCCTACTTCTCTATTTCCTACAGGAACTAAGTTAATTTCAACATTTTTATTAGCTAAATTTACCCATTCTCCATCTTTTATGTTTTCTTCACTACCTTCATAGTACATCCATCTTCCATCTTTTGTTATACCTATTGTAAATACGTTATATTTATTTTTATCTATATGTTTATATATCGAAGCTGTTGATGATAACGAAACTTCGTGCTCTCCTGATTTTCCACCAAATATTAAGGCTACATTAAGTTTTTTCATAATTTTGCTCACCTTCCTGCATTTTATATTTATTAATTATCCACTATTATATGCATTTTGTTATCTAAGTGATTATTATAGTTTATTTTCAAAAAAAAATAAAGGAGCAAAAAGCTCCTTTACTAAATTTTAAACATACTAATTTTTTATTTCGCAAATACATGGTTACCTATTCTCATATATGGATTTAAAGTTCTTATCCATTGGCATGTAGCTATATCTGGGTTCCAAAAATAAATTGCATTATTAGTTGGATCATTACCATATAAAGCTTCTTGAGCTGCCTTATATGCGCTATCCGTAGGTTGCATATTTATAGATCCATCATTTACTACTGAAAATGCATTTTGCTGATATATAACATCTCTTATACTATCCGGAAATCTTGAATCTTTTACTCTATTTATCACTACAGCAGCTACAGCGACCTGACCTTCATAGCTTTCGCCTCTAGCTTCGCCAGCTACAAGCTTTGATAGTAGTAATAGTTCATCACTAGTTATACTTATAACTTCTCTTTTTTGTTGTTTTGTTGAATTAGCTTGCACTGCTGGCACGCCTTGATCATCTGTATTTTGTTGTATATCCATAGCCAAGACTTGATTAATTGGTACTAATAGATAAGTTAAAACTAATAGTGATACTATAAATTTATAGCACCTCTCCATAGTTAAATTCACTCCTTTTGATTTATAATATTGACTGTAGAATTTCTACTACTTTAAATTTAACTTTTACTTTATTCATTTCCTTATCAGTTTTTTGTGTAATTAATTCATATTCCTCTTTTGTTAAAACTGATTTTAATTTAGCATCTGTCTCCTTATCAATCACACCATTTTGTTTATCTACAAAACATAAAGGAGGAAACATAACACACCACCAATTTTTACCCTGTCCTTTACCTATAACTATTTTTAGCGCTTTATATTCACCTGCTGGAAGTATTACACTAGAGTATTGCTTTGTTGGAAATTTACTATATTCAATTCCAACCTTTACTTCATAAGTATATCCATTTTCTTCAATAATATTTTTACTTATTTTCTCTAACTCTTTATATTCATTTTTTATTATTTTTTCACTTTGTTGTATACTTTTTGATTTAGCTAATTTAGGCTCTAAATACTCTATAACTGCATCCCTAACTTTAAGCTTTAATGCTTGATCTTCATCTAAGTCACTATTAGCTATAACATGAAACCTAATTAATTTATCTCTATAATCTCCTACTGCTAAATCAATTTTTTTTGCTTCCCCACTTATTGTTACTGTCATTAATGATATTATCCCTATTAAAGTTGATATTAATATAATTAATCTTATTTTTATCTTATTCATAATTTTTCCCCCTCAAACTATTTCTATTTTGAGTATGTCCACTTTCAAATTATTTATACAAATCTAAAATATATATTAAGCAATTTATTATTAAAAATTTCAATAAACTACTATATGGATTCATCTATATTTATGAACAAAATAAAAAAGAAGGTTCCCCTTCTTCTTAAATATCTTTATTATTCATAGCTTTTTCTATCATAAACTGCTCAGCCTTTTCTATATGCTCTGTTGCATACTTTTTAGCCATCTCAGTGTCACCTTTTTTAATCGCGTCTAATATAGATTTATGCTCGCAAATTATACTCACTGACGAATCATAATCTGATATATAAGTTACTCTAAATCTATATACCTGCTCCCATAATGAGTTTATTAATTGATGTAATTTTTTGTTATTTGTTGCTTTGAATATACATTCATGGAATTCAACGTCTTTTCTTAATAGTTCTTCTACATCAGCAGAATCTGCACTTTTTTCAAAATCTTTAGCTATAAGTTCTAATCTTTTAAGATCATCTTCACTTATTCTCTCTGCTGCTAAAGACGCTGCTAAGCCTTCTAGACTAGCTCTTATTTCTAATACATCTAATATATCCTTTAATGACATATTAGCAACATATGCACCTTTTCTTGGAAGCATTATAACTAAACCTTCAAGTTCTAATTTTCTTATAGCTTCTCTAACCGGCGTTCTACTAACACCTAATTGCTCTGCTAATTGAACCTCCATCAGTCTTTGACCTGGTTTTAATTTGCCTTCTAAAATTGCTTCTCTTAAATTTTCAAATACTACATCCCTTAATGGCTTATAATCATCTAAATTTAATTTAGTTAAATTATCCACTAATCTCAACTCCTTTTTCACTGCTATTTACTACATATACTTGAGAGTATTTTTGTAATAGCTTTTCTTTTCCCTTTAAGGCATCTTCTTTATTTTCATATAACCCAAATACAGTAGGACCACTTCCACTCATCATAGATCCTAAAGCATTGCACTCTAACATTACTGCCTCAATTTCTTTTATTTCTTGATGATATTTGCTTGTTACAGTTTCAAGAACATTAACCATATTTTCTGCTACAGATTTTATATCTCCCTCTTCCAGAGATTTTATTAGAAATTTATTATCCGGTCTTTCTTGAATATTTTTTAAATCTAACCCCTCATAGACTTGTTTAGTAGATACAAATAAATTAGGTTTACATATTAGTATATTAGCATCTTCAGAAAGTCCTTTTATATATGTTAACTTTTCTCCTATACCCTCTGCTAAAGCTGTTTTACCAGCTATGCAGTATGGAACATCTGCTCCTAATTTTAATCCTATCTCTTGTAACTCTATTTCTGATAAATTTAATCCCCATATCTTATTAAGACCAACCAAAACAGCTGCTGCATTAGAGCTTCCACCAGCCATTCCTGCTGCCACAGGTATATTTTTTTCTATAAATATTTCAACACCCTTTTTTATATTAAATTTATTTTTTAATAAATTAACAGCCTTATAAACTATATTATTGTCATCTAAAGGTATATCTGAACTATTGCTTTTTATAACTATATCTTCAGTTTCTAGTTCAATCATTTTTATGATGTCATACAAATCTATTGTCTGCATTATCATTTCGACTAAATGATATCCATCTTCTCTTTTTCCTAACACATCTATTGATAAATTTATTTTTGCTCTACTTTTTAACTCTATAGAATTCATTGTAGCCTCCTTGTATATAGTATAATGCATTTCTAACTAATTAACATTATACTACAAAAAATAAAATAATAGGGGATTATAATCCCCTATTATTTTATTTTATTTTTAAATTATTAATCTACTAAAACAACTTTCTTTTCTAATATTAAGCATTTTCCTTGTTTTAATGGTTCATCTAATCTTAGCTCATTTATCTCTGCTATCTCATTTTCTGTAGTGTTGTATTTTTTAGCTATATTCCAAAGGTTATCTCCTTCTTTACATATATAAACTATTATACTTGGAGCTTTAGATAAATCATAAACCCCTAAATCATCACCTTTTATTATAAAACTTTCTGGTTTTTTATCTACAGCTTCTGTGTATCTCTTAACTTTTACACTTAAGTCTATCTCATCTCTATTTAAATCTACATCTACCTTTTCTATTGCAGCTGTACTAAATACTTTGCAAGTATCTGTTAAATTATCTATTGTTGTTTCATGCTCAAATGGTATTTCTTCACTTAATTTATAAACTATTCTTAAGCCTTCTACTGGAACATATAATATGTCTACCTTTATTATACCTTGTATAACACTCTTATCACCTTCTACATAAGAGTTTTCTATAGATATTGTTTGGCAAACACTAACTACATCTTTTATTTGTATATCATCATTAGCATTTTTTATACTATCTCTCACTACAAATGTTTCTGATTCATTACTTAATGTTTTATTAACCTCTATTGATCTATGATCAAATTTTATTATTTTTTGTGGAGAATATGCATCTTGAAGCACTTCTCTTGTTACCTCATCACTAACTTTAACTTTGCACCCTACTGTACAATCAATTTCTAATAATCCAGTATTGCTCTCTCCATTTTGTTTAAATATATAATTAAAATCACCCATAGATAATAATGATTCTTCAGACATTCCATCACAAGCCCCTGGAACTTCTATGAATTGAGTAAAATCTATACCTATTCTATCTAGTTCAACTAATTCTCCATCATATGTGCAAGCTAGAGGATTAACCTCTAATACTCCACCTATTATAACTTTATTGTCAGCTACTCTACTTTCTTTTATTCTTGCATATGGATTTAAACTTATTATTGATTGAATTTCTTCAGTATTTATAGTTATTGTATCTCTTATAACACTTTCAGATTTCTCTATTCCTATTATGTCTTGATAACTAATTTCTTTTCTATGTTTTTGAATTCCTTCAACTTGAGAAACATCTTTAACTATATCTAATTTTTGTTTATCAAATAAACTACCTCTTATATTCATAAGAGCTCCTACTCTTATCTTTCTTTCATTCATTATAGTGCAATCAACATGTTCAACTTCTGGATATAACATATACTCCATATCTTGAACTATATTATCTTTCTCTATAACTTCATTTATATCTATTTTCCCATCTACACTTGAAACAGTGTTTTTATCATCAGTTATGTATATAACATTATAGTTGAAACTTCCCCTACATACTAATTTTCCATCTGCAACTTCTATTTTCTTAATAGATATGTACCCTTCAGTTTTTACTATATCATATACATCTGACTTTTTGTCTGGCACAACAGCCTCAGTCTCTATAAATGTTTGAAACTTTCCAAAGTCTATTCTATTATCGACCTTAATTACATCTTTAATTAATTCCATATTATTTGTCCCCCCTGTATTAAATAAAACTATCACACTATATTTATATTTAGGAAACAAAAAAAAAATTACACCTATTTTTAATAGGCATAATTTTAACTGACGTGTAATTTATTTTGATCTTTAAATACTTGCAACTTTACATTAGATGTTAACAAATCAGAATAACTATAAGATACTCTTGTGTATCCATTACCTTCATCATCTAACTTTACAACAAACACGCTTGGATAAACTTTCTCTAGAATTCCTTTTTTGGTAACTATCTGCTTTCTTCCCTTGTTAGCCTTAAGTAATATCTTCTTACCTAAGTACCTTTCCAAACTTACCCTTATATTATCTAAAGTTTGAACAGTGGCCATAATATCACCTTCTTTAAACGTTTGTATGTTTACATAATATCATATTTTAACACTTTTGTCAAACGTTTAAACTAATTATTTTATATATTTTTCATCCAAAAGTCAATAGTATTTTTTAAGATATACTGTATAATATAGCCATCCTTAATTAATACAACATTGATTTAGGCATTGCCCATCTAAATTTCCCTCTAGTTTCAGATCCTCCTACCCCTTTAATTCCAGTAACTGTCTGTTCTATAACTTCCTCTATAGGAACTATTGTGTCTATTCTTGAGCAAGCAATTTTTTCAACTACAAAAACTGGATCTAAGGCATGAATCATTATTCTACCTGGTGAACTCGCATAATTTGCTCCTGCCTTTATTATTTGCTCATAATTGGATTGGCATGCACCTGCAAATATAACTAAATTATCCAAATTTGGTTGCCATTTACGTGCTTGCTTTACAGTTTTTATAAAATTCATTGAATTTTTATAATTATTTAAGTCTGTTATACTTCCCTTTCTTGAAGTCATTGCATCATGACCTGTTATAACAAGTATATCCGGGTTGTGTTTTTCTAATAATGCTCGTACTTCTTTATATTGATTTGCCTCTGGAATAGCTACTCCCACCGCCGGAATACCTAACTCTGTATATACATCTAAACATATTTTTAAATATTCTTTATCGCCATCTATTTGTAATACTTTTCCTGGCATCCCGTAAATATTAGTATTTGCTTGTAATTTAGGAACTCCTCTATTCATCTTTTTTTGTCTTTCTTTTGCCTTCCTCATAGATTGGCTTAATAAATTCTCTACACCTTTGTCTAATAATACCTCTCTAATATCCGGAAGTTTTACCACTTCTAAATCATCTAAGTATGCGTCTGCAATTATTCTAAATGCGATCCCTTTTAATATTGCTATTTTTTCATTATTTTCATCTATACTAAATCCAACTATTCTAAAAACAATGTCCTTATTATACGATTTTCTTGCTACTACGTCTCCTATCTTCATGGCTGTCCTCCCTAATAAGTTTTATCTTAATTTATAGTATGTTTTATAGTTTTTTTTGTTCCTTAAGAATATAAAACATTTTTTTGTTGAAAAATTACTAAGTTAATGTTAATATATTTGTAAACAAATGTTTATTTATATAAACAAATATTTATTTCAGGTGGTAAATATGACTGAGAGAGAAAAAGAAATTTTAGATATTTTAAAAGAAAATCCTATGATTTCTCAACAAGAATTAGCCGATAGATTATGCATAGCTCGTTCTTCCATTGCAGTACATATAACTAATCTTATGAAAAAAGGATATATAAAGGGCAAAGGATACATTTTAAATAAGAGTAATTATGTAACAGTTATAGGCGGATCTAATATAGATATACAAGGTATACCTAATAATGCTCTTGTAATGTTTGACTCAAATCCTGGTAAGGTTGATATATCTTTAGGTGGTGTTGGGAGAAACATAGCTGATAATATGTGCCGATTAGGAATAGGTACAAAGCTTATATCTGCTGTTGGAAATGATTTATATGGAAATCAATTGTTATCAGAGTGTAAAAGCTATGGAATGGATACTGATGATTGTTATGTATCTAATGAAATACCTACATCAATATATGTTTCTATACTTAATAATTCTAATGATATGCAGTTAGCAATATCTCATATGGATTTATTAGAAAAAATAGATGTTGAATATATTAGTTCTAAGCATCAATTTATAAATGATTCTTTAGCAATTGTGCTAGATACTAACTTATCTAAAGAGGTTATAGAATATATAACTTCTACATATTCACATATACCAATATTTGTTGATGCAGTATCGACAGCTAAATGTATGAAATTAAAAGACATCATTGGTAAATTTAATACTATAAAATTAAATAAGTATGAGGCTGAATCACTATCTGGAATAAAAATTGATAGTATTGATGACTTAAATTTATGCGCTGAAAAATTATTAAGCCAAGGTGTTGAAAAATTATTTATAACTCTTGGGAAAGATGGAGTATTCTGCGCTACGCAAGAAACTAGTTTTAAAATTGATGGAGTAAAAATTGATATTATTAATGCTACAGGTGCAGGGGATGCATTTACAGCAGCTCTTGTTTATGGTCATTTAAATAATTTTGATATTAAATATGCAACTAATTTTGCTGTTGCAGCTTCACTTATAGCATTGTCTCATGAAAATACAATTAATCCTAATATGTCAGTTGAAAATATTGAAAAAATTCTTAAGGAGATGATTTTATGTTAGAAAAATATTTACAAGTACATCCAGAAGTTAAAAAAGCTATAGAAGCAGGAGAACCTGTAGTTGCATTAGAGTCAACTATAATATCTCATGGAATGCCTTATCCAAAAAATGTAGAGATGGCTAAAAATGTTAGTAAAATAATAAGAGAAAATGGTGCAATTCCAGCTACAATTGCTATAATAGATGGAGTTTTAAAAGTTGGTCTTACTGAAGAAGAAATAGAGTTCTTAGGAACGAGTAAAGATGTTGTTAAAGCTAGTAGAAGAGATTTACCTTTCATAATATCTAAAAAATTAAATGGAGCTACTACTGTTGCTACTACAATGATATTAGCTGACTTAGCTGGTGTTAAAGTGTTTGCTACAGGTGGTATAGGTGGTGTTCACAGAGGCGCACAAGAAACATTTGATATATCTGCTGATTTACAAGAATTAGCTAATACAGATGTTGCTGTTATATGTGCTGGTGCTAAATCTATATTAGATATAGGTTTAACATTAGAATACTTAGAAACTAACGGAGTACCAGTAATAGGATTTGGTACAGATGAATTCCCTGCATTCTATACTAGAAGAAGTGGATTCGGTGTTGACTACAGAGTTGATTCTTCTATGGAAGTAGCTACTGCTTTAAAAGCTAAATGGGACTTGAATTTAAAAGGTGGGATGGTTATAGGTAACCCAATCCCAAATGAATTTGAAATGGACTACAATACTATAACTAATGCTATAGAAACTGCTTTAAAAGAAGCTGAAGAAAATAATATAGCAGGTAAAAAAGTTACTCCTTTCTTATTAGATAAAGTTAAGACTATAACTGCTGGTAAAAGTTTAGAGTCTAACATAGAATTAGTATATAACAATGCTAAGATAGCTGCTCAAATAGCTAAAGACTTAGCTGATATAAATAAATAATATTAAGTTTATTCTTAATTTAAAATTCAGCAAAATAGCTATTATATTTAATTAAATATAATAGCTATTTTTTAATAAACAAACATGGCCTTTAGCTACACGAAGTGTAGCGACAACATCGTAGATTAAGCCTATCGGGAATTTTTATTTATGCTAATTATTTATAATACAAAAAAAGACTGCTTCCGATACAGTCTTTAAAGGGGTTTGGATTTTCTAAATACTAATTCAGGGGGTTAGTATTTTTATATTAAGGTTATTCTTTGGAGGAGCATTAAATAAACTCCTCCTTTTATGTCTATTTCTTTTAATTGCTTTGTTATTATGTCTGATCCTAGTGTTTTTATCACTTTGTGTCATTTCTTGTTGTCTATGTATACAATGTACTATAATTTTATATTATTGTCTATATTATAAAATAAACTTTATATAAAAAAACTTTTTTACAACAAAATTATTTTTAACTATAATATTCTAAAATAATTACATTATTTTAATTTTATTTTTTATTTAATTTCAGATTTTAAGTGTTAATATATTAATGAATTGATATTATTTAAATTAATAATTTATATAATAAAAAGTGATTAAGATTTTTTATTATAAAAAAAAGATACTATGATAAATAATTTCTATCATAATATCCTTCATATTAGTCTTCTTTTAAGTTCGGTATAACTTTTTTAACTTCTTCTATTTGATGCCATGTTCTTTCTAGATTGTTTTCAGCTATATAGCTTTTTACCTCACTTAAGTTAGTAAATTCCTTAACTGATAAATCATCTTCTTCGTTCATGAATCTTAGAATAAACATAAATTTACCTTACTTTCCACAACACTTCTTATATTTTTTTCCACTTCCACATGGGCAAGCATCATTTCTTCCAACTCTATCTTCTTTAACTACTGTCTTAGAAGTTTTGTAAGATTTTTGTAATTCTTTTCTCTTAGCTTCTGGTAATATTTCAGCCCATCCTTGTAAGTTGTATAACCAGTGAGCTTCTACAGCTACCATGTTGTAGTATAATTTTTCCCAATCTATGTCTAACTTTATAGTACTGTCAGCTTCTATAGTTTCTAAAGTTATCTCCTCTTTTAAACTTTCACTTATTCCATCTATGAATCCCATGAAGTATTCAACAGATGCGTTATAGCTAGCTGCTAAATCGCTAACTTTTCCTTCTATAATTTCTTGCTTTTTGTTTAAAAGTTCGTTGTATATACCAGCTTCAACTTTTAAATAATCTTCCCAGAACTTTATTTCTGATTCTTGGCTTTCGTGGTTATCACTTAAGTTTCTCCATTCAGTGTATAAACTCATACCTTTGTCCTCCTAAAATTTTGTTTTTTATAATCTTTATAGTATAAATTTTTTTAGTTTTATAGTTTTCAACTTTATATTATACCATAATTTCTAATATAACTACTCTATTATATCATAATTAAATAATTCTTTTAACACTTTTATAGCATACTCTTGGTCTATAAAAAATGGGCTACTTGCTATAGTTATTACCTTAGTATTTTTTATAAGATCTTTTATTTTTGAAATCTTAGTTTCATATGCTATATAGTCCATATCTTTTGAGAATATATCTAAATCTATATCTAGTACATATTCCCCATCTATATCCAAATCAAATCCATAAGAACTATCAATTATAATAACTTCAGAAAAAACATTATGCTTAAGAGCAGGTTTTATAAAGTTACCTACATTTAGAACTTCATTAGTATATCTAAATACATCATCAATATTTAAAATATCTACATCATAATTTTCAGGTTCTCTCATATCCTTATGTTGATCTACGTGTACTAACTTACAACCTTTATTAAAACTCTTTTTACTTAAACTTTTAAGCCAAAAGTAAAATGCGTGATTGTGATTATCAAATATGTAAACATCTTTATTATTAATATTATATTTAACTATATTTTTAAGCCCTTTAGCCTTTATCTCAACATCTTCATCGATTTCATTGAATACTATTTCATCTCCTACTACAACAGCACTCAAATCGGCTTCTATTAACTTAGGGACATAAATTTTTTTGTTTTCTCTTTCTTCATAAGAAAAAATATTATTTCCAGTAGGTTTTTCAATGTAAAACCCTGTATACTTTTCCATACTGTCTCCTCTTCAAATAAAATTAGATTCTTTTATCTAGGTTATTATACTATATAGTTTAGTCATTTTTTATTTTTTAATTAGTTTTCGTAAAAAAAGAGATAAAGATTAATTAATCTTTATCTCTTTTTTGTTTTTACTTAAAATAAATTCCATGGATATTCTTGTGGTGGTTCACATATAAACTCCATTTTTTCTTTAGTAGTAGGATGCTCTATTTCTATCTTATGAGACCATAATGATATTTGTTGGCCTACTTTATTTACATTCTGACCATATCTTTGATCTCCAAATAAAGGGTGCTTCCTGCTTGCAAACTGTACTCTAATTTGATGAGACCTTCCAGTTTTCAAATCAATTTCTACTAAACTAAAACCTTCTTTTTTACCTAAAGTTTCATAACTTAACTCAGCATTTTTAGCTTCTTTATGATCTTTTCTAACTACACTAACCATATTATTTTTTTTATTTTTATAAAGATAGTCTTTTAAAACATCTTTTTCTTTAGGCATTGTTCCATGTATAACCGCTCTGTATGTTTTTTTGAAAGTTTTATTTCTTACTTGTTCAGATAGTCTAGAGGCTGCTTTTGATGTTTTTGCAAATACCATAGCACCTCCTACCGGTCTATCTAGCCTATGAACTAATCCTATATATACATTTCCTGGTTTATTATATTTTTCTTTTACATATTGTTTTAGAAGATTAACCATATCCTTATCATTAGTATCATCACCTTGTGATAATATATTTACTGGTTTTTCTACTACTAACAAATGATTATCTTCATACAAAACCTTAATCATTACTTAGACTCCCATCTACCAAATATACCACAAGGAAGAACTTTTCCATCTCTAGATGTAGGTATTCCTATTTCCCCTGCATATATATTTCCGCCTCTAGCCTTTTTAGCTACTGTAGCATCTAATATATGTTCAAGTATTATTGGAGATAATCCAGTTGTATACGAGTTTATTAAGAAGAATAATGGGTCATCTGATAATACTTTTGTACATAAGTCGACTAATCCATATAATTTTTCTTCTATTTGCCATACTTCACCTTTTGGACCTCTTCCATAAGAAGGTGGATCCATTATTATAGCATCATATTTATTTCCTCTTCTTATTTCTCTTTCAACAAACTTAACAACATCATCTACTATAAATCTTACTTTTCTATCTCCAAGGCCTGATGTATTTAAGTTTTCTTTAGCCCAAGTAACCATTCCTTTAGATGCATCTACGTGACATACTTCTGCACCTGCTGCTGCACACGCTACTGTAGCTCCACCAGTATATGCAAATAAATTAAGTACTTTTATAGGTCTACCTGCTTTTCTTATCATGTCCATTGACCAATCCCAGTTAGCAGCTTGCTCTGGGAATAATCCTGTATGCTTAAATCCTGTAGGACTTATATTAAACTTTAATTCTTTATAGCTTATAGTCCATTTTTCTGGATATTTCTTTTTTTGCTCCCATTGTCCTCCACCTCTATTACTTCTGTGGTAGTGTCCATGAGGATTTTTCCATAAGCCACTTTCATTTGGTATCGGCCACATAACTTGAGGATCTGGTCTTCTTAAAACTATATCTCCCCAACGTTCTAATTTTTCTCCGTTACCCATATCTATAAGTTCATAATCTTTCCATTTATCTGCTAATATTAACATTCATGTCCTCCTAAATTTTTAATCTCAATTTATGTATTATACCATAATATTACTTTATATTTTCGGTATTTTATTCACTTTATATTCTTATTATCAATTATTTTAGCTAGTGTTTTGCTACTTTTTTCTAAATCCATTTTCATTAACATTCCTCATGTGTTTAGCATATTATATTGTAATGATTTTTTTAGGGGGTACATTCAATGAGAAATTCTGAAAAAAATAATGGTTGTCTATATAATTTGTTATATGTAAGATTTAATGAGGATATGGGAAGAGACGAGTTTTTCTCTTATAACTTACAATATCCAACTTTATATAATTTTAAAAATACTTACTTTAACGTAGATCCTAATTTACTTAATGGCCTAAATTCTACTCTAAAGGAAGATGTGTACACTTTTAAAAACGGATTAGCTGAAGAAGAAAAACAAGCTAATAGTTCAGCATCACAAAACGCATTGCCAAAGAAACATTATAGGGTTGTTAGTAGCTATGCAGTTACATTCAATAAAAATCATATCTTAAGTAATATATTAAATTTAATGGGATTTCCTGGAGAATTTGGACCTATATATAATCAAATAAATAACTATAACTTTGATTTATTAACAGGAAATAGAATTTACTTAGAAGATATATTTAAACCTGGTGTTGACTATATAAAACTTGTAAGTGACTACGTAAACTATAAAGTTAATCAAGATAAATCTCTATATTATGAAGATGAACCTATCGAAATACCTGATGATCAAGCATTCTACTTAACAGATGATGGAATCGTTATTTACTTTGAATTAGATGAAATAGCACCTGAAGAATTTGGAATTCCTAAGTTTAAAATTTCCTTTGAAAAGTTTTCACAATATATAAATCCACGATATTATTGTTCCCCTGATAATGTAGTATCTACAAGAAGAAAAAACAGACATACTAGAAGATAATATTTTTAAATCAAATTATACATCTAATAAAAGGTGGATGAAATTTTAATATTTCATCCACCTTTTTTATTATTTTGCTATATTATACACTTCTAAACCATCATTTGATATTTTCTTTTTCTTTACCTCAACTAAAGCTTTTAATGTATCTAGAGATGTCATTACTTCTGTTGAGAACTCTGTGGCAGTTCTTCTTATTTTAAATCCATCTCTGGTAGAGTCATTTCCTTTTGTCGGAGTATTTATTACTATATCAACTTGTTTATTCCTTATAACATCCAATATATTAGGTCTTGCTTCTTCTACCCTATTAACTATATCTGCTTCTATTCCATTATCTCTTAATGTTTTAGCCGTTCCTTCAGTTGCTACGAAAGTGTACCCTATTTCATTCATATCTTTAGCTATTTCTATAAATTCTTCTTTGTCATAATTGTTTATAGTTGCAAGTACTACACCTTTTTTATCTGACATAGTCTTCCCTGCCGCTAAAAATCCTTTGTATAGTGCTTCTTCTAATGTTTCTCCAACCCCTAAAACTTCTCCTGTTGATTTCATTTCAGGTCCTAAGCTTACATCAACTTTGGCAAGCTTTGACATAGAGAAAACTGGGACCTTTACTGATATTAACTTAGGCTCTTTATATACACCTGTTCCATAGCCTAAATCTTCTAACTTATCGCCTAGCATACATTTAGTAGCTAAGTCTATTATAGGTACATTACTTACCTTACTTATATATGGTACTGTTCTACTTGCTCTTGGATTAACTTCTATTACATATAATTCATTTTTAAATTCTATAAACTGTATATTCACCATTCCAAGAACATTTAGCTCTAATGCTATTTTTTTAGTATAATCTAATATCTTATCTTTTATTTCATCAGATATATTTTGACTCGGATACATTGTTATACTATCTCCAGAATGAACTCCTGCTCTTTCTAAGTGTTCCATTATACCTGGTATTAATATATCTTTACCGTCACATATAGCATCTACTTCTATTTCTCTACCCGTTAAGTACTTATCTATAAGTACAGGATTTTTTTTATCCCTTTGGAATGCACTTTCTAAATATCTAGCCAATTTATTTTCATCATAATTTATTTCCATACCTTGACCACCAAGTACGTAAGATGGTCTAACAAGTACTGGATATCCTAACTTATCAGCTTCTTTAATTCCTTCCTCAACTGACCATATAGCCTTTCCTTTTGGTCTATTTATATCTAGTTTTTCTAATAATTCTTCAAATTTTTCTCTGTCTTCTGCTGCATCTATATCTGTAAAGTCAGTTCCTAATATTTTTATTTTCTTTTCATCTAAGAACTTAGCTAACTTTATAGCTGTTTGACCTCCAAACTGTAATATCACTCCGTCTGGATTTTCTTTTTCTATTATATTTAATACTTCTTCTTCTGTTAGTGGTTCAAAGTATAATTTATCTGATGTATCAAAATCTGTACTTACTGTTTCTGGATTATTATTAACTATTATAGTCTCGATTCCCATGTTTCTTAACGATTTTACACAGTGTACTGAGCAGTAATCAAATTCAATACCTTGACCTATTCTTATTGGACCAGAACCTAAAACTATTACTTTTTTTCTATCACTTACTTCAACTTCGTCATACTGCTCATATGTTGAATAGTAGTATGGAGATAATGCATCAAATTCTCCCCCACAAGTATCAACCATTTTATATGCTGGTTGTATGTTGTATAGCTTTCTTAATTCACATAATCTTTCAGGACTTATTTTCATTAAATCTGCTATACCTTTATCAGAGAATCCTTTTTTCTTTAATTCTAGAAGATAATCTTTATTTAAATCTTCTATTTTCATTCCTCTTAATTTCTCTTCTTGCTCTACTATCCATTTAAATTTATTTATAAACCACTTGTCTACTCCAGTGATCTGTTCTATCATTCCTACTTTATAACCTCTTCTTATCATTTCAGCTAGATCGAATAATCTTTCATCATCTGGTACAACTACACTTGCCTTTAATTCTTCTAAGCTTTTTTCTTCAGATTGAGCATGAACTAATGAATATTTACCTATTTCTAGAGATCTAATCCCCTTTAACATAGCTGATTCAAAGTTGCTTCCTATACTCATTATTTCACCAGTTGCCATCATCTTAGTACCTAGCTTTCTGTTAGCTTGCTTAAATTTATCAAATGGCCACTTTGGTATTTTTACTACTACATAATCTAGTGTAGGTTCAAAACATGCATAAGTTTTCTTTGTTACTGCATTTTCAATTTCATCTAATGTATATCCTAAAGCTATTTTAGCTGCAACTTTAGCTATTGGATAACCAGTAGCTTTTGATGCTAAAGCTGATGATCTAGAAACCCTTGGGTTTATCTCTATTATTGCATATTCTAAACTATTAGGATTTAATGCTATCTGTACATTACACCCACCCTCAACTTCTATCGCATTTATTATATCTATTGATGCTTTTCTAAGCATTTGGTATTCTTTATCACTTAGAGTTTGGCTAGGTGCTACAACTATACTATCTCCTGTATGAACTCCAACAGGATCTATATTTTCCATATTACATACAGTTATGCAGTTTCCATTACCATCTCTTATTACTTCGTATTCAATTTCCTTCCAACCTTTTATACTCTTTTCAAGCAACACTTGATTAACTGGACTTAATTGTAATCCTTGTGTAAGTATCTCTGTAAGTTCTTCAACTGTTTCAGCTATACCACCACCAGTTCCTCCTAGTGTATAAGCAGGTCTAACTACAACTGGATATCCAATTTTCTCTGCAAAATCAAGTCCACTTTCCAAGTCATTTACTATATCACTTACTACTACTGGTTGGTTTATTTGCTTCATAACGTCTCTGAAAGTATCTCTATCTTCACCTTTTTTTATAGATTCAACAGATGTACCTATTATTTTTACACCATACTTTTCTAATATTTTAGCATCATGTAATTCAACAGCTAAATTAAGAGCTGTTTGTCCACCCATTCCTGCTAATAAACTATCCGGTCTTTCTTTTTCTATGATTTTTTCTATAAATTCAATGGTTAATGGTTCTATATATATTTTATCCGCTACTTCTTTATCAGTCATTATAGTAGCTGGGTTACTATTTATTAATACAACTTCTATTCCTTCTTCTTTTAAAGCTTGGCAAGCTTGTGTTCCTGAATAATCAAATTCTGCTGCTTGCCCTATGATTATAGGTCCTGATCCTAATACTAATGTCTTTTTTATACTATCTATTTTAGGCATAATTTTATCTCCTTATCTAATCAAAATTCACAATCTATACTAATTCTAAGAATCTATCAAATATATAATCGTTGTCTTTTGGCCCTGGACAAGCCTCTGGATGATATTGCACACTGTATATTGGCAGCTCTGTATGTTTCATACCCTCTACAGTGTTATCATTTAAATTTACATGAGTTACTACCATATTCTCTGGTATTTCAGAAACGTAGTACCCATGATTTTGAGATGTTATAAACACTTTATTTTGTTCTAAGTCCTTTACTGGATGATTTCCACCCCTATGACCAAACTTTAGTTTAGCTGTTTTTCCACCTAGCGTTAATGCTAAAAGTTGGTGACCTAAGCATATTCCTGCTATTGGTTTTTTTCCAACTAATTCTTTTATGTTTTCTATAACATCTTCTAAATCTTCTGGATCTCCAGGTCCGTTAGATAAGAATATTAAATCTGGATTTATCTCTAATATTTCTTCTGGCTTAGTTGTTGCTGGAAATACTGTTATATCACATCCGCGAGCTGCAAATGATCTTAGTATATTTTGCTTAACTCCAAAATCCATAACAGCTACTTTAGTTCCTTCTCCAGCTATATATTCAACTTCTTTTCTAGTTACTGTTTTTACTGCTAAAGTGTTTGAAAATGCATCTAGCTTAGATTGAACATCTTCTATTGAAGCTCCTTCTAAAGTTATTATGCCTTTCATAGTTCCATTATTTCTTAGTATCTTGGTTAATGCTCTTGTATCTATGCCTTCTAATCCTATAATCTTATTTTGCTTTAAATATGTGTCTAAATCCATTTCACATCTAAAGTTGTTTGGCGTATCACTTTTTTCTCTAACTATAAATCCTTTTACATGAACACCTTTTGACTCTACATCTTCTAGGTTTATTCCATAGTTTCCTATAAGTGGGTAAGTCATTGTAACTATTTGACCATAATATGAAGGATCTGTTAATACTTCTCCATACCCAGTCATAGAGGTATTGAATACTACCTCCCCTACGTTGTCTTTTAAATATCCAAAGGCCTTTCCTTCAAATATAGTTCCGTCTTGTAATATTAATCTCCCTCTCATGAACCTTACCTCCTAAGCATTTTCTATTTCTTCTGTTATGCTTTTTGCTGATTTACTTGGATTTTCAGCTTTAGTTATAGGTCTTCCAACTACTAAATAGTGCGCTCCTCTATTTATTGCATCCTTTGGAGTTACTACTCTTTTTTGGTCTCCTGCTTCAGATGAGGCTGGTCTTATTCCTGGGCATACTGTTACAAAGTCTGTTCCACATGCTTCAACTATTTTATGAACTTCTTGTGCTGAACAAACTATTCCATCTATTCCTGCTTCTTTAGCTAACTTTGCTCTTTTTATAGCTAATTCTTCAGTGTTCATGTTACATCCTATATCTTGTAAATCTTTATCACTTAATGAAGTTAAAACTGTTACTCCTACTATTATTGGTTTTTCTATGTTTAATTTTTCTGCTTCTTCCTTTGCAGCTATTGCACATCTTCTCATACCTTCCATATCAGATACATGTATAGTCATTAACCATACATTATCTCTTACAGCTGCCCTTACAGCACTTTCCATAGTATTTGGGATGTCATGGAATTTAAGATCTAAGAATATTTTTTTTCCCTTTTCTTTTAAATAATCTACTGTTTTTCCTCTAGTAGCTACATATTGCTCTAGACCAACTTTAAATATATCTACACTATCTTCTAATGTGTCTATTAATTTTTTTGCTTTATCAAATTCAGCAGTATCAATTGCAACTATTAATTTTTCTTTACCATTTATCATATTGAACTCTCCTTTTTAATAAAGCCTAAAAAAAATCCTTATACCCAAAAAGAGTATAAGGATTTTATCTATACATAACTATATTAGTTTAATTAGCTACGAGATATCTTTCCCAGCCTCTCTGGACTAGTTTAAAAGACTTTATTATTTTATTTTTATTTATATTTTAAAAGTTTACTTACTTTTTTAATTTTTACTTAACAATTAAAAAACCTCTAACTTTGCCAGCTAGAGGTTATGAATTCAAGTCTAAATAATCATATTAATACTTAACCTTTTTAGCCTCTCTGGACTAGTTTGAAGGAATTCTATTTTCAATTTAAATCCACTTTATATCCTCTCTGGGATAATTTAAAGCTTCATCTTGTTTACAATTATTACACTTATTCTTTTATGTGTCAACTATTCTTTTCATTATTATTTATATATTTTTATTTATTTCTAGTTTTTTTATATTTTTTTATTTTTC
Organism: Romboutsia lituseburensis; assembly: GCF_024723825.1. Taxonomy (NCBI): domain Bacteria; kingdom Bacillati; phylum Bacillota; class Clostridia; order Peptostreptococcales; family Peptostreptococcaceae; genus Romboutsia; species Romboutsia lituseburensis. The sequence continues at coordinate 2,324,916 of NZ_JANQBQ010000001.1, forward strand.
TATTATACTTATATAATACTGCTTTCCAAGTTTTTTCTTTGCATTTGATTTTATATATTCCACTGGTATATTATATTTTTCACATGCCATATCAAAATGCCTTAGTGCAATCCCCATACTTACTTTACTCATATCTTCCAAGTTTTTTTTAGGCTTTTCTTCGTATAAATTTATAGCTGTTTTGGTACTATAAAACATCCATGGTTGCATATTTTTAACGGATGGAGATACCCTAACTGCATTTAATACTTTAATCCATTTTCTATCCATTTTTTTAGAAATTTTCTTTAAAGGCTTACGATCTTTTCTTCCATCTATAGATTTAAATAAGACTTCTTGTTTTTCAGGATATCCAAACGCTATTAATATACATGGCTGTTCATCATCATTATGATTTATATTTTCTTGCTGTTCTTCTTCTAGTTCTTCATTTTTTTTATCAATAGAACTTCCGTAATCTAGCTCATAATTTTCAACACGTTCAATATCTATTATATCTTCCTTTTTTATATCGCATTCTAACCAACTAGTTCCCAAACCTAAAGTGGTTAAATGTAGGACTACTTTTTCCATTGCAAAACCTATATTTTGCAAGTAATCTTCACCTTTATTAGATGTTACTACTATATAATGTGGTGCTTTTATATTACACTTTTTTCCCATCAAGAAATGAATTAAATGACCTCTTTCTATTACATTAGCCTTTATTTTTAACTCTTCGTTTAGATAAGTTATATCATTACATATATTTTTAACTTCTTCCATCAAAGGTGCGCTTATATTTTTATTTGAATAATTTTTTATAGTTCTTCTATAAAAAATAGCATCATATAACTCCATCTACTTCCTCCTAAATTTTTATATCTATCTATATAAAAACTATAATATATTTTATTGTCACTAAAAAAACTATATATTATATTATAAGTTTTTTTGAGTTTTTTTGTACTATTTTAATATAAAAAAACTATATATTTTTTTAGATATCTAATCAATCTAATATTAAAATTACATAATCTTAGGTTTAATCATTTTTATTGTTTCCAATATTAGTTTTATTTCTGCCGTTTATAATATTAAATTTTTAATTCTTTATTAAATTTCTAATTTTCCATTGCTATTTTGTTTCATTTACTAATAAAATAAGATTATAATTTATGGAAAATTTATCTATATTTTTATTTTTATTAGTATGTTTAGTGTCATTATGTACTAAAATATAATTAGAATAAATATCCTTAAAATTTTGGAGGTAACCTTATGGATTTTGAAAGAAATTTAGATAAATATGCTGAACTTGCAGTAAAAGTAGGTGTAAACATACAACCAGGACAAACTTTACTTGTAAGATCTCCTATAGAGTGTGCTCCTTTCGTAAGAAAGGTTTTAGTTCATGCTTATAATGTTGGTGCAAAACACGTACATATAGAATGGTCTGATGAACAATGTACTTTATTAAAGTATTTAAATGCTCCAGAGGAGTCATTTAATGAATTCCCTAAATGGACATCTGATCAATATGTTGATATAGCTAAAGAAGGCGGAGCATTCTTAACTATATATGCTCAGGATCCAGATTTATTAAAAGATGTTGATCCTCAAAGAGTTGCTAATTTCCAAAAAGCTTCAGCTATGGCTTTAAAGGAATGGAGATCTTATACATTATCAGATAAATGTAAATGGAGTATAGTATCTATACCAACAGAATCATGGGCTAAAAAGATATTCCCTAATGTATCTACTTCAGAAGCTATTGATAAATTATGGGAAGCTATATTCAAATGTTCAAGAGTTGAAGGTCAAGACCCTATTAAAGCTTGGAAAAAACATAATGAAGACTTAAAATTAAGAATGAATTTCTTAAATGAAAAGAATTTTAAAACATTAAAATTTAAATCTGCTAAAACAGATATAACTATGGAATTACCAGAAGGTCATATTTGGTTAAGCGGTGCATCTGAAGACCCTAATGGTATAAACTTTAATCCTAATATACCAACTGAAGAAGTTTTTACTATGCCTCATAAATATGAAGTTAATGGTGTTGTTTATAGTACAAAACCCCTTGTATATGGAGGTAATGTTATAGACAACTTCTCTTTAACTTTCAAAGATGGTAAAATAGTTGATTTTACCGCTGAAAAAGGTGCTGAGACGTTAGGTAAACTTATAGATACAGATGAAGGTTCTCACTATTTAGGAGAGGTTGCATTGGTTCCATTTAAGTCACCTATATCTGATACTAATATAGTATTCTTCAATACTTTATATGATGAAAATGCATCTTGCCATTTTGCTTTAGGTTCTGCTTATAAAACTTGTATTAAAGATGGAGACCAAATCAAAGAAGGAGAATCTGATAAGCATGGAGTAAACGAAAGTTTAACTCACGTTGACTTTATGATTGGTTCTAATGATATGAACATAATTGGAGAAACTTACGATGGAGAAAAAATCCAAATATTCAAAGATGGAAACTGGGCATTTTAATTAAATATAACAAAAGGGAAATATATAAGAATATATCTTATATATTTCTTTTTTTTGAACATAAAAAAAGAAGCATCTATTTCCGTTATAGATGCTCCTTGGGGGAGATTGTGAGATATTTATTTTAGGGGGAGTAAATATCTCCTATATTTTAATTATGCACATATCTAAAATTTTATATACCTTAAAATATAATATTTATTATATTTTTTTAATAAAAAATTCACTTAGCTCATGCCGCCAACGACTTCGTCCGTCGCTCAAAAATATCATTTTTACTTCCACAAAGGTGTTGATATTACTATACCTCATAACTTATTCACAGTTTTTTTGTATTATAATGCCCTTAAACATAAAAAAACTAATAGAATAAGCTTCTATTAGTCTTTTTAGTGTTGACGATAAATTTTATATCAATTAATCTCAAAATTTGTAGATTAACCTATAACTTAATTATATATAATTTTTTAAATATAGTAAATTTTTATTTACTATATTTTTCTTCTGTCCAGTCTATTTCATTAACATATTTTTGAACTAGATCTTGTGACATATCTGGATGTATAGTTTCCTCTGTCGATATAGTTATTGTTGACATTGCTATTGCATATTTTACAGTATCTACTATATTCGTAGATTTCATATATCCATTTGCTATTCCTGCCACAAATGAATCTCCAGCTCCAGTAACATTAACAACTTTAACATCATTAGCTTTTATCTTACCTTCATCTGATCCATTATTATAGTATATACCATCTTCATCTAGTGTAATAAACACATTTTCTATACCTAAGTCTATAAAATACTTTCCAGCTTTTCTTAAGTCTTCATCATTGTGTATTTTGAATCCACACATTATTTCAGCTTCATATCTATTCGGCTTTACAGTATGGAAATATTTTATTAAATGTTTTACTGTTTTGGCTTTAGCTGCCGATACAGGGTCTAATATAAATTTAGTATCTTCACTAAATGTCTTTATTATATATTCTACAATATCAGGTCTATCTGAATCTAGTATCATATATTCTGAGTTTTTAATTATATCTGCTTTTGAGTCTATAAACTCTGTTGTAAACATGTCTATTATTTTCATGTCAACTACAGCAGATACCATCTCTCCCTGCTCATCTAAGATAGCCATATATGTAGGTGTGTGACCACCTCTTATGATTAAAGATTCACTCATATCATAATTCATTACTTTAGAATGTTCAACCATTCTATTTCCTGCTTCATCATCTCCTAAAATAGATATAAATTTAGTATTTACACCTACTCTAGCCATGCACTCTGCTATATTTCTACAAACGCCTCCAAAAGAAGTTTTTACTTTACCTGGATTTGAGTCATTACATCTGTAATTTCTATCTGTAAATCCACATATATCAAAAACTGATACTCCGAAAACTAATGAATAAGGCTCTCTTTTTTCAATCATCGTCGTTTACCCTCCCTAAGAATCACCTTCCTATTTTATCACATTCTTATGAGTTTTTTCTATATATTTTGTATTTTAATGTTTTTTATACATATTTTTACAGATATTTTGTTTAAATTTGTAAAATATTTCATTAGTTTTAATCCTATTTTTATCATAACTCTTATTAGTTTTAACATATTACAAAAAAATAATATTGTTTTTAACTTAAATTTATTTTAGCTATATCTACTGCAGATTTTGCATCTTTTGAATAGTAATCTGCTCCTATATTTTTAGCATATTCTTCTGTTAAAACAGCTCCTCCTACAAATACTTTTACATCTATATTTTCTTTTCTAAGAGCTTCTATAGTTTCTTTCATACTTGTAACTGTAGTTGTCATCAACGCACTTAAACCAATTAATTTTATATTTCTTTTAATTGCTTCTTGTACTACAACTTCAATCGGAACATCTTTACCTAAATCTACAACTTCATATCCATAATTCTCAAGCATTATTTTAACTATATTTTTTCCTATATCATGGATATCTCCTTTTACTGTAGCTACTATTATTTTTCCTTTTGATGTCACATTATTATTTTGCTTCGATAGAATTTCTTTTATTGTATTTAATGACGTTTTAACTGTCTCAGCTGACTGTATTAATTGAGGTAAAAACAAAATTCCATCTTCATATTTTTTACCTATTTTATCTAATGTAGATATTAAAATTTCATTTAATATATAATCTTGATCATGTGTTTGTAGTAATTTTAAAGTTGATTCTTTAGCTTCATCTTTTAATCCTCTTTCAACTATTTCTTCTAAACTCAATTCTCTTTTTTCATTATTATTTTTAATTTTATTTTCTATAATATTTATATCATTATACTTAGCTATATAATTTTTGCAATGTTTATCTATATTTTTTAATACTTTAAATGAATTTATAACTTCCATAGTACCATCTTCATTTGGGTTTATTATAGGTAAATCAAGACCATATTCTAATGCAAGTGTTAAATATGTATTATTTATAGCTTTCCTATTTGGAACTCCAAATGATATATTAGATACCCCTAATATAGTTTTAACACCTAGTCTTTCTTTAACCATTCTTATACATTTTAGCGTTTCCATAGCTTCTAATTGCTGTGCTGAAACTGTTAATGATAAGCAATCTATAAAGATATCTTCTTTTCTAATTCCTTGGTCAACTGCTCTATTTACTATTTTTTTAGCTATTTCAAATCTTTCTTGAGCAGTATTAGGTATTCCATTCTCATCTAAAGTTAAACCTACTATACATGAACCGTACTTTTTAGCTATAGGAAGTATTTTTTGTAAAGATTCTTCTTTTCCATTTACTGAATTTACTATAGTTTTTCCATTATAATATCTAAGCCCATTTTCTAATGCTTTTATATCCGATGAATCAACTTGTAATGGTGTATCTATTACAGCTTGAATTTCTTTTAAAATTTTAGGCATTATAGTAGCTTCATCTATATCTGGCAAACCTACATTAACATTTAATATTTCAGCTCCTGAATTTATTTGTTCCATAGCTAAATTGATTATATAGTCATATGATCCATCTTTAAGTGCTTTTTTTAAAAGTACTCTACCCGTTGGATTTAATCGCTCTCCTATTACAGTAGGTACTTTTATTTCTATACATTTAGATGGAGAGCATACAAAACTTTTAATTTCATTAACTTTTTTATTTATTTTTAATTGGCTTAAATTTTGAGATATTTTATTTATAAATTTAGGATTAGTCCCACAACACCCCCCTATTATAGAAGCCCCATATTCAATAAATTTTTTTACACCTTCAAAAAATTCTGATTCATCTATATCATATATAGCTTGACCATCTATTATACTTGGAAGCCCTGCATTCGCTTGAACTATCACCGGTATAGTAGCTAAACTGCCTATTTTTTTTACTATTGGTAAAAGTTGTTTCGGTCCTAGTGAACAATTAACACCTATTGCATCTACACCTAATCCTTCTATTGTAGCTATCATACTTTCTGGCAAACATCCTGTAAAGCTTCTTCCATTTTCATCAAATGTCATCGTACAAAATATAGGAAGACTTGTATTCTCTTTTGCTGCTAATACAGCTGCTTTTGCCTCATATAAATCCATCATCGTCTCTATTATTATAAGATCCGCTCCCGATTTTTCTCCCTGCATAGCTTGTCTTTTAAATATTTCATATGCGTCATCAAAACTTAATGTACCCATAGGTTCTAACATTTCTCCAATAGGTCCTATATCTAGCGCTACATATCTAGGCTTTAATCTATCTACTTTTTCTATTGCTAGCTTTGCTACTTTTACAGCATTATTTACGACTTCTTCTACAGTGTATCCAAGTTTTTCTAACTTTAACTCATTAGCTCCAAAAGTATTTGTTGTAACTACATTAGAACCAGCCTCCAAGTATGCTTTATGTATATCTATTAATTTTTCAGGATTTTTCAAACCAAATATTTCAGGATTTTCTCCTATCTGTAGCCCTTTTTGCTGCAGCATTGTTCCCATAGCACCATCAAATATTAATATATTATTCTTTATATACTCCCTTACATTCATTCTCTTCATCCCCTTTTCTATATTTACAATTTGTATAATTCGAACACATTATACATTTATGTTTTTTGTTTGTTTTATCTTCTGAAGTTATTCCGATTATAGCAATTACTGATTTTCTAGGTATCATAATATTGTTTGATGTGATTGTTAGACCTAAGTTTTTGTTAAAATTTAAGGTATCTATTATATCTTTATTACTTTCTATAGATAAATCTCCGTATCCAGGACTATACCTCATAGTTAAATATTTTCCTTCTTTATTAAGTTCTTCAGATAACTCTTTTTCTACAATATCACATAGCTCTTCTATTGATGTAGTAGCACATGCATCTAGAACTATACTTTTTGTTAAGTCTATATATGAATATTTTCTTATTTCTTTTTCTATATTTATTCCTAAAGTTGTTCCTAAAATAATACATGCTTCACATCCATGTAATAATGTATATAAGTCATTACTTTTAAAGTTTAATCTACAATCTTCAAAAAATATCGATTTATTATCATTATTTCTTAATATAGGATAAACCCTCAAATAATATCGAGGGTTTATCTTTTCCTTGGTCATTTTGATACACTCATCTATTAAATCATTTAGATTTCTATCTATATACTGACCTTTATATTCTAAATATCTTAAAACTTCTTCTTTATTTATATTAATTAAGCTATTTATATAGCTATTTATGATATTATTAACCATATATATTAAGAGCAAATCCTTTTTCTAAAGCTTCTCTTGCATACTCTTTTGCTCCAAATAATGATAAATCTTTATAATTGCCACATTCTACAGCTGTTGCAGCTGGCATTTCTGTAGATTTCAATACCATTTTTAATGCTTCTTCTAATCCTTTTTTTACTATTAAAGACTCTACATCTCCCCACAGTATTAAATAAAACCCTGTTCTACATCCCATTGGAGATAAATCTATTATATCATCTAAAGTATCTCTTAAATATGTTGCTAATAAGTGCTCTAAACCATGCATAGCTGCTGTTCCAAAAGTTTCTGAATTTGGTTGTAAAAATCTTAAATCAAATTTGCTTACCTTGTCCCCTTTTAATCCATCTAACACACAACATTTTCTAACATATGGTGCTTTAACTTTAGTATGATCTAATTTAAAACTTTCTACTTTTTGCATTCTATTCCCTCCATGATAATTATTTTTTCATATGATATAATTATACTTCAAAATTAATTCATAAGCATTCGTTAATATTGATTTACTTAATATATTTTAAACTATAAAATCAGAAAAACATGTCTATATTCTGCGTTTTATGAAACAATATATGTTTCACGAAAAACCGTATAAATTTTATTTGTTATAATATTTTAATTCTTTTATAATTTATATATCGATACTTAGGATATAAATAATATAATAAGCTTTTAATTAAACATTCTGGAGGAAAAAATTATGCCTATGCAAAAACTTCTTAGCAAAGCTCGTCAAGCTATACAAGATTTTGATATGATACAAGAAAATGATAAGATAGCTATAGGACTTTCTGGTGGTAAAGATAGTTTAACTTTACTTCATATTCTTAGCAATTATAGAAAGTTCTCACCTCAAAAATTCGAGTTAATAGCTATAACTTTAAATCCTGGTGGCGTTGATAATGCTCCACTTTATGAGTTATGTGAAGATTTAGATGTTCCATTTTATGAAATTCAAACTAATATAAAAGAGATCGTTTTTGATATTAGAAAAGAAAAAAATCCATGTTCTTTATGCGCTAATTTAAGACGTGGTGCTTTAAATGATAATGCTAAAAAATTAGGATGCAATAAAGTAGCATTAGGCCATCATAAAGATGATGCTATAGAAACATTTTTAATGTCTATGTTTTATGAAGGAAGAGTTAACTGCTTCTCACCTAAAACACATATGGATAAGCAGGATTTAACTATAATTAGACCTATGGTATATATTGAAGAATATATGACTAAAAAAGCTACAAAAGAATATAACTATCCTGTAATAGAAAATCCTTGTCCAGCTAATGGTCATACAAAAAGACAAGATGTAAAAGAACTTTTAGCTAAACTGAATAAAGATATGCCTGGAGTTAAGAAGAATCTTTTCGGAGCTTTAAATAATTCTGAAAAATTATTTATTTGGGATAAAAATAAAATTAAATAAGTGTCTAAATTTAGACACTTATTTTTATAATTTTAAGGATTTATAAAGTTTTGTTGTTATGATAAATTTATATTTTTACTTTATCCTAAGTTAGGAGCTAAAACATCGTTTGGAATAGTAAATTCTACTAATCCCATAGCCCCTGGAGCTACTTCATATTTATCAAAACATATAACTAACTCATTTTTATCATTTATATAAAAACCTTGATCTTTTCTTATCTTATTAAAGTTTTCATCTCCAATTTCCTTATCATTTAACCAGTAGACTTTATTAGAATCTTCTTTCATTTGTTGTTTCATTTGCTCTTTTATATTTTTACTTATTATATTTATATAATCTTTTCCTGCAAACATGTTTTCAAGAGTAAGAGCAGTTTCATTTTGCTTATTGATATTATAGAATTTTCTTGTTGTATTAGATGAACCTTGTGCATGAAACTCATATACTACTAGAGATAATATCTTATCATTATTTGTCATAGTTTCAGACCATGACTTAACCATTTCTCTTCCTGGTATATTATCTTTCTTTAATTGTTCTATTTCTTTTACATAATCTTGATATAATTGTTTTGCATTAGCTTCCATTTCTTTATTTATATTTTCTTGTAATTCTTTATTTTTTAATCCCTCTACCTTAGACACATCTATCGATACATCAAACCCATTTTCGTTTAAGTTATAATTTGATAATCTTACAACTTTAACTATGTTTCCTACTATAGGTATTTGCTCTAACGTATTTGCAAATGCTGGACTTAAATTAATTCCACCTACTAATACAGCTATTGATGCTGCACTTGTTAACCACTTTTTATTCAAAGACTTTTTCTTGTTTAATGATTCATTAACAACATTATTTAAATTCTCAGGAATTTCTATATTATTATAGTTACTTTTTAATTGCTCTAGTTTTTTATTTTTCATAATTGTCTCCTTCTAATCCATTATTTATCTGAATTTTTAATAGCTTTAAAGCTCTATAAAGTCTCGTCTTTACAGTATTTTCATTTTTGTCTAGTATTGTTGCTATATCTGATATTTTCATATCTTCAAAATACCTAAGAATTACTAAGGTTTTGTCTTCCTCGCACAAACTGTCTAAGGCCTTCTGAATATCTATTTCTATATCTATATTATGCTCAACGAAATTATCAGAAACTACGTCTCCTTTTTCTTGAGTGTATTTTTTATTTTTTCTTATGTAGTCTATAGCTGTATTTATTAAAATTTTATAAAACCATGGTTTTATTAACTCTACATCTTTAAGAGTCTTTATCTTTGATAGTCCTTTACATATAGATTCTTGTACTATATCTAAGGCATCTTCATTATTTTTAACATAAGTGTATGCTATTTTATAAAATATACTTTGATTTTCTATGATGTAATTTTTAAAAGTGTTTTCTTTTCTTTTTTTGTCTAAGCTTAGTAAATTCATCTTTTTCGAAGGCCTCCTTTTCATCACATATATATAGACGGACTATATTCCTTTAAAAGTTTCAAAAGTTTTTTATTTTTTATTTATAAGTTTATTTATATAAATAAACTTATAAATTTACTTAAGTTATAAAGTAATAATAATTTCTTTGTACGTAAAAAAAGTATGGATTATTTTCCATACTTTTATTCATAACTATTGTACCCATATCAACATATATGAGCATTTTTATTTACGCTATTTATTTTAACTAATTTTTATAATATCATCTACCTTACTCATTTTTTTATCTTGTAATTTTGGTTTCGTTGATAAATACCATTTATAAGTTTTTTTAAGTCCTTCTTTTAACAATACATTTGGTATATATAGCCCATGTTCTATTAATTTATCTATATCTAAATTATAATCTATATTTCTAAACGGGAAGTATTGTCTTTCCTCTAAATTAATCTTATTTATATCTACTAATTTTACTACTGGAGATTTTTTTACTACTTCTCCACATGTTTGTATTAAATCATTCCATGATATAAGTTGGGGGTTTGTTACATTGTAGGCTTCTCTTACTCTATCATTATGAGTTAAACTTTCTAAAACTTTTACTAAGTCATCAATATATATAAATTGAGTAATGACATTCTTTCCATGTGGAACTGGTATTTTCTTTTCTTGTAATATTCTTTCAAAAAAATAAATTTCTCTATAAAGATTATTATTAGGTCCATAAATATATGTAGGCCTAATAATTATATATGGTATATCACTGTTGATTATATAGTCTTCTGCTTCTTTTTTATCAAGGCCATATTTTCCCCAGTTTTTATTTTCTCCCTTTTCATTATCTTCTCTTGCCTGTTTACTACTATCTTTATATACAGCACCTGATGATAAAACAACATACTTTTTTAAGGATTTTAAGTCGATACACTCTATTAAATTTTTTATATCATCCTTCGAATATGCAGTCATATCATATATATATTCATAAGATTTTTTATTTAATATTTTTTTTAATTGAGATATTTCATCTCTATCACAAAGAAAATGTTTTCCTAAAGTTTTTAATTTAACACCTTTTTTTCCTTTTGTAAGTATATCTACTTTATATCCACATTTTATTAAATATTCGGCTAACGCAGAACCTATGAAGTCATTTCCACCCATAACTAAAATTGATTTCATATATAAATTTCCCCTTTCTAAAATAGCCTCCGATACAATATTAGCACATTTTCAAACTATATACATTACTTATTTAAACGTAAAAATCTACCATAAATTAATACAATTTTTTCATATTTTATATTTATATACATCATCTTGTATAAGCTTTGTTAAGATTTTTGTTCCCTCTATTATTACTGATATACCATTTCCTGGATGTGTAGACGAACCTATAAAATATAATCCCTTATTATCCTCATCTTTTAAATGAGGTCTAAAATAAGTTGTATAATTTAATTTATGGCTAATCCCAAATGCAGTCCCATTATAAGAGTTAAATTTATGCTTTAATTGCATTGGTGTTAAATATGATTCATATAATATATTTTCTTTTAAATCTTCTAAGCCATCTATTTTTTCAATTTCTTTTAATATTATATTTCTAAATTTATTTATGTTCTTCTTATCCCATTTTACTTTTTTATATTGTAAATTCGGAACCCTAACCATAATATTTAATATACTTTCAAATTTTCCTAATACAGAGTCATCTATCTTACTTGGATAATATAAATATAATGATGGATGTTGTGGCAATTCTCCTTTAAAAGGCATCTGTATATTTTCTTTAAATTCTTCACCTATATAGATATTATGTACTTGTAGATTATGATATTTTTTATTTAATCCTAAATACATTATAAATACAGAACATGAATAATCTTCTTTCTTTAACTTAAGGCATTTTTTTTGATTTTTTAAAAGTTGATCAATAGCATATGGATAATCTGCATTACAGACAACTATATCGCATTTAAAATCACCTTTTTCACTTATTACTCCTTTAACTTTATTATTAATTATCATTATTTTCTCAACAGTAGTATTAGTTTGTATACTACCGCCTAAATCATAAATTAATTTTTCAAGAGATTCTATATATTTATAAAATCCTCCTTTTATATACCACAAACCATAAACATGAGATATTGCAGGTATTAATGAGTATATATTTGAATTTTTATAAGGATTTACTCCTATATACATAGACTGAAATATCATATAATTTATTATTTGCTCATTTCTAATTACGCTATTTAAATATTTACTATTACTTTTAAATGGAGATATACTCATAAATTCTTTAATAATCTTTTTATTAGATACTTCTGTTGCATCAATCATAGGCTCATTTAAAAAATATTTTTTACTAACTAAATATTTTTCTAAAGATTTAGTTAAAAAATTTAAATATCTTATAGGTAATTTATATTCTATGCTTTCTAAAGTTTCTACCATTTTACCTAAATCACTATAAAAGTTATATTTTTCTCCACTAGCATAATTAACACCATATATAGGATCTATTTTTAGTAGTTCAAAATAATCTCTATAATCTTTACCAGCATATTCAAAAATTTCTGTATAAATTTGAGGTGCCATCAATATAGATGCAGTTAAATCAAATCTTGCTCCATTTTTAAATTTAGCATTTACTTTCCCGCCTATTCTAGGCTCTTTTTCCAGTACTGTAACTTCATATCCTTGTTTTAATAATCTAACAGCAGTACAAAGACCTCCAATTCCGCCGCCTACTACAATTACTTTTCTCATAGTATAACACTCCCTTAGAACTAACGTTATTAATGTTAGTATTCCTAGTAAATCTATTATTATTTGAACTATTTTTTCAAAATAATAGACCTACAAATGTCACTTAATGAGATTCTTTGAGGCCTTTATAAATCCATATATATTTTTTATATAGATACTGTTTTATCTATATTTATATTTATCTTATTTTGCAGCATATATAAAAGTACTGGTATATACATGTAAGTTAAACATCCTTTTACATTAAATAGTATTAATATTAATATACTTGATGAAACAATTGATGCTATAACAGATGTTTTATTACTTTTATTAAATACTTTCATCATAATTCCAAACATTAAACCAAATATGCATACCATTAGAGAGAATACTATAAAAATACTAATTCCCTGTATCTGCTGTGGTATCTTTGGTATTGACGAGTATCCAACAACAAAAATATATGTTAATACTCCAAAGATAATATAGGTCTTACCCATAGATTTTTTTTTAAATAAAAGTAATACTGTAAACGCAAAATAAAAACAACTTAAGAAACTGACTAATCCCATATGACTCACCTATCCTTACTATAAATCTTTATCATTGAATTTATTTTTATAAAAACAAAACCACAAAGCTATTTGCAAGCCTTATGGTTTTGTAGTATAAATATTTTACAAGGTATATTTATTTTAAAATTATAACAGCATAGATCCTGCAGCTAATATAACTATAGTTGCTACGAATATTAAAGCTAATAATTTAGTTACAAACTTAACCCATGTAGCATAGTCTATTTTTGCAATTGCAAGACCACCCATAACAACTCCTGATGTTGGAGTTACTAAATTTACTATACCACTACCTGCACAGAATGCAGAAACTATTATTTCTGGTGCAATATTTAACTTTTGAGCTAATGGTGCAAATATTGGCATAGAAACTGATGCTAATCCTGAAGTAGATGGTATTAAGAATGATAATGCTATGTATATTATATAAGCCATGTTAGCAAATAACATACCAGATACTCCACTTAATACTCCAGATGCTTTATCTAGTATGTATAAGTCAAGACCAGAGTTTGCCATCATGAAAGATACCCCTCTTGATATACCAACAACTAAAGCAACACCAACCATATCAGCACATCCATTTATAAATGAACCAACTATATCTTCTTCTGACATTCTGTAAACTATTCCTATTAAAACAGACATTAAGAAGAACCATATTGTTAATTCAGGGAACCACCATCCTCCTAATGGAGAACCATTAAACCATGCTGTAGTGTTTTCAAATATAGTTATTCCAAAGTTACTCCATGGTATAACACTCATTATCATAACTGCAAAAGATAGTGCAAATAATACTAAAACAAATTTTCTCTTTCCATCTAGCTCTAATATCTCTTCTGAATCATTGCTAAATGCATCATGAGCTGCATCTAATTCACCCTTAGATAATATTGTAGCATTTTTATCTGCATAAACTTTTTTAGCATACTTCATAACATATATTATTGAAATTATTAAAGGTATTAACCATAATGCAGCTCCTATTGCTATAGTAGTACCTTGATTTATTGTTACCCCTGCAGCTCCAGCAGCTGATACTGCAGCTCCTATTGCAAATGGGTTTACTGTCGATCCTAAACATCCGATACCACAACCAAGTAATAATGTAGCAGCCCCTACTAATGGATCAAACCCTGCTGCCATCATAGTTGCAGTTATTAATGCGTAAAATGCTAAAGACTCTTCAGCCATACCATAAGATGTTCCACCTAAAGAGAATAAAAACATTAATACTGGTATAAGCATTAATTCTTTTCCTTTTAGTTTCTTAACAAGTGCTCCAACACCTGCATCTAAAGCTCCTGTTTTTGTTACAACTCCTAGGAATCCACCTATTATAAGTACGAATAAAGCAACGTCTATTGCACCTTTAACTTGCCCTTCGTTCCATACACTCATGTATGAACCGTCTGCATCATTAATTGTTTTAAGTGCACCTTCTACTCCATTTTCCTCCATAGACTTTTGAATTTCTGCATCTAAAGCTAAATCTTTTACCCCAACCATACCTGTTACTGGAGCCATAACTAGATCTGAAAGTTGAGCTTTCTTAACACCAGGTACAACTTGAGTTATTAGTGCGATAGCTATCATTATTGCTAACAATACTGTATACGCAGATGGGAATTTAAACTTTTTCTTTTTGTCGTTTGACATTACCTGTCTCCCCCTTTGGTTATAATTTGTCTATTATTTTTAAAGAGTCTCACTCTATTAAAAATCCCCGTTACTATGCAAAACTTATTAAATTTTTCTATAATTTCTATTTTAATTTATAATACCATCTTATCCAAATAAAGGAAATATTATCCTATCAGATAACATTTCCTTTCATATTTATTATTTTATTATGCGTTGCATATTTCATCTTCTTTACATATTATAGTTCCTGTAGTTCCGTGTAAAGCTTCTTTAGCTTTTTCTAATGAAGTTATTAACGCTTTTCCTTTAGATGAAGATTCTACGAAATCTACACAAGCTTCTACTTTAGGTAACATAGAACCTGGAGCAAAATGTCCTTCTTCTATATATTTAGCTGCTTGATCTAAGTTTATAGATGCTAAAGCTTCTTGGTTTGGTTTGTTGAAGTTTATGCAAACTCTATCTACTGCAGTTAATATTACTAACATTTCAGCATCAAGGTCTTTAGCTAATTTAGCACTTGATTTGTCTTTGTCTATAACAGCAGCTACACCGTGTAATGATCCATCTTCTTTTTCTATTACTGGTATACCACCACCACCAACAGTGATTACTATACTTCCATTATCAACTAATTGCTTAACTGTTTCTAATTCAACTATTTTTTGAGGTTGTGGAGAAGCAACAACTCTTCTATATCCTCTTCCAGCATCTTCTACAAATGTAAATCCTTTTTCAGCAGCTATTTTATCAGCTTCTTCTTTAGTATAGAACATCCCTACTGGCTTCGTTAAGTTTTTGAAAGCATCATCATTTTCATCAACTACAACTTGAGTTACTATAGATGCAACATTTTTATTTAATTTTCTAGCATTTAATTCATTTTTTATAGATTGTTGTAAGTGATATCCTATATATCCTTGACTCATTGATCCACATTCAGCAAATGGCATACTTGGAGTGTTTGCTCCGTTATTAGCTGCAAAATCCATTGCTAAGTTTATCATACCAACTTGAGGTCCATTTCCATGTCCAACTATTACGTTGTAACCTTCTTCTGATAAATCTACTATTGTTTTTGCTGTATGTTTAACTAATTCTAATTGTTCTTCCGGATTGTTCCCTAGTGCATTTCCCCCTAGTGCTATAACTAATCTCTTCATGATTTCTCTCCCTTAATTAAAGTTTATTTTTATTGATTTAAATCAAACAAGTATAACCCCCATCTATATTTTCCGATAACAAAATGGGGGTTACTTACTTTCTTATACAACTTTTCCTATATTAAACCACCATCTCAATGTTTAACTAATCAATTTAATGAGCGTCTACACACTTGATAGTGGTAGTTTCCTTAACTTAATTTCTACTAAATATTATTGTCCTATAGTAGAAGCCATTATAGCTTTTATAGTATGCATTCTGTTTTCTGCTTCATCGAATACAACTGATTGCTTAGATTCAAATACTTCATCAGTAACTTCCATTTCAGTTATACCGAATTTTTCACCCATTTCTGCTCCTACCTTAGTTTTTAGGTCATGGAATGCAGGTAAGCAGTGCATGAATATAGCTTCTGGATTAGCGTTATCCATAACAGCTTTATTAACTTGGAATGGCATTAATTGCTTGATTCTAGCTTCCCAAACTTCAGCAGGTTCTCCCATAGATACCCAAACGTCAGTGTATATAACGTCAGCATTCTTAGTTCCAGCCATAACATCTTCAGTTAATGTTATAGTACATCCGTTTTCAGCAGCTATTTCTTTGCAAGTAGCAACTAATTCATCAGCTGGGAATAATTCTTTTGGAGCACAAGCTGTGAAGTTTAATCCCATCTTAGCACAAGCAACCATTAAAGAGTTACCCATGTTGTTTCTAGCATCTCCCATGTAAACAAAGTTTACACCTTTTAATCTTCCTAATTTTTCTTCTATAGTTAATAAGTCAGCTATCATTTGAGTTGGATGGAATTCATCTGTTAATCCGTTCCATACTGGTACTCCAGCATTTGCAGCTAATTCTTCAACTATTTCTTGAGAGAATCCTCTGTATTCTATACCATCATACATTCTTCCTAAAACTCTAGCAGTATCTGCTATAGATTCTTTTTTACCCATTTGAGAACCAGTTGGTCCTAGGTATGTAACACCCATTCCTAAGTCCATAGCTCCAACTTCGAATGAGCATCTAGTTCTAGTTGAATCTTTTTCGAATAATATAACAACGTTTTTACCTTCTAAAGTTCTGTTTACTACACCAGCTCTTTTTAGGTCTTTTAAGTTTTTAGATAAATCTAATAAATATCTTATTTCTGCGCTTGAAAAATCTAATAATTTTAAAAATGAACGTCCTCTTAAATTAACTGCCATTGTAAAAACCCTCCTAATAAGTTATAATGAAAATATATTTTAAAATTTTAAAAGTTTACTATTTTTGGCTTCTTTAAAGGCTCTAGTTTCGAACCTTTAAAGAAGTTTTTTTTATCTATATATATATGTTTTATAAGGCGTTATTAAACATTAACTATTTATTAATTAAATTTAATCTGTTTCTTATACTTCTCTAACTAGAGGCATTGACATACATCTTGGGCCCCCACGTCCTCTTGATAATTCACTTGATGGTATTACATGTATTTTTATACCATTTTCTTCTAATAATCTATTAGTGATGTAGTTTCTAGAGTAAACAACAACTTCACCTGGTTTTATACATAATGTATTTGAACCGTCATTCCATTGTTCTCTATCTGCTATAACTTTATCTCCTCCACCACATTGGATTAATGTAACTTTTTCAACTCCAAGGTGTTTAGCTAATACAGTTTCTAATTCAGCATTAACTTCTACTATGTTTAATTCTCCTTCTACATCACCTTTAGTTATTTCGAATACTTGTAAAGGTCCTTGTATTCCTGGATGTATAGTGAATTTATCAACATCTATTTGAGTGAACACTGTATCTAAGTGCATCATTGCTCTATTGTTTGGTATGTTGAATGCTAATATAGTTTCTATTTCTTTGTTGTTGCTCTTGTAGAATATTTGCTTAGCTATATGTTCTATAGCAGGAGCTTCTGTTCTTTGAGATATACCTATTGCTAAAGCTTTTTCAGTAAGGTTTAATATATCTCCACCTTCTATATGATATTCAAAGTTTCTATCGTAGAATCTTTCAACTTCTCCTTTGAAATCTTTATGATACTTGAATATATAGTCAGCATATATAGTTTCTCTGTTTCTTGTTACAGAGTACATTTTATTTAAACTTACCCCTTCACCTATACTTGCGAATGGATCTCTTGTGAAGTATAAGTTTGGCATTGGATCAGCAACGAATGGATAATCATCTTGTGCTAAGTCAGATAAACTTTTCTTAGCTAAAGCAGGTAATTCATTTTTGTTTATACCAGCCATAGTTTTTCTTATTAACTCATCGTTGTTATCTATTCTTTTTAAGAATTCATAAACATTTTTATGAAGTTCTGGACTTGTTATTCCAGCTTCTTCTATAAATTGGTTTAAGAATTGTTCCTTTATTTCTTCATCAGCTATAACTTCAGCTGCTAATTCGTGTAAGTAAACAACTTCAACCCCATTTTCTCTTAGAACCTCAGCAAATGCATCATGCTCTTGTTGAGCTACTTCTAAAAATGGAATATCATCAAATAATAATCTTTCAAGATACTCAGGTGTTAAGTTTTCTATTTCAGCACCTGGTCTATGAAGTAGAACTTTTTTAAGTGGCTTTATTTCACTTGTAACTTTTATTCCCATAGTTATTCCCTCTCCATCTGTTGAATTTTTTGTCATTTTAACTCGTTAACTGTCTTTTTACTGTGTTAACTTGTTGACAACTTAATCTTATACCATTTTTTTCTAAAAATCAATATATTTTTTTAAAAATTTATTTTTTATTATTTGAAAAAAACGTTTTTCTATAAATTAAATAAAAAAGACTATGTTTTTTAAAAAAGTGCATTATTATGTTTTTTTCATGGTTTTTTCATAAAAAACCGCACTTCTTTGTTTATTTTTTAACATTGTAAACGTTATCATAAGAATTTTCTAACCTATGATTTTTAATTTTCAAACACAAATTATAAATTTATTAAAAGCTTCATTAAACATTTCTTATAACATCATTTAGCTACTTTTTTATACTTTCAAATAAACCTTGGCTATTTGTTATATGAAATTCACCGTTTTGTTGTATATTTTTATCAATATATACTTCAAACTCTTTTTTCTTATTTTCAATTACTTCTAAAATATTACCTGGTATTGAATATATATATTCTAGGATCCCTTTAGTATCATTAACTATTAACTTATCTTCATATAGATACTGGTGTACGTCACTAAAATATTTATTTAAGATACTTTCTCCATTGCTTAAACCAAATTTTGTAGAAAGTCTTTCTTCTGAAATCTTTATATTACTATTAAATCCTAGCATTAATTCTTCAAGTTCCTTCATATGATTACCATCTATTGTAGAACAGTAAAAATGTCCTCCTGGTTTAAGTACTCTATGAATTTCATTAAGAACTACATCTAAGTCTTTCATATAAAACAATATATGATTAGCTATGACTATATCAAAGCTCTCATCTTTAAATGGAATGTCATTTGGGTCTGCTATTTGAAAATTGAACCTGTTGTGATATCCTTTTAGATTAGCTTTTGCATCACTAATCATTTCTTCACAAACATCAGTTAAGGTTACATTTGTTTTTTCATTTAAATTCTCTATATTTTTGGCCCATAAAGCACCATTCCCACACCCTATCTCTAAAACTTTACTTCTTTTTTTAAGATTTATATTCTTGAAAACCCAGTTATACCAACCATGTTTATTAGAACTAAATCTATCTTGTAATTTAACACTGGCATTTAAGTTAGAGGAATCTATATATTGTTGTAATAGCCCTTTTTCACTTTCTAATATCTCTATTATATCTATTGTTTTATCCCAGTTTAAATCGTTATCATTTTGCATACTTATTTCTGCTGTTTCTATGGCACTTAGCACTATTTTCATATGGTTAATTTTATTTTTAATGATATTTTTCTGTAATCTAAGTGAATTCATCATATCATCTTTTTCAAAATTTAACTCTGTGCTCATAACTTCGTCTAATGATAGCCCCAGATATTTTAAAGCTAATATTTTTTTTAACTTTAAGAAATCTTTATCTGAGTATAGCCTATGTCCTGAATCATTATGATGAGATGGCTTTAAGATTCCTTTAGTATCATAGTATCTAATAGTTCTTATCGTCACACCTGCCATTTTGGCAAATTCACCTGTTGTATATAAGCGTTGCTCTTTCATTTTATCTCCCCCAAGTTATTGCCTAATTTAATTCTATAAGGTTACGTTACGTAATAGGCAATATATAAATTTTTTTATTTTTAAATTTTTTAAAAATTTATGTTTCGTTCAAATACGTCATATTTTTACCTTTATTTTTTTAAGAATTTTTTATTATTAAATTATTTTTTTATGTTTTTTTAACAATGCAAAATTTCCAATAATTTATATTCATTCTCTTTTTTTCATCTTTTTGTGCAAATTTTATACTTTTTCTCCCCTTTTTTATATATACAAAATTTACTTTTTCTATATAAACTAAAAAAATTTTACATATTTCACTTAAAAAATTTGTATTAAAATATATATTCTAATTATACCATTAAAAATAGTTACAAAAAAAGATACTACTAATTAAAAATTAGTAGTATCTTTTTATAACTAAATTTATTGAGCATTTTGAAGTTTTAATTCTTCCTGTTTACTATCTCTTCTTTTTTCTATTTTAGCTATTATTGAATCTATTAATAATCCATTAATTACAACTGCCATTAATGAATAAAGCCCTTTATCTAGTCCAAAAGTTAATCCTCCGCATACAACAACAAACAAATCAACTAATAATAAACATTTACCTATGTTAACTGTAGAATACTTATTTATTATTTTAGCTAATATATCAGTTCCTCCTGTTGAAGCATTTATAGCAAATGTAATCGCTAAACCTGTTCCGCATATAAGAGTTCCAAGTACTACTGCTAATATCATATTCTCTGTTATAGCATAAGTATGTAATACTTTTTCCATAAAATCCATAACTGCGGACATCATAAAACTTGCATATATAGTCTTAAATCCAAAGTCTCCACCTACTAATATAAATGATATAGTAAATAAAATTATATTCCCTATAAATATTATAGTCCCTACTGATAAACTAGGTACGTAATGACTTATTACTAGCGCCATTCCACTTAATCCTCCACCAGCAATTTGATTTGGAGCATAGAAATACTGCACACCAAAAGAAACTATGATAACACCTATAGTTATTATAAGGTACTCTTTGATTAACTTTATTAAATTGTTTTCTGTCATTTTTTCATTCCTTTTCTTGTTTTTATTTATTAATTTTAGAATTATTTATTAGCCTAAAACATACATATATATCATAATAATACTATTTTAAATATATTTAATCAATAAAATAGTTGCCATTTCTTACATTTTATAAAATTAAATTTATATGAATTAAACATTCTTTATACAGGGAGGAATCTTTATGAAATCTAGTATTCCAAAGAAAGATAGCTCTTTAAATAGGTTCTTGGCAGATAATTTAAATGAGCTAAAATCAAAAGGCCTTTATAATCAAATTAATTCACTTCAAAGTCCCAATGGTCCAATAATAACCATCAATAATAAAAATCTTATAAATCTATCTTCTAATAACTACCTCGGCTTAGCTACAAACGAAAATTTAAAATTAGCTGAAATAAATGCGGTAAAAAAATATGGTGTAGGTGCTGGTGCTGTAAGAACTATAAATGGAACTTTAGATATTCATGACTTATTAGAGTCTACTATTGCTAAGTTTAAAGGCACTGAATCAGCTATTGCATTTCAATCAGGGTTTAATTGTAATATGGGAGCAATTTCTGCTGTAATGGACAAAAATGATGCTATATTATCCGATGAACTAAATCATGCCTCTATTATTGATGGCTGTAGGCTATCTGGTGCAAAAATAATAAGATACAAACATTCTGATATGGATGATTTAAAAAATCAAGCTAAAGTAGCTGTAGGTAGTGGCAAGTATAAAAAAATAATGGTCATTACAGATGGCGTATTTTCTATGGATGGCGACGTTGCTAAACTTCCCGAAATTGTAAAAATTGCTAATGAATTTGATTTAATAACATATGTTGATGATGCCCATGGATCTGGTGTAATGGGAAATGGAGCTGGAACCTGCAAGCATTTTGGATTATCTGAAAAAATAGATTTTCAAATAGGAACTTTATCAAAAGCTATCGGAGTAGTTGGTGGATATGTAGCCGGCTCTAAAGATTTAATAGATTGGTTGAAAGTTAGAGGAAGACCGTTCTTATTTTCAACATCTTTAACTCCAGGATCTGCTGCTGCTTGTGTAGAATCTATAAATATATTAATGGAAAGCAGCTATCTAGTTAATAAAGTATGGGAAAATGGCAACTATTTAAAAAAAGGTTTAAAATCTTTAGGCTTTGATATAGGTAAAAGCGAAACACCTATAACACCTTGTATAATAGGCGATGAATCTAAAACTCAACTATTCAGTAAAAGACTTCTTGAAGAAGGAGTTTATGCCAAATCAATTGTATTTCCAACTGTTCCAAAAGGAACTGGAAGAGTCAGAAATATGCCTACCTCAGCTCACACCAAAGAAATGCTAGATCAAGCATTATATATCTACGAAAAAGTTGGAAAAGAATTGAATATAATATAAATTCATTTAAATTTAGGAGGGGCTAGTTTTATGAAAAAAGTTCTTATTACAGGTGCATTAGGTCAAATAGGTTCAGAATTAACTTCTAAACTTAGAAATGAATACGGAAAAGATAATGTTATAGCTACAGATATACGTATGATAGAAAATAGCGACATAGTATCTAATGGTATATTTGAACAGTTAAATGTTATGGATGCTGAAACACTATCAAAATTAGCTAAAAAACATAATGTTGATACAATAGTCCACTTAGCTTCATTACTCTCTGCTGTAGGCGAACAACAGCCTCAATACACATGGAAACTTAACATGAGTGGATTAACTAATGTATTAGAAATTTGTAGAGAACAAAATTTAAAGTTATTTACTCCTAGCTCTATAGCAGCATTTGGTGATAATTCACCTAAAAATTTAACTCCTCAAGATACTATGCAAAGACCTGGAACTATGTATGGTATAACTAAAGTTTCAGGAGAACTTTTATGCGATTATTATTATAAAAAATTTGGTGTTGATACTAGAGGTGTAAGGTTTCCTGGATTAATTTCATATGTAACACCTCCTGGAGGCGGAACTACTGATTATGCTGTTGATATATATTATGAAGCATTAAAAAATAAAAAATACAGTTCATTTATTGCTGAGGGAACACAAATGGATATGATGTATATGCCTGATGCTCTGCAAGCTATAGTAGACTTAATTGAAGCTGATGGATCAAAATTAATTCATAGAAATGCATTTAATATAACAGCTATGAACTTTGCCCCTGAAGAAATATCCTCTGAAATAAAAAAACATATACCTAATTTTGAATTTAGCTATAATGTAGATCCAATTCGTCAGTCTATTGCTGAATCTTGGCCTAATTCAATAGATCCTACTTGTGCTATTGAAGAGTGGGGATTTAACTTTAAATATGATTTAAGTAAAATGACTATAGATATGTTAAATAAACTTAGTTCTAGAGGAATAGGAGATACTAAATTAAATTTAAAATAATTTATAAATAAAAAAAGCAGTATATAAATATACTGCTTTTTAATATCATACAATGATTATTTTACTATGCTTTTTTTACAACGCTAGATTTTAATTTCATTGCTCCGAATCCGTCTATTTTACATTCTATATCATGTCCATCAGCAGCATCAGGAACTAAACGTATACTCTTAACTTTTGTTCCTATTTTTATAGATGATGAACTACCTTTTACTTTAAGGTCTTTTACTACTGTTACAGCATCTCCATCATTTAATACATTTCCGTTTACATCTTTTATAACAGTTGCTTCCTCTTCATTTCCGCCTTCTAAAGTCCACTCATGTGCACATTCTGGGCAAACTAAAAGTGTTCCATCTTCATAAGTATATTCCGAGTTACATTTTGGACAATTTGGTAAATTTTCCATTTTTTCACTTCCTTTATTTTTAATATTATTGGTATTTAAAATATTTTCAGTATTATATAATACCATATTATCTACTTATTTACAAATTTAGACCTTTTTGTATAAATTGATAGCAAAAATATTATTTTTTAAATCTTAATTATAATTTATTATAACCAAAAAATAATGGATTATATTATACATAAAAATTTATATATTAAATTAAGGTCTTCTCGCACCCATATAAGCATTTTGGTAATATGATGAAGATAATTTAGATTTTTTTACACCATCTTTAGGGTTTGATGCATGTATAAACTCATCATTTCCTATATACATGCCAACATGACTTACTCTATCCTTGTTCATAGTATCAAAGAATACTAAGTCTCCAGGTTTAAGGTCTTTTTTATCAACTGCCTGGCCAAATTTACTCTGATCATATGAAACTCTTGGTATATCTTTTCCTAATGCATTTTTATATACATATCTAACTAGACCTGAACAATCAAATGAATTTGGTCCATTAGCTCCCCATACATACGGCTTACCTATTTGGTCTTCTAGTAATTTCATCGCCTTATCCATCTCACTAGACGTAGCTGATGAGTTATTTACATTAGTTACTGTATTTGTATTGTTAATAGTATTACCATTATTCACTGTATTTGTGTTATTTGTATCATTCGTATTACTGCTATTTGTACTGTCAGCAGTATTTCCTACATTATTATTATCATTACCTTGAGATACACCTGCTTTAACACTATTTAAAACACTTACCATTGTAGTTAGCATTAATAATTGGCTTAAATCATTATTGCCTCCGCCGCATGAACAACCACTATTAGTACTTCCACCCATTAAATTATTTAAACTACTTTGTAACATTCTATCAAAAGAAGCTGCATTTGAATCACCATAGTTTGAGTTATTTGCATTTCTTAAATTAGTACGATTTATATTACTTAAAAGACTATTTGCTACAATTTGACCAACATCACTCATTTTGTTAACTCCCCTTTTATTATTTTCATTACTATATATACTCTATATTTTAACCAGTATAAAAATTTCTCTATTAATTATAATCGGATATCTAGATTCATTCTTTAATATTATTGACTCAATAACCTATTCCTTATTTGTTATACCAAAGTATATGGTAACATATACCCAATAAAAACAAAATAGGTTACCATCTAGGTAACCTATTTTTATAAAATCTAATCAATTTTTTATATATTAAATTTAGCTTATTTTACTTTCTTCTTTCACATTACCTTTTTTCTTCTTTAATGCTGAAAAATCAAAAGTAATTGAGATTATTGCAAATATAAGTAAGAATATTGGATAGTGTAAGTATTTTATTATTCCTACAGAAGAAACTCCTGCTATACCTACAGCTGTTAATATTTGTGCTCCATAAGGAATCATTCCTTGCCAGCATGAAGCGAACATATCTAACATACTAGCTATTTTTCTAGGATCTAAGTTATATTTTTCTCCAATGTCTTTAGCTAATGGTCCTGCCGTTATTATAGTTATTGTATTATTAGCTGTACATAAATCTATTATACTAGCTAATAAAGCTATACCAAATTTTGCACCTGTTTGACTCTTTATTTTGCTTGTTATAAAGTTTAATATAAAGTCTATACCACCATTGTGCTTTATTAATCCTATAACTCCTCCAACTACTAGAACTAATATACATAACTCTTGCATACCTGCCATACCTTCAGATACAGCACCTATAAATTGCCATACATCCATAGAACTTGTAAATATACCTATTGCTCCTGCAAATATAATACCACCTGCAAGAAGAACAAAAACGTTTGCCCCTGCAAGGGCACCGACTAATACTGCTACATAAGGTACTACTTTTATTATTTCATATGAACCTGCATCAGCTGAAGCTGCTGTTCCTGCTGTCATTACAGATATTATTATAAAACTTATTAATGCTGCTGGTAATACAACAAAGAAATTCATTTTTACTTTATCTTTCATTTGACATCCTTGAGTACTTGCCGCTGCTATTGTTGTATCAGATATCATAGATAAGTTATCTCCAACCATAGCACCTCCAACTACTAAAGCAACTAATAATTCTAATTCTATACCTGTTTTTTGAGAAACACCTATTGCTATTGGAGTTAAAGCTGAAATTGTTCCAACTGAAGTCCCCATAGACGTTGATATAAAACAAACCACTAGGAATAAACCTGGGATAAGTAAACTTGGTGGTAAAACTGCTAAGCTTAAATTTACTGTTGAGTCAACTGCACCCATCGCTTTAGCAACACTACCAAATGCACCTGCTAATAAGAATATTACAAGCATTATTACTATATTACTATCTCCAGCACCTTTACAGAATATCTCCATCTTTTTATCAAGAGATTCCTTTGGATTTATCATAAATGCTACTGCTGCAGCTATTACGAATGCTGTTAATGCTGGCATTTTATAAAAATCACCTGTTATAAGTCCGCTTCCTAAGAATAAAACTAAAAAGACACCTATAGGAAGTAACGCTACTGCACTACCTTTTTTCACTTCATTTTGAGTTGTATTTTGCATATGTTTAATCCCCTTTTTATGCTTAATTTAAGGTATAACTAACAGAGAAGGTATGATATATCTTCTCTGTCAGCACTAATTGTATTAATTAAATTTTATGTTTCTTATAATCTATCTAATCCTTGCTTTAAGTCAGCTATTATATCTTCTGCATCTTCTAAACCAACAGATATTCTTATTAATCCTTCAGATATTCCAGCTTCAGCTCTCTCTTCTGGAGTGTATGGAGAGTGAGTCATTGAAGCAGGATGTTGTATTAATGTTTCACAGTCACCTAAGCTTACTGCAAGAGTACATAATTCTAAAGAGTTAAGTAACTTCTTACCAGCTTCTAATCCACCTTTAACTTCGAATGCTATCATACCACCTGGTTGATCCATTTGTCTCTTAGCTAAATCATATTGAGGGAAGCTTTCTAATCCTGGGTAGTTAACTTTTTCTACATTTGCATGTCCTTCTAAGAATTTAGCAACTTCCATAGCATTTTTGCAGTGTCTATCCATTCTTACTTGTAAAGTTTTCATACCTCTTATTACTAAGTAAGCATCAAATGAACTTAATACAGAACCTGTCATATCTTTTATACCAAATAATCTAACTTGGTTTATGAAGTCTAATTTACCTGCAACGAATCCAGCTAAAACGTCTCCATGTCCGTTTAAGTACTTAGTAGCTGAATGAACTACTACGTCTGCACCATGTTCTATTGGTCTTTGTATATATGGAGTACAGAAAGTATTATCTACCATTACTATACAACCTTCTACTGTATGAGCTATTTCAGATACAGCTTTTATATCTATTAATTTTAAATCTGGGTTAGCTGGAGTTTCTAAGTAAACAACTTTAGTGTTTGCTTTCATAGCACCCTTAACTTCATCTAAATTAGAAGCATCAACGAAAGTTACTTCTACTCCATATCTGCTCATACCATGATTGAACATTGCATATGTGCATCCATATAATGTTTTACTTGCAACTACATGATCTCCTGCTTTTAAAGCAGTCCATAAAGCTGAAGTTATTGCACCTATTCCTGAAGCTGTAGATACACAAGCTTCTGCTCCTTCTAATATAGCTACTTTTTCTTCTAATTGAGCATTAGTTGGGTTTCCTAATCTAGAGTATATATATCCACCTTCTTCAAGTGCGAATCTTCTTCCCCCTTGTTCAGCACTATCAAATACGAATGTTGATGTTTTATATATAGGTGTTGTTAAAGCTCCTGATAATGGATCTCTATGATGACCTCCATGTATAGCTCTTGTAGCAAATCTTTTTTCTTTAATGTTTTCCATTGTTTTGTCCCCCTATAAAATATATTATTATTGTTTATTATTATTAGTTAGAAATAGAAGTTTTTATTTAAAACGTTTTCCATTCTAATTTTCGACAAGAAATAATTAGTTTTTGCAATTTATAAAACATTTTCCTGCCTATGCCATAACTATATCATTGCTTTTTAATTTTGTAAACTTCTTCCAAGAAAGTTTTTTTTCTAAGTAAATTTTCAAAAAATTGATATTTTTCTGATGCAATATTACATCAATATAATTGTAAATGAGAGACAATACTGAATGGTCAAACAATTCAAAAAACCTTTTCCCATTTGTATATACATTATATTCAACTCTTCTAGATTATATATATACTTTTTTCTTATAGAAACAATACTTACGATAATTAAAAATATAACAATCTTTTGTAATTTCAAGCATTTCATCTTGCATTTTTTTGTATTTACATAAAAATTGTATTCTAATTACAAAAATTAGATTTTTAATCTTTACATATATTAAAAGTTCTATTTCTAACTTAATTTTTTCTTGTAAAAAATCTTTTATTCTTTATTTTTATAGAACTATGAAAATAATATTTTTAATTTGGTTAATTTTTGTAAATTCACATTATTTCGACTTATATCTTTTTTTGTATACTGAATAGTAAATACTGCATTTAATGAATATAATTATAAATTTTTACCTATACTTTTAATAATTAGTATAAAAATTTATATTAAAATAGGAAACTTATTTTTTAATTTTCAATTATTTATATAATTTTATATTAAAATTTTTAGTCTAAAATTTTAATTTTTACTAAAAATTTAATATTTTGATATTTCAATTATAAATTTAATATTTTTTTATGTACTTGTTATTAATATTATGATATCATAGATAAGTATTTTGTATACAAGATACTACACAATCAAAAGATTTAGACTTTTAGGAGGATTACCAATGACAAATGAAACAAAGGTAAAAGTTGTAACAGCTGATCCTTCAGCATTAGGACTTTTCGGCTTAGCAATGATTACATTAGTTGCTTCAACTCAAAAGTTAGGAATAACTTCAGGAGTATCATTAGTTTTACCATGGGCTATATTTTTAGGTGCTACAGCTCAATTATTTGCATCTATAAATGATTTCAAACATAACAATACATTCGGAGCTACTGCTTTCGGTGGATATGCATTCTTCTGGTATGCAGTTGGATTTACATGGTTAATACAAAATGGAGTATTTGGACCTGAATTAGCAGCTGCTGTTGATCCTAAACAATTAGGTTTCGCTTACTTAGGATATTTAATATTTACATTATTTATGACTATAGGAGCAATGGAAACTCACAAGGTATTATTTATAATTTTCGTACTTATAGACTTTTTATTCTTAGGATTAACATTAACTACATTTGGAGTAATGGAACATGCTACTCATCAACTTGCAGCATATTCTGAGTTATTAATAGCAATAGCATCATTCTATGGTTCTGCTGCTGCTGTATTAAATACTCACTTTGGTAGAGAATTTTTACCAGTTGGAAAGCCATTCGGTATATTCAAAAAATAATTGTTAATTATATAAAAATTTAAAATTATATTAATAAATATAGATTATAAATTTTTTACACTTACTTAAAATTCATATAAAAACCATAAAAGAGCCGTATCAGTTGTAATTGATACGGCTCTTTTTATAAAATAAATTCTATTTATCTTGAAATATAATTTCTTTCTTTATTTTGTCTCTTATTTGATTAATTAAACTTTCTTTATTTTGTTCTAATTGAACTAATCTATTTACATTAGCTCCTGATGGATGTGGAAATCCCTTAAGTATTTGATTCTCGCTAATAATATTTTCTTCACTTAGCTTATCTAGAACTTCTTCAACTGCTTTTCCTAATGGTATTAATAATATATGCTTAAAATCTTCTATACTTTTTAATTCTTGTATAAAATCTTCATATATATATTTCATTAAAAAATCACTTTTTAATAACTTAGGTGTATGTCCTGAATAGTTTTGTTTTTTTACGAAAACAGGATATGGTATAAGCGATACTGTATGTAATAGATAATCTTTTTCCTCAAACAACTCAATACAGCTTTTTACATTCATAGCTTCATTTAACTTTATTTCATCCAACATACTAATTATGTTTTTTCTTAGACTTCCACTAAACCTACCAGCAACCTTACACTTGTATTTAATAGTTTCTATATCTTCACCTTTGTCTAATTCTTTTTTTGCAGTAGATATGGCAGTACTCATTTGTTGAAATCCTGGTGTAATACCTATAATAAATATTTTTGCTTTTGAATTTAAGTACTCGTTATGAGGTGCATAATATATTTCTATATTATCACTTTTATCAATTAGGAAGTCTTCAGTCAATAAGTCATTTTTTTCATATTTATCTTTAAAGGGTAATTTTTGAATAACATCTTTATAATTTTCTAATAATTTTTTCATATATACCTCTCTAATGATATTATAATTTACTCTTTAAAATAGCGGTTATTTTCAATAAGCATTTGAATTTGACAACTATAAGAATCAATATTGAAGAAGTCATTAAACAACTCCATTTCTATAAAACTGTTTACTTTTAGATTATTTCGTTTTGCATATTCAATAATTTTCCAAACTCTCTCATCTTCATTATCTTTACTATAAGATAATGTTAGGTAGTTACCTCCAGGTAAAATTTTTATATTCTCCTCATTATTTATATTTATACCTTCTTTGATTTCACTAAAAACATATACAGGCTTTACTTCTTCTAAAGAACTTACATTATATATAATTCCCTTCTCTATTCTAATTTGTATATCCTTTTCTTTAATTATCTTATCTAAATCAGAGTAGTAAAGTAATTCTTTTAAGCATCCTGACTCTTTACAGGGTGCTACAACTATATGCCGTTCTTTAAAATATTTAATTTCTATTTCACCATTACTTAAAATCTCTCTAGAATTTTTAACACTATCATTTAATTTATCTATATTTTGTATTACCTCTTCCATTTTTTTTATATTTTCCTTAGCCTCTTTCTTCTTTATATCTAAAAATTCCAATAATTTTTCTGTATCACATTCTTTAAAGATTTCTTGCAGTTCTGATATGCTAGTTCCTAAAGCCCTGCACCCCTTAATTACATCTATATAAATAAATTGTTCAATTGAATAGTATCTATATCCTGTTGTTCCATCTATATATTTAGGTATAAGTATTCCCATTTTATGATAATATCTTAAAGCTTTTATAGTAATTTCTTTTATTTTTGAAACCTCACCAATAGAAAATAAACTTTTCATACTACCCACTTCCTTAGTATTTTATAAATTATTATTGACTCTCCTTTTAGGGGAGACCTTACTATAATTATAAGATATTTAAACAAAATATGATTTAAAAATTTATATATATAGAAAGGTGATTTAAGATATGGAAAAAGTAATGTATAGAGAGTTAGCTAAAAGTGATTATGAGCAAATAAAAAAACTTATTTGTGATGCATTTGGTTTCAGTGATTTTCTTAAAGATGAAAAGTTATTAGACTTGGTTTTAACTATATATTTAGAAGGATGTATTTTAGATAGTACTTATAGCAGAGTAGCGGTAAAAAACGATAAAGTTATAGGAATAATCCTAGGAAAGTCAGATCAAGATAAAAATAAAATTAGAAAATTTCATAATAGCTTAAATTTCTTAACTACAGGAGCTAAACTTATGCTATCTAGTAGAAAAAATAAACACTCTTTAAAAGAATTTTCTAAGATTAAAGATACTTATAAAGAAATAATCGCAGGAAAAGAAAAAGATTTTCAAGGTTGTATTCAACTATTTATTGTTTCACAAGAATCTAGAGGTCTTGGAGTCGGTAAAACTTTAGTATCTCAATTATTTAACTATATGAAAAATACAAATGTAAATTCTTTATATCTATATACTGACACTAGATGTAATTATGGTTTTTATGATAGCCAAAACTTTAAACGTATTAATGAGAAAAACATCTATTTTGAATCATTTAAGACTAACCTTAGTGTATTTTTATATGGATATAAATTTTAATTATAAAAATAAAGAGGGAAGGTATTATTCCCCCTTTCCTCTTTTACTTAGTTGCTTGATTTTATAACTGTCCATGCCTCATCATATATTTTTTTAACATCCATAGGGAAATCCGTATAGATTTCGCATCTATCCATTATTTCTTTAGGCATATATGCATTTGGATTATTTTTTACATTTTCTGGTTGTTCTTCTCTAGCTTCTTTATTTGGAGTAGTATATCCTATTTCATCAGCTATTCTTAACGCACTTTCTTTATCACTTACAAAATTTATAAACTTCTCAGCACCTTCAATATTTTCCGCATTATTAGGTATGCATAAACTATCAATCCAGAAGTTTGCACCTTCTTTTGGTACTACATAAGTTAAATTAGGATATTCATCTTGAAGATTTAATCCTTCCCCAGACCAAATCATATTTATATCAGATTCACCTGCTGGAATCATAGTTGTACCATTATCAACTCCATAAATTGGATTTACTAATTTTCTTTGATTTAACAATAATTTTTTGGCTTCTTCAATTTCCTTTGGATCAGTTGTATTTAAAGAATATCCTAATTTCTTTAAAGCCGCTCCCATCGTATCTCTATAAGTGTCAAACATAAATATCTTATCTTTATATTTTTCATCCCATAGTATATCCCAGCTATCTACTTTTTCTTTTACTACATCTTTATTATAAATAAGCCCTACTGTTCCAAACATATAAGGAACTGAGTATTTATTCCCTGGATCTATTTCTAAGTTTAAGTACTCTTCATCCATTTGAGATATATTAGGAATATTATCTTTATTCAAAGTTCTAACAAGCTTCTTTTCAATCATTCTAGGCATCAGAGCATCTGATACTAAAATAACATCATATTTTACTCCGCCCTTACTGATTTTTTGATACATTGTTTCCATATCATCAAAAGTTTCAACATTAACTTTTATACCGTATTGCTTTTCAAATTCTTTTAAAGTTTCCTCGTCTATGTTTTCTCCATAGTTAAGAAAGTTTATTTTTTCAGAAGACTGTTTACCACATCCTACAAAAAATACACTTATCATTAATATACAAATCGATAAACTTAATAATTTTAATATTTTATTCATATTATAATTCCTTTCTGCTTTTTCGATTATTCTAATACCCAAAATTAGTCATTAGAAATCTATTTTATTTATGCCATCGTATATTTTATAATAACCCAATTCTTGATATAATTAGTAATCATCAAAATTTAACCTTCTATTTCTGCATAAATTTGCTGACCTTTTTGAATTAATTTATCAAATGTTGTTTGCTTAAATCCTAATTCTACTGATTTTTGATAAAATATTTCTGCTAGTTCTATATTTCCTTTTATACATTCTACTAAACTAAGGTTAAAATATGGTATTGGATATAATAAATCTAATTTTATTGCTTGCTGAAAGCAAGTTTCTGCTGACTTTAGATTTCCTAGCTCTAGATATGCTGACCCTAAATTATTTAAAGTCATTGCTTCTATATCCTTACTGTAAACTGCTCCAGAAAGATGTATTAACTTCTTCTTCCAAGTATTTTGCCTTATATCCTCTAAAAATATTTTATTATATTTAATACTCTCTTTATAATTTTTTCTATCTAATAATTTTCTTCCTCTAAATTGATTTTTATAATAATATCCTTGAACTCTTCCTGGAATTAATAAAAATATAAATATAAAAGGAATTAATATTGGAATATTATATTCACATAAAGTTATAATTACCAACGTACAAATAAAAATCCAAACTACTATAGTTAACATATATTTTATTTTTAATTTTTGACTTCTATTAATAATACTCGCCTCCTCTATATATTAATTAATATATTTCTTATTCTTCTATATATCTATCTCTAATGTATAAACCTTCTACGTTACAAATATATTCTACTATGTCTAAATTACCATTTTCACCTAAATATACATCACTATATAAACCATCTATATAAAATGCTATTTCTAAATCTAACATGTATACAGCTAAATTATTTCGTTCTCTTAATGCTAATTTGACTAATGCCCCTATAACTTTATAGTCAATATCAATACTATTCAAGTCAAATACATTATGTTTTATTTTATCAAGCATCTTTAATTCATCTCTTTTTAATACTTGTTTAAAATATTTTTTATGATCCTCATAACTAGACCCGCAAGATATTACTATATCATTACTACAATTCATCGTAAGCAATAATGCTCTCAAGAACTTATCTTCTTGCATTAAGTAATTTTTTTTATTTTTTTCTAAATCCCAAAATACATCTAATATTTTATATGGTGAATTTAATTTCATTTTAGATGGAAAGCTATCTATTCCAAAATGCCTATTTTTTAATTTATTTTGGTCAGTTAACTCTATATCTATATCAATACAGTAATCAATTTCTTCATAAAAACAAAATCCTTCAAATGCTTGTTTTATTTTTTCTGATAAAATTTTATAATTACTCATAATTTATATTCCCCCATTTTATCTTATAAGTCATTGTAACTCGTTTAGATAGTATTACATTTTTAAGAATTAAGTTCAATAAAATTTACCTGAATAGTCATTATTGAAGACTCAATAGTTAAAACACATACTTATAAATCTATTAAACAACAACAAGCCGTATCACTTATTTGTGATACGGCTTTTCATAGATTACACATTTATGCATGTACTATTTATATTAATTTGATTTAAATATTTTTTATATAACATTACTTGTATATTAAATTATTTTACACCAACTTCATTCCACGCAGCTTTAACAGCATCAGCGTCTTTTTGGCCATAAAGATCTTTTGCTGATTGAATTAAAGCATGACTAGCATCTGAAAAGTTTGATTGTCTTGTTAAGTATTTAGTAAGAGCTCTATAATAAATTTGCTCTGATTTTTCTTTACCTAATTTAGTGATAGTATTATATGCTGCTTTGTTAGGTATACCACTGTTTATATGAACTCCACCATTATCATATTTTATACTATAATTTTTATAGTCTTTCATATGATCTGGTTGATCATATTTTTTAGGATCTTTTAAATCTCTTATAGCACTATTAGGTACTTTATATAAATCTTCTCCCATTGTCCAATCATCACTATCTACAAAATATCCAAATACATCTGAGAAAGATTCATTTAATGCTCCTGGTTGGTACTTATAAACTAAATCCGCTGATGATGATGTAACTCCATGTGTTATCTCATGTGCAATAATATCATCAGCTGCTGTAAAAGCATTTTCTGTTACCTGATCTCCATCTCCATAAATCATCTCTGCACCAGTCCAAGCTGCATTACTCCAATTTCCTCCTGTCTCTGGATCAGGAACATGTACATAAGAATTTATATCTGATCCTTTTCCATCATAACTTTCTCTATTATGAACATCTTTATAGTATTGATAAACTTGATCTGTAAAGTAGTGAGCATCTACAGCTGCCTTAAATTTATCTTGATCAAAAAAGCTTTTTATATTTGAGATAAGGCTTCCAATTATGTTATCACCTTGGAAAGATTCAAATCCCATAGTTCCTATCTTTCCTTTATGAGTAGTATCTAATAATACATACTTACCGTTATCTTCAGTCATTTTTAGAGGACTTTTAACTTGTCCATCTGAACCTATACCACTACCTGTTACTTGTGAAGCTTCTTCTAATACATTTTGCTTTTCAATTATATTACCATTTTCTGCATCTACTTTAATAATCCAGTGCGCTGCCTCTGGTAAAGTGTACGCTAGGTCTAAAGCATAAACTGCTCTATTTATTTTTTCATCAACAACAACTTTAGCATCCTGTACAGCATCTTTACCTGATAGGTTTTTAACTTCATCACGTGATTTTTCTATTGATTTAAAAGCTAATTCAATAGCTTTATCTTGATCTATTTTAGTTTCATTTTTAACTTCCAATTTCCCCTGGTCTAAATCTCCATTTACAAAAACAACATTTCCTGTCTTATCTGTATGTATTTTAACTTCAGCGGCTTCTGCAAAATATCCCTCTGCTTTAGGTTTTAAAGTATAATGCGTAAATCCTAAATCATCTTTTTCTTTTTTAACTAATTCATATTGATCTGCATTCTCTTTTACCTTATAATCATCAGGCATATTTTTAAGCACATCATTTAAATCTTTGTCTGCCTTAACATTATATACTTGTGGTAACTCCTCTTTTGTTTGACTATCTGCATAACTTGCTGTTGGTGCTAAAATCCCACATGATAACCCTGCTATTGTTAAAATAGCTAAATTTCTTTTGAACATTAAAACCCATCCCCTTTTCTTGTTATTTTTTTAACTAATTAATTATGTAAAAAATATCAACCTTATACTTAAATAACATTAAGTTTAAGAGGGCGCTAATATTAGTCAAGCATAAGATTGTTTTGAACTTCTTTATGTGTCTTAGCAATTTCAGATAAATACTTTCATAATAAAATCATTTATATTTAACGTAAACACTGATTATATCAGCTTTACAAATAATAAATTATAATTTGAAAATCGTATATTTATTTTGATAAAAATTATTGAGGTTTAAAGATTTGTCATAGATTAAAATTGATTATGTATATAAATTGGTTTTGTTACTTTTAAATATAATTATGTTAATTCTTTAACTATGATAGTATCTGTATATAGTTAGATTGTCAACTATATTTTTGGAAATTTTTAGAAAACTAACTTTTTTCTATATATACTGTATTTTTAATAGATTTAGTCTATATAAATTAATCATGAAAAATCACATAAAAAACCGTATCACTTACTTGTGATACGGTTTATATCAAATGCTTATTTTGTTGGTTTATTTATATAATTTAAATACATACTAATATTTAAAATCTAAAAGTTTATTTTTTAATTGATTTTCAATATTTATTAATTCTGCTTCAGCTTCTCTACGTTTTTGACGTCCTTCTGTTTGTATATTAAGTATTTCATCAAGAGTTGAAATTAATGATTCATTCGTAGCTCTAAGTGTTTCAATATCAACAATTCCTCTTTCAGACTCTTTTGCAGTTTCTATAGTTGAAGTTTTTAATATTTCTGCATTTTTGCGTAAAAGTTCATTTGTCATATCTGTTACTTCTCTTTGAACTCTTGCAGCATTAGCCGCATGGGCAACTCCAAGTGATAAAACCATTTGATTTTTCCAAAGTGGAATAGTATTTATAATCGTAGATTGTATTTTTTCAGACATCAATGAATCATTATTTTGAATTAAACGAATTTGAGGAGCCATTTGTAAAGAAATCATTTTAGTTAATTCTAAATCATGAATTTTCTTTTCAAATCGATTACAAAGAGCAACAAAATCATTTAATTCCTGAGCATCCTGAGGGTTACCACTATTTTTTGCTTTTTCCTGTAATTTAGGAAGTTCTTCTTTTTCTAGTTTTTGAAGTTTCTTTTTCCCCGCTAATATATACATATAAAGCTCTTTAAAATATGCCTTATTTATTTCATACATCTTATCTAGCATAGCAATATCTTTTAAAAGCTGTATTTGATGTGCTTCAAGAATGTTACACATTTTCCCTATATTATTATCTACATCCTCATATTTTATTTTCATTTGCGAAATCTTATCTTTACCTTTTTTAAAAATACCTAAAATTCCTTTTTTCTCTTCAGATTCTTCAAAGTTCTTTAATTCATGAACTACGCTAGATAGTATTTCTCCAATTTCACCTAAATCTTTAGTTTTTACATTATTCAATGCCGATTGTGAAAAATCAGAAATTTTCTTTTGAGCACCTGCTCCATATTGTAAAATAGAATTTGAATTATTTATCTGTATTTTATCTACAAATTGATCAACCATTTTTTGTTCTTCTTCTGTAAGTTGAATTTCATTAATTATTTTTTCTTCTGTTTTTTCTTCTTTTACTTTTATATCAACTACTTCCTCTTGGAATGGTTTAAAAGTTAATTCTGGTTTTATATCAATAGATTCTCCTTTGAATTCATCATTCATTTTAATACCTCCCTTTTATTTAAAACTTACTTTTTAAAATCATCTTCTACTAATCCCTCTTGTTTAAATAATGTTTTAAGAACAGAAATATCTGTAGAAACATCTAAAACAACATCTTCAAATAAATCATCTAATAAATTTTCAAAAGCGGTATTAATGAGATCAATACTCTTTTCAATTTCTATTTTAGCATTTTCTATATTCTCGCCTTGAATTAATTGATTATTTATATCTTTGTATGAATTAATTAATTTTATAGTAATAGGAAGATAATGATTTATAAATTTATTAACTTCTTGTATCTTTTTAGGATTCTTTTCAACCTGACTAAGTATTTGATTTGCAATATTTCCTAATTTATCTAACTTTATAGCTATCTCTTCTTTATAAAGATCATTTCTTATTTGTTTTATTTGTTCAATATAACTTCTTCCTACTCTGATAATAGATTCTTTTTCTTCTTTTTCTGAATTATATATTTCTTCATTTGATTTTTCATTATTAATTTCTTTAGCTATTTGTTGTTTTTTTAAATTTAAATAGTCACTATAGACTTCATTATTTAACATAAAATAAGTTTTTTCTTCATCTATATGTCCTTCTAAAAACATACCTAAGTTAATCATTTTATTTAAATCTTTAATAACAAAACTCTCTTTTTCTTTAGAAAATTTCGCTAAATCACTAATTAAAAAATAACTATTATTGTCAATAAATCTTACATACTTTTTAAAACGCTTTACTCTTTTTCTTAAAGTAATTCCCCTTAACAATAAACCTAAACTTACTGCAAAGAATAAAAATACAATTGCCAAAATAATATTGCTGCTTATTATAACAACACTACTAAATAACATCTTAAATACTAGAGTTGTTAGCACTGAAAACCCAAAAACTAAACTTCCAATCACTCCGAATAATATATAAAGTATCCCTGATATACTTCCAGCTGGTCTTTTACTGATATATGCTGATACATCATTTTTAGATTTTCTATTTAAAATCATATATTTTTCACTATATCCATTAAACTTTGATTTAAATTGATTTAAGGTATCCTCAGTTTTATCGGTAATATCCCTTTTCAAATTAGCAAAATCTATTGCTTTAAGTGCATTGCTAACTGTAGACATAATTTGATCTTCTAAATCAGAAAAATCCTTTTTATTCATTATCTTGCCTCCAGATTATTTTTATTATAATTAACATAAACCTAGATATATACTATTATGTTAATATTTTAAGTTTATTATATCTTATAATTTAGCTAATTGTAACCGCTAACTTATAAGGAATATAATACCTATATTTTATGAATACATTATCACTTATGATACATTAGTTTTAATTATAAAAACAGCCTTAGGCAATTTATGTCAATGCCTAAGGCTTAAATCTTACTTACCTGTGATACTGTTCTCCGTACCATACTCTTCGGAGCACAGTTTTTAAAGTCTTAATCCTTTTTTTATAACAAACCCAACTCCACAAACTGCAAACATTCCAACTAGTGCTAGTCCCAATTTATTCATAGCATCTTTTTGTAATTCTATAGCATCTTGTATTGATTTATCATTGATTTCTTTTATATCTTGTCTTATATCATTCATTAAATTTATTATTTCTTTTTTTATTTCTGTTTCATCTGCATCTTTACTAATTTCTTTTAAAGTATCCAGCATGTGCATATATAAATTATTGCTATTATTAGATATCTCCTTATTGCTCGAAATTATATCAGATATACTTTCAACTATTACCTTATTATTCTCCACTATATTAGGTATATTTTCCAATATACCTAAGTATATTTCTTTATCTATATTAGGACTCATTTGAATAAGTTCAACTACCTTTTCCTTTGATAATTGCCTCCAATTTTCTATACCTAACTTCTCCTTTATCTGTAATTCATCTATGTAATTATTCATTATCTATCCCCCCTTATAATTTACTTTATTATATAATTATTTTCAAATTTACACAATTCATTCCTAGCAAATGCAAAAAGGATGGGTTACCTTGTTCTTTAAGCAACCCATCCTTCATTAAGTATGTTATCACATCATCATTTATTTGTATTTCTATGCTATCTATTTCTCTTTCCTTATTTATTGTTATCTTTGAAACTAGTAAATGTATTAGTTGTTTCCTTTGTTGACTTGTACTCATTCCTAAGAATACTTCTTGAAATCTTCGCATTACTTCGTTTACTATTTCAAATGGTATTGGCTCTCCTTCTGCTAGTTAAAGATCCTATTTTAGCTCTTGTGGTATATACTTTAATTTCTCTATGTCATCATTTATTGCATATCCTCCTAAATTTTCATTTGATCTTTCTGACCCATAGTTTTCTTCTAGTATTTGTAGATTCGTTACTATCGCTTCTTTTACTTCTTCTGGTAAATCTTGTACCAAATACATATCTCTTTTTTCATTCCATAGATTTAGAATCATTTTACTCTCTCCTTTATTTTTGTATTAAAAAAGAGATGTTACTTTTATTGCGACATCTCTTCAAATATTTTTATGCTTCTATAGAAATCATCTATCTAGCATAAATATTCTTCATTTTTATAATATCTATTTATAGCTTTATTTACTTCGATTTTCTCTTTCTTCTTTTCCAAAGTATCTTACATTATTCCAGTTTACTTCAGGATTTTGCTTATTCATAAACCTTTCTAATACTAGGTTATTTAGAAGATTTTCAACTATTTCATATACTGTATCTTCATCTGTTAACTCTATTTCATAGTAGTTACAATCTTCAAAATGTATTTCTACTATGTATCTATTTTTATCTTCTGTATCATCTATGTAAATAGTAGTTCTTTCCCTAATATCCTATCTGATATCAATTTATACATTTGTTTATTTTTTCTAAAGTTTTTGCTCTATTATTATTTGTTTGTATTTTCTTTTCATATTAATTATCCTTATTATCTTGTCTATTTTGTTAATATCACTTATTGCAATCATGTTATAATATTTCATATAGGAGGTGTTAGTATGAGTGCAAAGAAAAGATTACTAACTTATTTTTTAGAAAACGTTGGTATTGAATTAGATAGAGATTCGTTAAGCGCTATTGCTAATGTACATGACTGGCAGAGATCTATTAGGTCTTTACGTTCTGATGATGGTTGGCAAATAGAGACTACATCAAAAGGATATATACTTACATCCAAAATACCTATAGATAGTGGACGTAAACGTGACCCTATAAATCAAAAGCTTAGATATGCAGTTCTTCATAGAGACAACTCTACTTGTCAAAGATGCGGTAATACTATTGCAGATGGAATTAAACTTCATATTGACCACAAAATTCCCGTTGATATGGGTGGAAAAACAGTAATAGATAACCTATGGACACTATGTAATACGTGTAATCTAGGTAAGAAGAATTTCTTTTCAGATGATGAATCTGAAATTATGAAAGAAATATCTACATTGTCAAGTGGCTCTAAAAAATTGAAAAGATATTTTGAACTGAGACCTAACATTGTTATTGAACCTACAAAGTTGCAAATGATAAGTGGGTTAAGAGACTGGGAAAGAACTCTTAGAAAAATTCGTCAGGATAATAATATGAATATACAATGGGTTAAACCTTCTTCTGAATTCCCTATGGGTGGATATATCTACTCTATATAAATCAAAAGAGAATAAGATATTATATTATCTTATTCTCTTTTCTAAGTAATCTAGTGTTCTAACTATATATTTAGCCATTTCTTCTATCGTAGATATTGTAACTGAGTTTCCAAATTGCTTATATTGTTGAGTTTCACTTATTCCATTAGGAAATGAGAACTTATCTATACCATCTTCAACAAATGCATAATTTATAAAACCTTGAAGTTTCCCCCACTCACGTGGTGTCATCATCCTTATTCCTTCATGATTTAGTGGTGTTTTTTTAGCACCATACATTTGACCACCTATATCATCTTGATAGTCATATATTAGGTTTCTTTCTTTGCCTGACCCACCTGTAGCTAGTATTGCATTTGAGTAAAGATATTTTTTATCTTTCTTGTTTACTACTTCATACCCAAATCCATTCCCTTTTTTGCTATGATTTTCTTTATGTTGCTTTAATGTATCTAAGTATCCCTGAGCTAAATAATATTTTTTTTCTGCCTTATACTCTATCAGGTCATTTAAGTCTTGGTATATACTTACTTCTCTTTTCTCTGGCAATGACTTATCTGGTATATTATCTATATTTTTATTGTATCTTCTTTTATCAAATCCTACAATGTATACTCTTGGCCTATTTTGAGGAATACCAAAGTTTCTTGAATTTCTAATAAAGCTACTTCTATCAAATAAAATATTTCCAGCTAAATCTTTAGTTGCACCTACTACATCGTATTCTAAATCATCTATCAGTACCTTTAAGATCGTTTTAAAAGTCTGGCCTCCTTTATGAGATAGTAAGTTATCTACATTTTCTAATAGAAATGCTTTTGGTCTTGTTCTTTTCAATATATCTGCAATATCAAAGAATATAGTTCCCCTAACTTCATCTAAAAAACCTTGTTGTTGGCCAGCTCTACTAAATGCTTGACAAGGAAATCCTGCCGCTAAGATATCATAATTTGTACTTTCAAGTTTTGCCTTAAATTCTTCTGATGTTACATCTCCAAATGGATTTTCTCCAAATATATGCTCATATGTTATACATGCATACTTATCTATTTCACAAGAAGCAATATTTTCACACCTTCCTGTTAATTCAAATCCTCTTCTTATTCCGCCTATACCTGCACATAAATCTATGGTTTTATATATATATTTTTTATTAGTCTTTTTTAATTTTAAATTTTTCGCACTTCTTCTTAATCTATTTAAAATAGATGTGTTTTTGTTTTTTTTCTTCTGCTTTTTTTTTATCTGAATATATCTTGGTATGGATATTTTTCTGTTGTTCATTATTTTCTCCTTTGATAGTCTCTATACACACTATTATATCCTTTTCTGGAATATCTATCAAAAATAAGTCATATCATCATTAAATTACTGTTTTAAATTATGATTATTACAAATTCGTGCTCTGTTATTTATGATACGGTTCATTATTGTTTATTCTAAACGCTCTATAAACTTGTTCCAAAAGAATCAATCTCATCAACTGATGAGGAAAAGTCATTTTAGAGAAAGATAACTTATAATCAGCTCTGCTTAAAACCTCATCAGAAAGCCCTAAAGACCCACCGATTATGAAAGTTATATGACTGTTACCTCTAACAGCTAACTTGCTTATAGTATCTGCTAACTCTTCAGAAGATAGATTCTTACCATCAATAGCAAGAGCTATTACATAACTATTATTTTTTATTTTCCCAAGAATTTTTTTACCTTCTTTATCCTTAACAATTAACATATCCTTAGGGCTTAAATTTTCCGGACATTTTTCATCATCTAATTCTATTAAATCTAATTTACAATACTTAGATAATCTCTTTGAAAACTCTTCTATTCCTAATTTCAAATATTTTTCTTTTAATTTACCTACACTTATTACTGTAATATTCATATTATTTCTCCTTAATCCGTTCAGTTAAATCTATCTATTTTATATTATAGACATGTGATACTTCATCTCTAGATAAAACATCTAGCTTAACATCTTGTCCAACTATTATGTCATTTTGAGTTAGTATTCCCTTTGATGTTTCATATGCTAACTCTGGAAAATTATTTTCTTTACTTAAGTGAGCTAATAATATTCTTTCCGTTCCTTCTTTTATAAGCTCAACACAGAAGTTAGCTGCATCCTCATTTGATAAATGCCCTTCTTCCGACATTACCCTTTTCTTTAAGCTATATGGATAAGATCCCATTAAAAGCATATTAGGATCATAATTTGACTCTAGTATAACTAATTTTGACTTATACAAGTGTCTTTTTAAATTTTCTGTTATTGTACCTATATCTGTTGCTATAGACATTTTTTCATTATCTGCATAAAAATTATATCCAACTGCATCAGCCGCATCATGAGGTATTGAAAATGGTCTTACTATTATATCTCCTAGAGAATAAGTCTTATCATTTTCAAAAACTTTCATGTTATGGTCTTTAATATCACCTAATTTATC
Organism: Romboutsia lituseburensis; assembly: GCF_024723825.1. NCBI lineage: Bacteria > Bacillati > Bacillota > Clostridia > Peptostreptococcales > Peptostreptococcaceae > Romboutsia > Romboutsia lituseburensis. Next base: position 2,369,295 of record NZ_JANQBQ010000001.1, read on the forward strand.
TTTCATTGCACACCAAGTTTTTACATTTGCAAATATAGGTATATTAAATTTTCTAGATATTATTCCAGCACCTTTTATATGGTCTGAATGCTCATGCGTTATAAATATCCCTTTTATTTTATCTATATCTGCTTCTATATCATTAAGTCCTGTTGTTATTCTTTTACCACTAAGACCTGCGTCTACTAATATCGATGTATCTTTATATCCAACATAATGACAGTTCCCACTACTTCCGCTTCCTATTGAACAGTATTTTAGCATTCGGTCACCTCGTTTTTATCATAGTCATAAATTATATTATACCAAAAAATAAGAGCATTAAATAAAAATTTAATGCTCTAGTTAAAATTTACTTGTATTCCCTTATTATTTTATCTATGTCTATCCCCTTACTATTCCATAACTCTACAAACTTAGCTGCATTTACATTTTGATATTGATATTTATTAAAATATTCTTTTAGTGTAGAGAAAAATACATCATCTCCAACTTCTTTTCTAACTGCATCAAAAGCTAATGCCCCTTTAGTATACACATTCAAGCTATAATCAATTGAGTTTTTATATTTTGTTGTAGGCTTAAATATATTTTCACTTAAATGGTGCTTAGTTTGTATTTCCATTGTTTTTATTAGTTTTTCATATATGTCTTTGCCATACTTCTCTTCAAAATATAAAACTGTAGAATATTCAGTTAGAGCCTCATCTAGCCACGGCTCACTTATTTCATCATTACCTATAACTGAATACCACCATTGATGTGCTGTTTCATGAGCTATTACATATTCTAATAAAAATTTGTCTTTTTGTGTATATAAGCTTTGATCTATCATAACTAGCATTGGATATTCCATTCCACCTATAAAGAAATCACTAGCTACTACTGAATATGTATCATATGGATATTTTCCAAATAAATCACTAAATATTCTAATTGAATCTTTTGCTATACTTGTTGCATCCTCTGACATTTTGCCATTTAAATTATATGTATTTATAGATATTCCTTTGTATGAATCTCTGTTTATATCAAATTTAGTACTTAATACAAAAGCGAAGTCTCTAACCTTTTTAGCCTCTACCTCATAAAGAACTTTTTCTCTATCTCTTTTCTCATTAACTACGTTTCCTGTGCAACCCATCTTATACTTTGTAGGTATTAATATTTTCACATAAAAATCTCCTGTATCACTATAAAATGGATCCCCTACTGTTTCATAGCTTTTTAAATTCCATCCTCTATCATCATTTACACATGCTATAGGGAACCAATTTGTTACATTTACTGTATTTTTTCCATATCCAAATCTACCTTCTGAATTTGGAATTTTTACATTGTATTTCATGTCTATAGACACTTTTTCCCCTGGTTTTAGTTGCTTGGCCAATTTTATCTCTAGTAAATCATTCTTGTCACCTTCAATTTTATATTCTAATTTCTTATCATTATTTAAAACATTTTTTAAATCTATATATCCTTCATTAAACCCATTAGGATATGCTTGTTTCATTTCTTCTTTTTCAAAAGGAGCATATTCTTTCTTGGAGAATGCATTCGGATATATGTGGAAATAAACTTTATCTAATGTGTTTTCAGTATTGTTTATATACTCTACATTTTGGTTGCACATTAATCGTTTACTTTCATCATCAAATACTACATCCATGCTGTATCTATTTATGCCTTTTTCTTGACTAGGACTAAATGTTTGTACACCTTTTTTGCTTCTTTGGGTGTATATACCCCCTCCTATCAATATGGTCAACGCCACTACTATCGATAGAATTTTTCTTACTTTTTTGTTGAAGTTTATTACCAAATTATCCCCCTCCTATTTAATATGAATAATTTGAATTTTTTTCTACAAGATAAATTTGTACCAAGTTTTTGTGATATAATTTTCTTTGGCTATTGTAGCATGTAATTAAATTTTTGATATTATGATATAATTTAAAATGAGGTGATTAAATGTTTTATAAGGAAGTTAATGAAATTGACTTAGGTGAAACTTCTATTGCGAATATCTTTATAGATATATTTATGCCAATGGCGGACGGGTTATACGTAAAAGTTTATCTTCTTGGATATAAAAGTGCTTGTGATTCCAGTTTTAATCCTAAGTTTGATAATAATTCTATTGCAAAAAATTTAAATGTACCTCTTTCTGATGTAATATCTGCTTGGAAATTCTGGGAAGGTAAAAAAATAGTTAAAATGCATAAAAATGAAGGCTATGATGATTTTGATTTTTCTATAGAGTTTTTAGACTTAAAAAGAATCTACACAGAAAATATTTCAGTTAATACAAAATCTATTAAGTCAAACTCTGACAGTATTGTTCAAGTTGGAGAAAATGAAAATATTAGAAAAATGTTTAATTCTATAAATCAAACTGTAGGAAGATATCTTGACCAGGGAGAAAAGCTTAGTATTTTAGAAATGATGAATAAATACAATATGAGTAGTGACATGATAATGTGCGCTTATGAACATGTTAAAGCTAAAACTGGTTCTTCTAAGCCTGTAAAATATATAGAAGGTATCATTAGGAATTGGTATGATGCTAATTTATATACTCCAGAAGAAGTTAAAGATAGTTTTGCTGTTAGAAGTGAACGTTATATGTTATATAAAACTATATTTAATGAATTAGGTTTCTCTAGACAACCTTCTAGAGCTGAAAAACAATTAATAGATGAATGGTTTGATAAATTTAATATGGATATTGAGCTTATACTAGAGGCTTGCTCTAAGTCTAAAAATGTTTCAAATCCATCAGTTTCTTATATAAATGGTATTATAAAAAGCTGGAACACTAAGAACATAAGGAATTTAGATGATTTAAAAATTTCTGAGGAATCTCAAAAACCTAAAGAAACATCTACTAAACATGTATCTAATTCTAGTACAAATGGAGATACTTATAAAAAAACTAAGTTCCATAATTTTAATGAGACATTTACACAATATACATCTGAGGAATTAGATGAAATAATAGAAAAAAGTCAGAAAGAGAAGTTTAGGTAGGTGAGTTAAATGAACGATGGCAAGATTAGAGATATACTTATGAAATATGAACAAAGAAGAGATCTCGATGAACTTGAGTTAGAAAATAGAAAAAAAGAAGTATATGCAAGAATACCTGAAATACAAAATATTGAGGATGAAATATCTAAAATTGGATTAAAACTTGCTAAAGCAGTATTATTAGATCCTAATTCTAGAGAAAAAATAGTTAATGAATCTAAAGAAAAGATAACTGAACTTAAATCTAAAAAAGATGAATTACTTATTAAATATGGCGTTCCTTCAGATTATCTAGAAATTAAATATTCTTGTGATAACTGTAAAGATACTGGTTTTTTAACAAATGGTCACAAATGTAAATGCTTCAAACAAGAAATTATCAATGAGGCGTACAGGATGTCTAACTTAGATAGGGTTTTAAATAACGAAAATTTTGCTAATTTTAATTTTGATATATTTTCACCTGTTAGACCAGAAGGTGCTAAAATGTCACCCAGAGAAAATATGTTAGATATATTCTCTATTTGCGAGAAATTTGTACTTGATTTTGATAAAGATAATGAAGAGAATTTATTATTCTATGGTTCTACAGGTTTAGGAAAAACTTATATGTGTAACTGCATAGCTAAGGATTTACTAGATAGAGGTTATGTTGTTATTTATCAGACTTCATTTAGAATACTAGAGATTATAGAGGATTATAAATTTAGAAAAGATCCTAATAATAAATTAGCTGATCAAAATTATAAAAATCTATTTGACTGTGATTTACTTATTATAGATGACTTAGGAACTGAACTTAATAATTCATTTACAAGTGGTGAAATATTTAATATCGTTAATACTAGATTAGTTGCTGGAAAAAAAATAATAATCTCAACAAACCTAACACCTGCCCAACTTGGAAAAGTTTATACTCAAAGAACTTTATCTAGGATTTTGGATAAATTTAGAATAACTAAATTTGTTGGTAATGATTTAAGATGGGAAAGATATAAGTAGAAGAAATAATCCTTTATTTTCTTCTACTTATTTTTTACCCAAAGTGTTAATAAATATCATATAGTTAACTACGTAACCAATATAATTATTTATCCACAGCTCAATTTTATAAAATTTACAAATTTACTTGTGGATAATATAATTTTTATCTATACGATAGTTATCCCCATTAATTTACTCAATTCTAAAGCCTGAGCTACTGTAAATTTCCCTCCATGAAGATCTTTTAACCCAACTTCTACGCCTTCTATACTACATGTTGAAAAATCAACTCCATCTAAAGAAATTCCACTAAACACAACACTATTAAAATTTGTCGACTCTATTGTTAAAGTTTCATTTTCTACATCCTGAAATACAGATCCTTGAAAATCAGATTCTATAAAACTAACACCTTTTATCTTTGAAAATGAAAAATTAGAATAAAGTCCTTTAGTTTCTTTAAAAACTACACTTTTTAAAATAGAATCATCAAATCTCGCACCAGTTAATTTACAATTTCTAAATTCAACTCTATATATTCCGCTATCTCCAAAATTAATATTAGATAAATTACAATTATCAAATATTACATCAATCATATCTATTTTTCTAAAATCACAATCATCAAAATTTACATTTTTAAATACACATGTGTTAAACCTAACTCTTACTTCTGAAATTGATTGTATTGTCGTATTTTCTATAATTTTATCTTCTATTTTCTCTTCTTCCCAAATTTTATCTATTATATCATTTGTTACTTCTAATTCTTTTGGAATTTTTGGGCTTTGAATTTTTATTTTTTTAGCCATGTTTACATCATCCGTTCTTAATTAATTTTTTTACTTTTTAAATATAACATAATTTGAAAATAAAAAAAACTCTTAGATAAACTAAGAGTTTTGATTGGAGCTAGTGATAGGAATCGAACCTACAACCTGCTGATTACAAGTCAGCTGCTCTACCGTTGAGCCACACTAGCATAAAAAATATATTAAATTGGCGACCTGGAAGGGACTCGAACCCTCGACCTCCAGCGTGACAGGCTGGCATTCTAACCAGCTGAACTACCAGGCCGCATTTATATAAATGGTGGGACTAACAGGGCTCGAACCTGTGACCCCCTGCTTGTAAGGCAGGTGCTCTCCCAGCTGAGCTATAGTCCCGGGATATTGGTGACTCATAGGGGAATCGAACCCCTGTTACCGCCGTGAAAGGGCGGTGTCTTGACCGCTTGACCAATGAGCCAAAAATGGTGATCCATCCGCGACTCGAACGCGGGACACCCTGATTAAAAGTCAGGTGCTCTACCGACTGAGCTAATGGATCATCTTCTTTTTCGTGGGTGTTTCTCTCACTCACAAAGACTATTATATTATGGGTTTATAATTTCGTCAACACTTTTTCTACATTTTTTTTATTTTTTTTTATCAGTTTAATGAATATAGCCTAGAATCCTGTAAATAACTTATATTTATATTTAATAATTTACTTTATTGAATATATTTTATACTATTTTTTTAAATTTTTTTAAATTTTTTATATTAATTTAAATAAAAAAATAAAAAATGTAGTGATAAAATACCACTACATTTTTTATAAAAATTTATATATTAAGCGAATATATTTCTTCTTATTATAGTTTGAGCTCTATTTGGTCCAACTGAAACCATATCTATGTTAACTCCAACTAACTCTTCTATTCTAGCTATATATTTCTTAGCATTTTCTGGAAGGTCTTCGTATTTTTCTACAGTAGTTAAATCTTCATTCCATCCATCTAACTCTTCATATACAGGTTCACATTTAGCTAAATCTTCTAATGATGCTGGGAAATCAGTTATTACTTCATCTCCTAACTTATATCCTGTACATATACTTACCTTATCAAATCCACTTAAAACGTCTAATAACATGAATGATATACTTGTTATTCCGTTAACTCTAGCTGCATATTTTACTATTACAGCATCAAACCATCCACATCTTCTAGCTCTTCCAGTTACTGTTCCGAACTCACGACCTTGAACTCTTATCTTTTCTCCAACTTCGTTATCTAATTCAGTAACAAATGGTCCTTCTCCAACTCTTGTAGTATAAGCTTTAACTATACCAACAACATCTTTTATCATATTTGGTCCAACACCTGCTCCTATAGAGAATCCTCCTGATGTTGGATGAGAAGATGTAACGTATGGGTAAGTTCCTAAGTCTAAGTCTAGTAATGTTCCTTGAGCACCTTCAAATAGTACTTTTTTACCTGCTTTTATCGCATCGTATACTACAACTGAAGTATCGGCAACATTCTTTCTTATTTGATCAGCATATCCTAAATATTCATTGTATATAGTTTCGAAATCAAACATAGCTTCTTTTCCATATACACCTTGAACTAATTTATTTTTAGCATCTATTTGTAATTTTAATTTCTTAGCAAATATTTCTTTATCCATTAAGTCACATATTCTTATTCCTGATCTTTCAGTTTTATCCATGTAACAAGGACCTATACCTTTTTTAGTAGTTCCTATTTTGTTATCTCCTCTAGCTTCTTCTGCTAGTGCATCTAACTCTTTATGATATGGGAACACAACGTGCGCTCTATCACTTACTTTTATGTTTGTTGTATCTATATTTTCTTTATTTAAAGTCTCTATTTCTTCTAAAAATCCTTTTGGATCAAATACTATACCGTTACCTATTACATTTATAGTTTTAGGATTTAATACTCCTGATGGTATAAGACGTAGTGCAAACTTCTTTCCGTCTACAACTAATGTATGTCCTGCATTGTTTCCACCTTGTCCTCTTACTACTACATCCGCTTGTGTAGCAAGGTAATCTATAACTTTACCTTTTCCTTCGTCTCCCCATTGAGATCCTACAATTGCTACTGTTTTCATATAATTCACCTCTATTGTATATATTCGAACACTTTACCAATACATTTTATCAAACATTCGATATATTTTCAAACTTTTTTAATTTATCGATAGGTTTAATATGTATTTTTCTATTTCATTCAAATCTTTTAATGCAGTAAATTCGTTTTCTTTCGCCTTTACTTTAGTTATATATTTTTCTATTTCTAATTCGTTAACTAAACCTAAATTTTTAATTTCTCCTGACATAGTATTTATCATCAGCAACTTAAAATCTTTTTTAACTTTTTCACCATAAATAACTAAAGTCTCTTTTATATTATTATCAACAATTCGAAATAAATTTATTTCTCTGTTTATTTCCATTATTTTTGGATATATATATAATACATTTATATTCAACACATTTTTCCCCCATAAAAAAATTTGTATTTATAAACAGTAAAAGCAAGCTAATAGCTTGCTTTTTTCGTTTATTCACATTTATCAACAGGCTATCTGTGGATAGTGTGGATAATTTTTTATGCATTTTTCAATGCTTATAAATATTTTAATACATGTATCCACACATTTCGATTTAGCCAAAAGTACGTTCTGTGGATATATGTGGATATTTTTCTACATATCTCTTGATTTATCTGCAAATTTTTGAACTTCTCCAAGCCATACTAATTCTACAGCTCCGGTTTCTCCATGTCTATTCTTTGCTATTATAACTTCTCCAATATTTTTTCGTTCAGAATCAGGATGATAATACTCATCTCTATATAAAAACATAACTATATCTGCATCCTGTTCTATGGCTCCAGATTCTCTTAAGTCTGATAACATTGGTCTATGATCAGATCTTTGCTCAGGAGCACGAGATAACTGAGAAAGTGCAACAACTGGACAATTCAATTCTTTCGCTATTATTTTTAATGATCTCGATATTTTAGAAATTTCTTGTTGTCTACTTTCATTATTACCTTCACCTTCCATAAGTTGAAGGTAATCTATAAGTATCAAATCTAGACCTTGTTCGATCTTTAGCTTTCTACACTTAGACCTTAGCTCTGATATCTTTATACCAGGAGTATCATCTATATATATCTTTGCATTTGATAAAACGGCCATAGCATCAATTATTCTAGGCCAGTCATTTTCTCCTAATTTACCTGTTTTTAACTTTTTAAGTTCAACATTAGCTTGTGATGATAACATACGCTGAACTAACTGCTCTTTAGACATCTCTAGACTAAATACAGCTACAGATGCATCACCTTTTAAGGCAGCATTTTGTACAAGATTTAGTGAAAATGCAGTTTTTCCCATTGCAGGACGTGCTGCCAATAATATCAGGTCTGTTCTTTGTAGTCCATTTATCTTTTTATTTAAATCTTTAAATCCAGTTGTAATACCTGTTATTTCAGCTTTACTGCTATACAGATGCTCTATCATATCATAAGTATCCATAAGTACTAAATTTATCGATTTAAAATCATCACTTGCTTTTTCTTGTGATATATCAAATATTTTCTTTTCTGCTTTATCTAATACATCTTCGATTTTTGTTGCTCCATCATACCCTAAGTTTATTATGTCATTAGAAGCCTTTATAAGCTTTCTAAGGACAGATTTCTCTTTTACTATATCAGCATAAAACTTTACGTTTGATGTAGTTGGTACGATAGTTGAAAGGCTTGTAATATAACTTATTCCTCCAACATCATCTAAATGTCCTTGCTTTCTTAACTCTTCAGTTAAAGTTATTAGGTCTATAGGTTCACCCTTATTACTTAATACTATCATGCATTCATATATGATTTTGTGAGCTTCTTTATAAAAATCATCTGGTTTTATAGTTTCACTTACAGTTATCATCGCATCTTTATCAAGTAATATCGATCCTAATATTGACTGCTCTGATTCCACACTATGCGGAGGAATTCTTGTCATATCCTCCATAATTTATCACCTCTAGTGTCTCTTTATTGTTTTTCTTTTACATCTACTCTCATTTTAGTAGTTACTTTTTGATGTATTTTTATATCTACCATTCTTGAACCTAATACTCTTATTGGTTCGTCTAAAGATATCTTTCTTTTATCTACTTCTATACTGTGTTGTTTTTTTATTTGCTCTGCTATTTCTTTTGAAGTTATTGATCCAAATAATCTTCCACCATCACCAGCTTTAGAGTATATAACTACATTTAATTCTTCCATTTGCTTACCTAACTCTACTGCTGCTTCATATTCTTTTTGAGCTTTTATTTCTTGAGATTTATTTTTTTCGTTTAACTCTTTCATTGATGTATTATCAGCTACTACTGCTAATTTTTTAGCTAATAGGAAGTTTCTTGCGTATCCATCACTAACTTCTTTAACTTCGCCTTTTTTCCCAGTTCCTTTAACGTCTTTTAATAATATAACTTTCATCTTATTCTTCCTCCTTCAAACATTCATATATAATATCTTTTACCATTGAGTATGCAGTTTCTATTGAAACATCTTTAAGTTGGGCTCCTGCTATATCTATATGCCCTCCTCCGCCTAGCTTCTCCATAAGTACATGTACATTTATTTTTCCTAATGATCTTGCACTTATAAATACTTTATTATCTTTTCTACCTAGAACGAATGATGCCTCTACTTCTTTTATATTTAACAACTCATCTGCAGCTTGTGCTATTACTATGTTGATATTATCTGCTTCAGTTTCTGTGTATGCTAAACATATATTATCATTTATAATTTTAGTGCTTTGTATTATTTCAGCTTTAGTTATAAAGTCTTTAATATCTGAGTTAAACAGCTTCTTAACCTCTATCGTATCAGCTCCAACCTTTTTTAGGTATGATGCTGCTTCAAAAGTTCTTACTCCAGTCTTAAATGCAAAATTCTTAGTGTCTAAACTTATACCTGCTAAAAGACCTTCTGCTGTTAGTTTATTTATCTTAACATTGTTTTCCATGTATTGAACCAATTCAGTTACCATCTCACATGTAGACGATACATATATCTCATGGAATAAAAGAACTGTATCATTTATAAACTCTACACCTCTTCTGTGATGATCTATAACTACTATTTTATCAGATATACCTAATAATTCTTGGCACTCCGTATAATTCGGCCTATGTGTATCCACAACGATAACTAGGGTATTTCTTGTACAGTTTTTTATAGCATCTTCATGATCTATAAATAAGTTCTTGTAGTATTCTGATGCTTTTAATCTTTTTACAAATTCGTCAATTGAATCATTTGAACTGTCTAATACTATATTGGCCGGTCTATTACATGATTTACATATATCATATATACCTACTGCAGATCCCATAGCATCCATATCTGGATACTTATGTCCCATTATGTATACTTGTTCACTTTCTAGTATAACTTCTCTTAGAGCATGGCCTATAAGTCTTGATTTTACCTTTGTAGTTTTTTCTACCGCTTTAGATTTTCCACCATAGAAAACAAATTTATCTTTAGTTTTTATAACAGCTTGATCTCCACCTCTACCTAAAGCTAAGTCTAGTGCTCCTGATGCAAGCTTTATATTCTCATTTATTGTATCTCCATCTACACCTATTCCCATACTTATAGTTACAGGAAGTGTATTTCCATGATCAATTTCTCTTACCTTATCTAAGATAGAGAATTTTTCACTTTCTAATTTTTTAAGTTCTTTTCTATTTAATACAAGGAAGAACTTATCCTTTGATGTTCTTTTCAAAGCACCTTTAGAGTTAAGTTCTAAAGCTGTTAAAATCTTTTCTATTTCAACATTTATTAAAGGTCTCTTTTCCTCTGTGGCACTTTTTAGTACATCATCATATCCATCAACTTGTATTAACATCAATGCATTTTTCTCTTCATTATAGCTTCTTTCTAGATTTAGATATTCTGTTTTATCTAGCCAGTATAGCATCATTAAGTATTTAGCATTTTTTTCTTTATCATTTTTTATAACATTATAGACTATTGTATACTCTTTATCCTTATATGTTATTTCTGTGTACATTTCTTTATTTTCATTTAAAACTTTTCTTAAATTTAAATTTTTCACTATATCATCTATATTTACACCCAATAATTCTGATGAATCAGTCATTTCATGAAATTTATTATTATACCAAGAAATACTGCCATCAAATTCAAGGATACATAGAGGTATAGGAAGATTCATTATAGCCTTTTTTGTTGTTTCATCTATGTCTAGAGATAAATTTTGAATGTATTTAGTCCATTCTTTTCTCCTTATATTAGTTACCCTCCAGTTATGAGATACTATATATAGGAAAATAAAGAAGAATACACATCCTACATAAATATTATAAAAAAGTAAAGCTGTACTAGCTAAACCTATAATAAGAATGTACACATTTATTTCCGGCATATTCATTTTAAAGGTCGGTTTATTCCTCATTGCTACCCTCCTTATATGGATTTATCACTTCTTACCTTTCTAAAGTCAATTATACTATCTAACATACCCACAAAAGTTACTCCTATAAATCCAAATATAGATAATATCAATCCTGATATAAATACATTTTTTATTTGATTTTGTTTAAACCATTTCTTTACGTAATATACAGCTACTGCTATTCCTTGTATTATAAATAAGAAGTTAAATACCAGCTGTAAGTTCATCATTATTAAGTCTGTATGAAGTTTTATTCCCATCATGTCTATAAGTAAAACTAATAAATACAACATTAATGATGTAACAATAGCATTTCCTGGTAAATAAAAATCTGCAAATTTAGGAGCTTGCAATTTTAATTGTCTTGTTCTTCTTAATATAAAAACTTCCATATAATAAATAACAAATGCTAATACAATTCCTTGTAAAAATAACATTGCAGGAATCATATTAGTAACTAAATCTAGGAAATCTTCAACTTTTATACCTTCAGATAATCCAAGCCCTGCATTCTCTAAAATTGATGGTTGAAAATTTACAGCTTCTTTCATCATTTTTATAAAATTATCTAGTATATTGGTCCCAAAAACAAAATTTGAAACTAAATAGAAAATAATTATAGATACCACTACTGCAATAATTCCCATATATATTGGTTCAAATTTATTATTACTTTCACCATTTATATATACCCTTGCAGTTCTACCTATAACTATTCCAGGGAATGCATTTACTATACTTATACTTACCGCATATACAGGACTTGTAGTAAACATAAGAATAAAAAATGTTGCTATTAAAGCCAATACTGAATACTTATTATCCGTTAAAGTTCCTATGATTGCATAAGGAACAGGTATTACTAATACTAATATCCCTAAAAAAGGTATATATGCTGTCATCAGCGCTAGTAATATCCCCAGTGTAACTATCATAGATGCTTGAGATAGTTTTACTTTATTATTCAACTTAGATTCACTCCTTATTATCCATGTGTTTTTTTAATTCAGATAATTCACCATACCATCTTTCTACGCTATGATCTTCATTTATTCCTAGTTTTAACTTTTCTTTCACCTTATAATCTATTTCTGTAAAACTTATTCCCAATCTTTTTGCTAACAGGTATGTTATCATTATTATATTTGCTAAAGTGTCTTGTAGTGTCTCATCTAAAGGCTTTACTCCCTTAAAAATAAGATTGAACAAATCCCCTACACTAATTAACAACTCTGTCTTCATCCATTCCATTATTTTAACGTTTCTTGTTACATCGGAACTCTTATCTAATCTCACAGTTGCCCCCCTCCTTAATATATAAACATTATAACATAAATCATAACATATTTAACCAGATATACAAAAAAACGAGCCATAAGGCTCGTCCTTTTCTTAGTCTAATGTATATGGTAAAAGTGCTATGTTTCTAGCTCTTTTTATTGCAACTGTTAATTCTCTTTGGTGCTTAGCACAAGTTCCAGAGATTCTTCTTGGTAATATTTTACCTCTTTCAGTTACGTATTTTTGTAATCTTTGAGTGTTTTTGTAATCTATTCTAGCGTCTTTAGAAGCACAGAATTGACAAACTCTCTTTTTCTTACGTCTCTTCTTGTTTATCATAGTAAATTTCCCTCCTTTTTAGAATGGTATATCGTCATCATCTATAGCTTGGAATCCTTGAGGATCTAATCCTTGAGGCTCAAAACTTGGACTGAAATCCGGTTCAAATCCTTGATGATTTCCTTTATATGAACTTTCAGATTTATTTCTAGTATCTAAGAATTGTACTCTGTTAGCATTAACTCTAGTAGCTCTTCTAGTTTCTCCGTTTTGAGTTTGGTAGCTATCGATTCTTATAGAACCTTGTATAGCAACTAAACTTCCTTTACCTATATAGTTAGCGCAATTCTCTGCAGATTTACCCCAAACTTGTATATCTATAAAGTCAGTTTCTCTTTTACCATCCTTGCCACTGAATTCTCTATCAACAGCTATTGCAAAGTTTGCAACAGGAGTTCCACTTCCTGCGATGTATCTTAACTCAGGATCCCTCGTTAATCTACCCACTAAAACAACATGGTTCATAATAACACCGCCTTTTCGCAATAAAACTAGTTATTAAGCAACAACTATCATGTGTCTTATTACGTTTTCGTTTATCTTTAAGTTTCTGTCTATTTCTTTAGGAACGTCAACACCAGCGTTGAAGTTAACTAATACGTAGTGACCTTCATTGAACTTAGCTATTGGATAAGCTAATTTCTTAGTACCCCATACGTCAACCTTTACAACTTCACCTTCAGTAGCAACAACTTCCTTAACTTTGTTAAGTACAGCTTCTCTTGCTTCTTCATCAGCGTTTGGCTTTACTACGAAAACTAATTCATAATTTCTCATTATTATTTCACCTCCCTTTGGACTTAGCGGCTCTACATAAGTAGAGCAGAGAAATGAGATTCAAATCTCATACTTATCACATTTTATCACTACTAATTATAAATGTCAATTTGATTTTTTGACTCATTTTATATTATAACAAATTTTTTTGAACTTAATACGTATATATTCATTATTTATGGATAATAATATAGTTATATAGCCCCCATAACTTAAATATATTTCATCCCAATCTCCCCTAAAAAGGGTGGTCTTACGACCACCCTTTTTATTTATTTCTATATAATTTTTATTATAATTTATATAAATATTAAGCTTCTGTTGTTTCTACTTCCATATGCTTTCTTAAAACTACCCCTAATCTCTTTATACCTTCAACTATCTGATCGTCTGTTGCAGTTGAGTAGTTTAATCTAAAGCAGTTTTCTTTTCCTCCATTAGGGAAGAAAGATCCTCCTGGAACATATGCAACATTATTCTTAACACAATCTTCCATTATAACTTTAGAATTTAAATCACCTGGTAACTCTACCCAAGTAAATAATCCGCCTTCTGGATGAGTATATTCTAATCCTTCTGGTAATTCTTCTTTCATAGTTTTTAACATTAAATCTCTACGTCTACTATATACTTCTTTTAATTTTTCAACGTGTGCGTCTAAATCATATATATCCATAAATTTGCTTACTTCTCTTTGTGATATAGTAGATGCTTGTAGGTCTGCTCCTTGCTTAACGAATATAAATTTCTGTAATATTTCATGAGATGCGCATGTCCAGCCTATTCTATATCCTGGACAGAATATTTTTGAAAAACTTCCTAAGAAAATTATTAATCCTTTTTTATCCATTGATTTTAAAGATGGTAAATTTTCACCTTCAAATCTTAATTCTCCATAAGGATTATCTTCTACAACTGGTATTTCATATTTTTCTATGATTTCCATGAATTTTTTACGTCTTTCAAGTGGCCATGTTCTTCCTGTTGGGTTTTGGAAATCAGGTATTACATATATCATTTTGACTCTATCTGTAGTTGCTAATACTTTCTCTAATTCTTCCATTATCATACCATTCTTATCTGTTGGTATTTCTATGAATTTTGGAGAATATGCTTTGAAAGCATTTAATGCCCCTAAATAAGATGGGCTTTCACATAAAACTACGTCCCCTTCATCTAAGAAAACTTTACCTGCAAAGTCTAAACCTTGTTGAGATCCATTAGTTATTAATATATCATCTTTATTTACATTCGTTTTATTTTTACTATTCATTCTATCAGCTATATGCTCTCTTAAAGGTTGGAATCCTTCTGTTGTAGAGTATTGTAAAGCTGCTGTTCCTGCTTCTTCTAAAACTAAAGTTGATATTTTTTTCATTTCTTCTACTGGAAATAGCTCTGGAGCTGGTAAGCCTCCCGCAAAAGATATAACTTCTGGTTTCTCTGTAAGTTTTAAAAGCTCACGTATTTCTGATCCCTTTAACTTATCCATTCTCTTTGCAAATTTAATAGCCATAATTAAAGCACCCCCTGAAATTGTTTTCCCTACTTTAATTATAGCAACCCCTTTCGGGATTTCGATACTAACTTTTAAATTTTCTGAATTTTCTTTTTTTATTTAGAAGTTACTATTTTTTTTACTCTTTTTTCTAATGTTTCTCTGTCTAACATTATCATTCTAGAGCATTGTGTACATCTTATTTTTATATCCATTCCTATTCTAGTTATTTCAAATTCTTTGCAACCACATGCATGTTGCTTTTTCATTTCAACTATATCTCCTATATTAAGATTCATAGGCATATAACATCACTCCTTATCCTATTTGATTTACTTCTTTTTTTCCATCTACTAATTTTTTTATATTATATATACCTTTAAATTCAATGTTATTTGAACTTAGTATGTCTTTTACATTTTCTATATCCTTTTCTAAAAACCTAACCGATATACCACAACTTGCTGTTATCTCTCTAGGTGTTGGTAATGTAGTACATGTTATATTCTTTTCTCCAAACAATTTATCCGATCTTATTGCATGATGAGTTGAGTTAAATGATACTATATACATTTCATTCATTTCGATTTCCTCTTTCTAATTATTTATTTTTAATTTTTCACTTATATAATTTTTATCAAAGTAAGGCTACATAGTCAATATGTAGCCTTACTTTATTATCTATATAGTTATAGTTTGTGATGTATTTTTCATTATATCCACTATATTATACATATTAGTAACCGTTCCCACTTCTAATGTATCTTTTAATCCATAGTAGTCTAAACAAGTACCACAAGATAAAATTTCTACTCCACCTTCTTCTAATATCTTTAAGTTTTCTATAGTTGCTTTATTTTGTGCAGTAAGTTTAACTCCAGAATTTACAAACACTATGTACTTAGGGTATGGTTTTGATTCTGTTAGTGTATATATAAACCCTTTTATAAGGACTTCTCCTAATTCATCATTTCCTGATCCCATTTTATCTGATGATATATATATACATTTATTTTCTAATTCACTTTCATCTTTTACTTGTACTACTGTACCTTCACCCTTCTTAACTTCTATTATTATTAAATTTTCTTCTTCTTTTATTATTTTAGTTTCACAATTTGATGATTTAGCTAGTTTTAATATGTTTTCTTTAGCTATTGAATTATCTACTGTTACTACTACTGTTCCATCTTCCATTTTATCTAGTTCTTTTTTTGTATTTATAACTGGCTTAGGGCATGCTAAACCTCTCGCATCTATTTCTATTAACAATTTACCCATCCTCTCTTTATCTTTATTCAACTCAATTCTATCATATCTACATTTTAACCAGCTATAGATTGTTTCTATATATATATAGATATGATTAATTGTAATAAAAAAGTTGCCTACAATTATATAATTTTTTAATCTTAGACAACTCTTTATTGTTTTATTTTATAATTTCTAAGTGCTTATATAAAGCTACACCTTTTTGGTAGTATTCTAACTCTTTTTCCTTAGATATATCTGAATATAATTGACCTAAGTCTAAGTATAATCCAGCAAGTATGTCAGAATTGCCTAACTCTGATATTATTTTTGTACACTTTGTTAGGTATTCTATTGCTAATGTATTTTCATTTTGAATTTTATGCATATTTGAATATAACTTTAATGCTTGGTATTCATTAAATCTATTTTTAGATTTTATAGAACTTGCTAAAGCTATTTTGCAATATTTTTTAGCTGAGTCATAATCCTCATTTTCTATATATGCTTCAATTATTTTATATAAGCTATTAGCAGCAGTTGAATCATCATCATTTTTCTTTATATCGTAAGCTTTATGAGAGTATTCTAACACTCCATCTATATCTCCTAGCTCTTTGTATATTTCACTTATAGTCATATATACATTAGCAATGCCAGATTTATTTTCTTCTATTTCAAGTAACTCTAATGCCTTTTTAAAGTTTTCTTTAGCATCATCATACTTACCTATATTTAAAAGATTTTTAGCTTTTAAAACTAATACTTCTACTTCTTCTTGGATATTATTTGTGCCATCGATTTCTTCTATTTTAGATATATATTCTAAAGACTTTTCAGACTCTCCTAGTTTGACATGACAGTAAGCCATATTACTATATAAATCTTTGTGTACGTCTAAATCTTCGATTTGACTTTCTGATAAAACTTCTTCCGCAAAATCAAAATGGCTTATTGCACCTTTGTAAAATTCTTCTTTAACGTAAATCTTCCCTATGTTCAGATAACACTTAAATATATTTTCTTTGTCATTATTTTTTATAAAGTAGTATAAAGCTTTTTCAAAGTTATTAACTACAAGATTATAGTTTTCTCTCTTTAAATTTATAGTTCCTAATAAAAAATTACATTTACCGTAGTTATCTATTAATTTATACTCTTTACATATTTGTATAACTTGATTTATTAACTGTTCTGCTCTATCTAATTCATTTGATTTAATATATATTTCACTCTGCAATATTAAATTATCCGTTATCTTTTTAGATTGCATTTCTTTGGTTTCTAGTAAATAATCTATACTCACATCCAACTTTTCTGATAAATAATCTAACAACTCATAACTTGTATGAGATTTATCTCTTTCTATATGACTTATTTGAGCAGCAGTAATTCTATCACCAGCTAATTCTTTTAAAGTCATATTTTTTTCTTTCCTTAACTTCTTGATTTTCTCTCCTAAACTTAGAATATCCATGCCACTTTCCCCCTTGAAACCATTTTCTTATAATATGATTATAACTTATATTTATATTAAAAACACTATATATTTTGTAGTATTTTAACTATTCTTGTAACTTTGATTATTTTTTAACATTTTTTGAATGTTTTTTTATACATTCAAAGATATTTTTTTATATTTTTTAAAAATTAAAATGATTTTATAAAAAAAATAAAACAAGATTCAAATTTTCAGTTAATTTAAATCTTGTTTTATTAAAATTAGTTGTTTTTTTCGATTTCTTTTAACGCTCTAACAGCTTCATCTATGTCATTTTTAGTATTAAAGTATCCTAAACTAAATCTTACGGCACCTTGTTCTAAAGTTCCAAGTGTTTTGTGAGCTAAAGGCGCACAATGTATTCCTGACCTAGTAGCTATATCATATTCGCTATCTAATAAAAATGTTATTTCACCAGAATCTATCTTAGGAATATTTATAGATATAACTGCCGCTCTTTTTTTACTATCTTTTGGACCGTAAATAACTATGTTTGGTACTTCATTAAGTCTATCTAGCATGTATTGACATAGTTCTTCTTCATGAGCCCTTATGCTGTCTACCCCTGTTTCTAGTATAAATTTTACACCTTCATTTAATCCTACTATTCCAGGCGTATTATGAGTTCCTGATTCATACTTATCCGGCGTTAAATCTGGTTGGAATAAATCTTCTGATCTACTTCCTGTACCACCTTCTTTTAATATATCTATCTTTAAATCTTCTCTTATATAAAGTATTCCTGTTCCCTGAGGTCCTAATAAACATTTATGTCCTGGAGCAGCTATCATATCTACATTAATATCCTTAACGTTTATATCATAAACTCCTGCAGTTTGAGATGCATCTACTAAATATAATACATTTTTTTCTTTAGCTATTTTTCCAACTTCTTTTATATCCACTATTGTTCCTGCCACATTTGATGCATGTGTAGTAACTATTAACTTTGTATTTTCCTTTATTGCATTCTTTATATCTTCTGGATTTAAAAATCCATCTTTATCACACTCAACTATAGTATTCTCTATGCCATCTTTTTCTAAAGACTTTATAGGTCTTATTACTGAATTATGTTCCATACTTGTAGTTATAATATGGTCACCCTTTTTAACTACACCTTTGATAGCTAAATTTAATGAATCTGTAGCATTATTTGTAAATACTATAGTCATAGGATTATCTATATTAAATAACTTTGCTATATTTTCTCTTGCGTCATATATTTCTCTAGCTGCTCTCATTGCTAATTTATGACCAGCTCTTCCTGGGTTTGCACAATAGTTTTTCATACAATCTAGTACAGCGTCATATACTTTTTCAGGTTTAGGATATGTAGTTGCAGCATTATCTAAGTAAATCATATAAAGCGTCCTCTCTATGCTTCATTTTCTTCTAAAAGCATCGATACTATATTGTTTAAATCATCTTCATTATAATATTCTATTTCAATTTTTCCTTTTTTCTTTCCTTTAGATATATTTACTTTTGTTCCAAATACATTTGTTAACTTCTCTTCTACATCTACTATAAATATATCTTTCTCTTTTGAAGATGATTTTTTATTAGTTAAATCACTATTTTCTTCTACTATTTTTTTAGCTAGTCTTTCTGTTTCTCTAACTGATAACTCTTCTTCTTTAACTTTATTTGCTAACTCTAATTGTTTCTCTAAGTCTGATACTCTAAGTAATGCTTTACCATGTCCTGCCGTTAATTGACCGTTTTCTACCATTACTATTA
The DNA here is from genome assembly GCF_024723825.1 of Romboutsia lituseburensis. NCBI lineage: Bacteria > Bacillati > Bacillota > Clostridia > Peptostreptococcales > Peptostreptococcaceae > Romboutsia > Romboutsia lituseburensis. The sequence continues at coordinate 2,388,997 of NZ_JANQBQ010000001.1, forward strand.
CATTTTCACCTAAATTTAATAACCTTAAAGTATTAGTTATATGAGGTCTACTCTTTCCAACTGCCTCAGAAATTTCTTCTTGAGTTACATCATAATGTTCTATTAAGCTTCTATATGCTAATGCTTCTTCTATAGCATTTAAGTCTTCTCTTTGTAAGTTCTCTATAAGCGCTATTTCCATTATATCTTTCATCGGTATATCTTTTATAACAGCTGGTATATCTTTTTGCTTAGCCATCTTAGATGCTCTGTATCTTCTTTCTCCAGCTATTATCATGTATCTACCATCTTCATCTGGTTTAACTACTATAGGTTGTAATACTCCGTAGTGTTTTATAGATTCACACAGTACATGTATCTTCTCTTCATCAAATACTTTTCTTGGCTGAGTATCATTTGGATATACTTTACTTAAATCTAGTCTTACGATTTCTTTACTATCTATATCATCTTTAGTGTCAGGTATCAATGCACTAAGACCTCTACCTAACCTATTTGTTCTTTTAGGTGACTTTTTTTCCATATTATATTATATCCTCCTCTAAATCTATGAACTCTTCAGCTAGTTCCATATATGCCTCTGCACCTTTACATCTAGCATCATAATAAAGCGCTGGTTTACCATGACTTGGTGCTTCTGCTAATCTAACATTTCTTGGTATTAAGGTTGTATATACACTTCCTTTAAAATATTTCTTAACTTCTTCTACTACCTGTATTGATAAATTAGCTCTTCCATCAAACATACTTAATACAACTCCTTGTATGTCTATATTTGGATTAAGTCTAGATTTAACTAACTTTATAGTTTCCATAAGCTGACTAACACCTTCTAATGCATAATACTCACATTGTATTGGTATCAATACACTGTCTACTGCTGTAAGACAGTTTATAGTAAGCATTCCTAGTGAAGGAGGACAATCTATAAATATATAGTCATATTCTTGCCTTACACTTTCAATTGCATTCTTTAATATAAACTCTCTATTTTCCATAGATGTGAGCTCTATCTCTGCTCCAGATAATTCAGTAGCTGATGCCACTACATCTATATTTTCAAATTCAGTTTTTAAAATTGCTTCTTTTATTTCAACCCCATCTAACATTACTTCATAAATAGTACTTTCTACTTCATTTTTGTCTATCCCATATCCACTTGTTGAATTTCCTTGTGGATCTAAGTCTAATACTAATACTTTCTTCCCTATTTTCCCTATGCTTGCACTTAAATTTACATTTGTCGTAGTTTTCCCTACTCCACCTTTTTGATTGAACACAGCTATAACTTTGCTCATAAGACTTCCCCCTTTTGTCTCTTTTAAAAAAGGTTACTGCGAAGCAGTAACCTTTTATTTTTTAGGAATCTTTACAACAACTTCCATATAATCGCCTTTATCTACCTCGTTATACTTTGCCTCAATTCCTGTTCCTATTATTGCATCAAAGGCTTGCTTCATGGTATTTAAATAAATTCTTATACCCATGGTACCTTTTATATTTTGTTTTTTCTCTGGTTCTTGAGCGGCTTGTAATTCTTCTAAAATGTCTTTTATCAACTTTTCAGTTTTCTTTACAGTTAGTTCATTTTTTATTACTTTGTCTACAACGTCTTTCATTAGCTCTTCGTTAGGTAACTTAAGAAGTGCTCTAGCATGTCTTTCAGTTAAATCATTTTCTACTAATTTTATTTTTATTTCATTTGGTAATCTTAATATTCTAAGCTTATTAGCTATAGTAGATTGATTTTTTCCTAATTTCTCAGCTAATTGTTGCTGCGTAAATTCATGTTCTTTAATTAGATTTTCATAACCCATAGCTTCTTCTATGAAGTTTAAATCTTCTCTTTGTAAATTTTCCAACAATGCTAATACTGCTGAAGATTCATCTGACATATTATTTATAATCGCAGGAACTGATTTAAGTTGAGCTAATTTAGCAGCTCTAAATCTTCTTTCACCTGCGATAAGTTCATATTTATCATCTTTAACTCTAACAGTTATAGGTTGAAGTATTCCATAAACTTTTATAGAGTTGCTTAATTCTTCTAGCGCTGATTGTGAAAATACTTTTCTTGGTTGATATGGATTTGGAACTATATTTTCTATAGGTATCTCCATAACTCTTTTATCTTCCATAACATCCCTCTCTTATTAGATATAAATATATTTGAATTTCATTAACTACCTACAAATTAATACTACATTAGATACACATGAGTATAATATTTCTTCATATACTCACATAATCCTTCTATTTTATTTCATTTTTAGTATATTTTTAGCTATTTTATAGTATATATCTTAGCTTTCTTATACTAATTAGTTTTATTTTATAGGACTTTTTGCAGGTTTTCCTGCTTTTCTCGGATATTTTTCTGGCGTATTTTTTACTTTTTTAAATACTAATATATTGTGCTTTAAATCAGTTTCAGGAAGTTCTATATTTATTTTTTCTACAAATTCTAATCCTAAAACTTCCATAGCAGCTTTAGATTCTTCTAATTCTAAATTTGCATTAGGACCTTTTAGACATACAAAATATCCGCCAACTTTTACAAATGGTACACAAAATTCCATTAATATGGGTAATCCAGCAACTGCCCTGGCAGTTGCTACATCATATTGTTCTCTATACTCTTCTGATTTTCCAAAATCTTCAGCTCTACCATGTATAAATTCTACATTTTCTAATCCTAAGTTATTACTTACTTCTTGTAAGAAATTTATCCTCTTATTTAATGAATCTAATAAAGTTAAGTTTATATTTTCTAAGCATATTTTTAATGGTAAACCAGGAAAACCAGCTCCTGTTCCAACATCTATTAATGATATCCCATCTTTTATATACCCATTTTCAACCGATGAAACAGAATCTAAAAAGTGTTTTATAAACACTTCTTTTTCATCTTCTATTCCAGTAAGATTCATTTTTTGATTCCAATCGACTAATATTTCCCTGTAAATATTAAAATTGTCCAAAATTCTGTCGTTAGCTTTTATTCCTAAATCTTCAAGACCTTTTTTTAATAAATCTCTATTAGTCATTTTGTCCTCCTCTACTTCTTCTCATTTGTTCTAAGTAGATAAGAAGTACTGATGTATCTGCAGGAGAAACCCCTGATATACGAGATGCTTGTCCTATAGATACAGGTCTTATAGCATCTAGTTTTTGTCTAGCTTCTATTCTTAATCCCTCTATAGATAAGTAATCTATTTCATCTGGAAGTTTCTTATTTTCAAGTTTCTTAAATTGATCTATTTGCTTTAATTGCTTATCTATATATCCTTCATATTTTGTCATTATAACGCATTGTTCTTTGACTTCTTCTGATACATCTTCTCCAGCACCTTTTCCTATAGCTTCTATTAAGCTATATGTAACTTCTGGACGTTTTAAGAATTCATATAAAGATAATCCAACTTTTATTTCAGATGCGCCTATCTCTTCTAAAAGATGATTTACTTCTTTTGGCGTAACTCTTTCTGTCTTTAATCTTTCTAATTCTTTTTCTACTTCTGATTTCTTATTTAAATATCTTTGATATCTATCTTCTTTTACTAACCCTATTTCGTAACCTCTCTCAGTAAGTCTCATATCTGCATTATCTTGTCTTAGATATAATCTATATTCTGATCTTGAAGTCATCATTCTATAAGGCTCATTAGTACCTTTAGTTACTAAATCATCTATTAAAACACCTATATATGCTTCTGATCTATCAAGTACAAATGGCTCTTTACCTTCTATTTTACATGCTGCATTTATACCTGCTATAAGACCTTGAGCTGCTGCTTCTTCATATCCTGAAGTTCCATTAAATTGCCCAGCACTAAATAGGTTTTCTACACCCTTTATTTCAAGGTTTATTTTTAACTGAGTTGGGTCTATACAATCATACTCTATTGCATAAGCCGGTCTCATTATTTTAGCATTTTCAAGTCCCTTTATACTCTTATACATTTGTAACTGTACTTCATATGGTAAACTTGTTGATATACCCTGAATATACATTTCCTTAGTATCTAATCCTTCTGGTTCAATGAAAATTTGATGTGATTCTTTATCACTGAATCTAACTACCTTATCTTCTATTGATGGACAATATCTTGCTCCTGTACTTTGTGCTACTCCACTGTACATTGCAGTTCTACTTAAATTGCTAGTTATTATTTCATGCGTTTTTAAATTAGTTCTTGTTAAATAACAAGGCTCTTGATCTATATCTACCTTATCAGTTAAGAATGAAAATGGAGTTATTCTTTCATCCCCTTCTTGGATAGACATTTCAGAGAAATCTATACTGTCTCTATGAATTCTTGCTGGAGTACCCGTTTTGAATCTTCTCATATTTAAACCTAGGTCTACTAACTTATCTGTTAAATGTTTAGAATATCCTAATGCATTAGGACCTTCATCTAAAGTAGCTTCTCCTATAAATACTCTTGAGTTTAAGTATACTCCCGTAGCTAGTATTACCGCTTTAGCTTCATATTTGCATCCTAACTTAGTTACTACTCCTGTAACAACTTGTCCTTCATGTAGTACATCTACTACTTCATCCATAACTATATCTAAGTTAGGTTCATTTTCTAAAGTTCTTTTCATTTCCGTATGATATCTGAACTTGTCTGCTTGACCTCTTAAAGAATGGACAGCTGGTCCTTTTGCAGTATTTAACATTCTACTTTGTATAAGTGTCTTATCTGCATTTACCCCCATCTCTCCACCTAGTGCATCTATTTCTTTAACTAATTGTCCTTTTCCAGTACCACCTATTGATGGATTACATGGCATTAAGGCAATAGTATCTAGAGACATAGTAACTACTAATGTTTTATGTCCCACTCTAGCTGTTGCTAATGCAGCTTCACAACCCGCATGACCAGCACCAACTACTATTACATCGTATTTTCCTGCTTCGAAATTTATCATGTTAATATCCTTTCTGTTAAACATTAATGTTTCACGAAAAACATAATTTTTCTATTATTTACCTATACAGAAGTTGCTAAATATAGTATCTAGTAAATCTTCTTTTACAGTATCTCCATTTATATATCCTAAATAGTTCCATATGTTTTTAAAATCAACTTCTATGAAGTCATATGGTAGATTTTGCTCGATAGCACTGATTGCATCATTTATAGATTCATATGCTTTTAGTAATGCATCTTTATGTCTAGAATTTGTTATAACTAAACTTGAAGTATTTTTTATACTTCCTCTATAAACCATTGATTCTATTTTATCATGAATTTGCTCAATTCCTTCATGTTTTAAAGCTGATATTCTTATTATACTATCATTATCGACATATTGTCTTATTTTATCTTCTTCTATTTTTTGTTCTAAATCCGTTTTATTTAATAAAACTATAGTCTTTTTGTTTTCTAAGTTTGCTAATATTTCTAAGTCTTCATCAGAAAGTTGTCTTGATGAATCAAGTACCATAATTACTAAATCTGCTGAGTTAAATGATTCTTTAGATTTTTCTACCCCTATTTTTTCAACAACATCTTCTGTTTCTCTTATTCCTGCTGTATCTACTATTTTTAGAGGTATTCCTTTTATATTCACAAACTCTTCTATAACGTCTCTTGTTGTTCCTGGTATATCTGTAACTATAGCTCTATTTTCTCCTAATATAGAGTTTAATAACGAAGACTTACCAACATTTGGCTTTCCTACTATAACTGTTTTTAATCCGTCTCTAAGTATCTTACCACTCTCTGCTGTATCATATAATTTCTTTATTTCATTTTTAAGTTCATGAGCTTTTTCTTCTAAAGTTTGATATGTTATTTCTTCAACATCTTCTTCCGAGAAGTCTATTGCAACTTCTAGATGAGCTAATACTTCTGTTACCTTCATTCTTAAATCTTTTATTTTATTAGATAAAGATCCTTCTAATTGATTTTGAGCAACTTCATGAGCCATATCTGTTTTTGCTTTTATAACATCTATTATGGCTTCAGCTTGAGATAGGTCTATTCTTCCGTTTAAGAATGCTCTTTTTGTAAACTCTCCTTGCTCTGCAAGCCTTACATCCTTAGACAATATAAGTTCTAATATTTTTTTTACAGAGATAAATCCACCGTGGCAATTTATTTCTATAACATCTTCAGCTGTATATGAGTTTGGCCCTTTCATATAAGCAACTAAAGCTTCATCTATTACTTTATCCCCATCTAAAATATTTCCATATATTAAAGTTCTTGTTTTATAATCTTTTATTAATTTTCCCGACATAGATCTAAATATTTCTTCTGCAACTGATAGTGATCTTTCACCACTAATTCTTATAATACCTATACCACCTTCACCTGGTGCAGTTGCTATTGCTGCTATAGTATCATCTATAAACAAATCTATCACCTCTTATTATATAATTTCGTAATTTTTTCTCGTTACTTTAATTGTTTCCTTAATCTTATCATTATATAAAATAATTGACAAAAATAAAACCCCCTATTACTATAGGAGGTTATGTTTTATCTTTTATATTCTATAACTAATCTTCTGTATGGATCAGTTCCTTCGCTGTATGTAGTTACATATTTATCATTTTGAAGAGCAGAATGAACTATTCTTCTTTCATAAGGATTCATATAGTCTAATTTCTTTGTTTTCTTCGTCTTAGCAACTTCTCTAGCTACTTTATTTGCATATCTTATCAAAGATTCTTCTCTTTTAGACCTGTAATTTTCTATATCTACAAGAACTCTCATGTGAGAATCTTTGTTTATTTTATTAAGTGCTAGTCCAGTTAAAAATTGTATAGAGTCTAATGTTTCTCCTCTTCTACCTATTAAACACGCTGCATCCTTACCTTCTATGTCTACTTTAATTAAATTGTTATCTTGAGTAACATTTACTACAGCTTCTATTTTAGAGTTTTTTAGTATACCTTTAACAAATTGCTGAGCTATTTCAAGTTCACTTAACTCTTTTTCTATTACTGTAAATTTATACAGTCCTTCTTTTGCACCTATAAATCCTAAAAATCCAGATTTAGGTTGCTCTAAAACTTCAACATTTAAGTCTTCTAAACTTACCTTTAACTCTGTTATAGCCTTACTTACAGCTTCATCTTGAGTTTTACTTCTTATTTCTAGGCTTGCTATCATTTATTACTTCCTCCTTAGAATTAGCCAGCTTAGCTCTTAGAGGATTCATTACTAAATAATGTTGAGCTATAGAGAATAAGTTACCTACAGTCCAATATAATGTAAGACCTGCTGGGAACATGAACCCCCAATATAACATCATTGCAGACATTACATAAGTCATAATTTTCATAGATCCTTGTTGTTGGTCTTTTGGCATCATTAACATTTGCATTATAAATGTCGTTGCCCCTGATATTATAGCTAATATGTAATCTGGCTTTGTTAAATTCTGTACCCATAAAAATACCATATCGGCATTAGCAAAAGCAGCTTTATCTGCGAAAACTCCCCACGCTACAGGATCTCTTAATACATTATAAAGTCCTATTAATATAGGAAACTGTATTAATAGTGGTAAACATCCTGCTAATGGATTTATTTTTGCCTCTTTATATAAATTCATTATTTCTTGTTGTTGCTTTTCTGGTTTATCTTTATATTTTTGTTGTATTTCTTGCATCTTAGGCTGTATATCTTGCATAGCCTTAGTTGATTTCGTTTGTTTTATTGTAAGAGGTAACAATAATACCTTTACAAAAATTGTAAATAATATAATTGATAGTCCATAGTTCTGAACAAATTCAACTATTATTTTTAGCACCTGTCCTAATAAATTACTTATAATGCTCAATTTTTATACCTCCTAGAGTATATTGTCTTTTATTTTAGAGGATCATAGCCTCCCGGATGAAAGGGATGACATTTGGATACTCGTCTTATCGTTAAATACATACCTTTTATTAATCCATATTTCCTAAAGGCCTCTATTGAATATTGAGAACAAGTCGGATAAAATCTACAGGTAGGTCCTTTTAACGGAGATATAAATTTTTGATAGAATCTAACTAAACAAATACATAATTTCGCCAAGTATCTATTCATTTCCTTTAATATAAAATTTATTTTTTCCAAAATCAAGGCCTCCATGCTAAAACTATTATTGTTCTTGCAATTTAATATTGGCTTTTCTAGCTAAATGGTTTAAAGACTTTTCAATATCTTTATATTCTACATTTTTGGTAGATACCCTAGCTATAAGTACTATATCATATCCATTTTTAACGTTTTCATCTATATTTAATCTGTAAGCTTCTCTTATTCTTCTTCTTACTTTGTTCCTAACAATAGCTTTTCCAACTTTTTTAGAAACAGAAAATCCTACTCTACTAATATCTGATTTATTTTCCAGTATATACATTACTAAATGCTTATTTGCAAAAGATTTGCCGTGTTTGTATACTTTTCTAAAATCAGAGTCTTTTTTCAAGCCTTTTGTTTTATTAAAGTCCATCTTAAACCCTCCGTAAACACAGCTTATAAATTATAGTTTCTACACAAAAAGGCCACTTTCACAGCGGCCTTTTTAATTATTAATGAGTTAATCTATTTCTTCCTTTAGCTCTTCTTCTTCTTAACACGTTTCTTCCGTTAGACGTCTTCATTCTCTTTCTGAAACCATGTTCTTTCTTTCTTTGTCTTTTCTTTGGCTGATAAGTTCTTTTCATTTATTACACCGCCTTTCAGATTTTTTTTCCGTTTATAAAAATAATAACTTTACCCTCAAAGTAAACATAACACATACAATTATAAATGCTTTTATATTTGTTGTCAACGAGTTTTTGGACATGGTAAATAACAAAATTACTTACCTTATATTATATGTATTTAACCAAAATATATTTAAATAGAAATATTATTTCCTATTAGTTATCAACATAGCTCATTTCATGTCATTTTTTGATTATATATAAATGCTTGATTTTACTATTGTGTATTAATTTATCAACAGCCATGTAATATTGTGGATAAATTAAGTATAAAATCTTGAAGTTTGCCATTTATTCTGATATTATTAATATACTTGTTGATAATGTTAATAAGAAATATTAACTTATTAAGGTTATTCACAAGCTGTGGATATAAATGTGTATAACTTATATGTATTTAGCTAATACTTTAGTTATAAACTACATTTATTATATATTGATACTATTTATAACTTTATATACATATTGTTTATATCTTTTTACTTTTTAAGAATAATTTGTGTTATTAGTATTTTATCCACACGATTATCCATAAATATAGTTATTATTAAAAAAACTTATATTTTTTTTGCTTTTTTGTTAATAACTTTGTGGAAAATGTTAATTATTCTGTTCGGAGGTTTATATTATGGATATAGTTTCTTTATGGGACAAAACACTACAATTAATCAAAGGCGAGTTATCTCCGCCTAGTTTTAATGCTTTTTTTAAGCAAATAGTACCTTTAAAAATATACATGAGTGATTTAATACTTTTAGTACCTAATGATTTCACTAAGAGTATTTTAGAAGATAGATACTTGAATCTAATTGAAAGCTCAGTAAATCAGCTATCATTAAAAAAATACAAAGTAAAATTTGTGTTGAGTGAAAAAGATGTAGAAGGCTTGGATGAGGAAAATAAGCCAACAAAGTCCAAAAGCAGTTATCCTAATTTAAATCCTAAATATACTTTTGATACTTTTGTTATCGGTAATAGTAATAGATTTGCTCATGCTGCATGTGTTGCAGTTGCCGAATCTCCAGCTAAAGCATACAATCCTCTTTTCTTATATGGAGGTGTTGGATTAGGAAAAACTCACTTAATGCATGCCATCGGTCATCATATAATGACTCAAAAAAAAGATCCAAAGGTTGTTTATGTTTCTTCAGAAAAATTTACTAACGAGCTTATAAACTCGATAAAAGACGATAGAAATGAAGAATTTAGAAATAAATATAGAAACGTAGACATTTTACTTATAGATGATATTCAATTTATAGCAGGAAAAGAAAGAACTCAAGAAGAGTTTTTCCATACTTTTAATTCATTACATGAAGCAAATAAGCAAATAATAATTTCTAGTGATAGACCACCAAAGGAAATACCAACACTAGAAGATAGATTAAGATCTAGATTTGAAATGGGACTTATAACTGATATACAAGCACCTGACTTTGAAACTAGAATAGCTATACTTAGAAAAAAAGCTCAAATGGAAAACATCGAAGTTTCTAATGAGGTTACTACTTATATAGCTAAAAATATCAAGTCAAATATAAGAGAATTAGAAGGAGCTTTAACTAGAGTAATAGCTTATTCTTCTCTTACTAATAGAAACATATCTTTTGAACTAGCTGCTGAGGCATTAAAAGATATAATAACTACTACGAAAACAGAGGAAATTACTGTAAATCGTATAAAAGAAAAGGTTGCAACTGTATTTGATTTAAAAATGGAAGATTTCAATTCTAAAAAAAGAACTAGATCAATAGCTTATCCAAGACAAATAGCTATGTATTTATCTCGTGAACTTACAGACCTGTCTTTACCAAAAATAGGAGAAGAGTTCGGAGGACGTGATCATACAACGGTTATTCATGCCCACGATAAGATAATTAAAGATATACAAGCAAATGAAGAAATAAAAATGAAAATAGACAAAATAATATCAGATTTAAAGGGATAATTTATAAACAATTGTCTGTGGATATGGTGTTAATAGATATGTGTGTATTTTTTTGTCTAAAAAATATTAACAAATTATTCTTTTTAAACTAACAAAGATATCAACAACTTATAAACATGTTGATATCTTTGACTCTATTACGTTTGAGATAGTTATTCACATTATCAACAACACCTACTACTATTACTACTAATATTTTTTATTATTTTTTTATATATATGTCGCGAGGAGGTTATCCACATTGAAAATAATTTGTAATCAAAAACTTTTAGCTACTAAGATAGGTATTTCTCAAAAAGCTATTAATGGAAAAACTACTTTAGAGCTTTTAAAAGGTATTTTACTATCAGCAAAAGGTGATAAATTAACATTAACTGGATATGATTTAGAAATAGGAATAGAAACTTATACACAAGCAGAAGTAATTCAAGAAGGAGAAATAGTAGTAAATGCTCGACTTTTTGGGGATATTATTAGAAAATTACCTGATTCATTTGTAGAAATAGAAACAGATGATGAAAATAATGTTTATATAAATTGTGTAAATTCTAGATTTAAAATAAAAGGAGATTCAGCAAAAGAATTTCCTAAATTACCAGAAGTAAATAAAGAGGACTTATATAATATTCCTCAAGATTTATTAAAAAATATGATAAAGCAAACTGTATTTGCTATATCTCAAGATCAAACTAAACCTGTATTAATGGGTGAACTTTTAGAAATAGTAGATGGAGATATAAGTTTAGTTGCAATAGATGGATATAGACTTGCAGTAAGAAGCTGCCAGGTTGAAAATATGATAAATAATGCAAAAGTTATAATACCAGGAAAGGCATTAACTGACGTAAATAGTTTATTATCATCAGAAGAAGATGTAAAAGTTGGATTTGATGAAAAAAATGCAATATTTATAATTAATGATACAAAAATAATAACTAGACTTTTAGAAGGTGAATTCATAGATTATAAAAAATTATTACCTAGAGAACATAATTCAAGAGTTAAGTTAAATACAAAAGAATTATTAAACAGTATAGAGAGAGCATCTTTACTCTCTCAATCAGAAAAAAATAATTTAATTAAATTATCAATTAGAGATAATGCTATGGCTATAACTTCTAATACAGACAAAGGAAATGTTTATGAAGAAGTTTCTTTAGAATTAGAAGGAGATTACTTAGACATCGCATTTAACTCTAGATATTTCTTAGAGGGGTTAAAGAATATCGATAGTGAAGAAATATTTATAGAATTTACGACAAACGTAAATCCTTGCATAATAAAACCAGTGGATGGAGTTAAGTATACATACTTATTACTTCCAGTAAGAATATCATCAAATATATAATTATTATAGACAAAGGGAGTGTCAAAAAAATGATTGTTAAATCATCTTAAAGCACTCTCTTTTCTTTTAATACATGTAATTATAAGGCGTTTATGATATAATATATTTTTAGTGATTAGTTAAAATATAGCTAGAACCATCAAATTAGGAGGATAAAAATGATTGAAATAACTATAGATTCAGAATACATAAAATTAGATCAATTTTTAAAGTTAGCAGATTTAGCTTCTACAGGAGGACATGCTAAGTTTTTAATTTTAGAAGGTTTAGTAAAGGTTAATGGAGAAGTTGAAACTAGAAGAGGAAAAAAATTAAGACCTCAAGATATCGTAGAAGTTGAAGGAAATAAAATAAAAGTAGTGTAAAAAGGAGAGCCTTTTATGCGACTAAATAGTTTGCAATTAGTTAATTTTAGGAACTATGACAATTTATATCTAGAATTCAACAAAAAAGTTAATCTTCTTGTAGGAAAAAATGGCCAAGGAAAGACGAATATAGTAGAATCTATATATATGCTGTCTTTTGGAAAATCATTTAGAACTAACAAAGATAAGGAGATTGTAAAATTTGAAACTGAGAATCTTTATGTTGGAGGGAGTTTTTCAAAAGAGCATACAAATGGTCTAATTGAAGTAGCTATTGGAAAGAATAAAAAGGGTATAAAAGTAAATAAAATTCATATACAAAAAATTTATGAATTGCTTGGAAATATAAACGTTGTAATATTTTCGCCAGAAGACTTAAGGCTAGTCAAAGAAGGTCCTAAAGAGCGAAGATCATTTATAGATAAAGAAATCAGTCAAATTATGCCTAAATACTATAATTATCTAACTAATTATAATAAAATTTTATTTCAAAGAAATCAGCTTCTTAAGAGTAAAAATGTAGATAGTGCATTGCTTGATGTATATGATGAAAGCTTAGCTAAATATGGAAGTTATATATATATACTGAGAAGAGATTTTATAAAAAAAATCGCAAATATATCTAAAAATTTACATGAAAAGTTAACTGGAGGAATTGAAGAATTATCAATTACATATAAAAATCAATTAAATATATGTGATGAAGATACTACTTCAACAGTTTACAACAAATTTATAGAGAAGCTAATGTCTAATAGAGAACATGATATCGAAACTAGAACTACAAGATATGGATTGCATAAAGATGACCTAAATATCTATATAAATGAATTAGATGTGAGATTGTATGGATCTCAAGGTCAACAGAGAACAGCTTCAATTTCATTAAAACTATCCGAAATAGAGTTGATAAATAATGAGGTTGGAGAATATCCAATACTGATATTAGATGATGTTTTTAGTGAGTTAGATGAAACTAGACAAAAGCTTTTGGTAGACAATTTAAATGTAGTTCAGATGTTTATTACAACAGCTGAAATTGCACATAAAAATATATTTGATAAAAGTAACACGACTATTTTCAATATAGAAAGTGGACGTGTTATAAACATAGAGAATGGAGGGAACTAGATGAAACAAGAATACGGTGCAAGTCAGATACAAGTCCTAGAAGGATTAGAAGCAGTTAGAAAAAGACCTGGTATGTACATAGGTTCAACTGGACCTAGAGGTTTACATCATTTAGTTTATGAGGTAGTAGACAACAGTATAGATGAGGCACTACAAGGATACTGTTCAGAAATATATATATCTATAAATGAAGATGGAAGTATCTTAGTAAAAGATAATGGTAGAGGTATACCTGTAGAAGTCCATCCTCAAACTGGAAAATCTACTTTAGAAACAGTTTTAACAGTTCTTCACGCAGGAGGAAAATTCGGTGGAGGAGGATACAAAGTATCTGGAGGTCTTCACGGAGTTGGGGTTTCTGTTGTTAATGCTTTATCTAAGTGGTTGGTAGCAGAGGTTTCTAGAAATGGTAAAATATACAGACAAACTTACGAAAAAGGAATACCTGTAACTGAACTTGAAATTGTAGGAGAATCTACTCATACAGGAACAGTAACAAAATTTATGCCTGATGAGACAATTTTTGAAGAAACTGAATTTAAATATGAAACTTTAGAGCATAGGCTTAGAGAGTTAGCTTTCTTAAACAAAGGAATTAAAATTGTATTTGAGGACAAGAGAGATGAAAGTCCAAAAATAAAAGAGTTCCATTACACAGGTGGATTAGTTGAATATGTTAAGTATTTAAATAAATCTAGAACTGGAATACATGATGATATAGTTTATATAGATAAAAAAGTGAAAGATTGTGTAGTTGAGCTAGCTATGCAATATACTGATGGATATACAGAGAACATATATTCTTTCGCAAATAACATAAATACTCATGAAGGTGGATCTCACTTAGCTGGATTTAGAACTGCGATAACTAAAACGATAAATGAATACGCAAAAAGAAATAAGTTATTAAAAGAAAGCGACCCTAACTTAATAGGGGAAGATATAAGAGAAGGACTTACGGCTGTAGTATCAGTTAAGCTTCCTGAACCTCAATTTGAAGGTCAAACAAAGACCAAGCTAGGAAACACTGAAATGAGAGGGATGGTTGATAGCGTAACAGTAGAAGAGCTAGGATCATTCTTAGAAGAAAATCCAACTACAGCTAGAATCATAGTTGATAAAGGTCTTAGAGCTCAAAGAGCAAGAGAAGCAGCAAAGAGAGCAAGAGAATTAACTAGAAGAAAGAGTGTATTAGAAAGTACATCATTACCAGGGAAATTAGCTGACTGTGCTGAAAAAGATCCTGCTAAGAGTGAAATATTCTTAGTCGAAGGGGATTCTGCCGGTGGTTCAGCTAAACAAGGTAGAGATAGACATTCACAAGCAATATTACCATTAAGAGGTAAAATACTTAATGTTGAAAAATCTAGATTAGATAAAATACTATCATCTGATGAAATAAAGAATATGATAACTGCATACGGATGTGGAGTAGGTAATGACTTTGATATAGAAAAAGCAAGATATCATAAAATAGTAATAATGACCGATGCCGATGTCGATGGAGCACATATAAGAACTTTACTTTTAACATTCTTCTTCAGATATATGAGACCTCTTATAGAAAATGGATATGTGTATGTTGCACAACCACCTTTATACAAGGTTAAGAAGCAAAAGAAAGAACATTATGTTTACTCTGATAAGCAATTAGAAAATCTATTAGAAGAGATTGGAAGACAAGGTGTAGAGCTTCAAAGATACAAAGGGCTAGGAGAGATGAATGCTGAGCAGTTATGGGATACAACAATGAACCCAGAAACAAGAACATTATTACAAGTATCTATAGATGATGCTGCAATGGCAGATGAAGTATTCTCGATGCTTATGGGAGATAAAGTTGGCCCAAGAAAAGAATTTATTGAAACAAATGCAAAATACGTTAAAAACTTAGATATATAGGAAAGGGGATGAGTATAAATGGAAGAAAATAATAGAATACTCCCTTTAGAGATAGCGGATGAAATGAAAAAATCGTATATGGATTATGCGATGAGCGTTATAGCTGGTCGTGCTCTTCCTGATGTTAGAGACGGTCTTAAACCAGTTCATAGAAGAATATTATATTCAATGAGTGAATTAAATTTAACTCCTGATAAACCTTATAGAAAGTCTGCCCGTATAGTTGGGGACGTTCTGGGGAAATACCACCCACATGGAGACACAGCTGTTTATTTTGCAATGGTAAGAATGGCTCAAGACTTCTCAACTAGAGGACTTTTAGTTGATGGGCACGGTAACTTTGGTTCTGTAGATGGTGACTCACCAGCCGCAATGCGTTATACAGAAGCAAAAATGAGTAAATTATCTCTTGAATTATTAAGAGATATAGAGAAAGAGACAGTAGACTTTATACCAAACTTCGATGAATCATTAAAAGAGCCATCTGTACTACCATCAAGATATCCAAACCTTTTAGTAAATGGATCTAATGGTATAGCTGTTGGGATGGCAACTAGTATACCACCTCATAACTTAGCTGAAGTTATAGACGCGGCAATACATTTAATTGATAATGAAGATTGTACAGTAGAAGATTTAATGCAATATATAACAGGACCAGATTTCCCAACATCTGCAATAATAATGGGGAAAGAAAATATAGCAAATGCATATAGAACTGGTAGAGGTAAAGTTAAAGTTAGAGCAAGAGCATATATAGAAGAGCTTCCTAAAGGAAAACAACAAATAATTGTTACAGAGATACCATATCAAGTAAACAAAGCTAGATTAGTTGAAAAAATAGCTGATTTAGTTAAAGATAAGAAAATTGAAGGAATCTCAGATCTAAGAGATGAGAGTAACAGAAACGGTATGAGAATTGTTATAGAACTTAAGAGAGATGTTAATGCTAATATAGTATTAAATAATCTTTATAAACATTCTCAGATGGAAGATACGTTTAGTATAATAATGCTTTGTTTAGTTGATGGACAACCAAGAGTATTAAATCTTAAACAAATGTTATATTACTATGTAAAACATCAAAAAGATGTTGTAACTAGAAGAACTAAGTTTGAATTAAATAAAGCAGAAGCAAGAGCTCATATATTAGAAGGATTAAGAATAGCTTTAGATAATATAGATGCAGTAATAAGTTTAATAAGAGCATCTAAGACTACTCAAGAAGCTAAGGCAGGACTTATAGAAAAGTTTGGATTGAGTGAAGTTCAAGCTCAAGCAATCTTAGATATGAGACTTCAAAGACTTACTGGATTAGAGAGAGACAAGATAGAAGCTGAATATGAAGAGCTTATAAAGAAAATAAATAGATTAAAAGAAATATTAGCAAATGAAAGATTACTTCTTAATGTAATAAAACAAGAAATGTTAATAATAAAAGAAAATCATGCTGATGAAAGAAGAACAGAAATAAGACATGCTGAAGGCGAGATAGATGTGAAAGATCTTATCGAAGAGGAAGAAATAGCTATAACTCTTACTCATTTTGGATACATAAAGAGAGTACCAGCTGATACTTATAAGAGTCAAAATAGGGGTGGAAGAGGTATATCAGCTCTTACAACAAGAGAAGAAGATTTCGTAAAACACCTTGTAACAACAACGACTCATAGTAGATTATTGTTCTTTACAAATAAAGGTAGAGTATTTAGATTAAATGCTTATGAAATACCTGAAGGAAAGAGACAAGCTAAGGGAACAGCTATAGTAAACTTACTTCAATTAGGGCCTAATGAAAAAATAGCAACTCTAATAGCAATAGATGAAGCTCGTGAGAATGAATATTTATTATTAGCAACTAAAAACGGTATAGTTAAGAAAACTAAGCGTGAAGAGTTTAGAAATATAAATAAATCAGGGCTTATAGCTATAGGACTAAGAGAAGACGATGAACTTATAGGCGTTAAGTTAACAAATGGAGAGAAAGAAGTACTTCTAGTAACTAAAGGCGGTATGTCTATTAAGTTTGACGAAAATGATATAAGACATATGGGTAGAACTGCAATGGGAGTAAAAGGTATAACATTAGCTAAAGATGATAAAGTAGTTTCTGTAAGTTTATGCGATGAAGGTACAGACTTATTAGTAGTAAGTGAAAATGGATTTGGTAAGAGAACAGATATAGACGAGTATAGAATCCAAATTAGAGCCGGTAAAGGTATAAAAACTTATAACATCTCTGAAAAAACAGGAGAGCTTGTAGGAGCTGAAATGGTAAATGAAGATGATGAAATGATGATAATAAACTCAGATGGAGTTCTTATAAGACTAAGAGTTAATGAAATATCATTATTTGGAAGAGTAACAAGCGGAGTTAAGCTAATGAAAACTAACGACGAAGTTAATGTTGTTTCTATTGCTAAAATAAATATAGAAGAAGAATAGGATTTTATCCTATTCTTTTTTCCATAATTTAGTACCTAAAGTACGAAAGGAGTTTAGATTATGAGTAGCAGAAAAGGGAAATACTTATTATTAGGAGCATTCTTAGGATTTATAGCAGGTCTATTCTTTGCACCAAAAAAAGGTTCTGAATTAAGAAGAGATGCTAAGGAAAAGATAGAAGAAGTAAAGGATAATCCAAAAGAAGTTTTACAAGAAACATTTGATGGAGTTAAAGAAAAAATAAATACTATGATAGATGACAATTTTATAGATGACAATATAAATATATGTGAAGATGAAATAGTTATAAGCAGAACTTTTGAAGATGAAGGAGATATCAATTAATGAATGCAGTGGGATGGCAAATAGGGGCTGTTTTAATAGGTGCATCAGCATTAATTGTAGCTATATACATAGGTAGATTATTAAATAGCACTACTAAAGTAGTAGAAAAAGCTTATAAAATAATAGATTACAATGAAAGACATATTCATGAAACCATAGAAAACATGGCATCTATTACAAGAAATACAGAAGAAATTACAGATGTTGTAACTAAAATTACAAGTATAACTAAAGTATTTAAGTTTTTTAAAAGATAAAAGGATACTACGAGGAGGCTTATAAATGTCAATAAATATAAATTCTAAGTTAGACAATCAAAATAATTTTTGGGATATTGCTTTAGAAGGAGAGTTAGATGTTTCTACAGCAGATAAATTAAAAGAACACTTACATAAGTTAGCAGAGGAAGAAATAGTAGATATGAAAATTAATCTTACTAACTTAGATTACATAGATTCTACAGGATTAGGTGTGATGATAGGTGTTCTTAAGAAATTAAAAATAGAAGAAAAAGAGATATACATATTAAACCCTAAGAGTAATGTTAGGAAGATTTTTACTATAACAGGTCTAGATAAAATATTTAAAGTGGAGGGATAGGCTTTGACTTGTGAAACAATTAAAATGGAAATAAATTCAAATCCTGAATATGTTGGAATTATAAGATTAACAACTTCAGGTATAGCAAATAAAATAGGTTTTTCAATAGATGATATAGAAGATATAAAGGTAGCAGTATCAGAAGCATGTACAAATGCTATAAAGCATAGTAATGATGATATATTTTTTATAACATATACAATGTTAGAAAATGGATTGACTATAGATATATCTGATAGAGGTGAGGGATATGATACTGAAAATATTCCACAACCAGATTTAGATAACCCAAAAGAAAATGGACTAGGATTATTTATAATTCAAACGTTAATGGATGATGTTTCTATTGAGTCTATAGAAAATCAAGGGACAACAATAAAAATGACTAAATATTTAGGAGTTGATAATTAATGAAGAATGTAGCTAATGCTACTAATTACCTAGATATAGATACAAAGGAATTGTTCAGACTATACAGTAGTGATAAGAACAATAAAGATATCAGAGATATTCTTATAGAAAGGCATCTGTATTTAGTAAACTTGCTAGCAAAGAAGTATATAAATAAAGGTGTAGAGTTTGATGATATATATCAGGTAGCTTCGTTAGCATTAATATATGCCATAGATAGATACGATATAGAAAAAGGATATGAATTTTCTAGTTTTGCAACTCCTACTATAATAGGTGAAATAAAAAAATACTTTAGAGACAAGGTATGGACACTTAGGGTACCAAGACGTATCCAAGAGTTAAGTAAAAAGATAAGTGAAGCGAAAGTTATATTAGAACAAAAAAATAAAAAACACCCAAAAGTAAAAGACATTGCAAATTATATAGGATGTACAGAAGAAGACGTATTAGAGGCTATGGAAGCATCATACGGTTATCAACCTATTTCTTTAGATTCATCTAATAATGATGATTCAGAAGATAAAGATATAACACTTATAGACAAAATTGGTAAAGAGGAAAGCAGCTTTGGTAATATAGAGCAAATGGATTTTGTAAATAAGTTTATTGAAAATTTAAATGAACTAGAAGTTAAAATATTTAAAGATAGATTCTTCTTAGATAAAACACAATCGGCTATAGCAAAGGAATTGGACATATCTCAAATGACTGTTTCAAGGCTAGAAAGAAAGATTGTGGAGAAGCTAAGAAAAGAATACGAAAAAAACTTATAAAAATTTAATAAAAACTATTGACCTACTGTTAATTGTATAGTATATTATTACTTGTCCTTAAGAAAAGGGATAAAGAAATAAAAAATAACTTGTAGAAAAATGTTGACAAAATTTGAATGATTTGTTAAACTAAAGAAGTTGTTAGAAAATGAACTTTGAAAATTAAACAGTAGGTTAATTTATAGAAACAAAATAATTCTTTATAGAATTAAACACAAACAACCAAGCCAGATATTCAGATAATGATTAGCTGAGCAATGGACAACTTTTATTTGAGAGTTTGATCCTGGCTCAGGATGAACGCTGGCGGCGTGCCTAACACATGCAAGTCGAGCGATCTTCTTCGGAAGAGAGCGGCGGACGGGTGAGTAACGCGTGGGTAACCTGCCCTGTACACACGGATAACATACCGAAAGGTATGCTAATACGGGATAACATACTTTTATCGCATGGTAGAAGTATCAAAGCTCCGGCGGTACAGGATGGACCCGCGTCTGATTAGCTAGTTGGTAAGGTAACGGCTTACCAAGGCGACGATCAGTAGCCGACCTGAGAGGGTGATCGGCCACATTGGAACTGAGACACGGTCCAAACTCCTACGGGAGGCAGCAGTGGGGAATATTGCACAATGGGCGAAAGCCTGATGCAGCAACGCCGCGTGAGCGATGAAGGCCTTCGGGTCGTAAAGCTCTGTCCTCAAGGAAGATAATGACGGTACTTGAGGAGGAAGCCCCGGCTAACTACGTGCCAGCAGCCGCGGTAATACGTAGGGGGCTAGCGTTATCCGGAATTACTGGGCGTAAAGGGTGCGTAGGTGG
The DNA here is from genome assembly GCF_024723825.1 of Romboutsia lituseburensis. Lineage (NCBI taxonomy): Bacteria > Bacillati > Bacillota > Clostridia > Peptostreptococcales > Peptostreptococcaceae > Romboutsia > Romboutsia lituseburensis. Next base: position 2,409,805 of record NZ_JANQBQ010000001.1, read on the forward strand.
TTTCTTAAGTCAGAAGTGAAAGGCTACGGCTCAACCGTAGTAAGCTTTTGAAACTAAGAGACTTGAGTGCAGGAGAGGAGAGTAGAATTCCTAGTGTAGCGGTGAAATGCGTAGATATTAGGAGGAATACCAGTTGCGAAGGCGGCTCTCTGGACTGTAACTGACACTGAGGCACGAAAGCGTGGGGAGCAAACAGGATTAGATACCCTGGTAGTCCACGCCGTAAACGATGAGTACTAGCTGTCGGGGGTTACCCCCCTCGGTGGCGCAGCTAACGCATTAAGTACTCCGCCTGGGAAGTACGCTCGCAAGAGTGAAACTCAAAGGAATTGACGGGGACCCGCACAAGTAGCGGAGCATGTGGTTTAATTCGAAGCAACGCGAAGAACCTTACCTAAGCTTGACATCCTTTTGACCTCTCCCTAATCGGAGATTTCCCTTCGGGGACAGAAGTGACAGGTGGTGCATGGTTGTCGTCAGCTCGTGTCGTGAGATGTTGGGTTAAGTCCCGCAACGAGCGCAACCCTTGCCTTTAGTTGCCAGCATTAAGTTGGGCACTCTAGAGGGACTGCCAGGGATAACCTGGAGGAAGGTGGGGATGACGTCAAATCATCATGCCCCTTATGCTTAGGGCTACACACGTGCTACAATGGGTGGTACAGAGGGCGGCCAAGTCGTGAGGCGGAGCTAATCCCTTAAAGCCATTCTCAGTTCGGATTGTAGGCTGAAACTCGCCTACATGAAGCTGGAGTTACTAGTAATCGCAGATCAGAATGCTGCGGTGAATGCGTTCCCGGGTCTTGTACACACCGCCCGTCACACCACGGGAGTTGGAGGCGCCCGAAGCCGGATAGCTAACCTTTTGGAAGCGTCCGTCGAAGGTGAAGCCAATAACTGGGGTGAAGTCGTAACAAGGTAGCCGTATCGGAAGGTGCGGCTGGATCACCTCCTTTCTAAGGAGAATTACCTACTGTTTAATTTTGAGGGTTCATTCCTCAAAATTAGTACTTAATTGTACTTTAGTACTTTGAAAACTGTATAACATTTAGTGATATGACATCATTTTATATATGAAGAAGATAACTTCTAAAAATATCATCGACAAGAAAAGTCTTTAAAATTACAAACTTTAAGCACTGGAATAAACTGAGTGAATACGAAGTTTGTTCAGTAGCGATAACTTTTAATAACTGGTCAAGTTATTAAGGGTGCAGGGCGGATGCCTTGGCACTAGGAGCCGATGAAGGACGCGATAAGCTGCGATAAGCTTCGGGGAGTTGCACGTAAACTTTGATCCGAAGATTTCCGAATGAGGAAACTCACTTAGAGTAATGTCTAAGTATTGTTAAGTGAATACATAGCTTAATGAGGGGAACCCGGGGAACTGAAACATCTAAGTACCTGGAGGAAAAGAAAGAAATTCGATTCCGTAAGTAGCGGCGAGCGAACGCGGATAAGGCCAAACCAATGAAGTTTTCTTCATTGGGGTTGCGGACATGCAACATGGATGCACTATCGTAAATGAAGAGAGTTGGAAAGCTCCGCCATAGAAGGTAATAGCCCTGTAATTGAAACGAGAAAGCTACTAGCATGATCCAGAGTACCACGGGACACGTGAAACCCTGTGGGAAGCAGGAGGGACCATCCTCCAAGCCTAAATACTACCTAGTGACCGATAGCGCATAGTACCGTGAGGGAAAGGTGAAAAGAACCCCGGGAGGGGAGTGAAATAGAACCTGAAACCCTGCACTTACAAGCTGTGGGAGCACATTTCTTGTGTGACCGCGTACTTTTTGTAGAACGGGCCAACGAGTTACGTTAAGTAGCAAGGTTAAGCACTTCAGGTGTGGAGCCGTAGCGAAAGCGAGTCTTAAATGGGCGACCTAAGTTACTTGACGTAGACCCGAAACCGGGCGACCTATCCATGAGCAGGTTGAAGCGAAAGTAAAATTTCGTGGAGGACCGAACCCACGAGCGTTGAAAAGCTCGGGGATGACTTGTGGATAGCGGTGAAATTCCAATCGAGCCCGGAGATAGCTGGTTCTCCCCGAAATAGCTTTAGGGCTAGCCTCAAGCGTAGAGAAACGGAGGTAGAGCACTGAATGTCCTAGGGGGTATTGCACTTACCGAAGACTATCAAACTCCGAATGCCGTTTTCTTTTACTTGGGAGTCAGACTGTGGGTGATAAGATTCATAGTCAAGAGGGCAACAGCCCAGATCGTCAGCTAAGGTCCCTAAATGTACGTTAAGTGGTAAAGGATGTGGGATTGCACAGACAACCAGGATGTTGGCTTAGAAGCAGCCACTCATTTAAAGAGTGCGTAATAGCTCACTGGTCGAGTGATCCTGCGCCGAAAATTTCCGGGGCTAAAACGTACTACCGAAGCTACGGCATCATTATGATGGGTAGGGGAGCTTCGTATGCAGGCTGAAGCATGACCGTAAGGACATGTGGACAGTATACGAGTGAGAATGTTGGCATGAGTAGCGAGACGTGGGTGAGAATCCCACGGGCCGTAAACCCAAGGTTTCCAGGGGAAGGTTCGTCCGCCCTGGGTTAGTCGGGACCTAAGCCGAGGCCGAAAGGCGTAGGTGATGGACAACAGGTTGATATTCCTGTACCGCCAATAAGCGTTTGAGAAATGGGATGACACAGTAGGATAAGCTAACCACACTGTTGGTTATGTGTGGCTAAGTACTGAGGCAGTCTAGATAGGCAAATCCGTCTAGATAATGCTGGGGTACGATGGGGAGCGAAATTTAGTAGCGAAGTAGCTGATTTCACACTGTCGAGAAAAGTCTCTATCGAGTTTAAAGGCGCCCGTACCGTAAACCGACACAGGTGGGTGAGGAGAGTATCCTAAGGCCAGCGAGAGAACTATTGTTAAGGAACTCGGCAAAATGACCCCGTAACTTAGGGAGAAGGGGTGCCATCCTTTGGATGGCCGCAGAGAATAGGCCCAAGCGACTGTTTACCAAAAACACAGGTTTCTGCTAAGTCGCAAGACGATGTATAGGAGCTGACGCCTGCCCGGTGCTGGAAGGTTAAGGGGATCTGTCAGGAGCAATCCGAAGCAGTGAACTTAAGCCCCAGTAAACGGCGGCCGTAACTATAACGGTCCTAAGGTAGCGAAATTCCTTGTCGGGTAAGTTCCGACCCGCACGAAAGGCGTAACGATTTGGGCACTGTCTCAACAATAGACTCGGTGAAATTGTAATCCCGGTGAAGATGCCGGGTACCTGCGACAGGACGGAAAGACCCCATGGAGCTTTACTGTAGCTTGACGTTGGGTCTTGGTACTACATGTACAGGATAGGTGGGAGACTATGAAGCATGAACGCCAGTTTGTGTGGAGTCATCCTTGGGATACCACCCTTGTAGTACTGGGATCCTAACCATAGGCCTTGAATCAGGTCTTGGGACACCGTCAGGTGGGCAGTTTGACTGGGGCGGTCGCCTCCTAAAAAGTAACGGAGGCGCTCAAAGGTTTCCTCAGCACGGTCGGAAATCGTGCGAAGAGTGCAAAGGCAAAAGGAAGCTTGATTGCAAGACATACAGGTCGAGCAAGGACGAAAGTCGGACTTAGTGATCCGGTGGTACCGCATGGAAGGGCCATCGCTCAACGGATAAAAGCTACCCTGGGGATAACAGGCTTATCTCCCCCAAGAGTCCACATCGACGGGGAGGTTTGGCACCTCGATGTCGGCTCATCACATCCTGGGGCTGTAGTAGGTCCCAAGGGTTGGGCTGTTCGCCCATTAAAGTGGTACGCGAGCTGGGTTCAGAACGTCGTGAGACAGTTCGGTCCCTATCCGTCGCAGGCGTAGGAAATTTGAGGAGACCTGTCCTTAGTACGAGAGGACCGGGATGGACGTACCTCTGGTGTACCAGTTGTTCTGCCAAGGGCATGGCTGGGTAGCTATGTACGGAATGGATAAGCGCTGAAAGCATCTAAGCGCGAAGCCAACTTCAAGATAAGATTTCCCACCGTAAGGGTAAGACCCCAGGAAGACTACCTGGTTGATAGGTCGAAGGTGTAAGTGCAGTAATGTATTTAGCTTATCGATACTAATAGGTCGAGGACTTGACCAATAAATGATTCACTCTAAATGATATACAGTTTTCAAAGTATTAATAAAAAACTTTAAAAAAAGTAGTTGACATTTTAATTATAAAATGTTAATATAATACTTGTCCTAAGGGATGACAAAATAAAACAAAATTATGTGGTTATTATAGCAAAGAGGATACACCTGTTCCCATTCCGAACACAGAAGTTAAGCTCTTTAGCGCTGATGGTACTTGGGGGGCGACCCCCTGGGAGAGTAAGACGTAGCCACGTGATGTGCCGAAGTGGCGGAACTGGCAGACGCACAGGACTTAAAATCCTGCGGGACTTACCTCTCGTACCGGTTCGATTCCGGTCTTCGGCACCATTATATATTTGGACCATTAGCTCAGTTGGTTAGAGCGCCCGGCTCATAACCGGTAGGTCTGGGGTTCGAGTCCCTGATGGTCCACCAAATATATACTTAAGAACTTTGAAAATTAAACAGTAGGTTAATTTATAGAAACAAACATAATTCTTTATAGAATTAAACACAAACAACCAAGCCAGATATTCAGATAATGATTAGCTGAGCAATGGACAACTTTTATTTGAGAGTTTGATCCTGGCTCAGGATGAACGCTGGCGGCGTGCCTAACACATGCAAGTCGAGCGATCTTCTTCGGAAGAGAGCGGCGGACGGGTGAGTAACGCGTGGGTAACCTGCCCTGTACACACGGATAACATACCGAAAGGTATGCTAATACGGGATAACATACTTTTATCGCATGGTAGAAGTATCAAAGCTCCGGCGGTACAGGATGGACCCGCGTCTGATTAGCTAGTTGGTAAGGTAACGGCTTACCAAGGCGACGATCAGTAGCCGACCTGAGAGGGTGATCGGCCACATTGGAACTGAGACACGGTCCAAACTCCTACGGGAGGCAGCAGTGGGGAATATTGCACAATGGGCGAAAGCCTGATGCAGCAACGCCGCGTGAGCGATGAAGGCCTTCGGGTCGTAAAGCTCTGTCCTCAAGGAAGATAATGACGGTACTTGAGGAGGAAGCCCCGGCTAACTACGTGCCAGCAGCCGCGGTAATACGTAGGGGGCTAGCGTTATCCGGAATTACTGGGCGTAAAGGGTGCGTAGGTGGTTTCTTAAGTCAGAAGTGAAAGGCTACGGCTCAACCGTAGTAAGCTTTTGAAACTAAGAGACTTGAGTGCAGGAGAGGAGAGTAGAATTCCTAGTGTAGCGGTGAAATGCGTAGATATTAGGAGGAATACCAGTTGCGAAGGCGGCTCTCTGGACTGTAACTGACACTGAGGCACGAAAGCGTGGGGAGCAAACAGGATTAGATACCCTGGTAGTCCACGCCGTAAACGATGAGTACTAGCTGTCGGGGGTTACCCCCCTCGGTGGCGCAGCTAACGCATTAAGTACTCCGCCTGGGAAGTACGCTCGCAAGAGTGAAACTCAAAGGAATTGACGGGGACCCGCACAAGTAGCGGAGCATGTGGTTTAATTCGAAGCAACGCGAAGAACCTTACCTAAGCTTGACATCCTTTTGACCTCTCCCTAATCGGAGATTTCCCTTCGGGGACAGAAGTGACAGGTGGTGCATGGTTGTCGTCAGCTCGTGTCGTGAGATGTTGGGTTAAGTCCCGCAACGAGCGCAACCCTTGCCTTTAGTTGCCAGCATTAAGTTGGGCACTCTAGAGGGACTGCCAGGGATAACCTGGAGGAAGGTGGGGATGACGTCAAATCATCATGCCCCTTATGCTTAGGGCTACACACGTGCTACAATGGGTGGTACAGAGGGCGGCCAAGTCGTGAGGCGGAGCTAATCCCTTAAAGCCATTCTCAGTTCGGATTGTAGGCTGAAACTCGCCTACATGAAGCTGGAGTTACTAGTAATCGCAGATCAGAATGCTGCGGTGAATGCGTTCCCGGGTCTTGTACACACCGCCCGTCACACCACGGGAGTTGGAGGCGCCCGAAGCCGGATAGCTAACCTTTTGGAAGCGTCCGTCGAAGGTGAAGCCAATAACTGGGGTGAAGTCGTAACAAGGTAGCCGTATCGGAAGGTGCGGCTGGATCACCTCCTTTCTAAGGAGAATTGCCTACTGTTTAATTTTGAGAGTTTTTATAAAAAAATAAAAATTCTTATTGACAAAAAATGACTTAGATAGTAAAATATCTACTGTCGAAAAATAGTATGGGGGTGTAGCTCAGCTGGGAGAGCACTTGCCTTGCACGCAAGGGGTCAGGAGTTCGATCCTCCTCATCTCCACCATTAGTACTTTAAGCAACGGAATAAGTTGAGCGTATGCGAAAATTATTCGTTGGCGATGTACTTTAGTACTTTGAAAACTGTATAACATTTAGTGATATGACATCATTTTATATATGAAGAAGATAACTTCTAAAAATATCATCGACAAGAAAAGTCTTTAAAATTACAAACTTTAAGCACTGGAATAAACTGAGTGAATACGAAGTTTGTTCAGTAGCGATAACTTTTAATAACTGGTCAAGTTATTAAGGGTGCAGGGCGGATGCCTTGGCACTAGGAGCCGATGAAGGACGCGATAAGCTGCGATAAGCTTCGGGGAGTTGCACGTAAACTTTGATCCGAAGATTTCCGAATGAGGAAACTCACTTAGAGTAATGTCTAAGTATTGTTAAGTGAATACATAGCTTAATGAGGGGAACCCGGGGAACTGAAACATCTAAGTACCTGGAGGAAAAGAAAGAAATTCGATTCCGTAAGTAGCGGCGAGCGAACGCGGATAAGGCCAAACCAATGAAGTTTTCTTCATTGGGGTTGCGGACATGCAACATGGATGCACTATCGTAAATGAAGAGAGTTGGAAAGCTCCGCCATAGAAGGTAATAGCCCTGTAATTGAAACGAGAAAGCTACTAGCATGATCCAGAGTACCACGGGACACGTGAAACCCTGTGGGAAGCAGGAGGGACCATCCTCCAAGCCTAAATACTACCTAGTGACCGATAGCGCATAGTACCGTGAGGGAAAGGTGAAAAGAACCCCGGGAGGGGAGTGAAATAGAACCTGAAACCCTGCACTTACAAGCTGTGGGAGCACATTTCTTGTGTGACCGCGTACTTTTTGTAGAACGGGCCAACGAGTTACGTTAAGTAGCAAGGTTAAGCACTTCAGGTGTGGAGCCGTAGCGAAAGCGAGTCTTAAATGGGCGACCTAAGTTACTTGACGTAGACCCGAAACCGGGCGACCTATCCATGAGCAGGTTGAAGCGAAAGTAAAATTTCGTGGAGGACCGAACCCACGAGCGTTGAAAAGCTCGGGGATGACTTGTGGATAGCGGTGAAATTCCAATCGAGCCCGGAGATAGCTGGTTCTCCCCGAAATAGCTTTAGGGCTAGCCTCAAGCGTAGAGAAACGGAGGTAGAGCACTGAATGTCCTAGGGGGTATTGCACTTACCGAAGACTATCAAACTCCGAATGCCGTTTTCTTTTACTTGGGAGTCAGACTGTGGGTGATAAGATTCATAGTCAAGAGGGCAACAGCCCAGATCGTCAGCTAAGGTCCCTAAATGTACGTTAAGTGGTAAAGGATGTGGGATTGCACAGACAACCAGGATGTTGGCTTAGAAGCAGCCACTCATTTAAAGAGTGCGTAATAGCTCACTGGTCGAGTGATCCTGCGCCGAAAATTTCCGGGGCTAAAACGTACTACCGAAGCTACGGCATCATTATGATGGGTAGGGGAGCTTCGTATGCAGGCTGAAGCATGACCGTAAGGACATGTGGACAGTATACGAGTGAGAATGTTGGCATGAGTAGCGAGACGTGGGTGAGAATCCCACGGGCCGTAAACCCAAGGTTTCCAGGGGAAGGTTCGTCCGCCCTGGGTTAGTCGGGACCTAAGCCGAGGCCGAAAGGCGTAGGTGATGGACAACAGGTTGATATTCCTGTACCGCCAATAAGCGTTTGAGAAATGGGATGACACAGTAGGATAAGCTAACCACACTGTTGGTTATGTGTGGCTAAGTACTGAGGCAGTCTAGATAGGCAAATCCGTCTAGATAATGCTGGGGTACGATGGGGAGCGAAATTTAGTAGCGAAGTAGCTGATTTCACACTGTCGAGAAAAGTCTCTATCGAGTTTAAAGGCGCCCGTACCGTAAACCGACACAGGTGGGTGAGGAGAGTATCCTAAGGCCAGCGAGAGAACTATTGTTAAGGAACTCGGCAAAATGACCCCGTAACTTAGGGAGAAGGGGTGCCATCCTTTGGATGGCCGCAGAGAATAGGCCCAAGCGACTGTTTACCAAAAACACAGGTTTCTGCTAAGTCGCAAGACGATGTATAGGAGCTGACGCCTGCCCGGTGCTGGAAGGTTAAGGGGATCTGTCAGGAGCAATCCGAAGCAGTGAACTTAAGCCCCAGTAAACGGCGGCCGTAACTATAACGGTCCTAAGGTAGCGAAATTCCTTGTCGGGTAAGTTCCGACCCGCACGAAAGGCGTAACGATTTGGGCACTGTCTCAACAATAGACTCGGTGAAATTGTAATCCCGGTGAAGATGCCGGGTACCTGCGACAGGACGGAAAGACCCCATGGAGCTTTACTGTAGCTTGACGTTGGGTCTTGGTACTACATGTACAGGATAGGTGGGAGACTATGAAGCATGAACGCCAGTTTGTGTGGAGTCATCCTTGGGATACCACCCTTGTAGTACTGGGATCCTAACCATAGGCCTTGAATCAGGTCTTGGGACACCGTCAGGTGGGCAGTTTGACTGGGGCGGTCGCCTCCTAAAAAGTAACGGAGGCGCTCAAAGGTTTCCTCAGCACGGTCGGAAATCGTGCGAAGAGTGCAAAGGCAAAAGGAAGCTTGATTGCAAGACATACAGGTCGAGCAAGGACGAAAGTCGGACTTAGTGATCCGGTGGTACCGCATGGAAGGGCCATCGCTCAACGGATAAAAGCTACCCTGGGGATAACAGGCTTATCTCCCCCAAGAGTCCACATCGACGGGGAGGTTTGGCACCTCGATGTCGGCTCATCACATCCTGGGGCTGTAGTAGGTCCCAAGGGTTGGGCTGTTCGCCCATTAAAGTGGTACGCGAGCTGGGTTCAGAACGTCGTGAGACAGTTCGGTCCCTATCCGTCGCAGGCGTAGGAAATTTGAGGAGACCTGTCCTTAGTACGAGAGGACCGGGATGGACGTACCTCTGGTGTACCAGTTGTTCTGCCAAGGGCATGGCTGGGTAGCTATGTACGGAATGGATAAGCGCTGAAAGCATCTAAGCGCGAAGCCAACTTCAAGATAAGATTTCCCACCGTAAGGGTAAGACCCCAGGAAGACTACCTGGTTGATAGGTCGAAGGTGTAAGTGCAGTAATGTATTTAGCTTATCGATACTAATAGGTCGAGGACTTGACCAATAAATGATTCACTCTAAATGATATACAGTTTTCAGAGTATTAACTCTAAAAATAAAGATTATGTGGTTATTATAGCAAAGAGGATACACCTGTTCCCATTCCGAACACAGAAGTTAAGCTCTTTAGCGCTGATGGTACTTGGGGGGCGACCCCCTGGGAGAGTAAGACGTAGCCACGTAATCTTTTTTTATTGTAGTTTTAGCATCCTAAAAAATTTAGGATGTTTTTTTATTGGCAAAATAGATTGTGATAGAGCACTACGTAATTTTAGAATAAATTTAAAATAATTAAATTTAGGAGTATATGAATAAATTTAAATGAAAATATGGTCTATAAAAGTAGATAAATATAAAATATAAGTAAAAAAAATAGTAAAATTCATAGTATTTTGATGAATAAAAAAATAATTATAGTATTTTTTATAAATAAATATATTATAAAAATAGATGGATTATAATATATCCACAAACAATAAAATAAAAAATAAATAAAAAAATTTGAATAATAGTATTGAAAGTTGTTAACATATATAATATAATGAGTATCAAATAAAACAATTAGTTGAAAAGCTGAGAAGGAAATTAGTAAATAGCATTTTGTATTCAGAGAGTGAGTGGTTGGTGTGAACTCATTACAATGGTTGTTGAATCTATTCTGGAGCTGTTAATCGGATAATGATTAACCGTAAACCTACGTTACAGGACTGAGAGGATTATATTTATATATAATCAATTAGGGTGGCAACGCGGATCAAGACTTTCGTCCCTTTTATAGGGAACGAGGGTCTTTTTTTATTACCTTCAACTATTGTAGTCAATTAAATAATTTTAGTTTTATAATACATGTATTGAAAAAAACGTTATTGAAGTAACTTAAACTAATAAAAATATTTATAACAGTAGGCGCAACTTTTATAAATAATTAATAAATTTTATACAACTCAAAAGTGGTAAATTAGAGTAAAAAAACAAAAAATCAGGAGGAAAAAATAATGTTAGATGTTAGAAGAATAAGAGAAAACTTAGAAGATATAAAAAAAGCTATGGATAGAAGGGGAGAAAAAGAATTTAATCTAGAAGCCGTTATAGAATTAGATGATAAGAGAAGAGAGTTACTTAAAGAAGTTGAAGTAATGAAAAATGAGCTAAATGTTGAGTCTAAAAAGATACCTCAATTAATAAAAGAAGGTAAAGATGTAGAAGCTGCAAAAGCTGAGTTAAAAGAATTATCTGATAAGATAAAGGCTATCGATGAAAAAGTTAGAACTGTTGAAGGTGAAATGGAATATAACTTAATGAGAATACCTAATGTTCCTCATCCAGATGTTCCACAAGGAACTACAGATGAAGACAACGTTGAGGTAAGAACTTGGGGAGAAATACCAAAGTTTGAATTCGAAGAGAAAGCTCACTGGGATTTAGGAACAGGATTAGGAATACTAGATTTTGAAACAGCTGGTAAAATAACTGGATCAAGATTTACTTTATACAAAGGATTAGGAGCTAGACTTGAAAGAGCTTTAATAAACTTCTTCTTAAATACTCATGTTGATCAACATGGATATACTGAAGTATTACCACCTTTCATGGCTAATAGAACAAGCTTTGTAGGAACAGGACAATTACCTAAATTCGAAGAAGATATGTTTAAAATAGAAGGTGTAGATTACTTCTTAGTACCAACTGCAGAAGTACCTGTAACTAACATACACAGAGATGAAATATTATCTTTAGAACAATTACCTGTAAAATACTGTGCATATACTCCATGTTTCAGATCAGAAGCAGGATCTGCTGGTAGAGATACTAGAGGATTAGTAAGACAACATCAATTCAATAAAGTTGAATTAGTTAAATTTGTTGCACCAGAAGAATCTTACAACGAATTAGAAAAATTAACTAATGATGCTGAAAAAATGTTACAAATGTTAGGATTACCATACAGAGTAGTAAGAATATGTACAGGAGATTTAGGATTCACTGCAGCATTTAAATATGACTTAGAAGTATGGATGCCAAGTTACAACAGATATGTTGAAATATCTTCTTGTTCAAACTTCGAAGACTTCCAAGCTAGAAGAGCTGGTATAAGATTCAAGAGAGATAAAAAATCTAAAGCAGAATATGTTCATACATTAAATGGATCAGGATTAGCAGTAGGAAGAAGTTTAGCAGCAGTATTAGAAAATTACCAACAAGCTGATGGATCAGTAATAGTTCCAGAGGTATTAAGACCATATATGGGTGTAGATGTTATAAAGAAAAATGAATTATAAAAAATTCTAATATAAATTATATTTAGATAAGTAGTTTATCTAGTTTAACTAGATAAACTACTTTTTTATTTTTGATAAAATATTTTATTTTAATGTATTTAATATGGAAATTTATTGAAATTAAAATAAGTAATATAAAAAATTAACTAACTATTTAGTATAATAAGTACTGAGTATTAACAAAAATGTAGATATTATATATAAGGTAATATAAAATTTAAGTTGAATTATAAAAAAAATTATGATAATATAAAAGTGTTATAAGTTCTAGGAGGCAGTATGGAAACATCATTCTATATGAAGGAAGCATTAAAAGAAGCATATAAAGCATATGAAAAAAAAGAAACTCCAATTGGAGCGGTTGTAGTTAAAGATGGTGAAATAGTAGGACGAGGTCATAATCTTACTGAAACTTTAAATGACTGTACTGCACACGCTGAGATTTTAGCTATTAGACAAGCAGCACAAAATCTAGGTGGATGGAGATTGATTGATTGTGATTTATATGTTACTATGGAACCATGCATAATGTGTAGTGGTGCTGTTGTTAATTCTAGAATAAAGAATCTTATAATAGGAACTAAGCATATAAAAAATTCATATACAGAAATGCAACATGAATTTAAAGTAGATTATTACGAAAACAATAACGTTAGAGTTTCTTTCGGAGTCTTACAAGATGAATGTTCTAATATATTACAAGAATTTTTTAAGACTTTAAGGAAAAGATAATAAGGAGAGGTGGTCGAGTCGGTCGAAGGCGCTCGCCTGGAAAGTGAGTATACGTCATAAGCGTATCGTGGGTTCGAATCCCACTCTCTCCGCCAGAGGATGTTTAAATTAAATATGGTTGTAATTTTGCTGTACTAGATGGGGAGATAGCGGTGCCCTGTAACCTGCAATCCGCTTTAGCAGGATTGAATTCCATCTAGAGGCTTATTTTTTGTAGGGCTGCCCTAAATAAGTGGTGTTGATGCTTAGGTCCTGCGCAATGGAAGCTCATAAACCCCGTCAGATCCGGAAGGAAGCAGCGGTAAGTGATCACTTCTGTGTGCCGCGGGGGTGCCTAAGTTGAGCTAACTGTTTAGGTAACGCCTATGAGATTAAGTCAATAGATGGTGTACAGCATTTAAATATATAAAAGATGAATCTCTTAATTTAAGAGATTTTTTTTATATTAAAATAAAGATTAATAATAGTTAAATAAAGCTTTGATAATTATAATATTATAATATTTTGGAAAAGAATACATAGAAGAGATTTTTATTAAGGAGAGATAAAGAATGCATAAAGCATTATATAGAGCATATAGACCACAAAACTTTGAAGATGTTGTAGGTCAAGATCATATAACGAGAACTTTAAAAAATCAAATTGAAAATGATAATATAGGTCATGCATACTTATTCTGTGGTACGAGGGGTACAGGTAAGACATCTACAGCTAAAATTTTTGCAAGAGCAGTAAACTGTCCGAATAGTGAAAATCAAGAGCCTTGTAATGAGTGTGAAGTTTGTAGAGCTATTTTAAATGATAATATTATGGATGTAGTAGAAATAGATGCTGCTTCTAATAATAGTGTAGATGATATAAGAGAACTTAGAGAAAGCGTAAAATACTCACCAACTAAAGCTAAGTATAAAGTGTATATAATAGATGAGGTACATATGTTATCACAAGGTGCATTTAATGCCTTATTAAAGACGTTAGAAGAGCCACCATCATATGTTATATTTATATTGGCAACTACAGAGCCACATAAAATTCCAGCAACAATACTATCAAGATGCCAAAGATTTGATTTCAAAAGAGTAACTGTTTCAGATATGACTGAAAGAATGAAAAATATATGTGGAGAAGAAGATATAGAAGTAGAAGAAAAAGCTTTGAATTTAATATCTAGAAACTCTCAAGGAGCGCTTAGAGATGCGTTAAGTATTTTAGATCAATGTATATCTTTTGGAGATAATAAAATAGAATATAAAGATGTTGTAGAGTTATTAGGTACTGTAAATATAGAGCAGCTATTTGAAATGGCACAGTATATTATAGACCAAGATACAAAGCAATCACTACAATCATTAAATGAATTTGTAATATGGGGTAAAGATATAAGGAATTTAATAAATGACTTAATAGATCATTTTAGAAATTTGATGGTATGTAAGGTATCAACAGATTTAGATGAAATTATTTCTTTGCCAGAGGAAACAATAAAACAATTAAAATTACAATCAGACAATGTAGATGTAAATGACCTAATAAGAATACTTAACATATTATCAACTACCCAAGATGATATAAGAACTTCATCTAATCCTAGAGTTTTAGCAGAGATAACTATGATGAAAATTGCTCAACCTATGTTTGATGAGAGTAAAGAAGCACTTATAAAAAGAATTGAAAACTTAGAAAAAACTATTGAAAGTGGAAATATAAAGGTTAATACTAAGGTAATAGAGAATACTATCAATAATAGTGGAGAAGCTGAAAATCATCAAAGTGATTATGAAGAAGAAATAGTCTATGAAGATGTAAAAAGTGAAGATGTTAAATTAATAGAAGCATCTTGGGCCAAGATAAGACAATCTATAAAAGCTGATAAACAAGTACCATTATCTGTATTATTGGGAGATGTTCATAATTTTAACGTGCATAATAATGTATTGTATTTAATATATAAAGATGTATATGGTTTTGCGAAGAAAAAATTATGTGAAGAAAAAACTATCTCTTATATAGAAAAGGTAATTAGAGAAACTATAAATAGAAGTTTTAATATAAAGGTAATATTAGAGTCAGAAGTAAGAGGCATAGATTTAGAAATAAAAAATAATAAAGTAGATAAAGGTGAAGAGATTCTTAAAGAATTGGTAGGAGAAGGAATACTAGAAATAAAAGATAGTATTGAAGAAAATGGAGATAAATAGTAAATACTATTATGATATAATATTAAAATAGAATTAATAAAGTTTTAAGGAGGATTTTTATTATGGCTAAGAAAGGTTTTGGAGGCGGAATGATGCCTGGAAATATGAACAATATATTAAAGCAGGCTCAAAAGATGCAAGAAAACATGCAAAAAATGCAAGAGGAATTAGAAACTAAAGAAGTAGAAGCTTCAGTTGGTGGAGGAGCAGTTACTGTTAAGGTAAATGGTAAGAAAGAAGTAGTAGATATAAGCATAAAGCCGGAAGTAGTTGACCCAGATGATATAGAAATGTTACAAGATTTAGTATTAAGTGCTGTTAACGAAGCTTTAAGAAGTGTTGATGATATGCAATCATCTCAAATGAGCAAATTAACTGGAGGAATGAATATACCAGGATTATTCTAGTAGGTGATAATATGCAAGTTTATACAGGTCCAATAACAAGACTTATAGAAGAATTTTCAAAACTTCCTGGAGTAGGAAGAAAGACTGCTCAAAGATTAGCTTTTCATGTTATTAATATGAATGATAATGATGTTGAAGCTTTATCTAAAGCAATCATAGAGGCTAAAAGGGAAATTAAATATTGTTCAGTATGTTGCAATATAACTGATACAGATCCTTGTAGCATGTGTTCAAATAAAAATAGAGATCCAGGAGTTATTTGTGTAGTAGAAGATCCTAGAGATGTAGCTGCTATGGAAAGAACTAGAGAGTTTAAAGGTCAATATCATGTTTTACATGGAGTTATATCTCCTATGGATGGTATTGGTCCAGATATGATAAAAATAAAGGAATTAATTCAAAGATTAGGAACTCAAGATGTAAGAGAAATTATAATGGCTACTAACCCGACTATAGAAGGGGAAGCCACTGCTATGTACATAGCAAGACTTTTAAATCCTATGGGAATAAAAGTAACTAGAATAGCTCATGGTTTACCAGTAGGTGGAGACTTAGAGTATGCAGATGAAGTAACTATTTCTAAAGCTCTAGAAGGAAGAAGAGAAATATAAAAATCGAGGTATTTTCCTCGATTTTTTTGTCGTTTAATAGAAGAATTTTGTGTTAAAAAATGGATTAAAATTATTGAACTAAAATTTTTCCTAGGGTATAATTTGTTGTATATTCATTTAAAAATTTTAATAGGGGTGCAATATGAAATCAACTATGAATCTAGAAGAACATAAGGCTATGAAGGAAAAAAGACAAAAAAGTTTAAGTTCAAAAGATAAAAGTAAGTTTAGTGAAAGTGACGATATGAGCTTACTTATTAAAAAAAAGCCTAAAAAATCATCAAAGTCTAGAAACTCAGAATTTAGAAATAATTATAAAAATTATCAGTATGATTATGAAGAAGATTTTTATGAGCCAAGGTATTAAAAAAATTAACTTAATTATATTTAATAAAATAGGAGCTATACTCAATTGAGTTAAGCTCCTTTTATGATTAAATCATTTTAAAATTTAAATAATATAAATGTTAATAGTTATTTTGAGGAGAAAGAATATCAACTACTAAATTTGCTATGTTCTGAGATGAATTGAACTTTCTGATAGATTTTATATTTTTCTTAAGCATGTCTAAACGTGTAGAGTCATCAATTAGCACTTTTAATAAAACAGGTAATGTGTATTTTTTTGTAGTTCTAAGTGCAGCTCCGCAGTTAGATAGAAAATCTAAATTTTCTTCCTCTTGGCCGGGTATATAATAAGGTACTATCATAGGAACATCTTTTAATAATGCTTCTGTAGTAGTAAGACCCCCTGGCTTTGTTATAAGAACATCAATAGAAGCTAAGATATCATTCATTTTGTTTGTGTATCCTAATACACAGATATTTTTATCATGAGAATGAGATGCTAGCTTTTTCTCTATTTTTTCACGTAAACTCTCGTTTCTACCAGTTATAACTAATATTTGGAAGTCTCTATCAATGTCTAATAATTCATCTAAAGTTTCTTTAATATTACCAGCACCAAAACTACCGCCCATTAATAACACTGTAAGTTTATTAGACGATAAACCTAGCTCGTTTAAAACAGTTTCTTTATCTCTATGAGATAAAAAAGATTTTTCAACTGGAATACCGAATGTTTTTACTTTGTTACTATCTACACCTTCAAATACTAATAATTCTTTTACATACTCATGTCCAACTATATAATAGTTTATTTCGTTTTGAATCCATGTAGAGTGTGTTGTATAGTCTGTTAATACAGAAATCATCGGAGGTACATTAACACTAGAATTATGTTTAATAAATGTATCTCCTAAATTAGTAGAATTTTTATATGTATGGCTAGATTTTTTTAAAGTACTCAATGCTATCATAGGGAATGGGTGCGTACCTATAATTAAATCTGGTTGAGAATCTTTAAGAAGTTTTTTGAATTTTTGAGCCATAACAGATGTAAGTAGATTGCCTTTAAATTCATTTTTAGAAACTAAACTTGTTTCAGAAAATCTATAAACACGACCATAAGCCTTAGGTGTATAAATTGCTGATTTTTCATATCCGCGAGAAATTATTTTATCCATAGTAGTATTAACTAGTTTTAGACTATCTACTATTTCACATTTAACAGGCATTCCATCAATTGTTTTTCGCTCTAATTCTTCTTTTATAGCTCTGGCTGCTCTATTATGACCGCCACCTGTAGATGCCGACATAATTAATACCTTCTTACTCATAATAAAATCCTCCTAAAATATAGAGTTATATTGAATAATAATATTTTTTTTTGTATTATTAATTAGAATCAATAAACTTAAAAAGTTATATAGTATAAATTATATACTAATAATGAGTTAATAATAATCTAATACAATATAAAAAAAAATACAAGCATTGTAATAATCATAAAGGAGAAATTGAAATGTCTAAAATAGAAATATATACAAGTGACAGTTGTATTCAGTGTATAAAAGCAAAAGAATTTTTAAAATTAAATAATATAGAGTATATAGAACATAACATATCTAAAAATTCAGAAGCTAGGAAAGAGCTAATCGGTATGGGGTATATGTCTATTCCCGTAACTATAATAGACGGGCAACATGTACTAGGGTTTGACTTAAACAGGATAAAATCACTTTTAAATTTATAATAATATAAAAATAATGAGGAATATGAAAATTTCTCATTATTTTTAATCTGAATTTTATAAAAAATTTACATGAATAAAAATAAGTAGATTACATAGACTAAGCTAGAACCTAGCATATTACTTAAATAATGTTTATCTGGAAAAAATATATAAAAAAACTTATAAAAAAGTATTGACGATATATTATTAAGGTGATATAGTATTACTTGTCCTTAAGAAACGGACAAACACAAACGAAAACAACTTAAGAAAAAAAGTTGACAAAGTTATGAAACTTTGATAAACTAAGGGAGTTGTTAGAAAATGAACTTTGAAAATTAAACAGTAGGTTAATTTATAGAAACAAACATAATTCTTTATAGAATTAAACACAAACAACCAAGCCAGATATTCAGATAATGATTAGCTGAGCAATGGACAACTTTTATTTGAGAGTTTGATCCTGGCTCAGGATGAACGCTGGCGGCGTGCCTAACACATGCAAGTCGAGCGATCTTCTTCGGAAGAGAGCGGCGGACGGGTGAGTAACGCGTGGGTAACCTGCCCTGTACACACGGATAACATACCGAAAGGTATGCTAATACGGGATAACATACTTTTATCGCATGGTAGAAGTATCAAAGCTCCGGCGGTACAGGATGGACCCGCGTCTGATTAGCTAGTTGGTAAGGTAACGGCTTACCAAGGCGACGATCAGTAGCCGACCTGAGAGGGTGATCGGCCACATTGGAACTGAGACACGGTCCAAACTCCTACGGGAGGCAGCAGTGGGGAATATTGCACAATGGGCGAAAGCCTGATGCAGCAACGCCGCGTGAGCGATGAAGGCCTTCGGGTCGTAAAGCTCTGTCCTCAAGGAAGATAATGACGGTACTTGAGGAGGAAGCCCCGGCTAACTACGTGCCAGCAGCCGCGGTAATACGTAGGGGGCTAGCGTTATCCGGAATTACTGGGCGTAAAGGGTGCGTAGGTGGTTTCTTAAGTCAGAAGTGAAAGGCTACGGCTCAACCGTAGTAAGCTTTTGAAACTAAGAGACTTGAGTGCAGGAGAGGAGAGTAGAATTCCTAGTGTAGCGGTGAAATGCGTAGATATTAGGAGGAATACCAGTTGCGAAGGCGGCTCTCTGGACTGTAACTGACACTGAGGCACGAAAGCGTGGGGAGCAAACAGGATTAGATACCCTGGTAGTCCACGCCGTAAACGATGAGTACTAGCTGTCGGGGGTTACCCCCCTCGGTGGCGCAGCTAACGCATTAAGTACTCCGCCTGGGAAGTACGCTCGCAAGAGTGAAACTCAAAGGAATTGACGGGGACCCGCACAAGTAGCGGAGCATGTGGTTTAATTCGAAGCAACGCGAAGAACCTTACCTAAGCTTGACATCCTTTTGACCTCTCCCTAATCGGAGATTTCCCTTCGGGGACAGAAGTGACAGGTGGTGCATGGTTGTCGTCAGCTCGTGTCGTGAGATGTTGGGTTAAGTCCCGCAACGAGCGCAACCCTTGCCTTTAGTTGCCAGCATTAAGTTGGGCACTCTAGAGGGACTGCCAGGGATAACCTGGAGGAAGGTGGGGATGACGTCAAATCATCATGCCCCTTATGCTTAGGGCTACACACGTGCTACAATGGGTGGTACAGAGGGCGGCCAAGTCGTGAGGCGGAGCTAATCCCTTAAAGCCATTCTCAGTTCGGATTGTAGGCTGAAACTCGCCTACATGAAGCTGGAGTTACTAGTAATCGCAGATCAGAATGCTGCGGTGAATGCGTTCCCGGGTCTTGTACACACCGCCCGTCACACCACGGGAGTTGGAGGCGCCCGAAGCCGGATAGCTAACCTTTTGGAAGCGTCCGTCGAAGGTGAAGCCAATAACTGGGGTGAAGTCGTAACAAGGTAGCCGTATCGGAAGGTGCGGCTGGATCACCTCCTTTCTAAGGAGAATTACCTACTGTTTAATTTTGAGGGTTCATTCCTCAAAATTAGTACTTAATTGTACTTTAGTACTTTGAAAACTGTATAACATTTAGTGATATGACATCATTTTATATATGAAGAAGATAACTTCTAAAAATATCATCGACAAGAAAAGTCTTTAAAATTACAAACTTTAAGCACTGGAATAAACTGAGTGAATACGAAGTTTGTTCAGTAGCGATAACTTTTAATAACTGGTCAAGTTATTAAGGGTGCAGGGCGGATGCCTTGGCACTAGGAGCCGATGAAGGACGCGATAAGCTGCGATAAGCTTCGGGGAGTTGCACGTAAACTTTGATCCGAAGATTTCCGAATGAGGAAACTCACTTAGAGTAATGTCTAAGTATTGTTAAGTGAATACATAGCTTAATGAGGGGAACCCGGGGAACTGAAACATCTAAGTACCTGGAGGAAAAGAAAGAAATTCGATTCCGTAAGTAGCGGCGAGCGAACGCGGATAAGGCCAAACCAATGAAGTTTTCTTCATTGGGGTTGCGGACATGCAACATGGATGCACTATCGTAAATGAAGAGAGTTGGAAAGCTCCGCCATAGAAGGTAATAGCCCTGTAATTGAAACGAGAAAGCTACTAGCATGATCCAGAGTACCACGGGACACGTGAAACCCTGTGGGAAGCAGGAGGGACCATCCTCCAAGCCTAAATACTACCTAGTGACCGATAGCGCATAGTACCGTGAGGGAAAGGTGAAAAGAACCCCGGGAGGGGAGTGAAATAGAACCTGAAACCCTGCACTTACAAGCTGTGGGAGCACATTTCTTGTGTGACCGCGTACTTTTTGTAGAACGGGCCAACGAGTTACGTTAAGTAGCAAGGTTAAGCACTTCAGGTGTGGAGCCGTAGCGAAAGCGAGTCTTAAATGGGCGACCTAAGTTACTTGACGTAGACCCGAAACCGGGCGACCTATCCATGAGCAGGTTGAAGCGAAAGTAAAATTTCGTGGAGGACCGAACCCACGAGCGTTGAAAAGCTCGGGGATGACTTGTGGATAGCGGTGAAATTCCAATCGAGCCCGGAGATAGCTGGTTCTCCCCGAAATAGCTTTAGGGCTAGCCTCAAGCGTAGAGAAACGGAGGTAGAGCACTGAATGTCCTAGGGGGTATTGCACTTACCGAAGACTATCAAACTCCGAATGCCGTTTTCTTTTACTTGGGAGTCAGACTGTGGGTGATAAGATTCATAGTCAAGAGGGCAACAGCCCAGATCGTCAGCTAAGGTCCCTAAATGTACGTTAAGTGGTAAAGGATGTGGGATTGCACAGACAACCAGGATGTTGGCTTAGAAGCAGCCACTCATTTAAAGAGTGCGTAATAGCTCACTGGTCGAGTGATCCTGCGCCGAAAATTTCCGGGGCTAAAACGTACTACCGAAGCTACGGCATCATTATGATGGGTAGGGGAGCTTCGTATGCAGGCTGAAGCATGACCGTAAGGACATGTGGACAGTATACGAGTGAGAATGTTGGCATGAGTAGCGAGACGTGGGTGAGAATCCCACGGGCCGTAAACCCAAGGTTTCCAGGGGAAGGTTCGTCCGCCCTGGGTTAGTCGGGACCTAAGCCGAGGCCGAAAGGCGTAGGTGATGGACAACAGGTTGATATTCCTGTACCGCCAATAAGCGTTTGAGAAATGGGATGACACAGTAGGATAAGCTAACCACACTGTTGGTTATGTGTGGCTAAGTACTGAGGCAGTCTAGATAGGCAAATCCGTCTAGATAATGCTGGGGTACGATGGGGAGCGAAATTTAGTAGCGAAGTAGCTGATTTCACACTGTCGAGAAAAGTCTCTATCGAGTTTAAAGGCGCCCGTACCGTAAACCGACACAGGTGGGTGAGGAGAGTATCCTAAGGCCAGCGAGAGAACTATTGTTAAGGAACTCGGCAAAATGACCCCGTAACTTAGGGAGAAGGGGTGCCATCCTTTGGATGGCCGCAGAGAATAGGCCCAAGCGACTGTTTACCAAAAACACAGGTTTCTGCTAAGTCGCAAGACGATGTATAGGAGCTGACGCCTGCCCGGTGCTGGAAGGTTAAGGGGATCTGTCAGGAGCAATCCGAAGCAGTGAACTTAAGCCCCAGTAAACGGCGGCCGTAACTATAACGGTCCTAAGGTAGCGAAATTCCTTGTCGGGTAAGTTCCGACCCGCACGAAAGGCGTAACGATTTGGGCACTGTCTCAACAATAGACTCGGTGAAATTGTAATCCCGGTGAAGATGCCGGGTACCTGCGACAGGACGGAAAGACCCCATGGAGCTTTACTGTAGCTTGACGTTGGGTCTTGGTACTACATGTACAGGATAGGTGGGAGACTATGAAGCATGAACGCCAGTTTGTGTGGAGTCATCCTTGGGATACCACCCTTGTAGTACTGGGATCCTAACCATAGGCCTTGAATCAGGTCTTGGGACACCGTCAGGTGGGCAGTTTGACTGGGGCGGTCGCCTCCTAAAAAGTAACGGAGGCGCTCAAAGGTTTCCTCAGCACGGTCGGAAATCGTGCGAAGAGTGCAAAGGCAAAAGGAAGCTTGATTGCAAGACATACAGGTCGAGCAAGGACGAAAGTCGGACTTAGTGATCCGGTGGTACCGCATGGAAGGGCCATCGCTCAACGGATAAAAGCTACCCTGGGGATAACAGGCTTATCTCCCCCAAGAGTCCACATCGACGGGGAGGTTTGGCACCTCGATGTCGGCTCATCACATCCTGGGGCTGTAGTAGGTCCCAAGGGTTGGGCTGTTCGCCCATTAAAGTGGTACGCGAGCTGGGTTCAGAACGTCGTGAGACAGTTCGGTCCCTATCCGTCGCAGGCGTAGGAAATTTGAGGAGACCTGTCCTTAGTACGAGAGGACCGGGATGGACGTACCTCTGGTGTACCAGTTGTTCTGCCAAGGGCATGGCTGGGTAGCTATGTACGGAATGGATAAGCGCTGAAAGCATCTAAGCGCGAAGCCAACTTCAAGATAAGATTTCCCACCGTAAGGGTAAGACCCCAGGAAGACTACCTGGTTGATAGGTCGAAGGTGTAAGTGCAGTAATGTATTTAGCTTATCGATACTAATAGGTCGAGGACTTGACCAATAAATGATTCACTCTAAATGATATACAGTTTTCAAAGTATTAATAAAAAACTTTAAAAAAAGTAGTTGACATTTTAATTATAAAATGTTAATATAATACTTGTCCTAAGGGATGACAAAATAAAACAAAATTATGTGGTTATTATAGCAAAGAGGATACACCTGTTCCCATTCCGAACACAGAAGTTAAGCTCTTTAGCGCTGATGGTACTTGGGGGGCGACCCCCTGGGAGAGTAAGACGTAGCCACGTGATGTGCCGAAGTGGCGGAACTGGCAGACGCACAGGACTTAAAATCCTGCGGGACTTACCTCTCGTACCGGTTCGATTCCGGTCTTCGGCACCATTAACACCATCGCGGGGTGGAGCAGTTGGCAGCTCGTTGGGCTCATAACCCAAAGGTCGCAGGTTCGAGTCCTGCCTCCGCAACCATTATATGGCCCATTGGTCAAGCGGTCAAGACACCGCCCTTTCACGGCGGTAACAGGGGTTCGATTCCCCTATGGGTCACCAATTAAATATGCGGGTGTAGCTCAATGGTAGAGTTCCGGCCTTCCAAGCCGGCTGTGAGGGTTCGATCCCCTTCACCCGCTCCAGATTAAATTTATGGGACTATAGCTCAGCTGGGAGAGCACCTGCCTTACAAGCAGGGGGTCACAGGTTCGAGCCCTGTTAGTCCCACCATATATGCGGCCTGGTAGTTCAGCTGGTTAGAATGCCAGCCTGTCACGCTGGAGGTCGAGGGTTCGAGTCCCTTCCAGGTCGCCAACTTAATTAAATACGCGGGAATATGGCTCAGTTGGTAGAGCAATTGACTGTTAATCAATGGGTCACAGGTTCGAGTCCTGTTATTCCCGCCAATATGCTAGTGTGGCTCAACGGTAGAGCAGCTGACTTGTAATCAGCAGGTTGTAGGTTCGATTCCTATCACTAGCTCCATACACGGAGGATTTCCCGAGCGGCCAAAGGGGGCAGACTGTAAATCTGTTAGCAGTGCTTTCGGTGGTTCGAATCCACCATCCTCCACCAAAAATAAAGAATGCGGATGTGGCGGAATTGGCAGACGCACCAGACTTAGGATCTGGCGCTTTACGGCGTGGGGGTTCGACTCCCTTCATCCGCACCACTTTATATCACTGATGCGGGAATAGTTCAGTGGTAGAGCGCAACCTTGCCAAGGTTGAAGTCGCGAGTTCGAATCTCGTTTCCCGCTCCAAAACAAAACAATGTGGGTGCATAGCTCAGCTGGATAGAGCAACGCCCTTCTAAGGCGTGTGTCCGGGGTTCGAATCCCTGTGCGCTCACCACATTTACATAGGGAATTCGCCAAGTCGGTAAGGCATAGCACTTTGACTGCTACATGCGTAGGTTCGAGTCCTGCATTCCCTGCCAAATATGATCCATTAGCTCAGTCGGTAGAGCACCTGACTTTTAATCAGGGTGTCCCGCGTTCGAGTCGCGGATGGATCACCAATTACGGAGAGGTGTCCGAGTGGTTTAAGGAGCTGGTCTTGAAAACCAGTGATGCTTAACGGCACCGTGGGTTCGAATCCCACCCTCTCCGCCAAATGCCCAGATAGCTCAGTCGGTAGAGCAAGGGACTGAAAATCCCTGTGTCGATGGTTCGATTCCATTTCTGGGCACCAATAAAATGTGGCGGTATAGCTTAGTTGGCTAGAGCGTTCGGTTCATACCCGAAAGGTCACAGGTTCGACTCCTGTTACCGCTACCAAATTAATGTGGACCATTAGCTCAGTTGGTTAGAGCGCCCGGCTCATAACCGGTAGGTCTGGGGTTCGAGTCCCTGATGGTCCACCACGTTAATTTAAAAGTTCGAGGTGTAGCGCAGTTTGGTAGCGCACCTGGTTTGGGACCAGGGGGCCGGGGGTTCGAGTCCCTTCACCTCGACCAATATAAAATATGGTGGGTATAGCTCAGTTGGTTAGAGCGCCAGATTGTGGCTCTGGAGGTCGTGAGTTCGACTCTCATTATCCACCCCATTAAAATAAGGCGACATAGCCAAGTGGTAAGGCAGTGGACTGCAACTCCTTGATCCCCAGTTCGAATCTGGGTGTCGCCTCCACTAAAATTAAATGCCGAAGTGGCGGAACTGGCAGACGCACAGGACTTAAAATCCTGCGGGACTTACCTCTCGTACCGGTTCGATTCCGGTCTTCGGCACCATTAACACCATCGCGGGGTGGAGCAGTTGGCAGCTCGTTGGGCTCATAACCCAAAGGTCGCAGGTTCGAGTCCTGCCTCCGCAACCATTATATGGCCCATTGGTCAAGCGGTCAAGACACCGCCCTTTCACGGCGGTAACAGGGGTTCGATTCCCCTATGGGTCACCAATTAAATATGCGGGTGTAGCTCAATGGTAGAGTTCCGGCCTTCCAAGCCGGCTGTGAGGGTTCGATCCCCTTCACCCGCTCCAGATTAAATTTATGGGACTATAGCTCAGCTGGGAGAGCACCTGCCTTACAAGCAGGGGGTCACAGGTTCGAGCCCTGTTAGTCCCACCATATATGCGGCCTGGTAGTTCAGCTGGTTAGAATGCCAGCCTGTCACGCTGGAGGTCGAGGGTTCGAGTCCCTTCCAGGTCGCCAACTTAATTAAATACGCGGGAATATGGCTCAGTTGGTAGAGCAATTGACTGTTAATCAATGGGTCACAGGTTCGAGTCCTGTTATTCCCGCCAATATGCTAGTGTGGCTCAACGGTAGAGCAGCTGACTTGTAATCAGCAGGTTGTAGGTTCGATTCCTATCACTAGCTCCATACACGGAGGATTTCCCGAGCGGCCAAAGGGGGCAGACTGTAAATCTGTTAGCAGTGCTTTCGGTGGTTCGAATCCACCATCCTCCACCAAAAATAAAGAATGCGGATGTGGCGGAATTGGCAGACGCACCAGACTTAGGATCTGGCGCTTTACGGCGTGGGGGTTCGACTCCCTTCATCCGCACCACTTTATAAAACAATGTGGGTGCATAGCTCAGCTGGATAGAGCAACGCCCTTCTAAGGCGTGTGTCCGGGGTTCGAATCCCTGTGCGCTCACCACATTTACATAGGGAATTCGCCAAGTCGGTAAGGCATAGCACTTTGACTGCTACATGCGTAGGTTCGAGTCCTGCATTCCCTGCCAAATATGATCCATTAGCTCAGTCGGTAGAGCACCTGACTTTTAATCAGGGTGTCCCGCGTTCGAGTCGCGGATGGATCACCAATTACGGAGAGGTGTCCGAGTGGTTTAAGGAGCTGGTCTTGAAAACCAGTGATGCTTAACGGCACCGTGGGTTCGAATCCCACCCTCTCCGCCAAATGCCCAGATAGCTCAGTCGGTAGAGCAAGGGACTGAAAATCCCTGTGTCGATGGTTCGATTCCATTTCTGGGCACCAATAAAATGTGGCGGTATAGCTTAGTTGGCTAGAGCGTTCGGTTCATACCCGAAAGGTCACAGGTTCGACTCCTGTTACCGCTACCAAATTAATGTGGACCATTAGCTCAGTTGGTTAGAGCGCCCGGCTCATAACCGGTAGGTCTGGGGTTCGAGTCCCTGATGGTCCACCACGTTAATTTAAAAGTTCGAGGTGTAGCGCAGTTTGGTAGCGCACCTGGTTTGGGACCAGGGGGCCGGGGGTTCGAGTCCCTTCACCTCGACCAATATAAAATATGGTGGGTATAGCTCAGTTGGTTAGAGCGCCAGATTGTGGCTCTGGAGGTCGTGAGTTCGACTCTCATTATCCACCCCATAAAGTGATCCATTAGCTCAGTCGGTAGAGCACCTGACTTTTAATCAGGGTGTCCCGCGTTCGAGTCGCGGATGGATCACCATTTTATTATAATTTAAAATAAGGCGACATAGCCAAGTGGTAAGGCAGTGGACTGCAACTCCTTGATCCCCAGTTCGAATCTGGGTGTCGCCTCCATAAAATGTGCGCCCATAGCTCAACTGGATAGAGTGTCTGACTACGAATCAGAAGGTTAGGGGTTCGAGTCCCTTTGGGCGCACCATACAAATAAATGCTAAATGCGGGATTATAGCTCAGCTGGGAGAGCACCTGCCTTACAAGCAGGGGGTCACAGGTTCGAGCCCTGTTAATCCCACCAGTAACCTCTAGTGATATTCACTAGAGGTTTTTTATATGTAATATTTGATAAGTTTATATTTTTATAATGAAATTTATTTAATAAAGTATTTATTAAATTTACATAAAATGGTATATTGATTTTAGAAAATGTCAAAATTCTTAATAAATATGAAAATTATTAGGGAGGATGATTATGTCTAAAATAAATAAAATAATAAATAAAGAGAAAGATAAACAAAAACTTATAAAGGAAATAAATAGAGCTAAACTAGATGTAGAAACTGCAGAACACTTTTTTCAAATTGTAAGTGACCCAGAGTTGGTAGATGTAGCTATCTATGAACTAGAAGCGAAAAAATCCAGATATAGATATTTAATAAAGGTGGCTAAAGATAAAGGGATAAAGAAAACTTTACAAGAGTCATTAATAGAGGCATTGGCTAAATAGATTAAGGAGAGAATAGTATGTATATAGTTTTCGGAAATGAAATAATAGATAGTAGTGAAATAAAAGATATGATAGAGTCTAATAGTAATTTTAAAGTAGATAAAGATATGACTAAAGGAACAAAGAGAGAAGATGCACTAGCATATCAAATAAGTATAAGTATAGATGAATTAAATCAAATAATAAAAGAAGAGTATGAAATAGAAGAATTAGAAAGTGAAGATTTATTTGATGAATATATGACTTTATCTGATGAATTAGCAATGGAATTAGAAGAATTGATGCCAGAAGAGGTAATAATGAATGCTAGAGCATATAAATGGGATAACTCAGAAGATAGAATAAGGGTTATTATAGCAATGGCTCATAGTGAACTAGGTGAGCTTAAGGTATCAGATTTAACTAAGAGATTACTTTCGCAAGTAGACTAGGAATAAATAATATAAATTGATTATATTTAAAAATTATGTAAAATTGATTATATTAATGAAAAAATGAATAAAATAATCAATTTTACATAATATAATATTGTTGATTAAAGTGAGTATTTTAGCTAGATGCAATAATTTCTTTAAATAAATAAAAAAAATATACAAAAAAGTATTGACGATATATTATAAAGATGATATAGTATTACTTGTCCTTAAGAAAAGGGCAAACAAGAAAAAATAACTTAAGAAAAAGTTAACAAAGTAAAAAAACTTTGATAAACTAAGGAAGTTGTTAGAAAATGAACTTTGAAAATTAAACAGTAGGTTAATTTATAGAAACAAATATAATTCTTTATAGAATTAAACACAAACAACCAAGCCAGATATTCAGATAATGATTAGCTGAGCAATGGACAACTTTTATTTGAGAGTTTGATCCTGGCTCAGGATGAACGCTGGCGGCGTGCCTAACACATGCAAGTCGAGCGATCTTCTTCGGAAGAGAGCGGCGGACGGGTGAGTAACGCGTGGGTAACCTGCCCTGTACACACGGATAACATACCGAAAGGTATGCTAATACGGGATAACATACTTTTATCGCATGGTAGAAGTATCAAAGCTCCGGCGGTACAGGATGGACCCGCGTCTGATTAGCTAGTTGGTAAGGTAACGGCTTACCAAGGCGACGATCAGTAGCCGACCTGAGAGGGTGATCGGCCACATTGGAACTGAGACACGGTCCAAACTCCTACGGGAGGCAGCAGTGGGGAATATTGCACAATGGGCGAAAGCCTGATGCAGCAACGCCGCGTGAGCGATGAAGGCCTTCGGGTCGTAAAGCTCTGTCCTCAAGGAAGATAATGACGGTACTTGAGGAGGAAGCCCCGGCTAACTACGTGCCAGCAGCCGCGGTAATACGTAGGGGGCTAGCGTTATCCGGAATTACTGGGCGTAAAGGGTGCGTAGGTGGTTTCTTAAGTCAGAAGTGAAAGGCTACGGCTCAACCGTAGTAAGCTTTTGAAACTAAGAGACTTGAGTGCAGGAGAGGAGAGTAGAATTCCTAGTGTAGCGGTGAAATGCGTAGATATTAGGAGGAATACCAGTTGCGAAGGCGGCTCTCTGGACTGTAACTGACACTGAGGCACGAAAGCGTGGGGAGCAAACAGGATTAGATACCCTGGTAGTCCACGCCGTAAACGATGAGTACTAGCTGTCGGGGGTTACCCCCCTCGGTGGCGCAGCTAACGCATTAAGTACTCCGCCTGGGAAGTACGCTCGCAAGAGTGAAACTCAAAGGAATTGACGGGGACCCGCACAAGTAGCGGAGCATGTGGTTTAATTCGAAGCAACGCGAAGAACCTTACCTAAGCTTGACATCCTTTTGACCTCTCCCTAATCGGAGATTTCCCTTCGGGGACAGAAGTGACAGGTGGTGCATGGTTGTCGTCAGCTCGTGTCGTGAGATGTTGGGTTAAGTCCCGCAACGAGCGCAACCCTTGCCTTTAGTTGCCAGCATTAAGTTGGGCACTCTAGAGGGACTGCCAGGGATAACCTGGAGGAAGGTGGGGATGACGTCAAATCATCATGCCCCTTATGCTTAGGGCTACACACGTGCTACAATGGGTGGTACAGAGGGCGGCCAAGTCGTGAGGCGGAGCTAATCCCTTAAAGCCATTCTCAGTTCGGATTGTAGGCTGAAACTCGCCTACATGAAGCTGGAGTTACTAGTAATCGCAGATCAGAATGCTGCGGTGAATGCGTTCCCGGGTCTTGTACACACCGCCCGTCACACCACGGGAGTTGGAGGCGCCCGAAGCCGGATAGCTAACCTTTTGGAAGCGTCCGTCGAAGGTGAAGCCAATAACTGGGGTGAAGTCGTAACAAGGTAGCCGTATCGGAAGGTGCGGCTGGATCACCTCCTTTCTAAGGAGAATTACCTACTGTTTAATTTTGAGGGTTCATTCCTCAAAATTAGTACTTAATTGTACTTTAGTACTTTGAAAACTGTATAACATTTAGTGATATGACATCATTTTATATATGAAGAAGATAACTTCTAAAAATATCATCGACAAGAAAAGTCTTTAAAATTACAAACTTTAAGCACTGGAATAAACTGAGTGAATACGAAGTTTGTTCAGTAGCGATAACTTTTAATAACTGGTCAAGTTATTAAGGGTGCAGGGCGGATGCCTTGGCACTAGGAGCCGATGAAGGACGCGATAAGCTGCGATAAGCTTCGGGGAGTTGCACGTAAACTTTGATCCGAAGATTTCCGAATGAGGAAACTCACTTAGAGTAATGTCTAAGTATTGTTAAGTGAATACATAGCTTAATGAGGGGAACCCGGGGAACTGAAACATCTAAGTACCTGGAGGAAAAGAAAGAAATTCGATTCCGTAAGTAGCGGCGAGCGAACGCGGATAAGGCCAAACCAATGAAGTTTTCTTCGTTGGGGTTGCGGACATGCAACATGGATGCACTATCGTAAATGAAGAGAGTTGGAAAGCTCCGCCATAGAAGGTAATAGCCCTGTAATTGAAACGAGAAAGCTACTAGCATGATCCAGAGTACCACGGGACACGTGAAACCCTGTGGGAAGCAGGAGGGACCATCCTCCAAGCCTAAATACTACCTAGTGACCGATAGCGCATAGTACCGTGAGGGAAAGGTGAAAAGAACCCCGGGAGGGGAGTGAAATAGAACCTGAAACCCTGCACTTACAAGCTGTGGGAGCACATTTCTTGTGTGACCGCGTACTTTTTGTAGAACGGGCCAACGAGTTACGTTAAGTAGCAAGGTTAAGCACTTCAGGTGTGGAGCCGTAGCGAAAGCGAGTCTTAAATGGGCGACCTAAGTTACTTGACGTAGACCCGAAACCGGGCGACCTATCCATGAGCAGGTTGAAGCGAAAGTAAAATTTCGTGGAGGACCGAACCCACGAGCGTTGAAAAGCTCGGGGATGACTTGTGGATAGCGGTGAAATTCCAATCGAGCCCGGAGATAGCTGGTTCTCCCCGAAATAGCTTTAGGGCTAGCCTCAAGCGTAGAGAAACGGAGGTAGAGCACTGAATGTCCTAGGGGGTATTGCACTTACCGAAGACTATCAAACTCCGAATGCCGTTTTCTTTTACTTGGGAGTCAGACTGTGGGTGATAAGATTCATAGTCAAGAGGGCAACAGCCCAGATCGTCAGCTAAGGTCCCTAAATGTACGTTAAGTGGTAAAGGATGTGGGATTGCACAGACAACCAGGATGTTGGCTTAGAAGCAGCCACTCATTTAAAGAGTGCGTAATAGCTCACTGGTCGAGTGATCCTGCGCCGAAAATTTCCGGGGCTAAAACGTACTACCGAAGCTACGGCATCATTATGATGGGTAGGGGAGCTTCGTATGCAGGCTGAAGCATGACCGTAAGGACATGTGGACAGTATACGAGTGAGAATGTTGGCATGAGTAGCGAGACGTGGGTGAGAATCCCACGGGCCGTAAACCCAAGGTTTCCAGGGGAAGGTTCGTCCGCCCTGGGTTAGTCGGGACCTAAGCCGAGGCCGAAAGGCGTAGGTGATGGACAACAGGTTGATATTCCTGTACCGCCAATAAGCGTTTGAGAAATGGGATGACACAGTAGGATAAGCTAACCACACTGTTGGTTATGTGTGGCTAAGTACTGAGGCAGTCTAGATAGGCAAATCCGTCTAGATAATGCTGGGGTACGATGGGGAGCGAAATTTAGTAGCGAAGTAGCTGATTTCACACTGTCGAGAAAAGTCTCTATCGAGTTTAAAGGCGCCCGTACCGTAAACCGACACAGGTGGGTGAGGAGAGTATCCTAAGGCCAGCGAGAGAACTATTGTTAAGGAACTCGGCAAAATGACCCCGTAACTTAGGGAGAAGGGGTGCCATCCTTTGGATGGCCGCAGAGAATAGGCCCAAGCGACTGTTTACCAAAAACACAGGTTTCTGCTAAGTCGCAAGACGATGTATAGGAGCTGACGCCTGCCCGGTGCTGGAAGGTTAAGGGGATCTGTCAGGAGCAATCCGAAGCAGTGAACTTAAGCCCCAGTAAACGGCGGCCGTAACTATAACGGTCCTAAGGTAGCGAAATTCCTTGTCGGGTAAGTTCCGACCCGCACGAAAGGCGTAACGATTTGGGCACTGTCTCAACAATAGACTCGGTGAAATTGTAATCCCGGTGAAGATGCCGGGTACCTGCGACAGGACGGAAAGACCCCATGGAGCTTTACTGTAGCTTGACGTTGGGTCTTGGTACTACATGTACAGGATAGGTGGGAGACTATGAAGCATGAACGCCAGTTTGTGTGGAGTCATCCTTGGGATACCACCCTTGTAGTACTGGGATCCTAACCATAGGCCTTGAATCAGGTCTTGGGACACCGTCAGGTGGGCAGTTTGACTGGGGCGGTCGCCTCCTAAAAAGTAACGGAGGCGCTCAAAGGTTTCCTCAGCACGGTCGGAAATCGTGCGAAGAGTGCAAAGGCAAAAGGAAGCTTGATTGCAAGACATACAGGTCGAGCAAGGACGAAAGTCGGACTTAGTGATCCGGTGGTACCGCATGGAAGGGCCATCGCTCAACGGATAAAAGCTACCCTGGGGATAACAGGCTTATCTCCCCCAAGAGTCCACATCGACGGGGAGGTTTGGCACCTCGATGTCGGCTCATCACATCCTGGGGCTGTAGTAGGTCCCAAGGGTTGGGCTGTTCGCCCATTAAAGTGGTACGCGAGCTGGGTTCAGAACGTCGTGAGACAGTTCGGTCCCTATCCGTCGCAGGCGTAGGAAATTTGAGGAGACCTGTCCTTAGTACGAGAGGACCGGGATGGACGTACCTCTGGTGTACCAGTTGTTCTGCCAAGGGCATGGCTGGGTAGCTATGTACGGAATGGATAAGCGCTGAAAGCATCTAAGCGCGAAGCCAACTTCAAGATAAGATTTCCCACCGTAAGGGTAAGACCCCAGGAAGACTACCTGGTTGATAGGTCGAAGGTGTAAGTGCAGTAATGTATTTAGCTTATCGATACTAATAGGTCGAGGACTTGACCAATAAATGTTTGAGCAACGGATATGACTGAAGCGAGAGCGAAGGAATATCGTTGGCGACATGAATGAAATGAATTTTCATCTCTAAATGATATACAGTTTTCAGAGTATTAACTCTAAAAAATAAAGATTATGTGGTTATTATAGCAAAGAGGATACACCTGTTCCCATTCCGAACACAGAAGTTAAGCTCTTTAGCGCTGATGGTACTTGGAGGGCGACCTCCTGGGAGAGTAAGACGTAGCCACGTAATCTTTTTTTATGTCTAAATTTAAGCTTGGATAATTTATCCTGGCTTTTTTTATGTGTTTAAATTTTTTATATAAGGTAATTAATAATAATGAAGATAAAAATTAATCAAATAGAGCAGATGTGATATGTAAAAAATTCTATTAAACTAACAAAAAATCTAATTTTTAATAAATAAAATATTAAATTAAATAAATATAATAAAATATGTATAGAAAAAATGAAATGAGTATATAGCATACATACAGCTTGTATATAATGTTAATAACTATAAAAAAGCTGTTTATATACTTTAAAAAAATAAATTTATTTATTAAAATACTAAAAAAAAATAAGAAAAAGTATTGACGATATTATTTTAAGATGGTATAGTTATACTTGTCCTTAAGAAAAGGGTAAACAAGAAAAAACAACTTGAAAAAGTAGTTGACAAATAATGAAATATTTGTTAAACTAAGGAAGTTGAAAAAATGAACTTTGAAAATTAAACAGTAGGTTAATTTATAGAAACAAAATAATTCTTTATAGAATTAAACACAAACAACCAAGCCAGATATTCAGATAATGATTAGCTGAGCGATGGACAACTTTTATTTGAGAGTTTGATCCTGGCTCAGGATGAACGCTGGCGGCGTGCCTAACACATGCAAGTCGAGCGATCTTCTTCGGAAGAGAGCGGCGGACGGGTGAGTAACGCGTGGGTAACCTGCCCTGTACACACGGATAACATACCGAAAGGTATGCTAATACGGGATAACATACTTTTATCGCATGGTAGAAGTATCAAAGCTCCGGCGGTACAGGATGGACCCGCGTCTGATTAGCTAGTTGGTAAGGTAACGGCTTACCAAGGCGACGATCAGTAGCCGACCTGAGAGGGTGATCGGCCACATTGGAACTGAGACACGGTCCAAACTCCTACGGGAGGCAGCAGTGGGGAATATTGCACAATGGGCGAAAGCCTGATGCAGCAACGCCGCGTGAGCGATGAAGGCCTTCGGGTCGTAAAGCTCTGTCCTCAAGGAAGATAATGACGGTACTTGAGGAGGAAGCCCCGGCTAACTACGTGCCAGCAGCCGCGGTAATACGTAGGGGGCTAGCGTTATCCGGAATTACTGGGCGTAAAGGGTGCGTAGGTGGTTTCTTAAGTCAGAAGTGAAAGGCTACGGCTCAACCGTAGTAAGCTTTTGAAACTAAGAGACTTGAGTGCAGGAGAGGAGAGTAGAATTCCTAGTGTAGCGGTGAAATGCGTAGATATTAGGAGGAATACCAGTTGCGAAGGCGGCTCTCTGGACTGTAACTGACACTGAGGCACGAAAGCGTGGGGAGCAAACAGGATTAGATACCCTGGTAGTCCACGCCGTAAACGATGAGTACTAGCTGTCGGGGGTTACCCCCCTCGGTGGCGCAGCTAACGCATTAAGTACTCCGCCTGGGAAGTACGCTCGCAAGAGTGAAACTCAAAGGAATTGACGGGGACCCGCACAAGTAGCGGAGCATGTGGTTTAATTCGAAGCAACGCGAAGAACCTTACCTAAGCTTGACATCCTTTTGACCTCTCCCTAATCGGAGATTTCCCTTCGGGGACAGAAGTGACAGGTGGTGCATGGTTGTCGTCAGCTCGTGTCGTGAGATGTTGGGTTAAGTCCCGCAACGAGCGCAACCCTTGCCTTTAGTTGCCAGCATTAAGTTGGGCACTCTAGAGGGACTGCCAGGGATAACCTGGAGGAAGGTGGGGATGACGTCAAATCATCATGCCCCTTATGCTTAGGGCTACACACGTGCTACAATGGGTGGTACAGAGGGCGGCCAAGTCGTGAGGCGGAGCTAATCCCTTAAAGCCATTCTCAGTTCGGATTGTAGGCTGAAACTCGCCTACATGAAGCTGGAGTTACTAGTAATCGCAGATCAGAATGCTGCGGTGAATGCGTTCCCGGGTCTTGTACACACCGCCCGTCACACCACGGGAGTTGGAGGCGCCCGAAGCCGGATAGCTAACCTTTTGGAAGCGTCCGTCGAAGGTGAAGCCAATAACTGGGGTGAAGTCGTAACAAGGTAGCCGTATCGGAAGGTGCGGCTGGATCACCTCCTTTCTAAGGAGAATTACCTACTGTTTAATTTTGAGGGTTCATTCCTCAAAATTAGTACTTAATTGTACTTTAGTACTTTGAAAACTGTATAACATTTAGTGATATGACATCATTTTATATATGAAGAAGATAACTTCTAAAAATATCATCGACAAGAAAAGTCTTTAAAATTACAAACTTTAAGCACTGGAATAAACTGAGTGAATACGAAGTTTGTTCAGTAGCGATAACTTTTAATAACTGGTCAAGTTATTAAGGGTGCAGGGCGGATGCCTTGGCACTAGGAGCCGATGAAGGACGCGATAAGCTGCGATAAGCTTCGGGGAGTTGCACGTAAACTTTGATCCGAAGATTTCCGAATGAGGAAACTCACTTAGAGTAATGTCTAAGTATTGTTAAGTGAATACATAGCTTAATGAGGGGAACCCGGGGAACTGAAACATCTAAGTACCTGGAGGAAAAGAAAGAAATTCGATTCCGTAAGTAGCGGCGAGCGAACGCGGATAAGGCCAAACCAATGAAGTTTTCTTCATTGGGGTTGCGGACATGCAACATGGATGCACTATCGTAAATGAAGAGAGTTGGAAAGCTCCGCCATAGAAGGTAATAGCCCTGTAATTGAAACGAGAAAGCTACTAGCATGATCCAGAGTACCACGGGACACGTGAAACCCTGTGGGAAGCAGGAGGGACCATCCTCCAAGCCTAAATACTACCTAGTGACCGATAGCGCATAGTACCGTGAGGGAAAGGTGAAAAGAACCCCGGGAGGGGAGTGAAATAGAACCTGAAACCCTGCACTTACAAGCTGTGGGAGCACATTTCTTGTGTGACCGCGTACTTTTTGTAGAACGGGCCAACGAGTTACGTTAAGTAGCAAGGTTAAGCACTTCAGGTGTGGAGCCGTAGCGAAAGCGAGTCTTAAATGGGCGACCTAAGTTACTTGACGTAGACCCGAAACCGGGCGACCTATCCATGAGCAGGTTGAAGCGAAAGTAAAATTTCGTGGAGGACCGAACCCACGAGCGTTGAAAAGCTCGGGGATGACTTGTGGATAGCGGTGAAATTCCAATCGAGCCCGGAGATAGCTGGTTCTCCCCGAAATAGCTTTAGGGCTAGCCTCAAGCGTAGAGAAACGGAGGTAGAGCACTGAATGTCCTAGGGGGTATTGCACTTACCGAAGACTATCAAACTCCGAATGCCGTTTTCTTTTACTTGGGAGTCAGACTGTGGGTGATAAGATTCATAGTCAAGAGGGCAACAGCCCAGATCGTCAGCTAAGGTCCCTAAATGTACGTTAAGTGGTAAAGGATGTGGGATTGCACAGACAACCAGGATGTTGGCTTAGAAGCAGCCACTCATTTAAAGAGTGCGTAATAGCTCACTGGTCGAGTGATCCTGCGCCGAAAATTTCCGGGGCTAAAACGTACTACCGAAGCTACGGCATCATTATGATGGGTAGGGGAGCTTCGTATGCAGGCTGAAGCATGACCGTAAGGACATGTGGACAGTATACGAGTGAGAATGTTGGCATGAGTAGCGAGACGTGGGTGAGAATCCCACGGGCCGTAAACCCAAGGTTTCCAGGGGAAGGTTCGTCCGCCCTGGGTTAGTCGGGACCTAAGCCGAGGCCGAAAGGCGTAGGTGATGGACAACAGGTTGATATTCCTGTACCGCCAATAAGCGTTTGAGAAATGGGATGACACAGTAGGATAAGCTAACCACACTGTTGGTTATGTGTGGCTAAGTACTGAGGCAGTCTAGATAGGCAAATCCGTCTAGATAATGCTGGGGTACGATGGGGAGCGAAATTTAGTAGCGAAGTAGCTGATTTCACACTGTCGAGAAAAGTCTCTATCGAGTTTAAAGGCGCCCGTACCGTAAACCGACACAGGTGGGTGAGGAGAGTATCCTAAGGCCAGCGAGAGAACTATTGTTAAGGAACTCGGCAAAATGACCCCGTAACTTAGGGAGAAGGGGTGCCATCCTTTGGATGGCCGCAGAGAATAGGCCCAAGCGACTGTTTACCAAAAACACAGGTTTCTGCTAAGTCGCAAGACGATGTATAGGAGCTGACGCCTGCCCGGTGCTGGAAGGTTAAGGGGATCTGTCAGGAGCAATCCGAAGCAGTGAACTTAAGCCCCAGTAAACGGCGGCCGTAACTATAACGGTCCTAAGGTAGCGAAATTCCTTGTCGGGTAAGTTCCGACCCGCACGAAAGGCGTAACGATTTGGGCACTGTCTCAACAATAGACTCGGTGAAATTGTAATCCCGGTGAAGATGCCGGGTACCTGCGACAGGACGGAAAGACCCCATGGAGCTTTACTGTAGCTTGACGTTGGGTCTTGGTACTACATGTACAGGATAGGTGGGAGACTATGAAGCATGAACGCCAGTTTGTGTGGAGTCATCCTTGGGATACCACCCTTGTAGTACTGGGATCCTAACCATAGGCCTTGAATCAGGTCTTGGGACACCGTCAGGTGGGCAGTTTGACTGGGGCGGTCGCCTCCTAAAAAGTAACGGAGGCGCTCAAAGGTTTCCTCAGCACGGTCGGAAATCGTGCGAAGAGTGCAAAGGCAAAAGGAAGCTTGATTGCAAGACATACAGGTCGAGCAAGGACGAAAGTCGGACTTAGTGATCCGGTGGTACCGCATGGAAGGGCCATCGCTCAACGGATAAAAGCTACCCTGGGGATAACAGGCTTATCTCCCCCAAGAGTCCACATCGACGGGGAGGTTTGGCACCTCGATGTCGGCTCATCACATCCTGGGGCTGTAGTAGGTCCCAAGGGTTGGGCTGTTCGCCCATTAAAGTGGTACGCGAGCTGGGTTCAGAACGTCGTGAGACAGTTCGGTCCCTATCCGTCGCAGGCGTAGGAAATTTGAGGAGACCTGTCCTTAGTACGAGAGGACCGGGATGGACGTACCTCTGGTGTACCAGTTGTTCTGCCAAGGGCATGGCTGGGTAGCTATGTACGGAATGGATAAGCGCTGAAAGCATCTAAGCGCGAAGCCAACTTCAAGATAAGATTTCCCACCGTAAGGGTAAGACCCCAGGAAGACTACCTGGTTGATAGGTCGAAGGTGTAAGTGCAGTAATGTATTTAGCTTATCGATACTAATAGGTCGAGGACTTGACCAATAAATGTTTGAGCAACGGATATGACTGAAGCGAGAGCGAAGGAATATCGTTGGCGACATGAATGAAATGAATTTTCATCTCTAAATGATATACAGTTTTCAGAGTATTAACTCTAAAAAATAAAGATTATGTGGTTATTATAGCAAAGAGGATACACCTGTTCCCATTCCGAACACAGAAGTTAAGCTCTTTAGCGCTGATGGTACTTGGAGGGCGACCTCCTGGGAGAGTAAGACGTAGCCACGTAATCTTTTTTATTTTATAAAAAATAGAAAATTTGTAAGCAGAAAAGAGCTGTATCTAAAAGATATTAGCTCTTTTTATTTTAAAAAAATAGTCATCATATTATTATATAATTCATAGGATATTAAGTGGAAAAATTTATAGAAAATAATATTAAAAACATTAAGATGTATTATAAAAAATAATTTTTATATAAAAAAATAATTAATTAGCTGAAAAACGCCTTAATTTAAGTGAGGTGATTTTTGAATATATATATTCTTTTTAATTTGTTTTTACAAATTTATCTTATTTATTAAGAAACTTAACTAAATGTATTTGAAATTAAAGTAAATTAGTCTATAATCTTTAATATTAAAAGAATTAAGGGGGAAGATTGAGATTATGCTTAAAAAATTTAACAAAGTACTAGTTGCAAATAGAGGAGAAATTGCTATAAGGATATTTAGAGCATGTTCTGAGTTAGGTATAAAGAGTGTTGGTATATATAGTAAAGAAGATAAATATGGATTATTTAGAACAAAAGCAGATGAATCTTATCTGATAGGAGAAGACAAAGGTCCAATAGATGCTTACTTAGATATAGATAGTATAATCGATTTAGCTAAACAAAAAAATGTAGATGCCATACATCCAGGGTATGGATTTTTATCTGAAAATCCAGAATTTGTTCGTAAATGTGAGGAAAATGGCATAGTATTTATAGGTCCGTCAGCCGATATAATGAATATGATGGGAGATAAAATAAATTCTAAACAAATCGCAAAAGAAGTTGGAGTATCAACTATACCTGGTATAGATAAATCTATAAAAACAGCTGAGGAAGCTAAACAAATAGCTAGCGAAATAGGGTATCCTATAATGATTAAAGCCTCTAACGGTGGTGGCGGAAGAGGGATGCGAATCGTATATAACGAATCAGATTTAAAAATTGAATTTGAAACTGCACGTAGTGAATCTAAGAAGGCATTTGGTGAAGATATTATATTTATAGAAAAATATATATCAAATCCTAAGCATATAGAAGTACAAATTTTAGGAGATAAAGAAGGAAATATCGTACATTTACATGAAAGAGATTGCTCTGTTCAAAGAAGACATCAAAAAATAATTGAGTATGCACCAGCTTTTTCTTTGGATGAGAAGTTAAGAGAAAGTATATGTAATGATGCAATAAGATTAGCAAAGCATGTTGGATATGTGAATGCTGGAACGCTAGAATTTCTTGTAGATGAAAATGGAGAATACTATTTTATAGAAATGAATCCTAGAATTCAAGTTGAGCATACTGTAACAGAAATGGTAACAGGTGTGGATATAGTTCAAAGTCAAATATTAATAGCTCAAGGATATAGATTAGATAGTGAAGAGATAAACATTAAATCTCAAGATGATATAGAAATAAGAGGTTACTCAATACAGTGTAGAATAACAACAGAAGATCCAAAAAATAAATTTATGCCTGATACAGGTAAAATCCAAGTATATAGAACAGGATCTGGATTTGGTATAAGACTAGATGGAGGTAATGGTTTTACAGGGGCTAATATAAGTCCTTATTATGATAGTTTATTAGTTAAAACTATATCTTGGGATAGAACATTTAAGGGAGCAATAAATAAGACTATAAGATCTATTAAAGAATTTAGAGTAAGAGGTGTTAAAACAAACATAGGATTTTTAGTAAATGTTTTAAATAATCCT
Organism: Romboutsia lituseburensis; assembly: GCF_024723825.1. Taxonomy (NCBI): domain Bacteria; kingdom Bacillati; phylum Bacillota; class Clostridia; order Peptostreptococcales; family Peptostreptococcaceae; genus Romboutsia; species Romboutsia lituseburensis. The sequence continues at coordinate 2,450,131 of NZ_JANQBQ010000001.1, forward strand.
ATATTTGTTGATGGAAAATGTAGTACTAAATTTATTGATGAAAACCCAAACTTATTTGAAATAAGAGAAAGCAAAGATAGAGGAACAAAGTTACTTCAATTTATAGGTAATGTAGTAGTAAATGAAAATAAATGTGAAGAAAAACCAACGTTTGATCCTTTGTATAAACCTAAGTTAGACAAAGTTAGAACAAATATAGAAGGAAGTAGAGACTTATTCAATAAACTAGGAAAAGAGAAATATATAGAAAGTATAAAAAATGAAAAAAAATTACTTTTAACAGATACAACTATGAGAGATGCGCATCAATCATTACTTGCTACTAGATTAAGAACTTATGATTTATTAAAAGTGGCAGAACCTACTAATCAGTATATGAAAGATTTATTTTCACTTGAAATGTGGGGAGGCGCAACTTATGATGTTGCTTATAGATTTTTAAATGAATCTCCTTGGCTGAGACTTCAAAAACTAAGAGAGTCTATACCAAATATTATGTTCCAAATGTTATTTAGAGCATCTAATGGTGTCGGATATAAAAACTACCCAGACAATGTTATAGAGCAATTTATAAAAGAATCTGCTCAAAAAGGAATAGACGTATTTAGAATATTTGATTCATTAAACTGGGTTGAAAATATGAAACCATCTATATCAGCTGCACTAGAAACTGGGAAAATAGTAGAATCTACTATGTGTTATACAGGTGATATCCTAGATCCAAGTAAATCTAAGTATAACTTAGAGTATTATGTCAAAATGGCACAAGAATTAGAAAGTCTAGGTTCAGATATAATATGTATAAAAGATATGGCTGGATTGTTAAAACCATATGCAGCATATACACTAATCAAAGAGCTTAAGAAAAATGTTAAAGCTCCGATACACCTTCATACACATGACACGAGTGGAAATGGTATAGCTACGTGCTTAATGGCATCAGAGGCAGGTGTAGATATAGTAGATGGTGCATTAGAAACAATGGCAGGGCTTACAAGCCAACCTTCTTTAAATGCTATTATAGAAGCGCTTAGAAATACAGATAGAGATACAAATATAGATTTACACGGATATGAAGAAGTTGGAAGTTATTATAGAGACTTGAGAAAAGTGTATTCTAAATTTGAAAGTGGGCTTTGTAACCCTTCTGCTGAAATCTATAAATATGAGATACCAGGAGGACAATATACAAACTTAAAACCACAAGCTGAAAGCTTAGGTTTAGGAAATAAATTTGATCAAGTAAAGGAAATGTATAAAGAAGCAAATGATATACTTGGTGATATTATAAAAGTTACACCATCTTCTAAGGTTGTAGGAGATTTAGCTATATTTATGACTAAAAATAAACTTACTAAAGAAAATATAATAGAAGAAGGCGAAAAACTATCTTTCCCTGATTCAGTATTAGATTATTGTAAAGGAATGATAGGTCAACCAGAAGGTGGAATACCAAAAGAGATTCAAAGAGTTGTATTAAAAGGGGAAACGCCTATAAATGTGAGACCGGGAACTCTTATTCCACAAGAAGACTTTGATGCTGTTAAAAAATATTTAGATGATAAATTTAATATGGATACTAATATAAGAAATATATTAAGTTATACATTATATCCAAAAGTGTATGAAGACTATTTAAAACATCTTCAAGCATATAATGATATTTCTAAACTAGAAAGTCATGTATACTTCTATGGACTAAACAAAGGTGAAGAGTGTGAAGTAGAGATAGAAGAAGGAAAAGTATTAACTATAAAATTAATTGATATAGGTGATGTAAAAGAGAATGGGAATAGAACTATAGTGTTTGAATTAAATGGGATGATAAGAGAAATAGAAATAAAGGATAATAATTATTCAGGAAATATAAAAGATATTGTAAAAGCAGATATGAATGACACGCTACAAATAGGAGCAAGTATACCTGGGAAAGTAGTTAAAATATTAGTTAATGAAGATGATGAAGTTAAACAAAATCAACCATTAATAATAATAGAAGCCATGAAAATGGAAACTATAATTGTTGCTAAAACGGATGGCATAATTAAGTCTATAAAAGTTAGCCAAGATGAATTAGTTGGAGATAAGCAGTTATTAATTAGAATGAAAAAATAAAAAATATAAAACCCATAAATCTAAAGATTTATGGGTTTTATATTTCTAAAAATTTTAAATAGAAGTTTTTTATGAATAATATATTAACAAAATGGAAATATTTCAATTACAACTTAAAAATTTAAAATATAATTACTACTTTAGTTATTATATTTTTATTTTATGTTCCTCGAGAAACATCATACAAATAAATATGTAATAATTTAATTAAATATAAAAATAAAATAATATAGAAATAATAAATGGAATCATATAACAAAAATTGAATATATATTTATAAATATAAAATATTTATTAAACAACTTCTATATTAAAAAGTCCATATTTAATGAATAATAAAGAGAGGAATAATCCATTAAATGGAGAATAATTAATTGTACCAAATATTATTTAAAGACTTAAATTAATTAGTTATTTCCCAAGAAATAATTATTAGTACATTCACGAGAAGCTTAGATATTAGGTTTTAAATATTATATAACCTTAAAAACTTATGAAAAGCTAATCGCGGGAATTGCATATCAGTAAAATCACATCACCACCTGCAACTACAAAAGAAAAGTTTACAGTCTTATTAGAAGTATTGATCACAGGATTAACTTAAGTAAGTCAATGTAACATTAAATTTTGTATAAATTTTAAAAGGTAGGTGCTTATATGAAGGTCTATGAGAGTAATATGTTAAGAAACATAGCAATACTAGGTCACAGTGGGTGTGGAAAAACAAATCTAATTGATGCAATAGCTTATACATCAAATCTGACAAATAAGATACCTAAAATAAATGACAAAGTTAATATGACATATAGTATGGGGTTAACTCCAGTAGAGTACAACGGATATAAATTTAATTTATTAGATACTCCAGGATACTTTGATTTTAGTGGAGATGTTATATCATCTCTTAAGGCAAGTGATGCAGCTATAATAGTAATAGATGCTACAACTGATATTCAAGTTGGTACAGAAAAATCTTTGGAATTGACTAATAGTATCCCTAAAATAATGTTTATCAATAAGATAGACAACGAAAAAGCGAGATATAAAGACACATTAGCAATGTTAAGGGAAAGCTATGGAAATAAAGTAGTTCCTATGATTATACCAATATATAAAAATAAACAATTTATCAAACTACATAATGTATTTGAAAATATGGATGATTTAGAAGGTGAATTTAAAGATGAAGCTATTAGTGTAAAAGAAGCTTTAATGGAACTTATAGCAGAAACAGATGATGAAATATTAGATAAGTATTTCAGTGGTGAAGAATTAACATCAGAAGAAATTCAAAAAGGTATAACTATAGGTATGCAACGTGGAGATATAATACCTGTAATATGTGGATCAACAATAAATAATATAGGAACTGGTGAAATATTAGAAACTGTATCTAAGTATTTACAACCTAGGTACAATGATTCAAAAAATATTTTTAAAGGTCAAATATTCAAAACTATGGTTGACCCATTTATAGGTAAAATGTCATATTTGAAAGTTACACAAGGTAAAATTAGGAAAGATATAGAAATATTTAATTTAAATAAGTCTGTAAAAGATAAAATATATAATTTATATACAATGAAAAATAATGAGCTCTTAGAAGTAGATTGTGCTGAATGTGGTGATATAGTTGTTTTAACTAAAACAAGTTCTCTTCAAACAGGAGATACTATATCTTTAGATAGAGATGGAGATGCGATAGAAGATTTAGGGCTACCTAAGCCGCAAATATACTATGCTGTAGTACCTAAAAATAAAGGAGATGAAGATAAGGTGGCATCTGCTTTAAATAAGGTAGTAGAAGAGGATCCTACGATAGTTTGGTATAGGAATTCAGAAACAAAGCAAGCTCTTGTAGGTGGTCAAGGAGAACTACACATAAATACTGCTAAGAATAAAATGAAAGAAAAGTTTGGTGTAGATGTAGAATTAAAAGACTTAAAGGTTGCATATAGAGAGACTATAAAAGGTTGTGCAGATGTTCAAGGTAAACATAAAAAACAATCAGGTGGTCGAGGACAATATGGTCACGTTAAAATAAAGTTTGAAAAAAGTAAAAATGAATTTGAATTTGCAGAAGAATTATTTGGAGGATCTGTACCTAGACAATATGTACCAGCGGTAGAAAAAGGTTTGAAAGATTCTATGACAAAAGGTATATTAGCTGGTTTTCCAGTTATAAATATAAAAGCGACTTTATATGATGGATCATACCATGATGTAGATTCTTCAGAAATGGCATTTAAGTTAGCTGCCAATATAGCATTTAAAAAAGGAATGGAAGAAGCACAACCAGTTTTATTAGAGCCTATTATGAAATTGAAAATAACAGTTCCTGAAAATTATATGGGAGATGTTATGGGGGATATAAACAAAAGAAGAGGTAAAATACTTGGAATGGAGCCTGATGAAAATGGAAAACAAGTTATATACGCTCACGCCCCACAAGCAGAAACATTCAAATATGCTATAGATTTAAGAGCAATGACACAAGGAAGAGGATATTTTGAAATGGAATTAGAATCATACGAAGAAGTTCCAAATCAAATAGCTCAAAAAATAATAGAAGGTGTAAATAATAGATAGTATAAATTAATTTAAATATAAAGGCTCTGGATATTTTAAATCTAGAGCCTTATTTATTATAAAGTTTTTGTTGAACGAAAGTTATAAATGAAAGTGTAACTTTAGATAAAAAAATGCATATACATTATATATTAACTAAACATTTTAAAATATAGAATAACTTAAAATTATTATAAACAGTTTGGAAGAAAGAAGGGAGGAGAATGAATGTATTTTAATAGATTCACTCAAAGAGCTAAAAGAGCAATAGATTTAAGTTTAGAATCAGCACAAAATTTAGGTCATAAAGTTGTAGGAAGCGAACACATATTATTAGGACTTATAAAAGAAAAAGAAGGAATAGCTGCTAAGGTTTTATTAAAATTAGGTATGACTGAAGAACTAATAGAGAAAAGAATAATAGCGATAGAAGGGAAGGTTGATTCCAAAGAGGAAGATATCACCTTAAGTCCTAGAAGTAAACAAATATTAGAACTTTCAGGAATGTTCGCTAATAAATTAAAAAGTAATTATATAGGTACTGAGCATATTTTGCTAGCTATAGTTCAAGAAGGTGAAGGAATAGGTATTAAAATATTAAATGCTGAGGGTATAGATGAAAGAACAATAGTTCAACTGATAATTGATATGATGGGATTAGATGAATATACAGCTAGCAAAGAGAGTGAGATTAAAAGTTCAAATTCAACTAAGCAAAAAGAAGGTTCTACAAAATTATTAGATAAGTATGGAAGAAACCTTACACAGCAAGCCTCTCGAGATAAAATAGATCCGGTTATAGGTAGAGAAAAAGAAATAGAAAGAATAATACAAATACTAAGTAGAAGAACTAAAAATAACCCAGTTTTAATAGGAGATCCAGGTGTAGGAAAAACATCTGTAGCAGAGGGATTAGCTATTGACATTTCAAAAGGAAATGTACCAGAAAACTTAAGAAATAAAATATTATATACTTTAGACATGGGTGCAATGCTAGCTGGAGCAAAATATAGGGGTGAATTTGAAGAGAGAATAAAACAAGTAGTAGAAGAAGTAATAAAACATGGAAATATAATTTTATTTATAGATGAACTACACACTATTATAGGTGCAGGAGCTACAGGCGAATCTACAATCGATGCCTCGAATATATTAAAACCTGTATTAGCAAGAGGTGAAATTCAAGTTGTAGGAGCTACGACTATAGATGAATATAGAAAACATGTAGAAAAAGACCCAGCTTTAGAAAGAAGATTTCAGCCTGTTATGATAAATGAGCCTACTAAAGAAGATACAGTGAAAATTTTACACGGATTAAGAAAAAAATATGAAGAACATCATAGAGTTAGAATAGCAGATGAAGCAATAGAAGCAGCTGTAAATTTATCAGTTAGATATATAACAGATAGATTTTTACCTGATAAAGCGATAGATTTAATAGATGAAGCTGCATCAAGAGTAAGATTAAGAAAGTCAGCTCCCCAAATAGAGATAAAAGGATTAGAGGAAGAGATAAAAAGTATAACAAAGAAAAAAGAGGAAGCTGTAAAATTTCAAGATTTTGAAAAAGCAGCGAAAATAAGAGATGAGCAAGATCATTTAAAGAAACAGTTAGAGGAAGTAAAACAACAATGGAATGAAATGTCTAAATACACTGATGAAGTAAATGCTGATGTTATAGCAGAAGTAGTTGAATTATGGACTGGAATTCCTGTTAACAAAATAGTAGAAGAAGAGTCTGAAAGGCTTTTAAACCTAGAAGAAATATTACATCATAGAGTAATAGGTCAAGATCAAGCTGTAAAAGCCATCTCTAGCGCTATCAGAAGGTCAAGGGCAGGTCTTAAAGATCCTAATAGACCTATAGGTTCATTCTTGTTCCTAGGACCAACAGGAGTTGGAAAAACAGAATTATCAAAAGCTTTAGCTGAAGTACAATTTGGCGATGAAAATCAAATAATTAGAATTGATATGTCTGAGTATATGGAAAAACATGCAGTATCAAGACTTATAGGATCACCTCCTGGATATGTCGGTCATGAAGAAGGAGGACAATTAACAGAAAAAGTTAGAAGAAGTCCTTATTCTGTTGTATTATTTGATGAGATAGAAAAAGCACACTCAGATGTATTTAATATATTATTACAAATACTAGATGATGGAAGATTAACTGATTCTAAGGGCAGAACAGTAGATTTTAAGAATACAATAGTAATAATGACATCTAATGTTGGAGCAACTAAGATAAATAAAGAAAAAGTTTTAGGATTTTCTACAAATAAAGATCATGGATCAAAGATGAAAGATAGTTATGAAAAAATGAAAGAAAATATAATGGCAGAACTTAAAAAGAGATTTAGGCCAGAATTTTTAAATAGAATAGACGATATAATAGTATTCCACTCTTTAGTTGAATCTCATATAGCTCAGATAGTAAAATTAATGACTAAGGATCTAATCCAGAGATTAAAAACAATGGAAATAGATTTTCAAATGAGCGAAGAAGCAATAAAATTAATATCTGAATCTGGATTTGATTTAGAATATGGAGCTAGACCCCTAAAAAGAGCAATTCAAAAGGAATTAGAAGATCAATTATCAGAAGCTATATTAAAAGGCGAGGTTAAAAAGGGAAGTACAGTTATAGCAGAAACTGAGGATAATAAGATAGTATTTAAATGTAAATAGTAGTAATATATAAGAGGGGGGATATTCTCCCCTCATTTTAGTGTAAAAAATTATTTTTAAATTTAAAATATATTATAAAAAATATTTTAAATTAAATTTTATCAATTTACATAATATATATTAGGTGTGTTAGAATTAAAGAGGACTAAACAAATTAAAGGTGATTTAAATATGGCGAAAATAAAAACAAAATACGTATGTCAAGAATGTGGTTATGAAACATCAAAGTGGCTTGGTAAATGCCCTGAATGTACGAAATGGAATACTTTTGTAGAAGAAATAGAGCAAAAAGGCTTAAAAAAAGATATATTTATTATAGATAAATCTTCTTCAAAACCTGTAAGTATAAATTCTATACAAACTAGAGAAGAAGAACGCTTTTCAACATGTATAAATGAGCTAGATAGAGTGCTTGGAGGAGGCGTAGTAAAGGGATCCTTAGTTCTTGTAGGAGGGGATCCTGGGATAGGAAAATCAACATTATTAATACAGGTATCTAGTAATGTTGCAAATTCAGGAAAAAGGGTACTTTATATATCGGGAGAAGAATCTGAATCACAAATAAAAATGAGGGCTCAAAGATTAGGAATTAATTCCGATAATTTATATATATTTGCAGAAAATAATTTAAGTATTATAGAATCCCAATTAGAAAGCATAGATCCACAATTAATAATATTAGATTCTATTCAAACTGTATATAGTCCTGAAATATCATCAGCACCAGGTACTGTAAGTCAAATTAAAGAAGGAACTTCGAAATTTATGAAAATTTCGAAAAAAATGGGTATATCAACCTTTGTAGTTGGACATGTAACAAAAGAGGGTTCTTTAGCTGGACCTAAGCTTCTAGAGCATATGGTTGATACAGTGTTATATTTTGAAGGAGAGAGATATAATACCTATAGATTAGTTAGAGCTGTAAAAAATAGATTTGGGTCAACTAATGAATTAGGCGTATTTGAAATGAGGGATTTAGGATTAGTGGAGCTTGAGAATCCATCAAAAATACTAATATCAGAAAAGCCAAAAGATGTAGCAGGATCAGTAATTATATCGACAGTAGAAGGAACTAGACCAATGCTTCTAGAATTACAAGCTTTAGTATCTCCTACAAGTTTTGGTATTCCAAAGAGAACTGCAACAGGTGTAGATTATAATAGAGTATCCATGCTATTAGCGGTACTTGAAAAACGAGTTGGTCTTCAGATACAAAACCAAGATGTATATTTAAATATAGTAGGTGGAATAAAAATTAATGAACCTTCTATAGATTTAGGTATAATCATAGCCGTGGCTTCAAGTTTTAGAAATATAAACGTAGATGAAAAGATAGTAGTTACAGGCGAAGTTGGTTTAACTGGTGAAGTTAGAGCTGTAAGTTATATAGAAAAAAGAATAGCAGAGTGCAAAAAATTAGGCTTCACGAAAATGATAATACCGAGAAGCAATTATGAAGTAGTAAAAGATGTAAAAGGAATAGAAATATGGCCAGTTGATAACTTAAGACAAGCTATAAATATAGTACTAGGGGGTAATAAATAATAATGGAAGATATCTTAAATAACAAAAATGTTTTACATGCATTAAAGATGATATCTCCTGGAAGTCCATTAAGGCAAGGTTTAGAAAATGTACTAAAGGCTAAAACTGGTGGACTAATAGTTATTGCAAATAGTGAAGAAATAATGAAGGTAGTTGATGGAGGATTCAGTATAGATGCAGAGTATTCACCAGCATTTCTATATGAATTGGCAAAAATGGATGGAGCAATAGTAATAAGTGGAGATGTTAAAAGAATCCTATTTGCAAATGCACAACTTATACCTGATTATTCTATACCTACTACAGAGACAGGGACAAGACATAGGACTGCTGAAAGAGTAGCAAAGCAAACAGGAGCTATTGTAATAGCTATTTCTCAAAGGAGAAATATAATAACTGTATATAGAGGGGATCAGAAGTATGTTTTAGAAGAAATATCTAAAATATTTACAAAAGCTAATCAAGCTCTACAAACGTTAGAAAAATATAAATCGGTCTTAGACCAAGCAGTAATAAACTTAAATGCTTTAGAATTTAATGATTTAGTAACTATTTATGATGTTGCAATTGTACTTCAAAAAATGGAACTAGTAATGAGAATTACAAATATAATTGAAAAGTATATAATAGAGTTAGGAAAAGAAGGTACGTTAGTAAGAATGCAGTTAGAAGAATTGATGGGAACTACGAAAGTGGACCAGAGGTTAATTTTTAAAGATTATAGTAGACAGGATATGGATATTCAAGACTTCAAAAGAAAGATAAAGAGCTTATCATCAGAAGAGTTAATAGATTTAGTTAATATGGCTAAATTATTAGGATACAGCGGATTTTCGGAAAATATGGATATGGCTATAAGACCTAGAGGGTATAGGATTCTTAATAAAATACATAGGTTGCCATCAACTATTATAGAAAATTTAGTTAATTATTTTGATAGCTTCCAAGAAATATTAGATGCATCAATTGAAGATTTAGATGATGTTGAAGGTATAGGTGAAATTAGAGCAACATATATTAGAAATGGACTTATAAAAATGAAACAATTGGTATTATTAGATAGACACATATAACATGTTTTACTACTTTGTTCTTGAATATTTTGGGTATTATGGATTATAATAAAAAAATATTAAGTATATAGCCAGGGGGTGAAGAATTGATTCAAAAAATAACAAGATTTGTAATTGGAATACTGGGGTTTACACTGGGTGTAACTACATATTCTACATTAATGAAAGAATTTACGATGCTTAAGTTTGGAGCAGATGCATATGGATTAATAGCATCTGTATCAGTAGGGATAGTAATAGGGCTTATATTCTATGCAATAGAGCCATGGGTTATAAATAAATGTAAAGATTTGGCGAAAATTATGGATAAAGAGATATCTAAATATCCTCAAACAGATATATTATTAGGATCTATAGGTCTTATAGTTGGTTTTGTTATAGCATACTTAGTAAGTGGGCTAATAAGTTCAGTGCCAATAATAGGCGGTTTCTTATCATTCCTAACATATGGGTTTATGGGTTATTTAGGTATTAGAGTAGCTCTTAAGAGTAAAGATGATTTATTCAATTTAAATAAATTAGGAAAGTTAGCAACTCTAAAAGACAAAGGAACTAAAAAAGAAATTAAAAGTATACCACCTAAAGTACTAGATACTAGTGTAATTATAGATGGTAGAATAGCAGATATATGCAAAACAGGTTTTATAGAGGGAAAACTTGTTATACCTGAGTTTGTATTAGATGAATTAAGACATATAGCAGATTCTTCAGATGATTTAAAAAGAGTTAGAGGAAGAAGAGGGCTAGATATATTAAACATAATAAAAGAAGAATTACAAATAGAAGTTGAAATAACTAAGGCTGATTTTAATGATATAGCTGAAGTTGATATGAAGCTTTTAAAATTAGCTAAAGTATTAAATGGTAAGGTAGTTACTAATGATTACAACCTTAATAAAGTAGCTCAAGTTCAAGGTGTTGAAGTTTTAAATATCAATGAACTAGCTAATGCTGTTAAACCTGTTGCAATACCAGGGGAGGAAATGGTAGTGCAAGTAGTTAAAGAAGGTAAAGAGCATAGTCAAGGTATCGCATATTTAGATGACGGTACTATGATAGTAGTAGATGGAGGAAGAAAACATATGGGTGAAACTATTAGAGTATTAGTTACATCTGTATTACAAACTCCAGCAGGTAGAATGATATTTGGTAAACCAAAAAATTAATAGATAAAAGCCTTCACATTTGTGAAGGCTTTTTTAGTATTATAAATTTAATGTAGGTGAATATAAAGCATATAAGTATTATTAATATAATAAACACAAAAATCAATTAAATATATATACAATAATTTATTAATATGATTTAATTTGAATATGGAATAGTATACATTTAATATATAAGAGGTGAGTATATGAATGGAGTTATAATAGTAGCTGCTGGTACAGGCAGTAGAATGAAAATGGGAATAAATAAGCAATTTATAAAGCTTGAAGAGAAAGAAATAATAGCTTATACAATAGAACAATTTAGAAACAATAAAAATATAGATGATATAGTAGTTGTAATTAAAGAAGAAGAAAAAGAATTTTTTGATATAGAAATAATACAGAAATATAAATTTGATAAAATTAAAATTGCATTTGGAGGAAGAGAAAGACAAGACTCTGTTTACAATGGATTAAAATTACTAGATGAAAAATGTAGTGTAGTACTAATACATGATGGAGCAAGACCATTTGTATCTAATGAGATAATAGACAAATCTATAGACGAAGCTAAAGAGTATAAAGCTGTAGTTGTAGGTGTTCCAGTAAAAGACACTATAAAAATAGTTGATAATGAAAATAATATATCTCAAACACCGGATAGAAATACATTATGGGCTGTTCAAACGCCACAAACATTTGATTATAGTATATTATTAAAGTCATATGAGGATGCATTTAAAGAAGAGTTCTATGGAACTGATGATGCTATGTTAGTTGAACGCATAGGCTATAAAGTAAAAATGATAGAAGGGTCATATAATAATATTAAGATAACAACACAAGAAGATTTAAATATAGGAACGCAAATTTTAAAAATACAAAATAGGTAGGAGAATAAATATGAGAGTAGGATTAGGATATGACGTACATAAATTAGTAGAAGGTAGAAAACTAATAATAGGGGGTGTAGATGTTCCACATGAAACGGGATTATTAGGACATTCGGATGCAGATGTTTTAGTACATGCAGTTATGGACTCTATACTAGGAGCTTTAGCATTAGGAGATATTGGTAAGCACTTCCCAGATACAGATGAAAGATATAAAGGTGCAGATAGTATAAAATTATTAGAATTTGTTTATAATTTAATAAGAGAAAAAGGATATGTAATAGGAAATATAGATTGTACAATAATAGCACAAAGCCCTAAAATGGCACCACATATAGTAAATATGAGAACTAATATTGCGAGAGCTTTAAATACTGATATTGAAAATATAAATGTAAAAGCTACTACAGAAGAAGGACTAGGTTTTACAGGTACTAAGCAAGGTATAGCATCACAAAGTATTTGTTTATTAGTTAAAGTTGACAATTAATATTAAATAATATATTATTATGGAATAAGAATATGAATAGCGAAAATCAGTAAACTTATTTGTTAAAATGTATATATTAAAATAAATAAAACTTAAAGCTATAATGGAGAAATAGTAAAAGATTATATCTTTACAGAGAGGGAACGATAGGTGGAAGTTTCTAAGAAAAAGTCTTTGAACCAGTCTTCTAGCATAAAAGCGTTAAAAAGCTTTTACGGTGAGGACCGTTATATCCTATAAAGAGAGCCTTAGGCTAATTAGAGTGGTACCGCGGAAATTCAACCTTTCGTCTCTATACAATTTGTATAGAGACGAAAGGTTTTTTTTATTTAGAAAGTAATGAATTTAAAGCAATTATAAATAAAATCTAGGAGGAAAATCATTATGAAAATGTCAAAAATGTTAATGCCAACATTAAGAGAAGTTCCAGCTGATGCAGAAATAACAAGTCATCAGTTAATGCTAAGAGCAGGTATGATAAGAAAAATGGCATCAGGAGTATATAACCAACTGCCAATGGGAATAAGAGTTTTCAAAAAAATAGAAAATATAATAAGAGAAGAATTAGAGAAAAAAGGTTGCCAAGAAATATTATGTTCTGGATTAATACCAGCAGAATTATGGAAAGAGTCTGGTAGATGGGATGTAATGGGTGCAGAAATGATGAGATTAAAGGATAGAAATGAAAGAGATTTCTGTCTTGGGCCAACTCATGAAGAAGTATTTACAGATATAATAAGACAAGAAATAACTTCTTATAAGCAACTTCCATTAAACTTATATCAAATACAAGTTAAGTATAGAGATGAAAGAAGACCAAGATTTGGAGTTATGAGAACTAAAACTTTCACTATGAAAGATGCATATAGTTTTGACGTAGACCAAGAAGGATTAGATAAATCATACCAAGATATGTTTGAAGCATATACAAATATATTTGCAAGATGTGATTTAGATAATAGTCCAGTTCAAGCAGATACAGGCGCAATAGGTGGTTCAGTGTCTGCTGAGTTTATGGTTAAATCGGAAGTTGGAGAAGATGAAATAGTATTCTGTAGTAATTGTGATTATGCAGCTAATATGGAAAAAGCAGTAGCTCAATCATCAGAGGCATCAACAGAAGAAATGAAAGAATTAAAAGAAGTACACACTCCAGGAGTGCACACTATAGAAGAATTAGAAAACTTCTTTAAGTTATCGGCAGATAAGTTTGCAAAGACTTTAGTATATGTTGCTGATGGAAAAACTGTAGCTGTTGTAGTAAGAGGAGATAGAGAAGTTAATGAAGTTAAAGTAGGAAATGCTATAGGTGGAGTAGTAGAATTTGAACTTGCAAATGAAGCAACTGTAGAGGCTGTAACAAGTGCAACAGTTGGATTTGCAGGACCTATTGATATAAAGGCAGACTATGTATTAATAGACAATGAAGTTGCTAATGCTAGAAACTTAGTTGTTGGAGCTAATAAGAGTGAATATCACATAGAAAATGCTAACTATGGAAGAGATTTCGAAGGTGCAGTTGGAGATTTCAGAAATGTTACTGAGTCTGATAAGTGTACTAAGTGTGGAAGTCACTTCGAAATAGCTAGAGGAGTAGAAGTTGGTCATATATTTAAATTAGGAACTAAGTACTCAGAATCTATGGGTGCAAATTTCGTAGATAAAGATGGTAAGTCTAAGCCAATAGTAATGGGATGCTATGGAATAGGTGTAGAAAGAACAGCAGCAGCTGTTATAGAACAACATCATGATGAAAATGGTATAATATGGCCATTATCAATAGCTCCATATCATTTAGTAGTTGTACCTGTAAATATAAAGAAAGCAGAACAAATGGAAGCTGCTGAAAAATTATACGCACAGTTACAATCTATGGGTGTAGAAGTATTATTAGATGATAGAGATGAAAGAGCAGGGGTTAAATTCAAAGATAGTGAGTTAATCGGTATACCAATGAGAATAACTGTAGGTAAAGATATAACTGAAGGTAAAGTTGAATTTAAATTAAGAGACCAATCAGATAAAGAATTAATATCTTTAGATGAAATAGAATCTAGAATTAAAGCTGAATTTGAAAAAAATAACGTAAAGTTAGGATAATATAAAATTTAAAATAGTATATATAATCCACTAACTTATTAACATTTTAAGTTTAAATGTGGATATGTATACTATTTTAATTATTTGAAAATTAAATTTATCCACATAAAAAATTAATAAATATATAAGCAAATCGATGTGTTTTTATATCAATTGGATAAAATAACATTACAATATATATTTTATTTGATATTATAAATACGTATGATTAATATAGGAGGTAGCAATATGAGCGTAAGAGTAAGATTTGCTCCAAGTCCAACTGGATTTGTACATATAGGTAGTTTAAGAACAGCTTTATATAACTACTTATTTGCAAAAAAAATGGGTGGAGAGTACATATTAAGAGTTGAAGATACAGATCAAACAAGATTAGTAGAAGGTGCAATAGAAAACATGCTTACAGGTATGGCTTGGGGTGGAGTTAACCACACTGAAGGTGTTGTACTAGATGAAAATGGAAATATAACTCAAAAAGGAGAATATGGTCCATATATACAATCTGAAAGACTAGGAATATATAAAGAGTATATACAACAGTTATTAGATAATGGACAAGCATACTACTGTTTCTGTACTAAAGAAAGATTAGATGAAGTAAGAGAAAAACAAAAAGAAGCAGGAGAAACTCCAAAATATGATGGTCACTGTAGAGACTTAACTCAAGAAGAAGTTGAAGCTAAAATAGCAGCTGGTGAGCCTCACGTTATAAGATTAAGATTACCAGAAAATCATGTTATAAAGTTTACTGATTTAGTTAGAGGAGAAACTGAATTTAATACTGATGATTTAGATGATCAAGTATTAATAAAAACTGATGGTTTCCCAACTTATCACTTTGCAGTTGTAGTTGACGATCACTTAATGAAAATAACACATGTTATAAGAGGAGAAGAATGGGTCTCTTCAACTCCAAAACACGTTTACTTATATGAAGCATTTGGATGGGAAGCTCCAACATTTGTGCATTTACCTAATATACTTAACAGTGAAAAGAAAAAATTAAGTAAAAGACATGGGGATGTTGCAGTAGAAGACTTCAAGAAAAAAGGATACTTACCAGAAGGATTAATAAACTACGTTGCGTTAGTTGGATGGTCTCCAGAAGATAACCAAGAGATATTCTCTATGGAAGAATTAGAAAAAGCATTCTCTGTAGAAAGAGTATCTAAGAGTGGTGGAGTATTTGACACTGAAAAATTAAATTGGGTTAACCAACATTATATAAAGGATGCTGATGATGCGTACTTAACAGATTTAGCAATACCTTTCTTAGTAGAGGCTGGATTTGTAACAGAAGAAGAAGCTACAACTAAGTATGATTTCTTAAAGGGAATGGTGTCTGTTCTTAAAGAAAAATTACAATATGTAAAAGAAATAACTGAACATGCTAATATATTCTTTGGAAATGAAGTTAAGTTAGAAACTGAAGAATGTAGAGAATTCTTAAACTTAGAACATATACCTACATTAATAGATGCATTACAAACTAAAACTGAAAATGCTGAAGTTGTAGATGAAGCATTTGTTAAAGCTATGTTTAAAGAAATACAAAAAGAACATGGAATAAAAGGTAAAAATTTATTTATGGGTTCTAGAATAATATTAACAGGCCAAATGCATGGACCAGATTTACCAAAAACTATGGAAGTTTTAGGAAAAGAAAATTGTTTAGCTAGAATCTCATATGTAAAAAATAATATTTTATAATTAAAAATCCACCAATTAGGTGGATTTTTAATTATAAAATATTAAGTAAAAAAATAACATAATGAATCGAACTACTTTACTTAACTAAAATATTATTTTATTGAATATAAAAATAGAAGTGTGAAAAATGTTAAATTTTAGCATTAATTAATGAATAAAATTTTTATGTAGTTTTTTGATGAAAACATTTGAATAGCTAGGTGGAGGAATTTGAGTTAATAAATGTAATATATTAAAACGTCATAAAATATTGTTTATAAAATTTTTTGTTAAATATATATAGCGTTTTATTTTTTTATAGGGGGGTAATTATGTATAGTAGTATGGATAAAATTAAAGAAGAATTAAAAGAACTTTGCAATGAATATATACATATACTAGAACAGTTAAAAGATGATGAAATAATAACTGAAGAGACTTACGACATTTGTAGTTCTAGTAAAGTTTCATTTTTAGAAGAATAATCCAATAATATTTTCAAAATATAAATTATTTAAAATTCTATAGGACATAATAGTAATACTATTAATTGTCAGGATTTTAAATTATAATAATACTATATAACATTTATGGGAAGATATAACAATCAGTGAGGTGATGAGTGTGAAACTATACAATACATTAACAAGAACGAAAGAAGAGTTTGTTCCAATAGAAGAAGGAAAGGTAAAAATGTATGTGTGTGGTCCTACGGTATATAACTATATACATATAGGAAACGCTAGACCATTTATAATATTTGATACTTTAAGAAGATATTTAGAATATAGAGGTTTTGATGTAACATACGTACAAAACTTTACAGATGTAGATGACAAGATAATTAAAAGAGGTCATGAGGAACAAATATCTCCAGAAGAAGTTGCTAACAAATATATAAATGAGTATTTTGTAGATGCAGATGGGCTAGGGATAAAAAGAGCGAATGTTCACCCTAGGGTAACAGATAATATAGAACAAATCATAGCATTTGTTAAGGAATTAGAGGATAAGGGATATGCATATGAAGTAAACGGAGATGTATATTTTGATACTAAAAAGTTTGAAGGATACGGAAAACTTTCTAAACAAAATCAAGATGATTTAGAAGCTGGAGCAAGAATAGAAGTTAATAGCCAAAAGAGACATCCTATGGATTTTGTTCTTTGGAAGTCTAAAAAAGAAGGAGAACCAGGTTGGGATAGTCCTTGGGGAGAAGGAAGACCAGGATGGCATATAGAATGTTCAGTAATGTCTAATAGATACTTAGGTGAAACTATAGATATACATGCAGGTGGTCAAGACTTAGCATTCCCACATCATGAAAATGAAATAGCACAAAGTGAAGCAAGAAGTGGTAAAGTATTCTCTAATTATTGGGTACACAATGGGTATATCAATATAAATAATGAAAAGATGAGTAAATCAAAAGGTAATTTCTTTACAGTAAGAGATATATCTGAAAAATATGATTTAGAAATAGTTAGATTCTTTATGTTATCAGCTCATTATAGAAACCCAGTTAACTTTAGTGATGAAATGTTATCTCAAGCTAAAGCAGGACTTGAAAGACTATATAATGCTAAGGAAAAATTAGAATTTACATTAAGTAATTTATCAGAATCAGCAATGACATCACAAGAGCAATCATTAGTGGCAGAGTTAGATGCATACAGAGCTAAATTTATAAATGCTATGGAAGATGATTTAAATACTGCTGATGCAGTAAGTGTAATATTTGAATTATCTAAGTTTATAAACTCAAATGTTAATGAAAAATCATCATTAGAGTTTGCTAAAAAGTGCTTAAATGAATTTAATGAATTAACTAGTGTATTAAACGTAGTTAATAAAACAAATGATGATATGGTAGATGAAGAAATAGAAAATTTAATTCAACAAAGAGTTGATGCTAAGAAAAATAAAGACTTCCAACTAGCAGATGATATAAGACAACAACTATTAGATAAAGGTATAATCTTAGAAGATACAAGACAAGGTACTAAGTGGAAAAGAGCATAATTATGAAAAGAACAGAATTAATTACGATATCTCCTTTAGTTTTAGCATATATAGGAGACACTGTATATGAAACTTATGTAAGAGAATATTTAATAACAAAAAATATAAATAAAAAAGTAAATGATCTTCATAAATCTGCAGTCAAATATGTAAAAGCAAAAGCTCAAGCAACAATAATGCATGAAATAGAAGAACAATTAACAGAAGAAGAATTAAGAATTTTTAAGAGAGGTAGAAATCAAAAGTCTCATACATCTCCTAAAAATGCAGATATAATAGATTATAAACATGCAACTGGATTTGAAGCTTTAATTGGTTATTTACATTTAGGTAAAGAAAAAGAACGATTAGAGTATATAATTGAAGAAGGTATTAAAATAATAGAAAAAAATATGTAATAAAAAGAAGCGTCTAATACAATAAAAATATGATATTAGACACTTCTTTTTTATTTAATGATTATTGAATGTAAATTAAAGTTAATAGTAATTTAAATAGTATTACAAAGTATGTTTTAATTATCAATATCTAAAATTTTACAATTATACAAACCTATTTTATATAGGAAAAATTTATATAATTTACATTCGAGATAAGGTATAATATAATCTATAAATTATTAAAAGGGAGGCCGTTAGTGGATGAAAGTAAAAATATTATCTCATACACCAGAGCCAGAGAAAGTTATATCTATGGCTGCGAAACTATGTTATTCAGCTGTTGGAGTTGATGAAATAGAAAAAAATTTAACAGAAGAAAGTGTAAATAAGTTTTTAAATATGCTAGTAAGCATAGGGCATGAATCTCCATTAGAACATGTATCATTTACATTTGCAGTAGAAGGAATTTCTAGAGCATGTTCACACCAAATAGTTAGACATCGTATAGCAAGCTATTCACAACAAAGTCAAAGATATGTTAAGTTAGATCAATTTGAATATATAATTCCTCATGAAATAAATGAAATAGAAGAAGCAAGAGAACTATTCATAGATTCTATGAAAAAAGATCAAGAAGTATATGACAAATTAGTAGATATATTATTTGAAAAACATTATAATAATTTAATAAAAAATGGAAAAAATGAGAAAGAAGCTAAAAGACAAGCTGAAAAAAAAGCAATAGAAGATGCTAGATATGTATTCCCAAATGCATGTGAAACTAAAATGGTATTTACTATGAATATAAGAACTCTATATAATTTCTTAAATCATAGATGCTGTGAAAGAGCTCAATGGGAAATAAGAGACTTATCAATAGAAATGTTAAGACAATTAAGACAGATAGCTCCAATTTTATTTGAAAATATTGGGCCTAACTGTATTCAAGGACCTTGCCCAGAAGGTAATATGGCTTGCGGTAATATTATCAAGGTAAGAGAGAAATTTAAGAATTTGTAGGCGGTGGAAGAATTGGCAATAATAGAAGGTAGAAATCCTGTAATAGAAGCAATAAAAAATAATAGAGAAATAGATAAGATAATGATAGCAAATTCTGCTAAAGAAGGATCTATAAAAAAAGTAATCGGAATGGCTAAGGAAAAAAACTTAATAATCCAATATGTAGATAAAAACAAATTAGATGAAATAAGTACAAGTCATGCGCATCAAGGTGTAATAGCTCAAGTAAGTGAGCATAAATACTGGGAACTGGAAGATTTAATTCAAAGTGTAAAGGAAAAAGGTGAAGACCCATTCTTTATAATCCTAGATGAAATAACAGACCCTCATAATCTTGGGACTATAGTTAGAACAGCAGATGCAGTAGGTGCTCATGGTGTAATTATACCAAAGAGAAGATCTGTTCATATAACACCGGTTGTAGTAAAAGCATCAGCAGGAGCAATAGAATATGTGCCAGTTTGCAAAGTTACAAATATAGTTAATACTATCAAAAGGTTAAAAGAAGAAGGTTTATGGATAGCTGCAGCTGATATGGATGGAGAAGTATTCTATGAACAAAATCTTACTGGAGCATTAGGATTAGTAATAGGAAGTGAAGGATTTGGTATATCTAGATTAGTAAAACAAAACTGTGACTTCACTGTTAAGATGCCTATGATAGGTAATGTAACTTCATTAAATGCATCAGTAGCAGGTGGAATTCTTCTTTATGAAATATTTAAGCAAAGATCAGGTGTAAAATAAATTAATGAGAAGAAATATAAAAAGCTATTTAATCGTTGATGGCTATAATATTATAAATGCCTGGGATGATTTGAAACATATAGCAAAAAATGATTTAGAGGGTGCTAGAGAGAAATTAATAGATTTGATTATAGAATACGCGGAGTTTACAGGAAGAAAAGCAATAATAGTATTTGATGCGTATAATATTAAAAATAGCAAAGAGACTGTTGAAAATAGAAAATATATACAAGTTGTTTATACAAAGGAACATCAAACAGCAGATAGTTATATAGAAAAATTTATAACTTCATTATCAAAATATGATGATGTTAAAGTTGCTACAAATGACTATGCAGAACAGCAAATAGTATTAGGTAAAGGGGCAGCTAGAATATCATCTAGAGAACTTAAGTTAGATTTAGAACATGCAAAAAAAAGTATGAAAGAAAAAAATAGCAGTAACCAAAAAAAGATACAACGTAACTGGTTAGAAGATAGATTAGACAAAGAAACATTGTCGAAACTTGAGAACATTCGTAGAATGCATTGAAACTGCTAGATTCATTAGTCTATAATATAGCTATGAAAATGTTTCTATGGGGGGATAACATGTTAGTAGCTAAAGAAAAAGAATATGGGTTGATAGATAATTGTCAACAAGATGAGTACAATATAGTATTAAAAGCAAGTAATGGGGATAAAATAGCTTTAGAATATATTATTAAAAAATACAAAAACTTTGTTAAAGCTAAGGCAAAGTCATATTTTTTAATAGGAGCTGATAAGGAAGATATAATTCAAGAAGGAATGATAGGTCTTTATAAGGCAATAAGAGATTTTGATGGGAGTAAGACTAACTCATTTAAATGTTTTGCTGAGATATGTATAACTAGACAAATAATAACCGCAATTAAAACTGCAACTAGACAAAAACATATACCTTTAAATTCTTATGTGTCTTTAAATAAACCTATATACGATGAAGAATCTGATAGAACGCTCTTAGACATAATAGCAACAAGTATGGTGACAGATCCAGAAGAGCTTATAATTAGCAAGGAAGAGCTTAAACATATTGAATCTAAGATAAATGAACTATTAAGTGACTTAGAACAAGAGGTGTTAGGACTATACTTAAGTGGCAAGTCATATCAGTACATAGCGGACAGGCTTGAAAGAGATGTAAAATCAATAGATAATGCTCTTCAGAGGGTTAAGAGAAAATTAGAAAAACATCTTGAAAATAGGAATGATTAATAGTAAAATACTTACCATAAGCTTATTATAAGCATATTAATTTATATCATAAAACAGGAGGTATTTCAAAATGGCTAAAGCTAAATTTGAAAGAAATAAACCACACGTTAATATAGGAACAATAGGTCACGTTGACCACGGTAAAACTACATTAACAGCAGCAATAACAAAAACATTATTCGATAGATACCAATTAGGAGAAGCTGTAGACTTTGCTAACATAGATAAAGCTCCAGAAGAAAGAGAAAGAGGGATCACAATCTCTACTGCTCACGTTGAATATGAAACTCCAAACAGACACTACGCTCACGTTGACTGCCCAGGACATGCTGACTACGTTAAGAACATGATAACAGGAGCTGCTCAAATGGACGGTGCTATATTAGTTTGTTCAGCAACAGATGGACCAATGCCTCAAACTAGAGAGCATATATTATTATCAAGACAAGTTGGTGTACCATACATAGTAGTATTCTTAAACAAATGTGATATGGTAGACGATGAAGAATTATTAGAGTTAGTTGAAATGGAAGTTAGAGACTTATTAAATGAGTACGAATTCCCAGGAGATGATACTCCAATAGTAAGAGGATCTGCTTTAATGGCATTACAAGATTCAGCTTCAGAGTGGGGAGATAAGATAGTAGATTTATTCAATCAAATAGATGAATATATACCAGCTCCAGAAAGAGATGTAGATAAAGACTTCTTAATGCCAGTAGAAGACGTATTCTCTATAACAGGAAGAGGAACAGTTGCTACAGGTAGAGTAGAAAGAGGAGTATTAAAGGTTCAAGATGAAGTTGAATTAGTAGGTTTATCTGAAGAGCCAAGAAAAATGGTAGTAACAGGAGTAGAAATGTTCAGAAAATTATTAGATCAAGCACAAGCTGGAGATAATATAGGAGCATTAATAAGAGGGGTACAAAGAAACGAAATCGAAAGAGGACAAGTATTAGCTAAGCCAGGAACAGTTAAAGCACATACAAAATTCATGGCAGAAGTATACGTTCTTAAAAAAGAAGAGGGTGGAAGACATACTCCATTCTTCGATGGATACAGACCACAGTTCTACTTCAGAACAACTGACGTTACAGGAGCTTGTAAATTACCAGATGGAATAGAAATGGTAATGCCAGGAGATAACGTAACTATGCAAGTTGAGTTAATAAACTCAATATGCGTTGAAGAAGGATTAAGATTCGCAATAAGAGAAGGTGGAAGAACAGTAGCATCAGGAGTTGTTGCTTCTATAGTTGAATAGTCTTCAATTATATACGATTAATCAATAGATAAAAAGAGGGGT
The DNA here is from genome assembly GCF_024723825.1 of Romboutsia lituseburensis. Lineage (NCBI taxonomy): Bacteria > Bacillati > Bacillota > Clostridia > Peptostreptococcales > Peptostreptococcaceae > Romboutsia > Romboutsia lituseburensis. Next base: position 2,473,154 of record NZ_JANQBQ010000001.1, read on the forward strand.
TTTACTCCTCTTTTTTTAACTTGAAACCTACAAAAACATTGACATGCCTATTATTTTGTGATAACTTATACAAGGTAATGATTCAGGAAGGTAATAACACTTTAACGAAAGTTGAGGCGTTATTTAACAATATATATTATTGTATAAATAAAGTTGGAGGTGTAGCAGATGAGAGTTAAAGTAACTTTAGCATGTACAGAGTGTAAGCAAAGAAACTACAACACTACTAAGAACAAAAAGAACAACCCAGACAGAATAGAATTACAAAAATATTGTAGATTCTGCAAAAAGCATACTACTCATAAAGAAACAAAATAGTTTTTTATAAGAGGATGTGAATATAGAATGTCTGCCCAAGTTAATCAAGGCGTGAAAACTAAAAAAAGATTCGGTTTAGGTTCTTTTGTAAAAGAAACAAAGCAAGAATTAAAAAGAGTTTCGTGGCCGACAAGACAAGAATTACTGAAAAACACAGGTGTAGTTTTAACTGTAGTTATTTCATCTACTATATTAGTGTGGGTTTTAGATAGTGTATTATCTGGTGCACTAGGACTGATACTAAAATAGATAAAAAGGAGAAAATAATATGTCAGAATTACAACAAGCAAGATGGTATGTTGTTCATACCTATTCAGGACATGAAAATAAAGTTAAAGCTACTATAGAAAAAGCTGTAAAGACTAGAAGTATGGAAGATTGCATTACTCAAGTGGTTGTGCCAACTGAGGATGTAGTTGAAACTACTAAGACTGGAAAAGAAAAAACTAGACAACGTAAGATATTCCCAGGTTATGTTTTAGTTAAAATGGTTATTACTGATGAGTCTTGGTATGTCGTAAGAAATACTAAAGGTGTTACTGGATTCGTAGGTCCTGGGTCAAAACCAGTTCCATTAAGTGAAGATGAAGTAATAGCTATGGGCATAGAATTAACTGAACCGAAAATAGCAGCTGGTGATATCGACCTAGAAATAGGAGATACAGTAGAAGTTGCAAATGGTCCATTTGGTGGACAAGTAGGAACAGTTGAGGAAATAAACCTGGAAACTAAAGAAGTAAAAGTGTGTATAGACGCATTTGGTAAGAAAACTCTATTTGTCGTAGAGGCAGATGGCATAGAAAAAATATAATCGTTATATTATTTAATATACAAACGAATACAAGGAGGTCCGCAAATGGCTAAAAAAGTTATAGGTCAAATAAAATTACAAATACCTGCAGGGAAAGCTACACCAGCTCCACCAGTTGGACCAGCATTAGGACAACACGGTGTTAACATAATGGGATTCACAAAAGAATTCAATGCTAAGACTGCAGATCAAGCTGGAATGATAATACCAGTTGTTATAACTGTATACCAAGATAGATCATTCTCATTCATAACAAAAACTCCACCAGCTGCAGTATTATTAAAGAAAGCTGCTGGTTTAGATTCTGCATCAGGAGAACCAAACAAGAAGAAGGTTGCTACTTTATCTTCAGCTAAGATAAGAGAAATAGCAGAATTAAAAATGCCTGACTTAAACGCTGCATCAGTTGAAACTGCAATGAGTATGATAGCTGGTACTGCAAGAAGTATGGGAATAGTTGTAGAAGACTAATTTAAAATTAAATTAGACACTTCTGTATAGAAGTGGGAGGTTGAAAAAACCGAATAATACCACAAGGAGGACATTTAAAATGGCTAAAAAAGGAAAAAAATACGTAGAAGCTTTAAATAAAGTTGATAGAACTAAATTATATGATGCTACAGAAGCATTATCATTAGTAACAGAAGTTGCTACTGCTAAATTTGATGAAACAGTAGAAGCTCACATAAAATTAGGTGTTGACTCAAGACATGCTGATCAACAAGTTAGAGGAGCAGTTGTATTACCTCACGGAACTGGTAAAACTAAGAGAGTTTTAGTTTTCGCTAAGGGTGCAAAAGCTACAGAAGCTGAGCAAGCTGGAGCTGACTTTGTAGGAGCTGAAGAATTAGTTCAAAAAATACAAGGTGAAAACTGGTTTGAATTTGACGTTATAGTTGCTACTCCAGATATGATGGGTGTAGTAGGTAGATTAGGTAGAGTATTAGGACCTAAAGGATTAATGCCAAACCCTAAATCAGGAACAGTTACTTTCGATGTAGCTAAAGCTATAGACGAAATAAAAGCTGGTAAGGTTGAATACAGATTAGATAAAACTAACATAATACACGTTCCAGTTGGAAAAGTATCTTTCGGTGGAGAAAAGTTAGCTGAAAACTTTGCTGCATTAATGGATGCTATAGTTAAGGCTAAGCCAGCTGCAGCTAAAGGACAATACTTAAGAAGTGTAGCAGTTACTTCTACTATGGGACCTGGAATCAAAATAAATCCAGCAAGAGTAGCAGAATAATAAAAATTGTTGACATAGATATTCAAAAATGTTAATATAACATATGTTGATATAAAAGAGAATAGATTTGCCGTAGACAGTAGGTGCTGAAAAGCTTAATATCCTGCCGAGGTTTTAGATAAATTGAAATTACTAAAGCTTTTGGTGTCTACTTTTGACTCAAAAGCTTTTTTAAATGAGATTGCGGCGAATACTAAACCTATTAGGTGAAGGAGGTGCACATCGAAATGAGAAAAGCTATAGAAGTTAAATCACATGTTGTTGCTGAAATAGTTGAAAAGTTACAAAAATCATCTGCTGCTGTTGTAGTTGACTACAAAGGATTAACAGTTGAAGAGGTAACTGAATTAAGAAAGAAAATGAGAGAAGCTGGTGTTGAATACAAGGTATACAAAAACACTTTAGTTAGATTAGCTGCTAAAGAGGTTGGTATAGAACAATTCAATGACGAGTTATTAGTTGGTACTAATGCGATAGCTTTCGGATACGAAGATCCTGTTGCTCCAGCTAGAATATTAAAAGAATTTATGGATTCTCATCCAAAAATGCAATTAAAGATGGGTGTAGTTGAAGGTGAATTCTACAACGAAACTCAAATAGCTGAGTTAGCTAGCATACCATCAAGAGAAGTTCTTCTTGCTAAATTACTTGGAAGCTTAAAAGCTCCAGTATCAAACTTTGCATACTTAATAGATGCAATAGCTAAAAAAGCTGAAGAACAACAAGCTTAATTGTCAATTTAGTTAAAATTATAAAATAATTTTACATTAATATTATTAAAAAACAAGAAAAAAATGCGGAGGTGCTTAAAATGACAATAGAACAAATATTAGAAGCTATAGAAAACATGAAAGTTTTAGAATTAAATGAATTAGTTAAAGCTGCTGAAGAAAAATTCGGTGTATCTGCTTCAGCTCCAGTTATGATGGCTGGTGCAGTTGCTGGTGGAGCTGCTGAAGAAAAAACAGAATTCGACGTAGTATTAGCTAGCGCTGGATCTTCAAAAGTTGGAGTTATAAAAGCTGTTAGAGAAATAACAGGATTAGGATTAAAAGAAGCTAAAGAAGTAGTTGATAACGCTCCTAAGACAGTTAAAGAAGGAGCTTCTAAAGAAGAAGCTGAGCAAATAAAAGAAAAGTTAGAAGCTGCTGGAGCTTCAGTAGAAGTTAAGTAGTTTTTCTTTTTAAGAGATGTCCCGATGGGGCATCTTTTTTATTTTGCAAAATTATATAATATAAAACGATAATTAATACAATTTATATTTGCTAAAAAACAAATATATACTTGATACAGAAAAGACAACACACAGAAAAAATTAATTTTAATGTGAAAAAAACATTTATTTTAATAAAATAAAAAAATATGTAAAAAAAAGAGAATTTAAGATTGGTATTTTGTGCATAATAAATAATGCATATTTTACAGCGTAAAGTACTTAAAATGAAATAAAAATAAATGATATAAGTTACATATTGAAAAATGCTTGACATTATGATAAAATTATTAGATGCGTTAGAATAAACTATGGTTTTATTTTTAATTATTGAGAGGTGAAAAGTGAATGCCACATCCTGTCACGATAGGTAAAAGAACTAGAATGAGCTTTTCTAAGATAAAAGAAATAGCTGATGTACCAAATCTTATAGAATTACAAGTAGATTCTTATAAGTGGTTTATCGAAGAAGGTCTAAAGGAAGTATTTGAAGATATATCTCCAATAGAGGATTACACAGGGAATCTTATATTAGAGTTTGTTGACTATTCTTTAGAGGATAAGCCTAAATATGATATAGAAGAATGTAAAGATAGAGATGCTACATATTGTGCACCTCTAAAAGTTAAAGTAAGACTTATAAACAAAGAAACTGGAGAAATCAAAGAGCAAGAAGTTTTCATGGGAGACTTCCCATTAATGACAGAAAAGGGAACTTTCATTATTAATGGTGCTGAGAGAGTTATAGTAAGTCAATTAGTTAGATCTCCTGGGGTTTACTATGCCCTAGAAAGAGATAAGACAGGTAAGAAATTAATATCATCTACTGTTATACCTAACAGAGGTGCTTGGTTAGAATATGAAACAGATTCTAATGATGTTATATCTGTCAGAGTTGATAGAACTAGAAAACAACCAGTTACAGTCTTATTAAGAGCATTAGGAATAGGAACGGATGCAGAAATCATCGATCTTTTAGGAGAAGACGAAAGATTAGCTGCAACATTAGAAAAAGACAATACTACTTCTGTTGAAGAGGGTCTTATAGAAATATACAAAAAGTTAAGACCAGGTGAACCACCAACAGTAGAGAGTGCATCATCATTATTAAATGCATTATTCTTTGATCCAAAGAGATATGATTTAGCTAAAGTAGGTAGATATAAGTTTAATAAGAAACTTGCTTTATGTTATAGAATAATGAATAAAGTATCGGCTGAAGATATAGTTAACCAAGAAACAGGTGAAGTATTTGTTAAAGCTGGTGAAAAAATAAGCTATGAAACTGCTGTAGAAATACAAAATGCAGGTATTAACGTAGTTAATTTATTAGTTGATGATGAAAAGAATGTTAAAGTTATAGGGAATAATTTCGTAGATATTAAATCTCATATAAGCTTTGATATAGACGAATTAAATATAAAAGAAAAAGTTCACTATCCAACATTAAAAGAAATAATGGAAGAGTATAGTGATGAAGAAGAAATCAAAGAAGCTATAAAATCTAGAATAAAAGAGCTTATACCAAAGCATATATTATTAGATGATATAATAGCATCTATAAACTATGAATTCAACATATTCCATAATATTGGAAATATAGACGACATAGATCACTTAGGTAACAGAAGAATAAGATCAGTTGGTGAGTTATTACAAAACCAAGTGAGAATAGGTCTTTCTAGAATGGAAAGAGTTATAAAAGAAAGAATGACTGTTCAAGATATGGAAGCTATAACGCCACAAGCGTTAGTTAATATAAGACCTGTATCTGCAGCTATAAAGGAATTCTTCGGAAGTTCTCAGTTATCTCAGTTCATGGATCAAACTAACCCATTATCTGAATTAACACACAAGAGAAGATTATCAGCATTAGGACCAGGTGGACTTTCAAGAGAAAGAGCTGGATTCGAAGTGCGTGATGTTCATCATTCACACTATGGTAGAATGTGTCCGATAGAAACTCCAGAAGGACCAAACATCGGTCTTATAAACTCATTAAGTACTTACGCTAAAATAAATGAGTTTGGATTTATAGAGTCTCCTTATAGAAAGGTTGACAAGGAAGCTGGTAGAGTTACTAATGAAATTCAATACTTAACAGCTGATGAAGAAGATTTATTCATAAGAGCCCAAGCGAATGAACCATTAGAAGAAGATGGAACTTTTGTTAATAACAGAGTTGTATGTAGAACTAAAAATGGTTTAGTTGAATTGGTAGCAACTAATAAAGTTGACTTCATGGATATATCTCCAAAGCAAGTTGTTTCTATAGCGACTGCTATGATACCATTCTTAGAAAATGATGATGCCAACCGTGCACTTATGGGATCAAACATGCAACGTCAGGCCGTGCCTCTAGTTAGAAGAGAAGCACCAATCATAGGTACTGGAGTTGAGTACAGAGCTGCTAAAGATTCAGGAGCAGTTGTAGTTGCTAAGAATGATGGTATAGCTGATAGAGTAACAGCTGATGAAATAATCATAAAAAGAGAAGATGGAAATAGAGATAGATACAAATTACTTAAGTTTAAACGTTCAAACCAAGGTACTTGTATAAATCAAACTCCTATAATAAATAAAGGTGACCAAATAAAACAAGGTGACGTTATAGCAGATGGACCTTCTACTGAACTTGGAGAAGTAGCTTTAGGAAGAAACTGTTTCATAGCGTTCATGACTTGGGAAGGTTACAACTATGAGGATGCTATCTTAATAAACGAAAGATTAGTTAAAGAAGATAGATTATCAACAATCCATATAGAAGAATATGAATGTGAAGCTAGAGATACTAAGTTAGGACCAGAGGAAATAACTAGAGATATACCGAATGTTGGAGAAAGTGCTATAAAGAACTTAGATGACAGAGGTATAATAAGAGTAGGGGCTGAAGTAGATTCAGGAGATATATTAGTTGGTAAGGTAACTCCAAAGGGAGAAACTGAGCTTACTGCTGAAGAAAGATTACTTCGTGCTATATTCGGAGAAAAAGCTAGAGAAGTTAGAGATACTTCATTAAAAGTTCCTCATGGAGAATCTGGTATAATAGTTGACGTAAAAGTATTCACTAGAGAAAATGGAGATGACTTATCTCCAGGAGTTAATGAATTAGTTAGATGTTATATAGCTAAGAAGAGAAAAATAACAGTTGGAGATAAAATGGCCGGACGTCATGGTAACAAAGGGGTTATATCTAGAATATTACCTGAAGAAGACATGCCGTTTATGGAAGATGGAACTCCTCTTGATATAGTTCTTAACCCGCAAGGTATACCATCTCGTATGAACATCGGACAGGTGCTAGAAGTCCATTTAGGACTTGCAGCTAAAACTTTAGGATGGCATGTTGCTACTTCAGTATTCGATGGAGCTAAAGAAGCAGATATAAGAAGTGCGTTAACTAAGGCTGGATACCCAGAAGATGGGAAATTAACATTATACGATGGTAGAACAGGTGATACTTTTGATAATAGAATAACAGTAGGATACATGTACATGCTTAAACTACATCACTTGGTTGATGATAAGTTACATGCAAGAAGTACAGGACCATACTCTCTAGTAACTCAACAACCATTAGGTGGTAAAGCACAATTTGGTGGACAAAGATTCGGAGAGATGGAGGTTTGGGCTCTAGAAGCATACGGAGCTGCTCACATACTTCAAGAAATACTTACTGTTAAGTCAGATGATGTTGTAGGACGTGTTAGAGCGTACGAAGCAATAGTTAAAGGTGAAAATATACCTGAACCAGGAATACCAGAATCATTCAAGGTTCTTATAAAAGAACTTCAAAGTTTATGCTTAGATGTAAAAGTATTAACTGAAGAAGATAAAGAGATAGATGTTAGAGAATCTTTAGATGCAGATGATACAACAGGTGAATTTGAACTTGATGTTATAGATAACATTAAAGAGTTAGAAGATAACCATATAATAGAAGAAATTGATGAAGATTTAGAAGAAAAAGATGAAGATGAAGATGAAGAAGATATAGAAAACGTAGATTTCGAAGAAGACGTAGTTTATGATGAAATAGACTATGATGATACGGAAGACTTTGATGTATAAATTTTTTATTAAAGCAAATATCAAATAGAAGGGAGAGAACTCCTTGTTTGAATTAAACAATTTCGAGTCGATAAAGATAGCATTGGCTTCTCCAGAAAAAATAAGACAATGGTCTAGAGGAGAAGTAAAGAAGCCAGAAACTATAAACTACCGTACACTTAAGCCAGAAAAAGATGGTCTATTCTGTGAAAGAATATTTGGACCTCAAAAAGATTGGGAGTGTCACTGTGGTAAATATAGAAGAGTAAGATATAAAGGTGTAGTTTGTGATAGATGTGGAGTAGAAGTTACGAAAGCTAAGGTAAGAAGAGAAAGAATGGGACATATAGAGCTAGCAGCTCCTATGTCTCATATCTGGTACTTCAAAGGGATACCAAGTAGAATGGGTCTTTTACTTGATATGTCTCCTAGATCTTTAGAGAAGATATTATACTTTGCTTCATATGTTGTAATTAATCCAGGAGAAACAGGATTAAATGCAAAGCAATTATTAACAGAAAAAGAATACAGAACTGCTGTTGAAAAGTATGGATACAATACTTTCACTGTAGGTATGGGTGCTGAAGCTGTAAAACAATTATTACAAAATATTGATTTAGAGCAAGAAAGTAAAGACTTAAGAGCTGACTTAAAAGATAGCACAGGACAAAAAAGAGTTAGAACAATAAGAAGATTAGAAGTGGTAGAAGCTTTCAAAAAATCTGGTAATAAGCCAGAATGGATGATACTAGAGGCTATACCAGTAATACCACCAGATTTAAGACCAATGGTTCAATTAGATGGGGGAAGATTTGCAACTTCTGATTTAAATGATTTATATAGAAGAGTTATAAACAGAAATAACAGATTAAAGAGATTATTAGAACTTGGAGCTCCTGACATAATAGTAAGAAATGAAAAAAGAATGCTTCAAGAAGCAGTAGATGCTTTAATAGACAATGGTAGAAGAGGTAGACCTGTAACTGGACCTGGTAATAGACCACTTAAGTCATTATCAGATATGTTAAAAGGTAAGCAAGGACGTTTCCGTCAAAACTTACTTGGTAAACGTGTTGATTACTCGGGACGTTCGGTTATAGTTGTTGGACCAGAACTTAAATTCTATCAATGTGGTCTTCCAAAGAAAATGGCTCTTGAATTATTCAAGCCATTTGTTATGGATAAATTAGTTAAAGAAGGATATGCACACAACATAAAGAGTGCTAAATCTATAGTAGAGAAAGTTAAGCCAGAGGTTTGGGATGTATTAGAAGACGTTATAAAGAGTCATCCAGTACTACTTAACCGTGCGCCTACTCTTCATAGACTAGGTATCCAAGCATTTGAACCAATCTTAGTTGAAGGTAAAGCTATAAAGCTTCATCCACTTGTATGTACAGCGTACAATGCCGACTTCGATGGTGACCAGATGGCAGTACACGTTCCTTTATCAGTTGAAGCACAAGCGGAAGCAAGATTCTTAATGTTATCTGTTAACAATATACTTGCTCCTAAAGATGGTACTCCAATAACTACTCCTTCTCAGGATATGGTTTTAGGATGTTACTACTTAACAATAGAAGCTCAAGGTGGAGAAAGAGGAACTGGAACAATCTTCAAAGATTATAATGAATTATTACTTGCTTATCAAAATCAAGCTGTTGAATTACATTCATTAGTAAAAATGAAAATAGTGCTTGAAGATGGAAGAAGTTCATTAGTTGAAAGTACAGTAGGTAGATTTATATTTAATGAAAATATACCACAAAACTTAGGATTTGTTGACAGAAATGTAGATGAATTTGGATTAGAAATAGATTTCTTAGTTGACAAAAAAGCTTTAGGTAAAATCATAGATAAGTGTTTCAGAAGACATGGTAATTCAGATACTGCAGTAATGCTAGACCATATAAAATCTTTAGGATTTAAATATTCTACAAGAGGTGGTATAACAGTTGCTGTTGCTGATATGAAGATACCAGAAGCTAAGAAAGCTTATATATCTGCTGCTGAAGAAAAAGTTGATAAATATGAAAAAGCATATAGAAGAGGTTTAATATCTAATGAAGAAAGATATGAAAGAGTTATAGAAACTTGGACAGAAACTACTGAAAAAGTTACAGATGCTCTTATGGAAAACCTTGATAGATTAAATAATATATTCATAATGGCTCACTCTGGAGCCAGAGGTTCTAAGAACCAGATAAGACAGTTAGCTGGTATGCGTGGTCTGATGGCCAATGCATCAGGTAAAACAGTTGAAGTTCCAGTTAAATCTAACTTCCGTGAAGGTTTATCAGTAATGGAATACTTCACATCATCACATGGTGCTAGAAAGGGTCTTGCTGATACAGCACTACGTACTGCCGATTCAGGTTACTTAACAAGAAGACTTGTTGATGTCAGTCAAGATGTTATAGTAAGAGAAGTGGATTGTGGAACTTTAGATATAACTGAAGTAGCTGCTATAAAAGATGGAAATGAAGTAATAGAAGAAATATATGACAGAATAGTTGGTAGATATACTATAGATGCTATAGTGCATCCACAAACTGGTGAAGTTATAGTTGAAGCTGATTCTATGATACAAGAAGATGAAGCTGATCAAATAGTAAAAGCAGGAATAGAACAAGTTGAAATAAGAACAGTTCTTAACTGTAAAACAAACCATGGAGTTTGTTCTAAGTGTTATGGTAGAAACCTTGCAACAGGTAAGGAAGTTAACATAGGTGAAGCTGTAGGTATAATAGCTGCTCAGTCAATCGGTGAGCCGGGTACACAGCTTACAATGCGTACTTTCCATACAGGTGGGGTAGCCGGTGGAGATATAACTCAAGGTCTTCCTAGGGTTGAGGAATTATTTGAAGCCAGAAAGCCAAAAGGTTTAGCTGTTATAACTGAAATATCAGGTAGAGTTGAAATAGACGAAACTGGTAAGAGAAAAGAAGTTGTAGTAATACCAGAAACAGGTGAAAGTGAAACTTATGCAATACCTTACGGATCTAGAATAAGAGTAAAACAAGGTCAAATGGTTGTAGCCGGAGATCCTTTAACTCAAGGTTCTATAAATCCACATGATATAGTAAGAGTACAAGGTATAGGTGGAGTTCAAGAATATATAGTTAAAGAAGTCCAAAGAGTGTATAGAATGCAAGGGGTTGACGTTAACGATAAGCATATAGAAGTTATAGTAAGACAAATGCTATCTAAAGTTAAGGTTGAAGATCCAGGAGATACAGATTTATTACCAGGTGGATATGAAGATGTATTAACATTCAACAAGTGCAACGAAGAAGCTATAGCTCAAGGACTAAGACCAGCTGTTGCTAAGAGAACATTACTTGGTATAACTAAGGCATCTCTTGCTACAGAATCGTTCTTATCTGCTGCATCATTCCAAGAAACTACAAGAGTTTTAACTGAAGCAGCTATAAAAGGTAAGGAAGATCACTTAATAGGTCTAAAAGAAAATGTTATAATAGGTAAATTAATACCAGCTGGAACAGGTATGAAGAGATATAAAAACATAGCTGTTGAAACAGTTGAAGATTAATTATATAAATACAGTTATTTATAACATAAAGAAATCTTGACAGAGATTATCTCTGGTGATAAAATGTAAAAGTGTGCAATTGAAAGTCGACTAAGAGCTTAATAGTTCTTAGTGGCTTTTAAATTGACTTTTAATAAATAGTTAAGAACTAGCAGGCACCAAACTGCAAAGAGCTAAAACCACATTGATTGTGTGTTAATAGACATTTAATTGTAAAGTAACGAAAGTTACTATGTATACTCAATATGATAATCATATTGATGTAGTTGGCGGTCATCAAGATCGAAATTTTTAAAAAGGAGGTGCATGTCATGCCAACGATTAACCAATTAGTTCGTAAAAAAAGACAAGCAATAGAAAAAAAATCTACTGCTCCAGCATTACAAAAAGGATATGATTCTTTACACAAGAAAATAACTGATGCAAGTGCTCCACAAAAAAGAGGAGTTTGTACTTCAGTAAAAACAGTTACTCCTAAGAAACCTAACTCAGCTTTAAGAAAAGTTGCGAGAGTTAGATTAACAAACGGAATAGAAGTTTCTGCTTATATACCAGGTGAAGGCCATAACTTACAAGAGCATAGTGTTGTTCTTATAAGAGGAGGAAGAGTAAAAGACCTTCCAGGGGTTAGATACCACATACTTAGAGGTACATTAGATACAGCAGGTGTTGATAAGAGAATGCAAGCTAGATCTAAGTACGGTGCTAAGAGACCTAAAGCTGCAAAGAAATAGTAAAAACTAACAATTGATTATATGTGCGGTGCTTTAAATATATATATAGATATTTATGGCATCACGGCATTTAAATTATGTCGAGTACCTATGATTTAAGATTTAATAATTAAGGAGGGAAGCAAAATGCCAAGAAAAGGTAATGTTCCAAAGAGAGAAGTATTAGCAGATCCATTATACGGAAGTAAAGTGGTTACTAAGTTAATAAATAATTTAATGATAGATGGAAAAAAAGGAAAGTCTCAAGCGATAGTTTATGATGCTTTCGCTGTAATAGCTGAAAAAACAGGTGAAGATGCTCTAGAAGTATTCAACAAAGCTATGGAAAACATAATGCCTGTATTAGAAGTTAAAGCTAGAAGAGTTGGTGGAGCTAACTACCAAGTACCAGTTGAAGTTAGACCTGAAAGAAGACAAACTTTAGGTTTAAGATGGCTAGTAAATTACACTAGAGCTCGTGGAGAAAAAGGTATGGTTGAGAAGTTATCTAAAGAGATAATGGACGCTGCTAACAATACAGGAGCTTCAGTTAAGAAGAAAGAAGATACACATAAAATGGCAGAAGCTAATAAAGCATTTGCTCATTACAGATTCTAATTAGTAGGATATAAAGATACCTTTAATAAAAAAGGGATATCATAAGGAGGAGAACCATGGCTAGAAAGTTTCCTTTAGAAAGAACTAGGAATATAGGAATCATGGCTCATATAGATGCAGGAAAAACTACTACTACAGAAAGAATCCTATTCTATACAGGGCAAACTCATAAAATAGGAGAAACTCACGAAGGAGCTTCTCAAATGGACTGGATGGAGCAAGAGAAGGAGAGAGGTATAACAATAACTTCTGCTGCTACTACTGCTGCTTGGAAAGACCATAGAATAAACATAATAGATACACCAGGACACGTCGATTTCACAGTTGAGGTTGAAAGATCTCTAAGAGTTCTTGACGGTTCAGTTGCAGTATTCTGTGCTAAAGGTGGGGTTGAACCTCAATCTGAGAACGTATGGAGACAAGCTGATAACTACGGAGTACCTAGAGTGGCATTCGTAAATAAAATGGACATCATGGGTGCAGACTTCTACAATGTTGTAGCTATGATGAAAGATAGATTAGCTGCTAATGCAGTTCCAGTTCAATTACCAATAGGTAAAGAAGACTGGTTAGAAGGTGAAGTTGACCTTGTAGAAATGTGTGCTCACATATACAAAGACGACTTAGGAGTAGAAATAATAAAAACAGATATACCAGAAGATATGAAAGAATTAGCTCAAGAGTGGAGAGAAAAGCTTGTAGAAGCTGTTGCTGAAACTGATGAAGAGTTAATGATGAAATATCTTGAAGGTGAAGAATTCACTGTTGAAGAAATAAAGGCTGCTCTAAGAAAAGCTACTATAGCATGTGAACTTAACCCAGTATTCTGTGGTTCTGCTTACAAGAACAAAGGTGTTCAGTTATTATTAGATGGTGTTGTTGATTACTTACCAGCTCCAACTGATATAGCTTCTATAAAAGGTATATTAGAAGATGGTGAAGAAGCAGAAAGACATTCATCTGATGAAGAACCATTCTCAGCTTTAGCATTCAAAATAATGACTGACCCATTCGTTGGGAAGTTAGCATTCTTCAGAGTTTACTCTGGAGTAATATCAAGTGGATCTTACGTTCTAAACGCTACTAAGAATAAGAGAGAGAGATTAGGACGTATACTACAAATGCATGCTAATACTAGAGAAGAAATAACTGAAGTATATGCAGGAGACATAGCTGCAGCTGTTGGATTAAAAGATACTACTACTGGAGATACTTTATGTGATCCAGGTCATCCAATCGTACTTGAAACTATGGAATTCCCTGAGCCAGTTATATCTGTTGCTATAGAGCCTAAGTCAAAAGCTGCTCAAGAAAAAATGGGTGTTGCTCTTCAAAAATTAGTTGAAGAAGATCCAACTTTCAGAGTTAGAACTGATGAAGAAACAGGACAAACTATAATATCAGGTATGGGTGAATTACACTTAGAGATAATAGTTGATAGATTATTAAGAGAATTCAAAGTTGAAGCTAACGTTGGAGCTCCTCAAGTTGCTTATAGAGAAACTATAACTCAACCAGTTGATATAGAATACAAGTATTCTAAGCAATCAGGTGGTAGAGGACAATACGGTCACGTTAAGATCAGAGTTAACCCTCAAGAACCAGGTGCTGGTTACAAGTTCGAAAACAAAACTGTTGGTGGATCTGTACCTAAAGAATATGTTGGACCAACTGATGCAGGTATACAAGGTGCTATGGCATCTGGTGTAGTTGCTGGATTCCCAGTTGTTGACGTTGCTGTTGAATTATACGATGGTTCTTACCATGAAGTCGATTCATCAGAAATGGCATTCAAAATGGCTGGTTCAATGGCTATGAAAGAAGCTTTAAGAAAAGGAAATGCTGTACTGTTAGAGCCTTACTTCAAAGTAGAAGTTGTTACTCCTGAAGATTACATGGGAGACGTTATGGGTGGATTAAACTCTAAGAGAGGTTTAATACAAGGTATGGAAGCTAGATCTGGTGCACAAGTTATAAATGCATTCGTTCCACTTTCAGAAATGTTCGGATACTCTACTGAGTTAAGATCATCTACTCAAGGTCGTGCAACTTACACAATGATATTCGACCACTACGAGCAAGTTCCAGCTTCAGTTGCTAAGAAAATAGCTGAAGGAAAATAATAATTTTTAAATAAAATAGTATAATAAGTAAGACGGAGTAAATACTCTGTCTTACATAAATATATATAGGGAGGTATTTCAAAATGGCTAAAGCTAAATTTGAAAGAAATAAACCACACGTTAATATAGGAACAATAGGTCACGTTGACCACGGTAAAACTACATTAACAGCAGCAATAACAAAAACATTATTCGATAGATATCAATTAGGAGAAGCTGTAGACTTTGCTAACATAGATAAAGCTCCAGAAGAAAGAGAAAGAGGGATCACAATCTCTACTGCTCACGTTGAATATGAAACTCCAAACAGACATTATGCTCACGTTGACTGCCCAGGACATGCTGACTACGTTAAGAACATGATAACAGGAGCTGCTCAAATGGACGGTGCTATATTAGTTTGTTCAGCAACAGATGGACCAATGCCTCAAACTAGAGAGCATATATTATTATCAAGACAAGTTGGTGTACCATACATAGTAGTATTCTTAAACAAATGTGATATGGTAGACGATGAAGAATTATTAGAGTTAGTTGAAATGGAAGTTAGAGACTTATTAAATGAGTACGAATTCCCAGGAGATGATACTCCAATAGTAAGAGGATCTGCTTTAATGGCATTACAAGATTCAGCTTCAGAGTGGGGAGATAAGATAGTAGATTTATTCAATCAAATAGATGAATATATACCAGCTCCAGAAAGAGATGTAGATAAAGACTTCTTAATGCCAGTAGAAGACGTATTCTCTATAACAGGAAGAGGAACAGTTGCTACAGGTAGAGTAGAAAGAGGAGTATTAAAGGTTCAAGATGAAGTTGAATTAGTAGGTTTATCTGAAGAGCCAAGAAAAATGGTAGTAACAGGAGTAGAAATGTTCAGAAAATTATTAGATCAAGCACAAGCTGGAGATAATATAGGAGCATTAATAAGAGGGGTACAAAGAAACGAAATCGAAAGAGGACAAGTATTAGCTAAGCCAGGAACAGTTAAAGCACATACAAAATTCATGGCAGAAGTATACGTTCTTAAAAAAGAAGAGGGTGGAAGACATACTCCATTCTTTGATGGATACAGACCACAGTTCTACTTTAGAACAACTGACGTTACAGGAGCTTGTAAATTACCAGATGGAATAGAAATGGTAATGCCAGGAGATAACGTAACTATGCAAGTTGAGTTAATAAACTCAATATGCGTTGAAGAAGGATTAAGATTCGCAATAAGAGAAGGTGGAAGAACAGTAGCATCAGGTGTTGTTGCTTCTATAGTTGAATAATCTTCGATTATATACGATTAATCAATAGATAAAAAGAGGGGGATAACCCCTCTTTTTTTGTATTATGAAAAAAAATACTAAATAGTAATAATATACTAGCTATATTTCGTTGACAATTGCGTTCAAATTTTATATACTAAGTTAGTGCTTTGATAGAGAAACAAGTCGAGTTTGGAACTAAGTTTTACATAAAAAAATAAATTTTGTAAAATTATAAAAAAAACTTGAAAAAATGTAAATAATGATATAAAATATAATAGTGTGCTTGAGAGATACGAAGTAAAAAAACTAAATCTTAGTTAGGAGCGACCTAATGTCGAATGTAAATTTACAACACACCCGGAGCAGTGTATCGGCATAAGTCGCGCGTAACATATAAGATAAACGTGCGATAAAGGAGGGAAATTACAATGGCTAACAATGAAAAAATAAGAATAAGATTAAAGTCATATGACCACAAATTATTAGATTTTTCAGCTGGGAAAATAGTTGAAACTGCTAAAAAGGCTGGATCACAAGTTTCAGGACCTGTGCCATTACCAACAGAAAAGCAAGTTGTAACTATATTAAGAGCTGTGCATAAGTATAAAGACTCTAGAGAGCAATTTGAAATAAGAACTCACAAGAGATTAATAGACATAGCTAACCCAACACCTAAAACAGTTGACTCTTTAATGAGATTAGACTTACCAGCTGGTGTTGATATAGAAATAAAGTTATAATAGCAACCTAAGATATGATCCTATAAGGTAACTATCTTAGAATGATTATATAAATATGTATAATCCGCTGTAAGAATTATAGGAGGTGCTAATATGAAAGGAATATTAGGAAAAAAATTAGGTATGACTCAAATATTCACTGAAGAAGGTATAGTAATACCTGTAACAGTTGTTGAGGCAGGACCAAACGTTGTAACTCAAATAAAAACAGTTGAGAAAGACGGATACACTGCAGTACAAGTAGGTTTCGGAGATGCTAAAGAGAAATCTTTAAACAAGCCTCAAAAAGGTCACTTAGCTGCTGCTAACGTATTAAAGAAACACTTAAAAGAATTTAGAGTAGATTCTGTAGAAGAATTCACAGTTGGACAAGAAATAAAAGCTGACTTATTCGCTGCAGGTGAAAAAATAGATGTAACTGGAACAAGTAAAGGTAAGGGATTCCAAGGTCCAATAAAAAGACATGGACAATCTAGAGGTCCTGAATCTCACGGTTCTAGATACCACAGAAGACCAGGATCAATGGGAGCTTGTTCTTTCCCTGGTAGAGTTTTCAAAAACAAAAAATTAGCTGGACACATGGGTAGCGTTAAAGTTACAGTTCAAAACTTAGAAGTTGTTAAAGTAGACGCTGATAAGAACCTTATATTAGTTAAGGGTGCTATACCAGGACCTAAAGGTTCAGTAGTAACTATAAAGGAAGCAGTTAAGTCTTCTAAATAATGACTAACCTAAGAAAGGAGGAAGCACGATGCCAAAATTAAATGTATTAAATATTAATGGACAAAATGTTGGAGAAATAGAATTAGTAGATTCTATATTCAACGTAGAAGTTAATGAACATGTTTTATATGAGGTTGTTAAAAACCAATTAGCAAACAAGAGACAAGGTACTCAATCTGCTAAAACTAGAGCAGAAGTTAGAGGTGGCGGAAGAAAACCTTGGAAACAAAAAGGAACAGGTAGAGCTAGACAAGGTTCTATAAGAGCTGTACAATGGGTTGGTGGAGGAGTTGCTTTTGCACCTAAGCCAAGAAACTACAGCTACACATTACCTAAAAAGGTAAGAAGATTAGCTATGAAGAGTGCTTTATCTTCAAAAGTACAAAATGGAGAAATAATAGTATTAGATGCTTTAACAATGGAAGCTCCTAAGACTAAAGAATTCGCTCAAATATTAAAGAACATAAACGCTGGAAAGAAAGCTTTAGTAGTAACTGCTGAAAACAATACTAACGTAATAAAATCAGCTGCTAACATAGAAGGTGTTGCAACTGCTACAGTTAACACTATAAACGTTTATGATATATTAAAATACGATTCATTCGTAATAACTACAGACGCTGTTAAAAAAGTGGAGGAGGTGTACGCATAATGATGACTAATCCACATGATATAATAAAGAAGCCAGTTGTAACTGAGCAAAGTATGTTAGAAATGGCTAGCAAGAAATATACTTTCGTTGTGGCTAAAGATGCTAACAAAACTGAAATAAAAAAAGCTGTAGAAGCTATATTCGGAGTTAATGTAGAAAAAGTTAACACATTAAACTACGATGGAAAAGTTAAGAGAATGGGTAGACATGAAGGAAGAACTGCAAGCTTTAAGAAAGCAGTGGTTAAATTAACTGCTGATAGTAAAGAAATAGAATTCTTCCAAGGAATGTAATTATCCTACTAAACGAAGGAGGGAAAACAGATGGCTATAAAAAAGTTTAAACCAACTTCTCCTGCCTTAAGACAAATGACAGTTTTAGTTTCTGATGAAATAACTTGCAATCAACCAGAAAGATCTCTTTTAGTTTCTTTAAAGAAGAACTCTGGTAGAAATGCACACGGAAAAATAACTGTTCGTCACAGAGGTGGAGGAAACAGAAGAAAATATAGAATAATAGATTTCAAAAGAAATAAAGACGGAGTACCTGCTAAGGTTGCTACTGTTGAATACGATCCAAACAGAACTGCTAACATAGCTTTATTACACTATGCAGATGGTGAAAAGAGATATATATTAGCTCCTGTTGGAATGAACGTTGGAGATACAATATTATCTGGACCAACAGCTGACATAAAGCCAGGAAATGCATTAGCATTAAAGGATATGCCAGTAGGTACAGTAATACACAATATAGAATTAAAGCCAGGAAAAGGAGCTCAATTAGTTAGATCTGCTGGAGTTTCTGCTCAATTAATGGCTAAAGAAGGAAAGAAAGCTTTATTAAGATTACCATCAGGAGAAATGAGATTCGTTTCTATAGACTGTAAAGCTACTATAGGACAAGTTGGTAACATAGAACACGGTAACGTTGTTATAGGTAAAGCAGGTAGAAAAAGACATATGGGTATAAGACCTACTGTTAGAGGTTCTGTAATGAACCCTTGTGACCATCCACACGGTGGTGGGGAAGGTAGAACTTCAATAGGTAGACCTTCACCAGTTACTCCATGGGGTAAACCAGCTCTTGGATACAAAACTAGAAAGAAAAACAAAGCTTCTGATAAGTTAATAGTATCAAGAAGAACTAAGTAATAGATTTACTTTTCACTCGGAAAGGAGGAATTTAAATGTCAAGATCAACTAAAAAAGGACCTTTCGTCCATGCGAGACTTTTAAAGAAGATAGATGCAATGAACGCTGCTGGAAATAAAGAAGTTATAAAGACTTGGTCAAGAACTTCAACTATATTCCCTCAAATGGTAGAACATACTATAGCTGTTCATGATGGAAGAAGACATGTGCCTGTTTTCATAACAGAAGACATGGTTGGACATAAGTTAGGTGAATTCGTTCCTACAAGAACTTTCAAAGGTCACAAGGACGATGAAAAATCTAATAAGAGAAAATAATAATTTCTGACTAAGGAAGGAGGAATAGCAAATGGAAGCAAAAGCTACTGCTAAATATGTACGTGTATCACCAAGAAAAGCAGGACAAATCTGTAGCCTTGTTAGAGGAAAGAATGTTGATGAAGCATTAGCAATATTAAAGTTCACTCCAAGAGGAGCGGCTTCAATAATAGCTAAAGTTGTTAAATCTGCTAAAGCAAACGCTGAAAACAACCACGAAATGGATGTTGAAAATTTATATATAGAATCAGTTGTTGCAAATCAAGGGCCAACAATGAAGAGATTCATGCCTAGAGCTATGGGACGTGCAACTATGATAAGAAAAAGAACTTCTCATATAGAGGTTGTTCTAAAAGAAAGAAAATAATTTATAGATAGGAGGGAAAATAATGGGTCAAAAAGTTAATGCACACGGGCTGAGAGTCGGTGTTATAAAAGATTGGGACTCTAGATGGTTCGTAAGTGATAAGAAAGAGTTCGGAAACTTATTATTAGAAGACCACAATGTTCGTAAATTCTTAAAGAATAGACTTTACTCTTCAGGAGTTGCGAAAATAGAAATAGAAAGATCAGCAAACAAGATGAAACTAGATTTACACGTTGCTAAGCCAGGTGTAGTTATAGGGAGAGCTGGTGCTGGAATAGATGCTTTAAAAGCTGAATTAGAAAAAATGACTAAGAAGACTGTAATAGTTAACATAGTTGAAGTAAGAAACCCAGATAAAGATGCTCAATTAGTAGCAGAAAATATAGCTTTAGCTATAGAAAGAAGGGTTGCTTTCAGAAGAGCTATGAAGCAAGCTATACAAAGAGCTATGAAGTCAGGTGTTAAAGGGATAAAAGTTTCTGCATCAGGAAGATTAGGTGGAGCAGAAATGGCTAGAACTGAAGGATACAGCGAAGGAAATGTACCTTTACAAACATTAAGATCTGATATAAACTATGGTTTCGCAGAAGCTAACACTACTTACGGGAAAACTGGTATAAAAGTTTGGATATGTAACGGTGAAGTATTACCAACTAGAAACGGTGTAAACCCAAGAGAAGATAGAAGAGACAACAGAAGAAACGATAGAAGAGATAACAAGAGAAACGATAGAAGAGATAACAGAAGAAACGATAGAAGAGGAAATGATAATAGAGGAACTAACAACAGAGGAGCAAGACCTCAAGGACAAAGACCTCAAGGATCAAGACCTCAAAGAACTGAAAACAAAGGAAATTAATATTAATAAGGTTCGAGGAAGGAGGAAATTCTCATGTTAATGCCAAAGAGAGTAAAGCGTCGTAGAGTTCATAGAGGAAGCATGGCTGGTAAAGCTCAAAAAGGTAACACAGTTACTTATGGTGAGTTCGGTTTAGTTGCTTTAGAAGCCTCTTGGATAACTTCTAATCAAATAGAAGCTGCCAGAATAGCTATGACTAGATCTATAAAAAGAGGGGGAAAAGTTTGGATAAAAATATTCCCTCATAAGCCGGTAACAAGAAAGCCAGCTGAAACTCGTATGGGTGCTGGTAAAGGATCTCCAGAATACTGGGTAGCGGTAGTTAAGCCAGGGAGAGTTATGTTCGAATTAGCAGGTGTTTCTGAAGATAAAGCTAGAGAAGCAATGAGACTTGCGATGCACAAATTACCAGTTAAATGTAAATTTGTGAAGCGTGAAGATTTAGAAGTAAAGGGTGGTGAATAGGATGCAAGCTAAAGAATTAAGAGATTTAACAGGCGAAGAGCTAATGAACAAGTTAAATGACTTCAAAAGTGAATTATTTAGCTTAAGATTCCAATTAGCTACTGGTCAATTAGAAAATACAGCTAGAATAAAATTCGTTAAAAAGGATATAGCTAGAGTTAAGACTATCCTTGCTGAAAGAAAGTTAAACGAAACTAGAGCTTAATTTGGGAAAGGAGGCTTTTTAACCATGGAAAGAGGAAGAAGAAAAGTTAGAATAGGCCGTGTTGTAAGCGACAAGATGGATAAAACAATAGTTGTTGCAGTTGAAGATTTCGTACGTCACCCATTATACAATAAGCCAGTAAAGAGAACTAAGAAGTTCAAGGCTCATGATGAACAAAACGTATGTAACATCGGAGATAAAGTTAAAATAATGGAAACTAGACCTTTATCAAAGGATAAGAGATTCAGACTAGTTGAAGTTGTTGAGAAAGTTAAGTAGTTTTTTGGAAAAGGAGGGATTACGATATGGTACAACAAGAGACACGTTTAAGAGTTGCTGATAACTCTGGTGCTAAGGAAATACTATGTATACGTGTACTAGGCGGAAGTAAAAGAAGATATGGTAACATAGGCGACGTAATAGTTGCTACTGTTAAAAGTGCAACACCTGGTGGAGTTGTAAAAAAAGGTAAAGTTGTTAAAGCTGTTATAGTAAGAACTAAGCAAGGCGTAAGACGTAAAGACGGAAGTTATATAGCGTTCGACGATAATGCTGCAGTTATAATAAAAGACGACAAGACTCCAGTAGGAACTCGTATATTCGGGCCTGTTGCTAGAGAGTTAAGAGATAATGATTTCATGAAAATAGTTTCTCTTGCTCCAGAAGTACTATAATTAAGGAGGTGCAATAGGACATGATGCGTGTTAAAAAAGGTGATACTGTTGTTGTTATAGCAGGTAAAGATAAAGGTAAAAAAGGTGCAGTTTTAAAAGTTTTCCCTAAGGCTAATAGAGTATTAGTTGAAGGTGTAAACGTAATAACTAAACACCAAAAGCCAAACGCTATGAACCCACAAGGTGGAATAGTAAACAAAGAAGCTTCAATTCACATATCTAACGTAATGCCACTTGATCCTGAAACAGGAAAAGGAACAAGAGTTAGAGTTGAAATGAAAGATGGTAAAAAAGTTAGAGTATCAGTAAAGAGCGGAAAAGAAATATAATATAGCTTGAAAGGAGGGACCTTAAATGGCTTCTAGATTACAAGAAAAATACATGAAAGAAGTTGCTCCTGCTTTAATGGAGAAATTTGGATACAAAAACGTTATGGAAATACCTAAGTTAGAAAAGATAGTTATAAACATGGGTATAGGTGACGCTAGAGAAAATCCAAAAGGATTAGAAAAGGCTGTTGAAGAGATGGAAATAATATCTGGACAAAAGCCTGTTACAACTAAAGCAAGAAAATCTGTTGCGAACTTCAAATTAAGAGAAGGTATGCCAATAGGTGCTAAAACTACATTAAGAGCTGACAAAATGTTCTACTTCATGGACAAGTTAGTATCTGTATCTTTACCAAGAGTTAGAGACTTCAGAGGAGTTAATCCTAACGCTTTCGATGGTAGAGGAAACTACGCTTTAGGTGTTAAAGAACAATTAATATTCCCTGAAATAGAATACGATAAGGTAGACAAAGTAAGAGGAATGGATATAATATTCGTTACGACTGCAAAGACTGACGAAGAAGCACGTGAATTATTAAAATTATTAGGAATGCCGTTTTCTAAGTAAGCTTAGAAAAGGTCATTTTCTAAGCTAAGACAAAGGAGGGATTCCGAGTGGCTAGAAAAGCAATGGTTGTAAAACAACAAAAGAAGCAAAAGTACGCTACTAGAGAATACACTAGATGTACTATATGTGGTAGACCACATTCAGTTTTAAGAAAATTTGGTATATGCCGTATATGCTTTAGAGAATTAGCTTATAAAGGTCAAATACCTGGTGTTAGAAAAGCAAGCTGGTAAAAACTTGTTTAAAATGGAAGGAGGGTTTCAATATGACAATGACAGATCCAATAGCAGATATGCTAACTCGTATAAGAAATGCTAATGTAGTTAAGCATGAAACTGTTGACGTTCCTGCCTCTAATATGAAGAAAGAATTAGCTAGAATCTTATTAGAAGAAGGTTTCGTTAGAGGTTACGATGTTATAGAAGATGGAAAGCAAGGAATAATAAGAATACAATTAAAGTACGGACAAGCAGGAGAAAGAGTTATAACAGGATTAAAGAGAATATCTAAGCCTGGTATGAGAGTTTATGCTGCTAAGCAAGAAATACCTAAGGTATTAAACGGATTAGGTATATCAGTAATATCTACTTCAAAAGGAATATTAACTGATAAGCAAGCAAGAAAAGAAAATGTTGGTGGAGAAGTAATCTGCTACGTTTGGTAATATAAACGAACAATGTAAGGAGGTGCGAGACTATGTCAAGAATAGGTGTTAAGCCAATAACTGTACCAGCAGGTGTAGAAGTTACTATAGCTGAAGGAAACTTAGTTACTGTAAAAGGACCTAAAGGAACTTTAACTAAGCAATTTGATGGTGCAATGAAGATAAATCAAGAAGAAAATACTATAACTGTTGAAAGACCAACAAACAACAAGCAACACAGAGCATTACACGGATTAACTAGAACTTTAATAGATAATATGGTAGTGGGTGTTACTAACGGATTCGAAAAGAAATTAGAATTAGTTGGTGTTGGATACAGAGCTCAAAAGCAAGGAAAGAAATTAGTTATGAACTTAGGATACTCTCATCCAGTAGAAATGGAAGATCCAGAAGGTATAACAGTAGAATCTCCTAACCAAACTGAGTTAGTAGTTAAAGGTATCGATAAGCAATTAGTAGGGAACTACGCTGCTAAGATAAGAGACTGGAGAAAGCCAGAGCCATACAAAGGTAAAGGTATAAGATACGCTGGTGAAGTTGTAAGACGTAAAGAAGGTAAAACTGGTAAGAAGTAATAAATACCAAACTTAAATGCTAGAAAGGAGTGAGCCTTGTGATAAAGAAAGCTGATAAAAATGCTAATAGACTTCAAAGACATAAGAGAGTTAGAAGAAAGATAACTGGAACTACTCAAAGACCAAGATTATGTGTATTTAGAAGTGCTAATAATATATACGCTCAAATAATAGATGACACTAACAGAGTTACTGTTGTTTCTGCTTCTTCTTTAGATGCAGAGATAAAAGGTGCTGTTAGCAACACAGGAAATAAAGAAGCAGCTAAAAAAGTTGGAGAAATGATCGCTAAGAAAGCTGTAGAAAAAGGAATCACTGAAGTTGTATTCGACAGAGGTGGATACTTATATCACGGTAGAGTTCAAGAATTAGCTGAAGGTGCTAGAGAAGCTGGACTTAAATTCTAATTAAGAAACAAAGGAGGGAAATGCACATGTTACGTCGTAAACTTATAGACGCAAGACAACTTGACTTAAAAGAAAAAGTTGTTGAAGTAAGACGTGTTACTAAAGTTGTAAAAGGTGGTAGAAACTTCAGATTTGCAGCGTTAGTAGTTGTTGGAGATGAAAACGGACACGTTGGTATAGGTACTGGTAAAGCAATGGAAGTACCAGACGCTATAAAGAAAGCAGTAGAAGATGCTAAAAAGAATCTTATAAACGTACCAATGGTTGGTACAACAATTCCTCACGAAGTACACGGACACTTCGGAGCTGGAAAAATATTAATAATGCCTGCTAAGCAAGGTACAGGAGTTATAGCTGGGGGACCTGCTAGAGCCGTACTTGAGTTAGCTGGATTAACAGATGTTAGAGCTAAATCATTAGGAACTAACAACCCAAGAAACATGGTAAATGCTACAATAGAAGGACTTAACTCTCTTAAGACAGCTGAAGATATAGCTAAATTAAGAGGTAAAAAAGTTGAAGATTTACTAGGGTAAGGAGGTAGTGAAAAATGGCTAAATTACAAATAAAATTAGTTAGAAGTACAATAGGAACTACTCCTAACCAAAAAAAGAACGTTGAAGCGTTAGGATTAAGAAAAAGAGAACAAGTAGTTGTTAAAGAAGATAATGCCCAAACAAGAGGGATGATAAATAAAGTTAAGCATTTAGTAGAAGTTACTGAAATAGCTGAGTAATATTTAAAAACGAGCAATAAGAGGAGGTGCAATCCATGAAGTTACATGAGTTAAAACCTGCTAAAGGTGCAGTAAGAGCTAAGAGAAGATTAGGTAGAGGTACTGCAACTGGACAAGGTAAAACTGCAGGACGTGGACAAAAAGGACAATGGTCTCGTTCAGGTGGTGGAGTTAGAGTTGGATTCGAAGGTGGACAAATGCCACTTGCAAGAAGACTTCCAAAGAGAGGATTCAACAACATATTCAAGAAGGTTTACACAGAAGTTAATGTAGAGACTTTAAACAGATTTGAAAACGGAACAGAAATAACTGCTGAAGTTTTAAAAGCTGCTAGAGTTATAAGCAAGATAGAAAAAGACGGCGTTAAGATCTTAGGCGAAGGAAACTTAGAAAAAGCTGTAACAGTTAAGGCTGCTAAGTTTACTGCTTCAGCTCAAGAAAAAATAGAAAAAGCTGGAGGAAAGGCAGAATTAGTTTAATCTAATCTGCTAACTCTTAGCCATTATAGGCGGGGTGGTTTAACGTGCTGTCAAAATTAAAACAAGCTTGGAAGCTTAAAGATGTAAGAAGAAAAATATTATATACTTTGATGATGATTGTAGTATTTAGGATAGGTGCAACGATACCTGTTCCTGGAGTCAATACAGATTATATAAGGGCGATGGTAGGCGACAATAGTCTACTTTCCCTATATAATATGTTTACTGGAGGAGCTTTTAGTAACTTCACGTTATTTGCTTTAGGAGTAGGACCGTATATAACAGCATCTATCATAATGCAACTTCTGACTGTCGGTTTTGAAAGTTTGGAAGAACTTCAAAAATCTGGTGAAGAAGGTAAGAAAAAAATCAACAAGTACACTAAGTACGTAGCACTAGCATTAGCATTTGTTCAAGCCATAGCGATTACGCTAGGGGTTGTAAGAGGTGCTTTAAAATCGAATAGTGTATTTTTTATAGTTACAGTTATTTTAACATTAGTATCAGCAAGTATGTTATTAATGTGGATAGGGGACAAAATTACTGAGAAAGGTCTTGGTAACGGAAGTTCTATAATAATATTTATAGGTATTATCTCAAGAATACCAGTAGATATTATATCGACTGCTAACTTAATAAAAGAAGGAAAAGTAGCGATATGGGCAGCCTTACTGTTAGTAGTGGTAATACTTTTAACAATAACAGCAGTTACATATATACAAGAAGCTACTAGAAAAATCCCAGTTCAATACGCTAAAAGAGTTGTAGGAAGAAAAATGTATGGAGGACAAAGTTCTCATATACCAATGAAAGTTAATCAATCGGGAGTTATACCTATAATTTTCGCTAGTTCACTTTTAGCATTCCCTCAAACAATAGCAATGTTCATGGGTGCAGATGCTCAAACGTTTGTTCAAACTTACTTAAATCCAATGGGATCTCCGGGAGTTTGGATATATAGATCGCTTGAAGTTCTGTTGATAGTATTCTTCTCTTATTTCTATACGACTGTATCATTTAATACAGAAGATATAGCAAATAATATGAAAAATAATGGTGGATTTATACCAGGTATAAGACCAGGAAAACCTACTATAGATTATTTAAATAGAATATTATCAAGATTGACTCTAGCTGGTGCTTTATTCTTAGCAGGTATAGTTATGGTTTCAGCAATAGTTATGTTCTTTATGAAACTTAACATTACATTAGTTGGATCTTCATTACTAATAGTTGTTGGAGTAGCTTTAGAGCTTAAGAGACAGTTAGAATCAAATTTAGTTATGAGAAGCTATCAAGGTTTCTTAAAATAATTTGGAGATGATAATATGAGAATAATATTACTTGGACCTCCTGGTGCTGGTAAAGGTACACAGGCTGCAGGTATAGTAGAAAAATACAACATACCTCATATATCAACAGGAGATATATTCAGAAAGAATATAAAAGAAGGAACAGAGCTTGGAAAGAAAGCTAAGGAATACATAGATCAAGGATTATTAGTTCCAGACGAGTTAACTGTAGGTTTAGTTACAGACAGAGTATCTCAAGATGACTGTAAGAATGGATTTATGTTAGACGGATTCCCAAGAAATGTTGCTCAAGCTGAACACTTGGATGCGTTTCTAAACCAAGTTAATATATCTTTAGACAAGGTAGTTAATATCGAAGTTGATAAGAGTATATTAGTTGGAAGAGCTGTAGGAAGAAGAATATGTAAATCTTGCGGTGCAACGTACCATGTTGAGTTTAATCCTCCTAAAGTAGAAGGAGTATGTAACGTATGCCAAGGAGAGTTATACCAAAGAGCAGACGATACAGAAGAGACTGTATCTAAGAGAATACAAGTTTATCTTGATGAAACAAAACCATTAGTTGATTATTATAGTACTCAAGGTATAATAGCTAACATAAATGGTCAACAATCAATAGATAAGGTATTTGAAGATATAGTAAATGCTCTAGGAAGTGAAAAATAATGATTACATTGAAATCAAAAAAAGAATTAGAACTAATGAGAGAAGCAGGTAAAATAGTTGCAGAAACTCATGAAATTCTAAAAGCAGCTGTTACTCCGGGAATATCTACTTTAGAGTTAGATAAAATAGCTGAAGAGAATATAAGAAAATATAATGCGATACCATCTTTTAAAGGTTATGGCGGATTCACAGGTTCGATATGCGCTTCTATTAATGAAGAAGTAGTTCATGGAATACCTGGGAAGAAGATTTTAAAAGAAGGCGACATTATAAGTTTAGATGTAGGAGCCTATTATAAAGGATATCATTCAGACTCTGCGAGAACTCATGGAGTAGGAATAATATCTGAAGAAGATAGGAAATTAATAGAAGTAACTAGAGAAAGCTTCTATGAAGGCATAAAATTTGCTAAACTAGGATATAGATTATCTGATATCTCACATGCAATACAAGCACACGTTGAGAAACATGGTTTCTCAGTAGTTAGAGATTTAGTAGGTCATGGAGTTGGAACTGAACTTCATGAAGATCCACAAATACCTAACTATGGACCAGCCGGCAAAGGACCAAGACTTCAAGAAGGAATGGTTTTAGCTATAGAGCCTATGGTTAACGCTGGTAAATATCACGTTAAAACATTAGCTGATGGATGGACCATTGTCACTATAGATGGCAAAAAATCAGCTCATTATGAGCACACAATAGCGATCACTGAAGATGAACCACTGATATTATCAGCGTTATAATCTTTGAAAAAGTGAAAAGTGCTATTAAATAATTACGTATAAGGTCAAGTTGAAAAACCACTTGAAAAACCTAAACTAAGAAAAGTTAAGCACTTATGAAGATATAATGTTGTTAATAATGAAATTAAGGACAGTATAGAATCTGACAAATGTACAGATATTTTAAGAGCTCAACTTACTAAGTTAGATCAAATGATTTAACTTATTGAAATGGAGGTTTGGTTAATTAATGGCCAAAAAAGATGTTATAGAACTAGAAGGTACAGTTACTGAAAACTTACCTAATGCTATGTTTAAAGTAAAGTTAGAAAATGGACATGAAGTATTATGTCACTTATCTGGAAAGCTAAGAATGAACTTCATAAGAATTCTTGAAGGTGATAAGGTGAATGTAGAACTTTCTCCGTATGATCTTACAAGAGGAAGAATCACTTGGCGTAAGAAGTAGACTATTTTAATATTAGTCTAAGGAGGGATTAACAATGAAAGTAAGACCATCAGTAAAACCAATATGTGAAAAATGTAAAGTAATAAAAAGAAAAGGTAAAGTAATGGTTATCTGTGAAAATCCAAAGCATAAGCAAAAGCAAGGATAATAAATTATTACTAGCAATTTGTTAACATATATAGTATAATATTAAATTGTGATGTTAACGAAACGTATTAAATACGTAAACAAATCTGATTTCGGATTGAATATTAATTAAGATTTTAACACTAAAAACTAAGTGTAGGAGGTGCGAATTAATGGCAAGAATAGCTGGGGTAGATTTACCTAGAGAAAAAAGAGCGGAAATAGCTTTAACTTATATATATGGTATAGGTAAAGCAACTGCTAACGAAATATTAGCTAAAGCTGAGATAAATCCTGATGTAAGAATAAAAGACTTATCTGAAGAACAAGTTAACGACCTAAGAAAGATAATAGATAGTGATTTCTTAGTTGAAGGTGACTTAAGAAGAGAGATAGCTTTAAATATAAAGAGATTAAGAGATATAAAATGTTACAGAGGTATGAGACATGCTAAAGGTCTTCCACTAAGAGGACAAAGAACTAAGACTAACGCTAGAACTAGAAAAGGTCCTAGAAAAACTGTATCTCGTAAGAAGAAGAAGTAATAAATCATAATTAGATAGGAGGGAAAACAATGGCTAAACCAAAAAAGAAAGTTACACGTGTTAGAAGAAAAGAACGTAAAAACATAGAACGTGGACAAGCACATATACAATCAACTTTCAACAATACAATAATAACTTTAACTGATGTTCATGGAAATGCTATATCTGCTGCATCTTCAGGACAATTAGGATTCAAAGGATCAAGAAAAGCGACTCCATTCGCATCTCAAATGGCTGCTGAAACAGCTGCTAAGGCTGCAATGGAACACGGTTTAAAAACTGTAGAAGTATTCGTAAAAGGACCAGGTTCAGGAAGAGAAGCTGCGATAAGAGCATTACAAGCTACAGGATTAGAAGTAACTATGATAAAAGACGTTACTCCAATTCCTCACAATGGATGTAGACCACCAAAAAGAAGAAGAGTATAATTATATAATTAGTAAATTAGGAGGTGCAAAGACATGGCAAGATACACAGGTGCATCATGCAGACAATGTCGTAGAGAAGGAATGAAATTATTCCTTAAAGGTGACAGATGTTACACTGATAAATGTGCTATAGTTAAGAGAAACTATGCTCCAGGACAACATGGACAAGGAAGAAAGAAAGTTTCTAACTATGGATTACAATTAAGAGAAAAGCAAAAAGTTAAGAGAATATACGGAGTTTTAGAAACTCAATTCAGAAACTTATACGAGCGTGCTGAAAAGATGGCTGGTATAACAGGGGAAAACTTATTAAGTCTATTAGAAAGAAGATTAGACAACGTTGTTTACAGAATGGGATTAGCTTCATCTAGAAAAGAAGCTAGACAATTAGTAGGACACGGTCACTTCTTATTAAACGGACACAAAGCTGATATAGCTTCTATAACAGTTAAGCCTGGTGATGTTATAACAGTAAAAGAAAGATCAAAATCATCTGCTAAATTCAAAGCTTTAGTAGAAAACAATACAAGAATAGCTCCTAAATGGTTAGAAGCTAACGTAGAAGAAATGACAGTTAAGGTTGTTGCTAATCCATCAAGAGAAGATATAGATCTTGAAATAGCAGAACACTTAATCATAGAGCTTTACTCTAAGTAATAAGCATATTTTAAAATTTATTTTAAGATTTTGTTTACCCTCAGTGGATTAATAAATTTGAAGGAGGGTTTTGTCCATGATAGAAATAGAAAAACCAAAAGTAGATATAATCGAACTTAGCGAAGACTATAGATATGGAAAGTTTGTCATAGAGCCTCTAGAAAGAGGCTATGGCATAACTATAGGTAATGCTTTAAGAAGAATATTATTATCTTCTTTACCAGGTGTTGCAGTTAACTCTATAAAAATAGATGGAGTTCTTCATGAATTCTCTACAGTACCAGGTGTAAAAGAAGACGTTACAGAAATAATATTAGCATTAAAAGAACTTTCAGCTACTATAGATGGTGAAGGAAGTAGAACACTTAAAATAGAAGCTCAAGGTCCATGCACTATCACGGGATCAGACATAATATGTCCTCCTGATGTTGAAATATTAAGCAAGGATTTAAAGATAGCTACGCTAGATGAAAATGCTAAGTTTAATATGGAAATATTTGTAGATAAAGGTAGAGGTTATGTTTCTGCTGAAGAAAACAAAACAGAGCATATGCCTATAGGTGTTTTACCTGTAGACTCAATATATACTCCTGTTGAAAAAGTGAGCTACCATGTAGAAAATACAAGAGTAGGTCAAAAAACAGATTATGACAAATTAGTACTAGACGTTTGGACTAATGGAAGTATAAATCCTCAAGAAGGAATATCTCTTGCAGCCAAAGTTTTAGTTGAACATTTAAATCTATTCATAGACTTAACAGAGCATGTAAGCAATGTTGAGATAATGGTAGAAAAAGAAGAAGATCAAAAAGAAAAAGTTCTTGAAATGACTATAGAAGAATTAGATTTATCAGTTAGATCATACAACTGTTTAAAGAGAGCGGGAATCAATACAGTTGAAGAATTAGCTAATAAATCTGAGGACGATATGATGAAAGTTAGAAACTTAGGAAAGAAATCTCTAGAAGAGGTTATCCAAAAGTTAGAAGAACTTGGACTAGGTCTTAAACCAAGCGAAGAATAATAGCAAAAAGGAGGGATAGTATGGCTACTTACCGTAAATTAGGACGTGAAACAGCTCACAGAAACCTTATGTTAAGAAACTTAGTAACTGATTTACTAAGAAACGGAAGAATAGAAACTACAGTAACTAGAGCGAAGGAAACTAAGAGAATGGCAGAAAAGATGATAACTCTTGGTAAAAGAGGAGATCTTCATGCTAGAAGACAAGTTTTAGCTTATGTTATGGATGAAACTGTAGTAAACAATTTATTCACTGAAATAGCTCCAAAGTATGCTGAGAGAAACGGTGGATATACTAGAATAATCAAAAAAGGACCAAGAAAAGGCGACGCTGCTGAAATGGCTTTTATAGAACTAGTATAGTATGATAAGGATTAAGCTTTATAGCTTAGTCCTTTTTTTATGTTTAAATATAAAATATAAATGATTAAGCGTTCTTTTACTTATATGTAAAATTAAAATTAATTTACACTTATATATGTTTAAATGTGTAAAAATTATATAGTAATTTGTATCCTAACGAATTATGAAATTTATGAAAAACTATGGTATAATACTATTTAAAATGATTTTTTACAGCTATTATATGAAGCTTAGTTATTAACTAAAATAAGTATAAATAGTTTTTATACTATTTACTAAAGGAGTAAATTAATGAAAGATATAATAAAGGTTAATGGAGTTTCTTTTGAGTATCTCACAGAAGAGAGTTCGCTTAAAGCGATAGATAATTTAACGCTAGACGTAAAAGAGGGCGAATTCGTAGCTATAATAGGGCATAATGGTTCAGGTAAATCTACGTTATCTAAAAATTTAAATGCTATATTGCTTCCGAGTGAAGGTAATATTCTTATTGATGGATTAGACACTCGAGAGGAAGACAAACTTTGGGATATAAGGCAAACAGCGGGAATGGTTTTCCAAAATCCTGATAATCAAATAGTTGCAACTATTGTTGAAGAAGATGTAGCCTTTGGACCAGAAAATCTAGGAATATCTCCTGAGGATATTAGAAAAAGGGTAGAAGAATCTCTTAAAAGTGTAGGAATGTATGAGTTAAGAGATAGACAACCTCATTTATTATCTGGAGGACAGAAGCAAAGGGTTGCGATTGCGGGTATTATTGCAATGAAGCCTAAATGTATAATATTTGATGAAGCTACAGCTATGCTAGATCCATCAGGTAGAAAAGAAGTAATGAAGACTATAAAAAGACTTAACAAAGAAGAAAATATTACGACACTTCATATAACTCACTTTATGGAAGAGGCAGTGGAAGCTGATAGAGTTATAGTTATGGATAAAGGAAGAAAATTGCTTGAGGGTACACCTAGAGAAGTATTTAGTAAGATAGATTTATTAAGGCAAATAGGATTAGATGTTCCTTGTATGACAGAACTGTCAAGTTTATTAAAAGAGGAAGGGCTAAATATAAGCAGTGATATATTAACTGTAGATGAGATGGTGATGAAATTATGTCAATTATAGTAAAGAATTTAACTCATATTTACAATGAAGGTATGCCTTTTGCAAGTAAAGCATTAGATGATATTTCATTTGAGATTAAGGATCGAGATTTCGTAGGACTAATAGGTCATACAGGATCTGGGAAGTCTACTTTAATACAACATCTTAATGGAATATTAAAACCTCATGTTGGAAAAATATATATAAATGATTTTGATATAACTGATCCAACTTTAAACCTGACAGATATAAGAAAAAGGGTAGGAGTTGTATTTCAATATCCAGAATATCAGTTGTTTGAAGAAACAATAGAAAAGGATATAGCCTTTGGACCTTCTAATTTAGGCTTAGAGGCCGAAGAGATAAACTTAAGGGTTAAATCATCTATGGCAGCAGTGGGATTAGATTATGAGGCATTTAAAGATAAATCTCCGTTTGAATTATCAGGAGGTCAAAAAAGAAGAGTTGCCATAGCGGGAGTTATAGCTATGAATCCAGAAGTATTAATATTAGATGAACCTACTGCTGGTTTAGATCCTGGTGGAAGAGATGAAATATTTGATCTTATAAAAAAACTTCATAAAGAAAAAAATATGACTATAATTTTATCCTCTCATAGTATGGATGATATGGCTAAGATGGCTAAAACATTAATAGTAATGAATCATGGTAAAATAGAATTTATGGGCACTCCTAGAGACGTTTTTAATTCTAATACATCTAGACTTAAAGAAATAGGCTTAGATATACCTCAAGTACTAGAATTAACTATGAAATTAAGAGATAGAGGATTTGATATAAAAGAAGATGTATTAACTATAGATGAAGCCAAAGAAGAAATATTAAGAATTATGAGAGGAAGAAAAAAATGTTAAAAGATATTACTATAGGACAGTATTATCCGTCTAACTCTGCTATTCATAAATTAGATGCTAGAGTGAAACTTATAGCCACTTTTGTTTTTATGATTTCATTATTCATAATAAATAAGTTTTGGCCATATGCAGTAGTTTTATTAGCACTAATTTCTGTAGTAAAGTTATCTAATATACCTATGAAGTATATTATAAAGGGGATAAAGCCGCTTAGATGGATAATATTATTTACTTTTGTTATAAATATATTCTTTTTACCAGGAGATCCTATTTGGTCGTTTGGTTTTTTATCTATAACTAGACAGGGAATAGAACAGGCTATATTTATGGCAGTTAGATTAGTATTTTTAGTAGTTGGTACATCTATACTAACTTTAACTACATCACCAATAGAGCTTACTGATGGTATAGAGAGGCTTTTAAACCCTTTGAGAAGAGTAGGACTACCTGTACACGAATTAGCTATGATGATGACAATAGCTTTAAGATTTATACCTACTCTATTAGATGAAACAGATAAAATAATGAAAGCTCAAATGTCAAGAGGTGCAGATTTTGAAAGTAAAAATCTTATAAGTAGAGCTAAGAATTTAGTTCCACTATTAGTACCTTTGTTTGTAAGTGCATTTAGGAGAGCTGATGAGCTTGCTATGGCGATGGAAGCTAGATGCTATAGAGGTGGGTACAATAGAACTAAAATGAAAGAAGCTGTAATTAGTAAGATAGACTATGTAGCAAGTAGTATACTGGCTATATATTTGGTTATAATTATAGCTACGAGATTTATATAAAGAGGTAAATGATGAGAAATTTAAAAGTTACTATACAATACAATGGCAAGAACTATTGTGGATGGCAAAAACAACCCGATTCTTTAGGTATACAAGGTACAATTGAGAATGCTATTTATGAAATAACTAAAGAGAAGATAAAAATAACAGGTTCTGGTAGAACTGATGCAGGTGTACATGCATTAGGACAGGTTGCTAATTTTAAGTTAGAATCAACAATACCAGCACAAAAGCTTCCAAATGCATTAAATGCTAAACTACCTAAAGATATATCAATAATAGATTGTATCGAAGTAGATGAAGAATTTCATTCTAG
This sequence comes from Romboutsia lituseburensis, assembly GCF_024723825.1. Classification (NCBI taxonomy): domain Bacteria; kingdom Bacillati; phylum Bacillota; class Clostridia; order Peptostreptococcales; family Peptostreptococcaceae; genus Romboutsia; species Romboutsia lituseburensis. The sequence goes on from NZ_JANQBQ010000001.1 coordinate 2,508,376, forward strand.
GTATAGTGCTAAACGAAAAAGATATAGGTATTTAATTTATAATAATTCTTATAGAAATCCTATATACAAAGATATATCATATCATGTAAAATATGATTTAGATTTTGAAAAAATGTGTGAAGAAGCTAAAAGCTTAATTGGAGAACATGATTTTAAAGGATTTATGAGCTCTGGTTCTTCTGTCAATGATACTATTAGAACTATTTATGACATTACACTACAAAAACAAGATAACTTAATAATTTTAGAAGTAGAAGGTAATGGATTTTTATATAATATGGTAAGAATAATAGTAGGGACGTTAGTTGATATAGGCAGAGGAAGGATAAAAGAAAGCTTAAAAAATATAATTGACTCGAAGGAAAGAGGTATGTGCGGTCATACTGCACCAGCTCATGGATTATTTCTCAAAAAAGTTGATTATTAGCTTGACACACCAGGGGCCATGTATTAAAATGAATTAGAGTGTGTTAATAAGTCCACTTGCCCCGGACTTGACATAAACGGTAAAATTTTTATATGAAAATAAGTTAAGGAGGGACAACTATGAAAAGTTATATAGCTAAGCCAGCTGATGTACAAAGAAAATGGTACATCGTTGATGCTGAAGGAAAAACATTAGGTCGTTTAGCAACTGAAATAGCGACAGTATTAAGAGGAAAGCACAAGGTTACTTTCACTCCACACGTTGACGGAGGAGATTTCGTTGTTGTTGTGAATGCAGAGAAGGTAGTTTTAACAGGAAAGAAATTAGATCAAAAAATGTACAGATACCACACAGGATATGTAGGTGGATTAAAAGAAATAACTTACAGAGAAATGATGGCTAAGAAGCCTGAGGAAGTAGTTTCTCATGCAGTAAGCGGTATGTTATGTAAGAACAAATTAAGAAGCAGAATGATGACTAGATTAAGAGTATTCGCAGGAGCAAACCATGATCATGCAGCTCAAAATCCAGAAGTTTTAAACTTTAAATAATAATTACGGGTGAAAGGAGGAGTTATCATGGCTAACGTTCAATATTACGGAACTGGAAGAAGAAAGCACTCTGTTGCTAGAGTAAGATTAGTTGCAGGTGAAGGAAATATAGTAGTAAATGGAAGAAATGTTGAAGAATACTTCAACTACGAAACATTAATAAGAGATGTTAAGCAACCATTAGTGTTAACTAACAACGAAACTAAGTACGATGTTATAGTAAAGGTTGAAGGTGGAGGATTCACTGGACAAGCTGGAGCTATAAGACATGGTATATCTAGAGCTTTATTAAAGGCTGATGCTGAGTTAAGAGGAGACTTAAAGAAAGAAGGATTCTTAACTAGAGATGCTAGAATGAAGGAAAGAAAGAAATACGGATTAAAGGCAGCAAGAAGAGCTCCACAATTCTCAAAGAGATAATTTTATATGTTTGTACAAAGACTTTGGAATATTCCAAAGTCTTTTTTAATATAAATGTACAGGGTGATATTGTGAGAAAGTACATAAAACATATAATTTTTGGGTCTATAGCATTAATATTAGTAGCGGTATCAATATTTGAAATAAAAAATGTATCGGAAGATGTTATGGAGTACATGCCGGTAACTAACAAAACTATAATAATAGATGCCGGTCATGGTGGAATAGACCCTGGAACTTTAAATGAAGATAAGACTATAAAAGAAAAAGATATAAATTTAGCTATCGCACAAAAGTTAAGGGAACTGTTAGAGTCTAGTGGAGCGCTCGTAATACTAACAAGGGAAGATGATAGTAGTTTGTATCAAGAAGATGGAAATAAGACAACAAGACAAAAATATAATGAAAATCTTAAAAATAGAAAAAAAATAATAGATGAGTCTAACGCAGATATGTTTGTATCGATACATATGAATGCCTTGAGTGGAAATGGTGCTTCTAAATATTATGGTGCTCAAACTTTTTATCCTAAAGGAAAAGAAGATTCGGTTCAATTATCTAAATACATACAGCAAGAATTAAAGAGAGTTGTTGATAAAACAAATAATAGAGAAATAAAGCCAAGAGATGATATATACTTATTGAAAGAAAATAAAATACCTTCAGTATTAATAGAATGTGGTTTTTTATCTAATGAAAAAGAAGCTAAACTATTAACTGATGAGAAGTATCAAGAGAAGATAGCGTGGTCTGTATATGTAGGAGTACAAAAATATTTTAGCGAAAATATGAATAATAATTAAAAAAAAGAGAAAAATAGGTTATGTCAGGATATTTAATATATTCCTGATAAAACCTATTTTTAATTTATTAGTAAAAATAAAAATAGAAAAAAATGTTGACTTAGTAAAAAATAGGTGTTATTATTAAATAGTTCTCAAAAGAGAGCATAAGAACTTTGAAAATTAAACAGTAGGTTAATTTATAGAAACAAACATAATTCTTTATAGAATTAAACACAAACAACCAAGCCAGATATTCAGATAATGATTAGCTGAGCAATGGACAACTTTTATTTGAGAGTTTGATCCTGGCTCAGGATGAACGCTGGCGGCGTGCCTAACACATGCAAGTCGAGCGATCTTCTTCGGAAGAGAGCGGCGGACGGGTGAGTAACGCGTGGGTAACCTGCCCTGTACACACGGATAACATACCGAAAGGTATGCTAATACGGGATAACATACTTTTATCGCATGGTAGAAGTATCAAAGCTCCGGCGGTACAGGATGGACCCGCGTCTGATTAGCTAGTTGGTAAGGTAACGGCTTACCAAGGCGACGATCAGTAGCCGACCTGAGAGGGTGATCGGCCACATTGGAACTGAGACACGGTCCAAACTCCTACGGGAGGCAGCAGTGGGGAATATTGCACAATGGGCGAAAGCCTGATGCAGCAACGCCGCGTGAGCGATGAAGGCCTTCGGGTCGTAAAGCTCTGTCCTCAAGGAAGATAATGACGGTACTTGAGGAGGAAGCCCCGGCTAACTACGTGCCAGCAGCCGCGGTAATACGTAGGGGGCTAGCGTTATCCGGAATTACTGGGCGTAAAGGGTGCGTAGGTGGTTTCTTAAGTCAGAAGTGAAAGGCTACGGCTCAACCGTAGTAAGCTTTTGAAACTAAGAGACTTGAGTGCAGGAGAGGAGAGTAGAATTCCTAGTGTAGCGGTGAAATGCGTAGATATTAGGAGGAATACCAGTTGCGAAGGCGGCTCTCTGGACTGTAACTGACACTGAGGCACGAAAGCGTGGGGAGCAAACAGGATTAGATACCCTGGTAGTCCACGCCGTAAACGATGAGTACTAGCTGTCGGGGGTTACCCCCCTCGGTGGCGCAGCTAACGCATTAAGTACTCCGCCTGGGAAGTACGCTCGCAAGAGTGAAACTCAAAGGAATTGACGGGGACCCGCACAAGTAGCGGAGCATGTGGTTTAATTCGAAGCAACGCGAAGAACCTTACCTAAGCTTGACATCCTTTTGACCTCTCCCTAATCGGAGATTTCCCTTCGGGGACAGAAGTGACAGGTGGTGCATGGTTGTCGTCAGCTCGTGTCGTGAGATGTTGGGTTAAGTCCCGCAACGAGCGCAACCCTTGCCTTTAGTTGCCAGCATTAAGTTGGGCACTCTAGAGGGACTGCCAGGGATAACCTGGAGGAAGGTGGGGATGACGTCAAATCATCATGCCCCTTATGCTTAGGGCTACACACGTGCTACAATGGGTGGTACAGAGGGCGGCCAAGTCGTGAGGCGGAGCTAATCCCTTAAAGCCATTCTCAGTTCGGATTGTAGGCTGAAACTCGCCTACATGAAGCTGGAGTTACTAGTAATCGCAGATCAGAATGCTGCGGTGAATGCGTTCCCGGGTCTTGTACACACCGCCCGTCACACCACGGGAGTTGGAGGCGCCCGAAGCCGGATAGCTAACCTTTTGGAAGCGTCCGTCGAAGGTGAAGCCAATAACTGGGGTGAAGTCGTAACAAGGTAGCCGTATCGGAAGGTGCGGCTGGATCACCTCCTTTCTAAGGAGAATTGCCTACTGTTTAATTTTGAGAGTTTTTATAAAAAAATAAAAATTCTTATTGACAAAAAATGACTTAGATAGTAAAATATCTACTGTCGAAAAATAGTATGGGGGTGTAGCTCAGCTGGGAGAGCACTTGCCTTGCACGCAAGGGGTCAGGAGTTCGATCCTCCTCATCTCCACCATTAGTACTTTAAGCAACGGAATAAGTTGAGCGTATGCGAAAATTATTCGTTGGCGATGTACTTTAGTACTTTGAAAACTGTATAACATTTAGTGATATGACATCATTTTATATATGAAGAAGATAACTTTTAAAAATATCATCGACAAGAAAAGTCTTTAAAATTACAAACTTTAAGCACTGGAATAAACTGAGTGAATACGAAGTTTGTTCAGTAGCGATAACTTTTAATAACTGGTCAAGTTATTAAGGGTGCAGGGCGGATGCCTTGGCACTAGGAGCCGATGAAGGACGCGATAAGCTGCGATAAGCTTCGGGGAGTTGCACGTAAACTTTGATCCGAAGATTTCCGAATGAGGAAACTCACTTAGAGTAATGTCTAAGTATTGTTAAGTGAATACATAGCTTAATGAGGGGAACCCGGGGAACTGAAACATCTAAGTACCTGGAGGAAAAGAAAGAAATTCGATTCCGTAAGTAGCGGCGAGCGAACGCGGATAAGGCCAAACCAATGAAGTTTTCTTCGTTGGGGTTGCGGACATGCAACATGGATGCACTATCGTAAATGAAGAGAGTTGGAAAGCTCCGCCATAGAAGGTAATAGCCCTGTAATTGAAACGAGAAAGCTACTAGCATGATCCAGAGTACCACGGGACACGTGAAACCCTGTGGGAAGCAGGAGGGACCATCCTCCAAGCCTAAATACTACCTAGTGACCGATAGCGCATAGTACCGTGAGGGAAAGGTGAAAAGAACCCCGGGAGGGGAGTGAAATAGAACCTGAAACCCTGCACTTACAAGCTGTGGGAGCACATTTCTTGTGTGACCGCGTACTTTTTGTAGAACGGGCCAACGAGTTACGTTAAGTAGCAAGGTTAAGCACTTCAGGTGTGGAGCCGTAGCGAAAGCGAGTCTTAAATGGGCGACCTAAGTTACTTGACGTAGACCCGAAACCGGGCGACCTATCCATGAGCAGGTTGAAGCGAAAGTAAAATTTCGTGGAGGACCGAACCCACGAGCGTTGAAAAGCTCGGGGATGACTTGTGGATAGCGGTGAAATTCCAATCGAGCCCGGAGATAGCTGGTTCTCCCCGAAATAGCTTTAGGGCTAGCCTCAAGCGTAGAGAAACGGAGGTAGAGCACTGAATGTCCTAGGGGGTATTGCACTTACCGAAGACTATCAAACTCCGAATGCCGTTTTCTTTTACTTGGGAGTCAGACTGTGGGTGATAAGATTCATAGTCAAGAGGGCAACAGCCCAGATCGTCAGCTAAGGTCCCTAAATGTACGTTAAGTGGTAAAGGATGTGGGATTGCACAGACAACCAGGATGTTGGCTTAGAAGCAGCCACTCATTTAAAGAGTGCGTAATAGCTCACTGGTCGAGTGATCCTGCGCCGAAAATTTCCGGGGCTAAAACGTACTACCGAAGCTACGGCATCATTATGATGGGTAGGGGAGCTTCGTATGCAGGCTGAAGCATGACCGTAAGGACATGTGGACAGTATACGAGTGAGAATGTTGGCATGAGTAGCGAGACGTGGGTGAGAATCCCACGGGCCGTAAACCCAAGGTTTCCAGGGGAAGGTTCGTCCGCCCTGGGTTAGTCGGGACCTAAGCCGAGGCCGAAAGGCGTAGGTGATGGACAACAGGTTGATATTCCTGTACCGCCAATAAGCGTTTGAGAAATGGGATGACACAGTAGGATAAGCTAACCACACTGTTGGTTATGTGTGGCTAAGTACTGAGGCAGTCTAGATAGGCAAATCCGTCTAGATAATGCTGGGGTACGATGGGGAGCGAAATTTAGTAGCGAAGTAGCTGATTTCACACTGTCGAGAAAAGTCTCTATCGAGTTTAAAGGCGCCCGTACCGTAAACCGACACAGGTGGGTGAGGAGAGTATCCTAAGGCCAGCGAGAGAACTATTGTTAAGGAACTCGGCAAAATGACCCCGTAACTTAGGGAGAAGGGGTGCCATCCTTTGGATGGCCGCAGAGAATAGGCCCAAGCGACTGTTTACCAAAAACACAGGTTTCTGCTAAGTCGCAAGACGATGTATAGGAGCTGACGCCTGCCCGGTGCTGGAAGGTTAAGGGGATCTGTCAGGAGCAATCCGAAGCAGTGAACTTAAGCCCCAGTAAACGGCGGCCGTAACTATAACGGTCCTAAGGTAGCGAAATTCCTTGTCGGGTAAGTTCCGACCCGCACGAAAGGCGTAACGATTTGGGCACTGTCTCAACAATAGACTCGGTGAAATTGTAATCCCGGTGAAGATGCCGGGTACCTGCGACAGGACGGAAAGACCCCATGGAGCTTTACTGTAGCTTGACGTTGGGTCTTGGTACTACATGTACAGGATAGGTGGGAGACTATGAAGCATGAACGCCAGTTTGTGTGGAGTCATCCTTGGGATACCACCCTTGTAGTACTGGGATCCTAACCATAGGCCTTGAATCAGGTCTTGGGACACCGTCAGGTGGGCAGTTTGACTGGGGCGGTCGCCTCCTAAAAAGTAACGGAGGCGCTCAAAGGTTTCCTCAGCACGGTCGGAAATCGTGCGAAGAGTGCAAAGGCAAAAGGAAGCTTGATTGCAAGACATACAGGTCGAGCAAGGACGAAAGTCGGACTTAGTGATCCGGTGGTACCGCATGGAAGGGCCATCGCTCAACGGATAAAAGCTACCCTGGGGATAACAGGCTTATCTCCCCCAAGAGTCCACATCGACGGGGAGGTTTGGCACCTCGATGTCGGCTCATCACATCCTGGGGCTGTAGTAGGTCCCAAGGGTTGGGCTGTTCGCCCATTAAAGTGGTACGCGAGCTGGGTTCAGAACGTCGTGAGACAGTTCGGTCCCTATCCGTCGCAGGCGTAGGAAATTTGAGGAGACCTGTCCTTAGTACGAGAGGACCGGGATGGACGTACCTCTGGTGTACCAGTTGTTCTGCCAAGGGCATGGCTGGGTAGCTATGTACGGAATGGATAAGCGCTGAAAGCATCTAAGCGCGAAGCCAACTTCAAGATAAGATTTCCCACCGTAAGGGTAAGACCCCAGGAAGACTACCTGGTTGATAGGTCGAAGGTGTAAGTGCAGTAATGTATTTAGCTTATCGATACTAATAGGTCGAGGACTTGACCAATAAATGTTTGAGCAACGGATATGACTGAAGCGAGAGCGAAGGAATATCGTTGGCGACATGAATGAAATGAATTTTCATCTCTAAATGATATACAGTTTTCAGAGTATTAACTCTAAAATAAAGATTATGTGGTTATTATAGCAAAGAGGATACACCTGTTCCCATTCCGAACACAGAAGTTAAGCTCTTTAGCGCTGATGGTACTTGGGGGGCGACCTCCTGGGAGAGTAAGACGTAGCCGCGTAATCTTTTTTATATTTAAAAAACATAAAAAAACTTAATGTAGATAATACATTAAGTCTTTTTATGTTGTATTAAGTTAGACTAATTGATTTATAAAATTTTTTATTTTAGATAAACCTTCTAAAAAAATATTTTCATTGCAAGCAAATGAGATTCGTATGTAATCATCTATTCCAAATGCTATACCAGGTACAACAGCTACATGATGATCATCTAGAAGCTTATTACAAAATGCTATAGAAAGACTTGTATCATATTTTATATGTTTTTTTAAACTACCTATATAAATAAAAGTATAAAATGCTCCATCTGGATAAATATAGTCAATATTATTAATAGAATTTAATTCTTTACAAATTAAATCACGTCTATTTTTATAAATACTTACCATATTATCTATATCATGAGAACAACTATTTAAAGCTTCATAAGCTATGTATTGTGATGTTAAACTAGGATGAGAGACTAAGTGACCTTGAATTGTGGTTATTGCCTTAGCGATAGTTTTATTTGATGCAGTATAGCCTATACGCAATCCCGTCATTGCACATGATTTAGACAGCCCATTTATAGTAATTACAATAGATTTTGCCTTTTCGCTTAATGAAGCCATAGATACAAAATCGTTATTATAATAAATTTTTTCGTAGATTTCATCGGCTAATATGTATATGTTATGTTTATAACAAATTTCTACAATTTCACTTAGTTCTTTCTTAGTATATACACTTCCGGTAGGATTAGATGGATTATTTATGATAAGTAATTTTGTTTTATTTGTCATATTTTTTAGGATATCATTAGAATTTATTTTAAATCTGTTGTCTTTTTTAGATTCAATAAAAATAGGTTTGCAATTTAATAGTTTTGTAATTTGAGGATAGCTAACCCAATAAGGTGTTGGTATTAAAATTTCATCACCAGGATTAGTTAAAGCTAAAATGGTATTAGTAATACTATGCTTAGCGCCACTTGATACTACTATTTCATCTATGGAATAATCTAAATTATTTTCGAATATTAGTTTTTTACATATTTCTTCTCTTAAAATCTTCATGCCAGGAACTAAATCATATTTAGTTAAATTTTCATTTAATGAATTTATACCGCTTAATTTAGCTTTTTTAGGTACATTGAAATCTGGTTCCCCAATACTTAAATCTATTATATTAATACCTAAAGATTTTAGTTCATTAATTTTGGAACTTATTGATATTGTATATGATGGTGTTATATCAGACAATCTATTTGATAACATAAAAAATCCTCCCTTTTTTCATAAAAATAAATAAACATAATATAATTGTATTAGTTGTAGCATTTAAAATGTATATAATTTACTAAATTATATATGAAATTTTGAAATAAAAATATTAGCTTAATGTATATAAAGGATATTAAATATTTAAGTCGAATTACTATAATTATTGAATATATATGATATAAAATAATATACATTACTAATCAAAAATTGGATAATTTAATAAATGAGACCATAAATTTTACACACATCAAATTCTTAGATGATAGTCGTCATTCTCAATATTTACACCGTAAAATATAAAAATTAATAAAAAATATCAAAAATATTTTTTGTTTTAAAACTATTACAAATACTTATGTTCAAATTATCCACATAGTATTTGCAATGTTTTGAGTCTGTTTGACTATTATGTACAAATTTGGTAATCTAGTTAGGTGACATTTAGACAGTCCCTTTAACAAAGTTAAAGGGGATTTTTTTAAACTTAATACACTACATGTAGTGGTTGGAATATAAATGAAATACAATATATAGTAATAGGGGGCGTTTTTTAAATGATTAATTTTGTTAAGAAAAGAGATGGAAGAATAATACCTTTTAATGAGGATAGGGTAACAAGAGCAATATTCTTAGCTGCTAGTAATGTGGCAGAAAAAGAGCATAAGGTACCTGATTATAAGCTTTCAGAGGAATTAACTCAAGAAGTTATAAAGTTATTAAATTCTAAGTTTAATGATTCAATTCCAAGTGTAGAAGATGTACAAAACTCAGTTGTTAAAATTCTTATAGAGACTGGACATGCAAAAACTAGTGAAGAATATATAATTTATAGAACTGAAAGAAGTAGAATAAGAAACTCTAAGACTAGATTGATGAAAGCTATAGAGGAAATAACTTTTGAAGATGCAAATGATGCAGATATAAAAAGAGAAAATGCCAATATAAATGGAAATACAGCAATGGGCACAATGCTTCAATATGGAAGTACTGTATCTAAAGAGTTCTGTAAAACACATTTATTAAAACCAGAGCATTCATTTGCACATGATAATGGAGATATACATATACATGATATGGATTTTTTAAATATGGGAACATTGACTTGTTGCCAAATTGATATAGCTAAGCTATTTAAAGGTGGATTCTCGACAGGTCATGGATTCTTAAGAGAACCAAATGATATTATAAGTTATGCAGCTTTAGCAGCTATAGCAATACAAAGCAATCAAAATGATCAGCATGGTGGACAAAGTATTCCTTTCTTTGATTATGGATTAGCTGAAGGTGTATATAAAACTTTTAAGAAGTTTTATATAAGCAATATAGCTAAGGCTATAAAATTACTTAAAGCTAAAGATGTTAAAGCAGAAATAAAGTCTATAGTAGACTCACTAGAAGAATATATGGAAATTAAATTAGGACTAATAAAAAATAAAGAATATTTATCTAGAGAGGCTAAAGTATTAGCTGAAAAATTTGAACTAGATAATGAATTTATAACGAATATACAAAACTTTGCATATGAAGAATCATATAAAGAAACTGATAGAAGAACTTACCAGGCTATGGAGGCATTTATACATAATCTAAACACAATGCACTCAAGAGCAGGGGCTCAAGTTCCTTTTTCTAGTGTGAATTTTGGAACAGATACAACTGAAGAAGGTAGAATGGTGACTAAAAATCTTCTTTTATCCTTAGAAAAGGGATTAGGTAATGGAGAGACTCCAATATTCCCAATATTAATATTTAAAGTTAAAGAAGGAATAAGTTTAAATCAAGAAGATCCAAACTATGATCTATTCAAACTAGCATGTAGAGTTTCTGCAAAAAGATTATTCCCAAATTTCAGTTTCCTAGATGCTCCATTTAATGCTAAATACTATGTAGATGGTAAGCCGGAAACAGAAGCTACATATATGGGATGCAGAACGAGAGTTCTTGGAAATGTATGTGGAGAAGAAATAGTAAGCGGAAGAGGGAACTTATCTTTTACGACTATAAACTTACCTAGATTAGGAATTAAACATGGTCTCTTAAAGAACAAAGCTGTTGATTTAGATGGATTCTTTGAAGAGTTAGATGAAAAAATAGACTTAGTGATAGATCAATTATTAGAGAGAATGGAAGTTCAAGGTAATAAAAAGATGAAAAACTTCCCATTCTTAATGGGTCAAGGAGTATGGAAAGGATCTGAAACTCTAGGTCCAGAAGATACTTTAAAAGATGTCATAAAGGAAGGTACATTAACTGTAGGATTTATAGGATTAGCTGAATGTCTTATAGGGCTTATAGGCAAACATCATGGTGAAAGTCAAGAAGCTCAAGAATTAGGATTAAAGATAATATCGCATATGAGAGAGAGAATGGAACAAGCAAGTGGTCAATATAATTTAAACTTCTCAGTAATAGCGACACCAGCTGAAGGTTTATCAGGCAGATTTACAAGAATGGATAAAAAAGCATATGGTGAGATAGAAGGAATAACAGACAAAGAATATTACACTAACTCATTCCATATACCTGTATACCATAAGATAAGTGCTTTTGATAAGATAAGAATAGAGGCACCATATCATGAGCTTACTAATGCAGGTCATATAACATATATAGAGTTAGATGGTAATCCATCAGATAACTTAGAGGCTTTTGAAACTATAATAAAAGCTATGAAAGAGCAAGGTATAGGATACGGAAGTGTAAATCATCCAGTAGATAGAGATCCTATATGTGGATTCTCAGGAGTTATAGAAGGCAATGTATGTCCTATATGTGGAAGAAATGAAGATGAGAGTGATATAAAATTTGAAAGAATAAGAAGAATAACTGGATACTTAGTAGGAACAGTAGACAGATTTAATAATGCTAAGCAAGCTGAAGTTCGTGATAGAGTAAAACATAGATAAATGAAATAGGGGGGAAATGGTTATGAAAATAAGAATATCATCTTCTACAACATTTGATAGTATTGTAGATGGGCCAGGACTAAGAATGGTAGTTTGGACACAAGGGTGTATTCATAATTGCAAAGAATGCCACAACCCTCAAACGCATGATTTATGCGGTGGATATGAGGTAGATACTCAGGATATAATAAATAAACTAAAAACCTTGAAATTACAAAGAGGTATTACGCTATCTGGAGGAGAACCATTTTTACAACCAGAAGCATTAGAAGAGATAGCTAGAGCAGCTAAACAAAATAACTTAGATGTATGGTCTTATACTGGATTTACAATAGAACAATTATTAGATAAAAATAATCCTGAAAGATTTAAAAATTTAAATTTATTAAAACAAATAGATATATTAGTAGACGGTAAATTTGAGATAAGTAAAAAAGATTTTATACTTAAATTTAGAGGATCTTCTAATCAAAGAATTATAGATGTTCAGAAAACACTGAAGCTGAAAAAAGTAGTGTTAGTTGAAGAATATATGCAAGATGAATTGTGTGAAGCTAAATAAAATAAAAAGCACTTTTGGTTTAAATCAAAAGTGCTTTTTATTTGAAATGAATTATAATTAATGTTATTTAAAGCTATAATTCATATTTTATGTAAAAATTAAGTATATTTAGGATTAAATATCTTTGGTTTTGGGTATATTTATGACTAAATGTATATTTTAATCAGATAAAGATATAAAAAATTATCATAAATTTAGGAAAAATAAAGAGAAATAACAAGTAGAAATATAAACAAAACATGTTGATAAGAGTGTTAATAATGTGGATAAAAAAATAAAAAATAAGTTAAATCAATTATATAGAATTGTTGATAATGTGGATAACGATAAAATAATAAAATATAAATTAAAATTTGTCTCAAAAAAATTTAAAAAAAGTATTGACCAAAGTAGAATAAGTTGGTATAGTATTACTTGTCCTTAAGAAAAAGGAAAACAACTTGTAGAAAAATGTTGACAAAGTAAAAATACTTTGTTAGACTTAAGAAGTTGAAAAAATGAACTTTGAAAATTAAACAGTAGGTTAATTTATAGAAACAAACATAATTCTTTATAGAATTAAACACAAACAACCAAGCCAGATATTCAGATAATGATTAGCTGAGCAATGGACAACTTTTATTTGAGAGTTTGATCCTGGCTCAGGATGAACGCTGGCGGCGTGCCTAACACATGCAAGTCGAGCGATCTTCTTCGGAAGAGAGCGGCGGACGGGTGAGTAACGCGTGGGTAACCTGCCCTGTACACACGGATAACATACCGAAAGGTATGCTAATACGGGATAACATACTTTTATCGCATGGTAGAAGTATCAAAGCTCCGGCGGTACAGGATGGACCCGCGTCTGATTAGCTAGTTGGTAAGGTAACGGCTTACCAAGGCGACGATCAGTAGCCGACCTGAGAGGGTGATCGGCCACATTGGAACTGAGACACGGTCCAAACTCCTACGGGAGGCAGCAGTGGGGAATATTGCACAATGGGCGAAAGCCTGATGCAGCAACGCCGCGTGAGCGATGAAGGCCTTCGGGTCGTAAAGCTCTGTCCTCAAGGAAGATAATGACGGTACTTGAGGAGGAAGCCCCGGCTAACTACGTGCCAGCAGCCGCGGTAATACGTAGGGGGCTAGCGTTATCCGGAATTACTGGGCGTAAAGGGTGCGTAGGTGGTTTCTTAAGTCAGAAGTGAAAGGCTACGGCTCAACCGTAGTAAGCTTTTGAAACTAAGAGACTTGAGTGCAGGAGAGGAGAGTAGAATTCCTAGTGTAGCGGTGAAATGCGTAGATATTAGGAGGAATACCAGTTGCGAAGGCGGCTCTCTGGACTGTAACTGACACTGAGGCACGAAAGCGTGGGGAGCAAACAGGATTAGATACCCTGGTAGTCCACGCCGTAAACGATGAGTACTAGCTGTCGGGGGTTACCCCCCTCGGTGGCGCAGCTAACGCATTAAGTACTCCGCCTGGGAAGTACGCTCGCAAGAGTGAAACTCAAAGGAATTGACGGGGACCCGCACAAGTAGCGGAGCATGTGGTTTAATTCGAAGCAACGCGAAGAACCTTACCTAAGCTTGACATCCTTTTGACCTCTCCCTAATCGGAGATTTCCCTTCGGGGACAGAAGTGACAGGTGGTGCATGGTTGTCGTCAGCTCGTGTCGTGAGATGTTGGGTTAAGTCCCGCAACGAGCGCAACCCTTGCCTTTAGTTGCCAGCATTAAGTTGGGCACTCTAGAGGGACTGCCAGGGATAACCTGGAGGAAGGTGGGGATGACGTCAAATCATCATGCCCCTTATGCTTAGGGCTACACACGTGCTACAATGGGTGGTACAGAGGGCGGCCAAGTCGTGAGGCGGAGCTAATCCCTTAAAGCCATTCTCAGTTCGGATTGTAGGCTGAAACTCGCCTACATGAAGCTGGAGTTACTAGTAATCGCAGATCAGAATGCTGCGGTGAATGCGTTCCCGGGTCTTGTACACACCGCCCGTCACACCACGGGAGTTGGAGGCGCCCGAAGCCGGATAGCTAACCTTTTGGAAGCGTCCGTCGAAGGTGAAGCCAATAACTGGGGTGAAGTCGTAACAAGGTAGCCGTATCGGAAGGTGCGGCTGGATCACCTCCTTTCTAAGGAGAATTACCTACTGTTTAATTTTGAGGGTTCATTCCTCAAAATTAGTACTTAATTGTACTTTAGTACTTTGAAAACTGTATAACATTTAGTGATATGACATCATTTTATATATGAAGAAGATAACTTCTAAAAATATCATCGACAAGAAAAGTCTTTAAAATTACAAACTTTAAGCACTGGAATAAACTGAGTGAATACGAAGTTTGTTCAGTAGCGATAACTTTTAATAACTGGTCAAGTTATTAAGGGTGCAGGGCGGATGCCTTGGCACTAGGAGCCGATGAAGGACGCGATAAGCTGCGATAAGCTTCGGGGAGTTGCACGTAAACTTTGATCCGAAGATTTCCGAATGAGGAAACTCACTTAGAGTAATGTCTAAGTATTGTTAAGTGAATACATAGCTTAATGAGGGGAACCCGGGGAACTGAAACATCTAAGTACCTGGAGGAAAAGAAAGAAATTCGATTCCGTAAGTAGCGGCGAGCGAACGCGGATAAGGCCAAACCAATGAAGTTTTCTTCATTGGGGTTGCGGACATGCAACATGGATGCACTATCGTAAATGAAGAGAGTTGGAAAGCTCCGCCATAGAAGGTAATAGCCCTGTAATTGAAACGAGAAAGCTACTAGCATGATCCAGAGTACCACGGGACACGTGAAACCCTGTGGGAAGCAGGAGGGACCATCCTCCAAGCCTAAATACTACCTAGTGACCGATAGCGCATAGTACCGTGAGGGAAAGGTGAAAAGAACCCCGGGAGGGGAGTGAAATAGAACCTGAAACCCTGCACTTACAAGCTGTGGGAGCACATTTCTTGTGTGACCGCGTACTTTTTGTAGAACGGGCCAACGAGTTACGTTAAGTAGCAAGGTTAAGCACTTCAGGTGTGGAGCCGTAGCGAAAGCGAGTCTTAAATGGGCGACCTAAGTTACTTGACGTAGACCCGAAACCGGGCGACCTATCCATGAGCAGGTTGAAGCGAAAGTAAAATTTCGTGGAGGACCGAACCCACGAGCGTTGAAAAGCTCGGGGATGACTTGTGGATAGCGGTGAAATTCCAATCGAGCCCGGAGATAGCTGGTTCTCCCCGAAATAGCTTTAGGGCTAGCCTCAAGCGTAGAGAAACGGAGGTAGAGCACTGAATGTCCTAGGGGGTATTGCACTTACCGAAGACTATCAAACTCCGAATGCCGTTTTCTTTTACTTGGGAGTCAGACTGTGGGTGATAAGATTCATAGTCAAGAGGGCAACAGCCCAGATCGTCAGCTAAGGTCCCTAAATGTACGTTAAGTGGTAAAGGATGTGGGATTGCACAGACAACCAGGATGTTGGCTTAGAAGCAGCCACTCATTTAAAGAGTGCGTAATAGCTCACTGGTCGAGTGATCCTGCGCCGAAAATTTCCGGGGCTAAAACGTACTACCGAAGCTACGGCATCATTATGATGGGTAGGGGAGCTTCGTATGCAGGCTGAAGCATGACCGTAAGGACATGTGGACAGTATACGAGTGAGAATGTTGGCATGAGTAGCGAGACGTGGGTGAGAATCCCACGGGCCGTAAACCCAAGGTTTCCAGGGGAAGGTTCGTCCGCCCTGGGTTAGTCGGGACCTAAGCCGAGGCCGAAAGGCGTAGGTGATGGACAACAGGTTGATATTCCTGTACCGCCAATAAGCGTTTGAGAAATGGGATGACACAGTAGGATAAGCTAACCACACTGTTGGTTATGTGTGGCTAAGTACTGAGGCAGTCTAGATAGGCAAATCCGTCTAGATAATGCTGGGGTACGATGGGGAGCGAAATTTAGTAGCGAAGTAGCTGATTTCACACTGTCGAGAAAAGTCTCTATCGAGTTTAAAGGCGCCCGTACCGTAAACCGACACAGGTGGGTGAGGAGAGTATCCTAAGGCCAGCGAGAGAACTATTGTTAAGGAACTCGGCAAAATGACCCCGTAACTTAGGGAGAAGGGGTGCCATCCTTTGGATGGCCGCAGAGAATAGGCCCAAGCGACTGTTTACCAAAAACACAGGTTTCTGCTAAGTCGCAAGACGATGTATAGGAGCTGACGCCTGCCCGGTGCTGGAAGGTTAAGGGGATCTGTCAGGAGCAATCCGAAGCAGTGAACTTAAGCCCCAGTAAACGGCGGCCGTAACTATAACGGTCCTAAGGTAGCGAAATTCCTTGTCGGGTAAGTTCCGACCCGCACGAAAGGCGTAACGATTTGGGCACTGTCTCAACAATAGACTCGGTGAAATTGTAATCCCGGTGAAGATGCCGGGTACCTGCGACAGGACGGAAAGACCCCATGGAGCTTTACTGTAGCTTGACGTTGGGTCTTGGTACTACATGTACAGGATAGGTGGGAGACTATGAAGCATGAACGCCAGTTTGTGTGGAGTCATCCTTGGGATACCACCCTTGTAGTACTGGGATCCTAACCATAGGCCTTGAATCAGGTCTTGGGACACCGTCAGGTGGGCAGTTTGACTGGGGCGGTCGCCTCCTAAAAAGTAACGGAGGCGCTCAAAGGTTTCCTCAGCACGGTCGGAAATCGTGCGAAGAGTGCAAAGGCAAAAGGAAGCTTGATTGCAAGACATACAGGTCGAGCAAGGACGAAAGTCGGACTTAGTGATCCGGTGGTACCGCATGGAAGGGCCATCGCTCAACGGATAAAAGCTACCCTGGGGATAACAGGCTTATCTCCCCCAAGAGTCCACATCGACGGGGAGGTTTGGCACCTCGATGTCGGCTCATCACATCCTGGGGCTGTAGTAGGTCCCAAGGGTTGGGCTGTTCGCCCATTAAAGTGGTACGCGAGCTGGGTTCAGAACGTCGTGAGACAGTTCGGTCCCTATCCGTCGCAGGCGTAGGAAATTTGAGGAGACCTGTCCTTAGTACGAGAGGACCGGGATGGACGTACCTCTGGTGTACCAGTTGTTCTGCCAAGGGCATGGCTGGGTAGCTATGTACGGAATGGATAAGCGCTGAAAGCATCTAAGCGCGAAGCCAACTTCAAGA